>NZ_JACJSN010000001.1:0-568455 GCF_014698135.1 Limnothrix sp. FACHB-881
ATGGCAGACCGTTTGACCCCAGCCAACTAGCGGTCGCCACAGCTCCTGGCTCTTAAGCTTTACCTTTCTTCACTCTCAGCCCCTTGCGTCTATCCGGGGAACACAGTATCTACGAAATTTTGAGGTGATCGCGTAGGGTGCTGTGGGAGAACGCTTTCGGGGTAGCGGCTTGGCTGGTTTGGCTCCCACGCACCATCGATCGCCCCTCGGGATCACGAGTCGGTTGATCTGCGCCAACGGTGGCGGTGCGTAGGGCACAAAGAAAACATCAGAAACCCAGAAAACGTTGCCCTACGCACCCTACGGCAGAATTGGGGATTAAGCTAAAATCCAACTCAGCTCGCAAGCCTAACGCGATCGCCCAAGACAATTTCTATGGCCAAAGATCTATTTCACCAAGCGGTTCGCAACGCATTAGAAAAAGAAAATTGGTCGATTACGGATGATCCCCTGAGTCTCAAGCTCGGTGGTGTTGATTTGTATATCGACTTGGGGGCAGAAAAGCTGCTGGCAGCAGAACGCGCCGGCCAGAAAATCGCCGTAGAAATTAAAACCTTTGGCGGCCGATCCGAAATCGCTGAGTTTCATTTAGCACTCGGTCAATTTTTGAATTATCGATTAGCCTTACAAGTCAGTGATCCTGCGCGGGAACTCTTCCTGGCTGTTCCCCAAGTCATTTATGAAAGCTTCTTTACGCTTGAATTTATCAAAATGTCGATCACGAACTATCAAATCAAGCTGTTAGTTTATGAACCCGCAACGGAGACCATTGCCCTATGGAAAAACTAGCGACCTATCGGCAATACGTCAAAGAAGTGCTGAACGATTTTTGCGAATTTCGTCGCAACGCTTCCATTCGTCCCGAAGCCAGGGCGATCGCCGTTAACCCCATTTTTGATGAAGCCAACGATCGCTATGCCGTCGTCATTGATGGCTGGACAACCAAGCGACGCGACTATGGCCTGATCATGCACATTGACATCAAAAGCAGCAGCCCAGAGGATGCCAAAATTTGGGTTCAATACAACGGCACCGAAATCGAAATCGTGCAACAACTGCTCGATCGCGGTGTGCCCAAGGAAGATTTGGTGCTGGGCTACCATCACCCCAGCATCCGCTCCTTCACCGAATTTGCCCTAGGTTAGAGGTTGATGGATTGCTGCATTCTTGGAGGAAACCATGCCAGACACCCTCGCGATCGCCCAATCCTTCCTCAGTCTGCGCCAGGTCGAAACGCGCTTTCAGCTCAACCCCACCGTTGACCCCGCCTTCTTTGCCGAAGCAACCGCCGCCCAAGCTGCCCAAATCACTCTCAGTCCAGCAGAATGCCAAACCCTCGATCGCATTCGTGCCAGCTATCGCTACAGCAGTGCCGAAGGAGATTTGACCGAAGCAACGGTGAACTTATTGTTGGTTTCGCCGTTGCTTTATCTCGCAGGATTTTGCGATCCGCCCTTTCGGCTCCAAGCAGAAGCCAGCGTCGAAATTGTGGTGGACGATCGCAATGAACGCTACACCGGGCGAATTGATACGTTGGTGATTTGCCAAGAATTGTGGGTGGCGATCGTCGAGTCAAAACGCACCCGATTTGCCGCTTCAACAGGCATTCCCCAGGCCTTAGTTGATGCCTGCGCCAACCCCGATCGCGATCGCCCCCTGTTTGCATTAGTCACCAATGGCGATAACTTTTTATTTTTGAAAATCCAAGGCAATCACTACGCGATTTCCAGTGATTTTTCAATCTATTCCCAACCAGAAAACGGGCTATATGGTGTATTGCGATTATTAAAGTCCATTGCCTCACAGGTCGAGGAGATTCGCGTCTAACCACCCCGCCAAAACCCAACAGTGCCACAACATCCAAATTGCGATCGATCGCCCTCAGCATTCTAAAGATCGGTTGTTTGGTTATATCGATGCTGGGAGAAAACCGCGCCAGCAGGCTGCTTCGCTGCCCGATCGCCCGATTGATCGTAAAGTTTTCGTTACAATAGACCCTCAAGACCGCCCCAATTGCCATCGGGGTTTGGTTTTCGCCGGGGACTTGCCCCTTAATAATCCAAGCGATCGACGCATTCCCGGTCTCGGGTCGATCGCCCTTCAAAATTTTCCATTGCCATGACTGCCACCACCGATCGCCGCCCACAGCAACCTTTTTCGCTGCCGAATCCTAATGACCTGCTGAAGCTGGCCTATCAGACGTTTCAGCAGGGCAAGGGAGCTTTTAGCTTGGCCCACAAGCAAATGAACACGCGGGTTTTGAATGCGATCAAACCCCTGCCCCAACGAAATCAAAGCCTGCCGCCGGAGGTGTTCCAGTTGTTGCAGCGCCGGATGCAAACGCTGCTGGAAACCGATTGGCAGGATGTGGAGCGGGGGGTTTATGGGCCTGAGTTGGTGTTTGAAAATGCTTGGGATGAGTTCCTGAAGTTCTATCCGTTGGTGATTTGGGATGGGTTCCAAACGTGGATGCGCCTGTCGGAAAAGCGCTTTCAGGAGTTTTCGCCCTCGATCGACACCAATGGTTATCCGAAGTATTACCTACAAAATTTCCACTACCAAACCGATGGCTATCTGAGCGATTGGTCTGCGAATTTGTACGATTTGCAGGTGGAATTGCTGTTTAACGGGACGGCGGATGCGATGCGGCGGCGGGTGTTGGCCTCGATCGCCCAGGGGGCACGCGCTTTCCCAGAAGTGACGGGGCGCGATCTGCGGGTGCTGGATGTGGCTTGCGGGACGGGGCGCACCCTGCGATTCATTCGATCGATTCTGCCCAAGGCGGCGCTGTTTGGGCTGGATCTGTCGCCGGCCTATCTGCGCAAGGCGAATCAAATGTTGTCGCAACAGCCCGGTGAGCTGCCCCAACTCGCCCAGGGCCAAGGGGAAGCGCTGCCCTATGTGGATGACTATTTCCACATCACCACCAGCACGTTTTTGTTTCATGAGTTGCCGGGGCCGGTGCGCTCCCAGGTGATCCAAGAGCTGTTCCGGGTGACGAAGCCGGGGGGCACGGTGGTGCTGTGCGATTCAATTCAGGCGGCCGATGCGCCGGAACTGGAGCCGGTGTTGGCAGGGTTCCCGGCGGCGTTCCATGAACCGTTCTATCGCCACTACATCACGGATGATTTGGTGGCCTATTTGGACAAGGCCGGGTTTGAGCAGGTGGAAACCTCAACCCATTTCCTGAGCAAATATTGGGTGGCCCGGAAGCCGAGCGATCGCCCTGAAAATCCTGAAAATTAAGATCCCGAATATCCAGCAATAGATATTCAGCATCAGACGCTCAGCAATAGACGTTCAGCATTAGACATTCAGTATCAGTTGCATCGATCGAGCGTTGCGACCACACTGGATGGGGTGGGCATGGGGCGATCGGGCGGCTGGCCTGTGGCCAGTTGCTCGGCTCCTGCGGGGCGAAATCCCCTCCAGCCCGCTAACCTGACTCAACACTTGACTTAGACCTATGACAACGGCGGCGGAAGAAGCTTTGTTGGACGTAGCAGAAGGGCCCACCAGCGCGATCGAGACGATCGAAACGGTGATCTCCAGCTTGGCCACAGAAAACAGCGCTATGGTTAATCGCAGCGGCGGATCGTCCCTTTGGCGGTTTCAATACGGCTCGGTGGAGGTCTATGTGCAACTGACGGGCGAAACCGACGATGACACTTTGACGGTGTGGTCATCGGTGTTGAATCTGCCGGTGAAGGATGAGGCCGGGTTGCTGAAAAAACTGATGGCGGCTAATTGGTTGAGCACCTTTGAGGCCCGCTACGCGATCGCGGAAAATTCTGTGGTGGTGACCACAACCCGCACGGTGGCGGAACTGTCGCCGGGGGAAATTTCCCGATCGATCACGCTGGTGGCTTCGATCGCCGATGACAATGATGAAGCACTGCAAGCGGAATTTGGTTAAAGCGGCTTTTGCTGGCGAGTTGCGGGGCCGCGATTGATATATCCACAAATTGAGGCTATTCACCAATTGAGGCCATGGGCGATCGCTGGCGACTGATCCCAACCCTGAACGAATCCGGCGCGGTGCAAATGGCGACCGATCGCTGGTTGTTTGAGCAGCATGTTCAAGCAGCGGGCCCGCCGGTTCTGCGGTTTTATACCTGGTCGGAACCCACCATTTCTCTGGGGTTCCATCAACGGCGTTACCCGGCCGCTTGGGAACAGTTGCAATGGGCCGATCGCCCGATTCCCCTGGTGCGGCGGCCCACGGGGGGCCGGGCAGTGCTCCATGGGGATGATCTCACCTATGCGGTCATTGGCTCCCAGTTCGGCAGCCGTCGGGATGCCTATTGCCGCATTTGTCGATTTTTGATTGCGGGTTGGCAGGCTCTGGGGGTGGAGTTGCGGTTTGGCGAGGGGCGATCGGTCGGTTTGCGTAACCAAGCCAACTGTTTTGCGCTGGCCACCGATGCGGATTTGGTGCTGGCTGACGGCGGCGAAAAGTTAATCGGCAGCGCTCAATATTTGCGAGGCGCGGCGGTGCTGCAACATGGTTCGATCGCCCTGTATCCCAACCGATCGCTCCATGGCCAGATCTTTGGCACGGAGCCGCTGGAACCCCGGTTGCCGCCCCTGTCCCGATCGCACCTGGTGGCGACCCTGACTCAGGCCGCTCGGGATACGTTCTCGATCGAGCTGGAGGAACAACCCTTGAGCGATCGGGAATGGGCGGCCATTCGGGCCCTGGCCCAGGAACAGGAGTTGCCCGATCGTTCCCGGGCCGATCGCTAATGCCGTGATCAATTGCCGTAATCAATCGGTACGCTCAGACAATACGCTCAGACAATATGCTCAAACAGCATTAACAATTTCCCCAACCCAGCGCCCTCATCTCCGTCCAGCGTTATCGTGGATTTAGCAGAGAGATTGCAACGCCTGTCGTTGTCCTCGCGATGGTTTCCTCCACCCGCCTTCCGGATCTCAAGCCTGAATACGATCGCCTCTGGGAAACTTGCCAAATCCGCTCCAACTGGCAAGCCAGGGCCAAGCAAGCAGCCGATCGCGCTTTGAAGTTTCGATCGCGCTATGGGGCCATTGAGACTGCGATCCAAGTGCCCTGGTGGTTTGTGGCGGCGATTCACAACCTAGAGTCCACCTGTGACTTTCGCTGCCATTTACACAACGGGCAACCCCTCAGCCAGCGCACCACGATCGAGCCGATCGGGCGGGGCCCCTTCAAAACTTGGGAAGACAGCGCGATCGATGCCCTCACCCTCAAGGAGTTTGACGGCCCGCGCGTGAAGGATCATTCCTTGGGGGCTTGGCTGTGGCGAGCCGAACGGTTCAACGGCTTTGGCTATCGGCTCTATCGCCCCACGGTGCTCACGCCCTATCTGTGGAGCGGGAGCAATCACTATCAAGCGGGAAAATATGTGGCCGATGGTAAGTTCGATCCCCAAGCGGTGTCGGAACAAGTGGGGGTGGCGGTGTTGTGGAAGGCCCTTGAGGCTATGGGGGCGATCGACCTGCCTTGAGAGGCGGTTAAGTCGGGTTTGTTGAAGGGGCGGGCCCGCAATCAATGGTGGTGGAATAATCTCACCGTTAAGAAGAAAGATGCGATCTCAGCGGTAAAAGCAGGCGGCTATGGTATCCAAGGAAGTTGTGGTGATCATGCAGGTTGCCCGGATCCTGGGGGTTGAAACGGATGATCTTTAGAAATTGAAGGATCCACTACAGCGGATGGATTCGGAGTGAGAAGAGGCGAAAGAGGGCCCGATTGGCTCGCCTTCTTCGCTAGGATTGGGCTAGTTTTTCATCCAGTCCGATGGCTCCCAAAATTACCAAGACGGTTTCCGACAAGTCCCCTAAGCGATCCAACGTTTGGGTTGAACGGGTGGTGTGTGTGTTGTTTGGTGCGACGATGATGGCGATCGTGCCGCCGATGTGGAATGTGCTGTTTGGCAAGTCTGATTTTGAACGGGCAATCGAGAAAAACAAAGCCTGGTCGGAATGCATTGACCAAAATCGACAGGACGGGTTTGAGGCGGCCAAGGTGATTTGCGGCCAAGACCCGGATGAGCACGAACGCAAACAGCAGCAAAAGTGAGCACGGCATTGCTTGGCTGTGAGTGCGATTACGAGCCTATGCTGGCCGAAAAGCCTCATTGTTGGTTATGGTTCCACCAGGAATCGCGAGAAGTTGCCTAGAGTTGCTGCCATGACTGTTTCGGCCCCGTTCCCCTTGCCTGACCTCGATCGCCTGACCCTGCGCCAACAGATTGCCCAAATGGTTGTTGTGCGGGCTTCGGGCTTTCTGTTTGATGCCCAAATTCGCTATCCCGCTTGGGAGCCGATCGCCTCGGTGCTGGAATCTTGGATCCAGGAGTTGGGCGTGGGGGGCGTGATTCTGCTGGGTGGGGGCGCGGCAGAGGTGGCGCTGCGAACCCATGAGTTTCAACGGTGGGCCCCCGTGCCTCTGCTGATTGCGGCGGATATTGAAGAGGGCGTGGGGCAGCGGTTTGGGGGAGCCACCCAAGGGCCGCCCCTGATGGCCCTCGGCGCGTTGGCACAGCAGGACTTACCCCAAGCGCTGACCTTGGCCCACAACTTGGGAGCCATGACGGCAGCGGAAGCCCAAGCGATCGGGCTGAATTGGTTGCTGGGGCCGGTGGTGGATGTGAATAACAATCCTGCTAATCCGGTGATTAATGTGCGATCGTTTGGGGACGATCCGCAATTGGTCGGGCAACTGGCCGCGGCCTTCATCGCCGGGGCCCATCAGTTCCCGATTTTGACGGCGGCCAAGCATTTTCCGGGCCATGGCGACACGGCGATCGATTCCCATTTGTCTCTACCGGTGATTCCCCACGATCGCCCACGATTGAACGCGATCGAGCTGCCTCCCTTTGGGGCGGCGATCGAGGCCGGTGTGGATGCGGTGATGAGTGCCCATTTGCAAATTCCCGCCCTTGATGCCCAACTGCCCGCCACCCTGTCGCGATCGATTTTGACCCAGTTGCTGCGGCAAGACTTGGGCTTTGGGGGGCTAATTGTGACCGATGCGCTGGTGATGGGGGCGATCGCTCGGCACTATGGGGCCAACGAAGCGCCCGTGATGGCCGTGGAAGCGGGGGCTGATATTTTGTTGATGCCGGTGGATCCCCCGGGGGCGATCGAGGCCGTGGCCCAGGCTGTGGAGGCGGGACGCATTTCCCCGGAGCGGATTCGGGAATCGGTGGCGCGGATTTGGCAAGCCAAGGGCAAGGTTTTTCAGGCGGCCGATCGACAGGCGGCCGACGTTCCCCCCAGCGCGATCGACCTGCGGGGACAATTGGGCCAGCCCCAGCACCAAGCCACCGTGACGGCCATTTTGGAAGGCAGTTTGGGCGGTGGTAACGGGGTGTTGGCCCTGCCCCGATCGCCCGAAACACCCGAAACGCCCGATCGCACCTTAGCCCAGGAAGCCTTGGAAAATTTGGGCACTTTGGCAGAGCTGACCCCCGAAGCGGCGATCGACTCCCCGGCCGATACTCCAACCCAGTGCCCGATCGCCCGCAATTTGATCGTGGTGGATGACGCGATCGCCAGTGACTTCCTGGGGCAATTTGTCCCGGCGATCGCCTGGCCGCGCCAGTGGGGCATCGGGCAACTGCAAATTGTGGACAGCTACAGCCCGGTAGATTTCGAGGCGATCGGTTCCCTGGCGGCCCAGCAACCCACCCTTTTGCAAATTTTTGCCCGGGGCAATCCCTTCCGAGGCAGCGCCAACCTCACCCAAGGGGCGATCGCTTGGCTGAAAGCCCTTCAAGAATCCCACCAATTAGCGGGCGTGATTTTATACGGCAGTCCTTACCTGCTAGAAACTATGCGGCCGCTGTTGGGGTCAAAAATTCCCTACCGATTCAGCTATGGCCAAATGCCCCGGGCCCAAGCGATCGCCCTGGGCAGCCTGTTCAATCAAGTGATGCCCTAATTGCCTTGCCAATCGCCATCGACCCGGCAAAACACTATGATGAGAATGAGACGCGCGAATGATGAACTAGAGCCTTATGCCGATCGCGAATAGCAAGCTCGTTTTAGGTGCGGCGGCCACAACGGTGGCTGCTGTGACTCTGACAGGCGCGGGCATTCACCTTTCGCAAGGTCATGCTTTCTTCCAAGAAAACCCGAAGGAAGTGATCGACGAGGTTTGGCAAATTGTCGATCGGCTCTATGTGGATGGCACCTTCAACCAGGTGGACTGGCAAGCGGTGCGCCAAGACTATTTGAACCGCGACTATACCCAACCCGAAGCGGCCTACAAAGCGATTCGGGAAATGCTGGAAAAACTCGGCGATCCTTACACTCGCTTCATGGATCCCGATGAGTTCCGCAACATGCAAATCGACACCTCCGGTGAACTGACGGGGGTGGGATTGCAGTTGGGTGAAGACAAGAAAACCAAGGAATTGGTCGTTGTTTCCCCGATCGATGGCTCCCCGGCGGCCAAGGCGGGCATTTTATCGAAGGATAAAATCCTGAGCATTGACGGCAAATCCACCAAGGGGATGGATATTAACCAAGCCGTGAAGCTGATTCGCGGCCCGGTGGGAACCACGGTGGTGTTGACCCTGCAACGGGGCGATCGCACCATGACTTACACGATCGAGCGGGCCCGTATTGAGCTGCATCCGGTGAGTTTCAGCGAGCGGCCCAAAGACGGCACAGCCCCGATCGGCTACATTCGCCTGACCCAATTCAGCGCCAACGCCGCCACGGAAATGCGCGAAGCCATCCAAAAGCTAGAATCCCAAAACGTTTCTGGCTATGTGTTGGATTTACGCTCCAATCCCGGTGGCTTGCTGTATGCCAGCATTGACATCGCGCGGATGTGGATGAATGAGGGGGCGATCGTGTCCACGGTCGATCGCAACGGCGAGACCGATCGGCAACAGGCCAACCGCACGGCCCTCACGAACAAACCCCTCGTGGTTTTGGTGGATGGGGGGTCTGCCAGCGCCAGTGAAATTCTGTCTGGAGCTTTGCAGGACAATCAACGCGCCGTTTTGATTGGTACGAAAACCTTTGGGAAAGGGTTGGTGCAGTCAGTTCGGAACCTGGGCGATGGTTCCGGGATGGCGGTGACGGTGGCTAAATATTTGACTCCCAGCGGTCGCGACATCAACAAACACGGGATCGATCCCGATATCAAGGTGGAATTGACCGATCAACAACGGGAGTTCCTGAGTGAAAACCGCGACAAAATTGGCACGCTAGAAGATGCCCAATACGCGAAGGCCCTGGAAGTGTTGCAAGGGGAAATTGCCAAGCTGAAGGATGGTGAAAATGCTGGAGCCAGCGCCGCTACTGCTCCCCGATAGCTGATTAGATCTTTGAGGAAGCAAGCTGCTGTTCATCAACGGGCGATCGGCTCGGTGATTGCTCAATTGGGTGATTGATTAATTAATTGGCCGATCGGCAATTTCGGTAATTAGGGTTAATCAACAGATTGAAGACGTTGATGGAAGTCCCGGGACTCTATATTGTGCGCTGTGCAGACGATCGCTGCGAAATTGTCCCGAGCGATCGCCTGGCCGATTTGCCCAATCCCCATCCAACGGGCGATCGGTGGGGCCCCTATGGCGAGCTGGCGGAGGCGATCGCCAAGCGCGTGGGGCTGATTCGTGCGGGTAAATGCAAACCCCAGTAGGCACAGTTGGGCGATGTCGGTAGCCCATGACCCCAAAATTGCTCCCCGAAATACTGCTCAGGCATCCTTTAAGATCAATATCTCGAACGTTCCGGTAGTTCTCATTCATGACCGACTTTGCGACTCCCCAGCCGATCGGGAAGGTTTATTTGGTGGGGGCGGGGCCTGGCGATCCGGGCTTGCTGACCCTGAAGGGAAAGACATTGCTCGAATTGGCCGATGTGGTGGTTTACGATGCGTTGGTGAGTGCCCCGATTCTGGCCATGATTAATCCCCAGGCGGAACGAATTGACGCGGGAAAACGCCGGGGCCGTCACTCAAAGTTGCAAGCAGAAACCACCCAATTACTGATTGAAAAAGCCCAGACAGCGGCGATCGTGGTGCGGCTGAAAGGGGGCGATCCCTTTGTGTTTGGCCGAGGGGGGGAGGAAATGCAAGATCTGTTGCGATCGGGTGTGCCGGTGGAGGTGGTGCCGGGCGTGACGGCTGGCATCGCTGCGCCGGCCTATGCGGGCATTCCCTTAACCCATCGCGACTACAGCTCATCGGTGGTGTTTGTGACGGGGCACGAGTCGGCGGGGAAATATCGCCCCCAGGTGAATTGGTCAGCGATCGCCCAAAGTGCTGAAACGATCGTGATCTATATGGGTGTGCATAACCTGAACCAGATTGTGCCCGCCTTGATTTCAGCGGGGCGATCGCCCACCGATCCCGTGGCGCTGATTCGGTGGGGAACCCGTCCTGAACAGGCGGAATTGGTGGCCACCTTAGAAACGGTGTGCGATCGAGTGACCGAAACGGGATTTTCTGCCCCGGCGATCGCCATCATTGGCCCCGTGGTGCAGTTCCGGGCAGATTTGGCCGCGATCGCAGCCCCGCAGCAGTTTCAAATTCCGCTGACTGGGTGGGAAATCTCAGAATCAGGGGTCGATTTTGCGCCGACAGGGGTAAAATAACAGGGCTTACCGGGAGAGGTGGCAGAGTGGTCGAATGCGCTCGACTTGAAATCGAGTGAGCCGCAAGGTTCCGTGGGTTCGAATCCCACCCTCTCCGTTGATCTTTATTCCCACCACCCTAATACAACCGTTGATCGATCGAGCGGGGGACAAGATGCTCAAGCCCCCTGTTACGACGGTTGTGCATGGAAAATCAACTGATCCTAGGAAATGACGATCGGCCCTAGCCCCATGGCCCTTCCAAGTGGCGGCTGGGGGCTGGGCATCACAACGCGTCCGGGTGCAGCACTTCCACTTCTTCGCTCAGGTCATCGCCCCGATCGACCGCTGCCAGAATTTCAATTTCTTCGAGGGTTTGCCAGCCCGCTGCCCACAGATCACGGTTTTTGAGATTGCGCGCATCAATCCAAAACCGCGCATTGGGATCGCAGGAGGCCACCAATTCCGCATAGACTCGATCGCCCTCGTTTTTGCGATTGTTCACCTGGAAATGTCGCCAGCCGAAGGTGCGCTGGCGGGCCGTCCACTTGGAACCCAAGAGATGCGGAAATTTTTGCTTTTTAGCCATGGTTGCTCATGGGTGCTGAATCATGAATTGGGCAACCAACTTAAAAATTGGGTAACCAACTTAATCGGGCAGCCAACTTAATCGGGCAGCCAACCGCAGAGAATTTCCACGATCCGATCGCCCCGTAGGCGCAAGGTCAAAAAAGCCCCGTCATCGGTCAGGTAGCCCCAGCGATCGGAATTGCGCCAATTGGGTTCTCCGTAAACGGCCAGGATGCGGCTGGAGCGATCGCCCACCCGTACCCCTTCAGCCGTTCCCCAGTTGGGCCGCGTCGTCGTGATCATGGCCAACGCTCCATCACCAAAGCCCAAAATCAGGTTGGGGTAATACCAAGCCTCGTAGCGGTCATAGTTGCCAGGGGGCTGGTTTTGGGTGCGTTGGGGCCGGCCCAGTCGGGCGCGCACCCGCTGGGGATTGTCGCCCAAGCGCAGGCCATTGAACCCCAGCCGATCGCTCCGAATTTCTGCCGGTTGGTTCGGGGTGGCTTGGGCGAGTGGGCTAGGAGGCAAACCCGCGATCGCCGCCGGGGCGATCGCCCATTCCAGGCAAAGGGCCAAGACCAGGGCGATCGGGATCATAGGGGCTATGCGTCCGACTCAGGAGCGCGGCTAGGTTTCGGTTTCAAATCCACCAGCCGGATCGGGGCCTTGGGCGCAGGGGCCGGTTCTGGCTTGGTGGCGGGTTCCACTGCTGCCGGGTTGTCTGGCGTTTCCGGGGCGATCGCCTCGGGGCTGGCCTGGGCTGCGGTTGATTCGCTTGATTCGCTTGACTCACTTGAGTCAGTCGGTGCGATCGATTCTGCGGCTTCTGGGGCGGTGGGCTGCTCGGTTGGCTCCGGGCTGGACTCCGCGATCGGCTCCGGCTCTGCGTCCCAGTGGGGATAAAGCTGGGCATGACGGGCGATCGCCTCGGTCATCACCGTGGCCTTGTTTTCCAACATTTCGCCCCGATGATTTTCCAGCACCGCTGTTGAGAGGGCGATCCGTCCCTTCCACTCATCAATTTCCATAATCACGGCCCGGATCCTTTCGCCCTGGCTGAACAGATCCTCGATCGAGGCCACATGGGCTTGGCTCATTTGCTTGACATGCAGCAGCCCTGTGTTGCCCTCAAAGCTCACAAACACGCCAAAGGGGCGAATCCCGGTGATTTTACCTTCAATGAGTTGGTTCACCTTCAGGCGTGCCATCAGGCCCACCTTGGCCGCTTCCCGGTTCGAGAGCACCAATTTTTTGGCATTGCGGTTCACCTCGATCGGCACGACGGTCAAGGTTTGGCCCACCAACGAGTCCAAATCCTCCCGCTCCACCAGGTGCGATCGGGGAATGAACCCCCGCAAGCCCATCACGGCCGCCGTCACGCCGCCTTTGTTGACCCCATTCACACGCGCGGCGATCGCCTGTTTTTCCTCTTGGGCCTTGGCCAACTCTTTCCAGGCCTGATCCAACACCATTTGTCGAATTGAAATGGTCACCTGACCATCTGCGTTGGCTTCCTTGAGCACAATGAACTCGCGCTCCACATTGGGCGGCAACAGGTTTTGCAGTTCCTCAGCGCCCGAGGGTTCGCGCATGGCGGCTTCGCGCACCGGCAAAAACGCAGCGGATTTGCCGCCAATGTCTACATAAACCCCGTCGTTGGCGTACTCAAAGGGTTTGCCCTTGACCCGTTGCCCCGCCTCAAAAGAGACGGTTTTTTCGTCGAGGGCAGCCATGAAGTCCTCCATGGAAAAGGAGGGAGCAGCGGGTTTTGCGGCCATGATGGGTTTAATCAGCAAATAACAAGTCAAAAATCCGAGCCGGACGGGCGATCGCGCCGTGATTGGCTCCATCCCCTCACTATAGCTGAGGGGCGATCTTCCGGGGTCAGCGGGCATCCCTAGATCAAGACATGGATTAAGACATGCGGGTTGATCCAGGACGCTCCCGATCCGGCTCTGGTCACCTGCTGCTGATCGCGCTTGGAATGGTTGGGCGATCGCAATCTGCGGCCGGTCGTTAGATGGCCGCAGATTGCCGATCGCGCTGCCAATCGACCGGATCGGTTAGCCGATCGAACGCCTAAGGGCCCATCGCGGTAAGCTGGAAAGCCGAAGCGCCGATCGCGATCGCAGCCGTTTGAACTTGACCTCCCCGAATGCAAAACTTCCGCAACTACTACGCAATTCTCGGTGTTGCCAAAGAGGCCAGCGGCGACGAAATTAAACGGGCCTTCCGGCGACTGGCTCGGCAATATCACCCCGACCTGAACCCCGGAAACAAGGAAGCCGAAGAGCGATTCAAGGACATTGGCGAAGCCTACGAGGTACTTTCGGACACAACCAAGCGGGCCCAATACGACGAATACAGCAAATTTTGGAAACAGAAGGGATTCCAAAATGCCCGGCGGGCAGCGGCAGGACGCACCTGGGGCGATCGCTCCGAATCTCGGGTGGCCGACAACCTGGACTACAGCGAGTTTATTGACTTCAATAGCTTTGTCGATCGGCTGTTGAATCGACGCGGCGAACCGACGGCCCCACCCCAGCCCGGCAATCGAGATTACTACCGGCCCGGCACAACCCGCACGGCCTATACCGTGAAGCCACCGGTTGCCCGGGATGCGGAAGCACGGTTAACCATTCCCCTAGAAAAGGCCTTCAGTGGCGGCCGGGAACGAATTCGACTAGAAGACGGCCGATCTCTGGAGGTGAACATGCCGCCAGGGTTGGTGACTGGCCAGCGGATCCGCCTCAAAAATCAGGGAATTAATGGCGGTGATTTGTTCCTGAAAATCACCGTCGCCCCCCACGACTTTTTCCGGCTGGAGGGGGTCGATCTCTATTGCGAAGTACCAGTCACCCCCAGCGAGGCGGTGTTGGGCAGCGCGATCGAAGTACCGACCTTGGATGGGATGGTGAAGATGAACCTGCCGCGCGGGGTGCGCCACGGCCAGCGGCTGCGCCTGTCGAATAAGGGCTATCCGATCAACCGCGATCGCCGGGGCGATCAGATTGTGGAAATCCAAATCGCTACGCCAACCCAATTGAGCACCGATGAGTTGGCGTTGTATGAGCAATTACGGGCGATCGAGTCGTTCGACCCCAGAGCCAACCTGCCCATTTAAGAGCAAGGTTTGAGTGGCCGGTGGGATGGGCAATGCCCACCTGTTAATCGCTTTATGGCATCTGTTTCATGACTTGCCGATCGTTTTAGATCAAGGCTGGAGGTGAAGGCGATCAGGCCATAATCGATCGATTGGGCCTAGATATCACCAAATTCCTGACCGCTGCCCGTCCAGTTGAAATCCGTGATCCGCAGTTGCAGGGAGCCGGATTGGCGCTCTGGATCAACGCGCAACAGCAGACCGTAGGTGCGGCGGCTATATTCCAGGGTGTAGTTACTGTCGATCCGTTCGCCCGTATCAACGTTGTAGACCTGCTGGAAGCCAACCCGGAAGGGGCCATAAATTTGCTGCGTGAGGCCAACGACCACCACCCGCGCATCCCCGACGCGATCGAACAGGAACGGCGAGGAACCATGTCGCCAGTTTTCGATGTAGCCCAAGGTGAAGGCCGTGTAGTCTAGCCAAGGACGGGAAAAATGGCCCAACTGTCCCTGGAGGACGATCGAGCCGGTGAGCACGTTTTGATAGTCGCCGCTGCTGTAGTTTTGCCAAACCATTTGCAAGCGGGGAACCAGCACGATGCTCGGCCGCAGGGCCACAGGACTGTAGCGCAGGCCGGCTTCGGGTGTGGCCGGCAAAGCTTCGCCACGCCACAGGACGATCGGGCGGGCCACTGCAATTGCCATTTGCGTGCGATCGAGGGTGATTCGATCGTCCGTGTTGCGGCTGGGTTCATCAATCAATTCACCAAAGTCCGATTGGGCATTGATGTTTTGGTAGCCCAATTGGTAGTTGGCAATGAAGCCGGTGTTGCCAATCCGGATTTGGGGCGAGGCAAAGACGGCCCCGATGCTGCGTTGCACGGTGCGGAACCCAAAGGAGCCGTTAAATAACCGATCGCGATAGCTATATTCCAGGGTGAGGGAGTGGGGCCCCCAACCGGTGGGGATGATTTGATTGAGCCGAACGCTGCCTCGGAAGTCATCTTCAAAGCGATCGGGATCGAGCGTCACGGCTCGCACCACGCCCAGCAGAGAAGTGGTGGGGGACAGTTGCGCTGTCAGTCGAGCCTGCAAGCCCAACACATCCAGCCCGATCGGCCCGTTGGCTTGTTCGTCAAATAGGGCCCGCTGGATCAGGTATTGAGGCGTGACCCGCAGACGAACTCGGGGCGTGCGAATTACGTCGAATTGCCGTTGAATGTATAGCCCGCCTCGATCTTCACCGTCGTAGCGAATTTCAAAGGGCTGGGGCGGCCGTTCCCGGCGATCGATCACCGTTCGGCGCACCAACAGGGGCAGGGTGAAGCGATTGTCAAACACCACCCGGGGGCGATCAGCAATTAGCTCATCCCGCAAGGGCGACAAGCGCCGCAGCCGGGCCCGATCGGCCCGAATTTCCGTTTCCGGGGGCGAAAAGGGATCATTGGTGATCCGCACGTTTTGGGCCACCCAGCCATTGGGGTCAAAATCGACCCGATCGGCCTGGAAGCGGAAGTTTTGCACCTCGCCCACCTGGCCCGGCGGCGGATCCAGTAGCCCAAAATTGCCCGTGCCCACTTGCAGCCCAAATTGACCCGTTTG
This sequence comes from Limnothrix sp. FACHB-881, assembly GCF_014698135.1. Classification (NCBI taxonomy): domain Bacteria; kingdom Bacillati; phylum Cyanobacteriota; class Cyanophyceae; order Pseudanabaenales; family Pseudanabaenaceae; genus Limnothrix; species Limnothrix sp. FACHB-881. The sequence continues at coordinate 15,856 of NZ_JACJSN010000001.1, forward strand.
GCGCACATCCCGCAGCGGCTCGTTGGCCGAAATGCGATCGCTCAAGGGGCGATCGAGGGCGGGATTATAGGGCCCGGCGGTGATCACCTCTGCCGGGGCAAAGTCTTCGCCAGTGGTGGGCTGGAAAATTTCGCCGTAGCTCTCAAACAGGGAACCATCCCCCTGCACGAGGTTGTATTCCATCCTTGCGCCCCGAATCACCTGCTGGCCACGGGTGAGGGCTACGTTGCCTTCTGCAAGGGCAATTCGATTGTCAAGGCTGACCTGGAGTCGATCGGCATTGATCACGGCTCCTTGGTAACGCATGGTGACGTTGCCGATCGCGATGAAAATTTGTCGAACCGAGTCGAATTCCTGTCGATCGGCCGTTACTTCAATCGCCCCGATCGCGCCGGGGGGCAAATTGGGCAACTCTGGCCGCGGGGGCCGACCGCCACCGGGTCGATCGGTTCGGTTCGGTGAATTGTTGGGGTCTCCCGCATTCACCGGTTGGGGCGGTCGATCGGGGTCGATCGGTCGCTCTGTCGGCTGCGGATCCGTGGGGGATGGGGGTTGATCGCTCGATCGCGGCGGGAACGGTGGATCGCCCGTGGCTGGCTCGGGAGGCGGTATCTCCGGCCCCTCGGTTCCATTGGGTGGTTCGGTCACCGGCCCTGGCCCTTCCCGAGGAAACAGGGGTGGCACATTCCGCAGGGGATCCTCATCGGGATTGTCTGCCCGGAGCTGTTGCCCAGCGCCTTGAGCATTGGGTTGGTTCGTTGGATCCTGAGCGGCGTAGACCGTTGCTCCCTCAGTTGTAGATCCCTCAGTTGTGGATCCAACTGTTGTGGATCTGACTGCTGTGGATCCCCCGAGTCGGCCAGGGTTGGCGGCTGACGGTCGATCGGTGGACTGGGTTAATTGGGGGGACGTTGTTTGATCGCGAGTGGGTCTTGCCCAGCGACGTAGCGGCGGCAATCCAGCCGGCGGGTTCTTCCCGTTGCTGGTGGCGGTTGTCCGCTCTTCGGTCTGCGGGCGGGGTGGGTTTTGTCGGTTGGGCGGATCCACTTGCCGATCGATTTGTCGATCGATATGAATCAAGGCCCGATTCGGCCCCAACTGGTCGGCGGCCCGTCGGTCTTGGCGGTGCTGTTGCCGAAAATCTCGCAAGGATCCGGGCCGCAAGCTGCGAGCCGGCTGAGGCGGCAGAGATCCTAACCGGCGCAGGGGAACCGACGCGGGGGCGGTTGAATTTGGCTCAGGGGGGCGATCGCCCTCGGCGGCCGTCGGCTCAGTTTCCCGCGTTACAGCCACGTCCTGGACTAGCGGCGGCATCTCGGGCGGTAGCACCGGGTAGGGCATAAATCAGTCGTCCAATGGGCAAAAAATCACGACAATCAACCACACCATCGAGCCGGATCTCGATCGCAAGTAAACCATCCAGCCGGCCACTACTCAGCCCCAGACAATCCCTTGGGTGAGCGTGCTTGCGTGGTCATTGTACTGGGGATATGGCAAGAGATGCCGCCATTGGGATCCTTGCTGCCACACACAAAAACTCAGCGTAGCAAACTGGTCGCTATCGCTGAGTTTCATCATCAACACAAGGAGCAGGATTGAAGCTCGGAATTGCGATCGCGCCGATGGACAACCCATCGATGGCTAGCGATGGCATTCCAAAATCCAGCCCAGGTTTATTCAAAATCGCGACGGTTGGGGTTCCGGGCCGGGTCGTTGGACAGAAAACCAAACACAAACAGGCCAATGAAGAACGAGACAACAACGTATACAGTGATTTTAAGCGCCAGCATTTGTATTGCTCCGAACGAGGAAAGAGGCTTGGGCAGCCAAGTTGTGGGGCAAGCCGGGGCAAAGGCCAACGCGATAGCGAAGTTACCAACGGTGACTCAGTGCCGACGGGGGCCCACAGGGGCACTGTCGAATCGCGATCGAACGCTTGGCTAAGGCAGCCCCGATCGAACACGACGCGATAGCCCCCCTATGATACCAATCGGTTGATACCAAATCTGTTCACTGTTAATTAGCCCTCCTAATTTGAATCTGTTTTGAATCTGTCCCGATCGCACCCCACTGCACCTTCCACGGAGCGAGCTGCCTGGTTGGCCTGGTCGCGGGTTCCGGATGTGGGCCCCGTGCTCTTGCAGCGGCTCCAGCGGGCCTTTGGTTCCTTGGCCGCCGCTTGGCAGGCAGCGCCCGGGGACTTAACCCCCATCGAAGGCATCGGCCCCCAACGGCTGGCGAAAATCCTGGCCGGGCGATCGGCGATCGACCCTGAGCAGCTCTTGGCCGATTGGACTCAAAAAAATCCCCAGTTTTGGACTCCCGCCGATCCAGACTATCCCCAACTGCTGCGGGAGTTGCCAGATTTCCCAGCTCTGTTGTATTACCGAGGCCAACCCCACCCGGCGGAACTTCAGGGAACGCAACCTCTGGTGGCGATTGTGGGCACGCGCCAACCGTCGGACTATGGCCAGCGATGGACTAATCGGCTCACCACCTGTCTCACCAAAGCGGGGTTTGGCATTGTTTCTGGGTTGGCGGAGGGCGTAGATGCGGAAAGCCATCGTGCTTGTTTGGCGGCGGGTGGGCGCACCATTGCTGTTTTGGGAACCGGGGTCGATCGGGTCTATCCCACGGGCAACCGCGATCTCTATGGTCGAATTGTGGGTACGTTTGACTATCCCGGCTCCGGGTTTGCCCTCAGTGAATATCCCAGCGGCACGGGGCCCGATCGCGCCCACTTTCCGCGCCGTAACCGAATTGTGGCGGGGCTGGCGCGGGCAACCATCGTGATTGAAGGCGGCGAGCGATCGGGAGCACTGATCACTGCGAATCAAGCGGCCGACTATGGCCGAGATGTTTATGTGTTGCCCGGGTCATTGGACATGCCCCTTTCGGCCGGTTGCCTGAAGCTGATTAACAGCGGTGCGCAGGTCATTTTGAGCGAAAACCATCTGTTGGATTGTTTGGGGGCCCTGCCCCAGCTCGATCGGGCGGAGTCCGCCACCACCAGTGAAACCGCCCGATCGCCCGTTCCGGGGCCCGCTGCTCCTGGACCAACCCCAACGGCCAAGCCAGCCGTCGCCCCAATGCCGCCACCACCAAACCTGGCTCCGGCTCCGGCTGCCGTTTTGCGGGCGATCGACCCAACTCCCACGGCCCTGGATGCGATCGTGGCGGCCAGCGGCCTCAGTCCCGGAAACGTGATGGCGGCCCTTACGGAATTGGAGCTATTGGGCCTGGTGGAAAACTTGCCGGGAATGCGCTACCGCCGAGCTTAAGCCCGAGTGGCGGTTCAATGGCTCAAGGGGCGATCCATAACCATCGCAGGATTGAGAATCGTAACCGGGAATCAGTAGCCGATCGGTTTGGGTTCGGTGGGTTGTTGCCCCTCACCCGTGGCCGGTGGCAACGCTGCGGGCATGTTGGGCGATCGGCCGGTGGCTTCCGTCGTGTTGGCGGGCTTCAGGAAAATCAGTTGTTTCGGTGGGGGGGGTTGCAAGGTGGAGTCGGTCGCCGCCGCTTGGCGGGCCACCTTGTCTTTCAACACCTCTAGGGCCACGCGCAAATCTCGTTCTTGGCGCTGAAGACTTTGGAGTTTGCGATAGTCCATTGTCCAAGCCTGTTGCAACTGCACCGTTTGGGCATAAACCAACACGGCCAGAGCGATCGAAACCATTGCCGCAATGGCCGACCAACGCTGAATTCGCTTCAGGCGCTGAATGGGCCGCGGTAGTGGCGGCTTGGGCGGCAGGGGAGACACCTTGCGATTGCGGGCCGCCCGCCGCGATTGCCACAACGACAGCAGCGTCACCCGCGATCGGGAGGATCGAGGCGATCGGGCAGGGCGATCGGGGCGGGCCCGGCGAGCAGTCGGCATAGGGGTGGAGATGAGGTTGATCGGGTTCGATCGGGGTTTAGTGGGTTCGATCGAGCTGTTTCAGGCAGAATCATGCTCGATCGAACCATGCTCTGAAGCCCTAGTCGATCGAGATAGTCGTGGGCCCGGCATTGCTGCTGGAGCTGGCACTGGCCGCACCGGTCAAGGGCGTGCGAAAGTCACGATAGAACTGATCGCGCCAGTCAAAGAAGCGAGCATAGGCCGGATTGTCAGCAATGCCCGGAATGCCGCGCCCACGCAGCCCGATCGGTACATCAAAGTAGGGCGTGCTGGGAATTTTCACCAACACACTCACCGCCGCCACCGCCACATCGGCCAGGGTGGGTTGACTGCCAGTCAGGTAGGGATTTGCTTCCAAAAGGCTGCATAGACTTTCGATCGCGCGGCTGAGGTTGTCCTTAGCCTTTTTCAGCACCTCTGGCGTGAGACCCACACCGGCTCCCATCACCCCAAAAACCTCGCCGGGAATGAAGCCCACCAGGGTCTTCAACGGATCCGGCGTTTCATCCGGCAACAGGGCCGTGCGGTAGCCCGGATCTTGCCCCAGGGTGGCCAGAAAAACCTTGCGGGCATCGGCATAGAACGAATCATCGGCCCAAGCTTCCAGCACCGTCGCCAAGGCCCGCTCGGCAGGATTGGGGGGCAAAAGGGGGCGATCGGGATAGGCGCGATCGAGATAGTTCAAAATCGCGGTTGAGTCGGCAATCACCTCGTTGCCATCCTTCAGCAGGGGCACTTGGCGCTGGCCCGACAACCGAAAAACATCAATTTGCCCGACTCCGGGAGTCACTTCAACTTTGCGGTAGTCCAGGCTCTTGTAGTCCAGCGCAAGGCGCACCTTCTCGCAGTAAGCCGACAACTCAAATTGGTACAGTTCCAGCATGGTAGTTTGCGGCGTGGGTTCAAAGAGCCGATCGAATCGTTGCTCCCGTTAGCTCTTGGGCGATCGGGGAGCGTTTGATCGCAGTATAAGGCAAGGGTTTCGCCCTTTGGGGATTTGTCCTTGGTTTGCAGTGGGCGACATGACCCGTTGGGGTTGGTGTTTTGGTCTTAATGAACCCGGCGCAATTTGGGTGCAATTTTTGGCGCAACTTTGGCGCAATTTTAAGGATCATCGGCTTGGGCCAGCTCCTGTACTTGCTCGATCGACAAGCCCGTCACCCGGCTGACCGTTTCCGGATCCAGCGTTTTCAGCAGCTCGCGGGCAATTTCCAGTTCTCGCTGCTTTGCACCTAAGGTGATCCCCTCAGCACGCCCTGCTGCCAGCCCTTCAGCCAGCCCTTCCGCTAGTCCTTCCGCTAGTCCTTCCGCAAGACCCTCGTCCCGAGCGCTGAAAATTTGCCCTTGCATGACGCGCAGTCGATCGAGTTCCGCCTCAAAAAAGCGCAACTCCGCCGGAGACAGTTGACTTTCGTTGGCAATGTCTAGGGCTGACTGTAAATCATGATCGCTAGTCAATTCTGGAGGAGCTTGTTGCAACTCCCCTGCCCGTTGCAGGAAAAATAACCAGCGATCAACCAGTCCTTCTAAGTCCACCAAATCCTTACCAAATTTCGGTAATTCCACAAAAATCCAGCGCAATTGCGAGGTGCAAAGGGCGTGGGTTTCTTCATTCAGAATGCTGAACCGGGAAATGGGCAAGGACTGATCCACCTCTGGATCGTCGAATAAGATAAAGTCCGTAATAGTGACGGCAATCACGGGCCTCAAATCCCAATAATACTTACCCCGTCCCAGTTGGCTGGCATAGGCTTTGGTGGTGTTATACAAAATTCGCTGTATAAAGGCTTCCACCTTGGCCACCTGCATTTCAATAATCACGGTGGAGCCATCATCAAGCTGAGCTTTCACATCCAAAATGCTCAACTTAAAATCGGAAATTTCCGGTTGCTGATAGGGATCTAAAATTTCCAGATCCTGAATCCTCAGTTGCCCATCATAAATGAGGGCGTTGAGCAGGCTTTTCAAGATGGGCCTGCTGTTAGGAGAAGCGAAGATTCGCTTAAAGCCAAAATCCGTTTTTGGGTCAATGAAGCCCATGGTTCACAGGGTGTTTTGCGATCGCTCATTACCAGCCTAAACCAGATATCTGGGATCTGAATGACCGCTGGGGCAGTGGTGCTAGGGGGAAACGCAGGATCCCGAGGGGGGCGATCGCCTGGCAAGATGGGCTAATCAACAGCACCATCAGCACAAACCCCTTCGTTTCGTTGCACTGAAATTGGCGCTAGGGTTGCTCTGGGTTGTTGTTCATGGGTTCATCGATGAACCCATGACTGATGGCGATCGACATTCGGTTCAACACCCTGGCCCCTTTTTTCAAACCTCCATGATGTCTGCGATCGCCCGGCTTCGACAGCTTTTGATTGACCCCGAGCCAGCCCGTTGGGTCGATCGGCTCTGGTGGATTGCCAGTATTCTGTTCGGCTTGGGCTATGGCTTGGCTATCTTGCCGGAAGCCTTTGCGGATCCCTATGTGGTGGCCGATGACGGTCGGCAACATTTGTTCTGGATGCTGCGGCTCAGTCACCCGGATGCGTTTCCGGGCGATTGGATTGCGGATTATTTTGAGTCCGTTGCCCCCTGGGGATTTCGAGCCATCTACTGGTTCCCGGAAGTGATGGATTGGGGAGCGGTGACGGCGGCCAAGGGGTGGCCGTTAATTCTCAGTGGCGCGATCGGGGGATTGGCTTGGGCCGTCACGCGAGCCATTTTGCCGGTTCCCTTTGCCGGTTTTGTGGCGGCGCTGCTGTTTCTCCAAAACCTTTGGCTGAAGGACGATTTGGCTTCGGGCACGGCGCGGGCTTTTTTGAATCCCCTGTTTTTGATGGTGCTGTGGGCTTGGGTGAAGCGATCTCCCTGGGGGCTGTGTTTGGCGATCGGGCTGTTGGGGGGTTTTTATCCCCACTATGTTTTGGTGACGGCGGCCATGTTGACCCTGCGTTTAGCGATCGGGGTCTGGCGGCGGGAGGCCCATTGGCGCATTTGGGCGATCGGGTTGGGAGTTTGTGTGGCGGTGTTGCTGCCCTTTGCGGCCAATGCTTCTACCTTTGGCCCCACCATCACCGTTGATCAAGCACGTCAGTTGCCAGAATTTTTACCCAATGGGCGATCGCGCTTTTTCTATGAAGATTTTGGGCGTTTTTGGCTGTCGGCGGGTCGCAGTGGCATTCAACCGCCCCTGGAGCCGCCTTTGCTGGTTTTGGGGTTGGGCTTGCCCCTGATTTGGCGCTGGCGCGATCGGTTTCCCCTCTGGTCTCAAGTGCGATCGGGCATTGAAGTTCTGCCGTTGTTGACCCTGGCCAGTTTCGGTTGCTTTGGGTTAGCCCATCTGTTGCTGTTTCGGTTGCACTTGCCCAGTCGCTACACCCAACATGGCCTGCGAGCGGTTTTGGCGATCGCCACAGCAATTGTGCTGGTGTTGCTGCTCGATCGGCTTTGGACTTGGGCCCAAGGACAGCGGCGACTCCTGGCTTGGGGTCTCACGCTCGGGGCGATCGGGCTGTTAGTTGCCTATCCGTTGGCCGTGCGCGGGTTCCCGAAAGCGAACTACGTGATCGGCCAGGCACCGGATCTCTATGAAATTTTGGCTGACTATCCAAACAACACGCGCATTGCCACCCTTTCCGGCGAAGCCAGCAACATCCCCACCTTTGCCGGTAAATCCGTTTTGGTGGGGGCCGAATTTGCAATTCCCTACCACTGGGGCTATTACCGCGAGTTTCGATCGCGCGTGGAAACCTTGCTGCGGGCCCAATACAGCCCTGATCTCAGCCTGTTGCGAGCCGCGATCGCCCAATATCAACCCACTCACTGGTTACTGGATCCGGGCGCGTTCGATCTCGACTACTTGGAAAATAATGACTGGTTACGGCAATACCAACCCGCCTATGGAGAAGCTCGGCGCTGGTTAGCCCGTGGCCAGCGATCGGCGCTGGCTCAACGGGTCGATCGATGCTTGGCAGCTCAATCCCAAGAGGGACTCTTGCTCTTAGATGCCAACTGCTTGGCCCAAACGCTCCCCCCGACGGCTCCAGAATTACCCCCGATCGGGCAATGATGCAGATCTCAGCTCATTGGGCGCAGAAGCCGATAGACCAAGACGCTAGTAAATTCGCCCCAGAAACCTGTTGCAGAAAGCTTCTAGACAGGTCGTAGAAAACTTCTAGACAAGTTGCAGAAAGCTTCTAAACAAGTTGCAGACAAGGGGACTAAGCCCCTTATCCCTCACGATTTCGCAACAGGTAGACGGGGGCTTAACCCTTGGCTCCCCACGACTTCGCACCAGCAGGATTTAGACGATCGAGGATCTGATGACAGATCCTCAGTGCCCTGCCTTAAAACCTAGAACGACGGCTGATGCCGAATCAGGTTCAGAAACTCTTCGCGGGTTTTTTGGTCTTCTTGGAACACACCCACCATGGCACTGGTCACCGTCCAAGAACCCGGCTTTTGTACCCCACGCATCGACATGCACATGTGGGTTCCCTCCATCACCACAGCCACCCCCCGAGGCTCCAGAACTTCTTGGATCGCTTCCGCCACTTGACGGGTTAGGCGTTCTTGCACCTGCAAACGACGGGCATACATTTCCACAATCCGAGCCAACTTGCTCAAGCCCACCACCTTTTGGTTGGGAATGTAAGCCACATGGGCCCGGCCCATGAAGGGCAGCATATGGTGTTCGCAAAGACTGAAGAAGTTGATGTCGCGAACGAGAACCATTTCATTGTGGCCCTCATCAAAAATGGCCCCATTGACCAATGTTTCCAACGACATGTCATAGCCGCTGGTGAGGAAACGCATGGCCTCCGCCACCCGGTGCGGGGTTTTCAGCAGCCCTTCGCGCTCGGGATCTTCACCAACCCCTAACAGAATCGTCCGTACCGCGTCCATCATGTCATCCTTGCTGACTGCTGGAGGCTGGTTCACTTGCGCAGGTTGTCCGTCATGGGTGTTGCGATCGGGACGGGTTAAAAGCCCTTTGCCCTCGTCTTCCGTGGCTGAACTATTGGGATTAACCATCCCATTTGAGATCGCATTAGAGGCGGCGATAGTCATGATTGAAATAATGAGGGAAATCCTTCCAAGAAGAACGCGCAGTGCTCCAAACACTGAGTCTCTGTTAAAAAATGGTAATACTTTTTGGCGGCTGGCGGCGAAACCCGGCCAATTCACGATCCCCGGCGTTTGGATAGCTCAAGGCGATCGATCTGCATGAGTGGGGCGATCGAGTTGATGGATTTCTGAACCAATGGGGCCTGATGAAATCTATAAAAAAAATCTATCAATCCTGTCGATGGATCCAGTGCGGGGAATGGAGAGCCACCGGCTAGGGATTGCGCAAAATCATGGCCAGCAATGTATCAATGACGCGCTGGGGATCCATGGGAACCAAGTGCTTACCGCCCAGCATCTCTTGCGTAATGTTGAAGTGGGCCAAAGCACCAATAAAAACGCGGGCGGTTGCTTCTGGATCGTCAATCTTTAGCTCCGGATGGGCTGCTAAGTAGCTGGTGAGGGCTTCGCAACCGCGCTGGCAAAAATTCCGAATAAACAGTTCGGATAGCTCCGGGAACCGCTCCGACTCGGCCATGATCAGGCGAATGAAGGCCATATGTCCTTCGTCCTGGCCCACCTTGAAGATGAAGAGATTGGCCAAATGCCGCAAAAAGTGGTGTGGGTCAGCCCCCAAGAGAGTTTCGTCAAACATTTCTGGAAACTTGCTGCGGGCCAGCTCTTCCACCAGTGCCCCAAAGAGACTTTCCTTGCTTTGGAAGTGGCTGTAAACCGTTGCTTTGGAAACGCCTGCGGTGGCCGCCACGCGATCCATGCTCGTGCCTGCATAACCTTTGGCCAGGAAGGTTTTCATGGCTCCGTCCAGGATCTGGCGTTTTTTGCTGAGGGGGGCGATCGGGTGCGCAGCCGGAACGGACATGGTCATTACCTACAAAATAGCAACGGAATTGAGCAAGGGGGGCTGGGCTGCCCCGATCTCTGCCCAGGATCTTCCTGCCCAGAATTGACAGGATTGGCGGGATGAATGATTGACAAAATGGAGGCGGTGTAAGCGTTAATTCGCGGCTGATGCGCGTTGACTTTTGACGGGTTCCAACCCATGACGCTTCCGCAAGGTTTCAACCTTAACTCTCCTCTGGGCAGTCATTAAAGATTAATGGGCGATCGCCTTGGATTGCATCAGGTGATTTTGAGCGGTAAAAGGCCGTTGTGGTTAAAGGTTTGGAGAGATCGAGTCCGCAAATTACGATTTGGGATGAATTCCGCATTAATTCCTATTGTACTAAACGGTTTAGTCTAGCTATACTCAAAATTGAACTAGACAGTTCAGTTTGATTACCTGCTATACCTCTCTCACTCCACAGCTCGCTGCACAAGATTCGGAGGGCGACATCGTGACCAGTCCGGTTCCTTGGAAATTGCTCAATCCCCGTCAATGGACTCAAGCGACGATTCCGATCGCCCTGGGAGCGGTGGTCTTGGTGGGTGGGGGCGCGGTGTTGTTGCGCAGCCGGGCAGCGGAAACTCCAGCTCCGGTGGTTACGCCCTTGCCGTCGCCAACGGTGGTGACGGCCCTGGGGCAACTGGAGCCAGCGGGGGAGGTGATTACGCTGGCGGCTCCGTCATCGAGCACGGATTCGCGAATTGCCCGCCTGTTGGTGGAGGAGGGCGATCGGGTGCGGGCGGGCCAGGTGGTGGCGATTTTGGATGAGGCGGAACGGTTGGCGGCGGCGGTGGAACGGGCTGATCGCCAGGTGGATTCGGCTGAAGCGGCCCTTGATCGGGTGCGAGCTGGGGCCAAACGGGGCGAACTGAATGCCCAGTCGGCAGAGATCGATCGGGTGCGGGCCCAGCGGGATGGCGATTGGCGCTCCCAACGGGCCACGCTCGATCGACTGCTGGCGGAACGGGATACCCAACTGGCCGCCCAGCGGGCCACGATCGCCCGTTTGGAAGCGGAGTTAGCCAACGCCCAGGTGGAAGCCGATCGCTATGCCAGCCTCTATGGCACGGGGGCGATTTCTGCCTCTCAACGGGACAGCAAAACCACCACCCTGGATACGGCCCGTGCTCGGTTGGTGGAAGCGCGGGCTAATTTGGCCCAAATCGATGCTTCCTATCGAGAAAAAGTGGTGGAAGCCCAGGCCAGCCTCGATCGAATCCGGACAACGGGCGTGGCTCAGCTCACCGCCGCTCGGGCCACCCTCGATCGAATTGCGGAGGTGCGCCCCACGGATTTGCGGGTGGCCGAAGCAGACCTGGCCGCTGCGATCGCCGCCGCTAAGCAGGCGCGGGCGGATCTCAACCGCGCCATTATTCGCGCTCCCCGAGACAGTCAGGTACTGAAAATCTATGCTCGACCCGGTGAATTGGTGGGTAGCCAGGGCATTGCCGATTTGGGTCAAACCCAGCTAATGGAAGTGGTGGCGGAAGTGTATGACACCGATGCACCCAAGGTTCGCGTGGGGCAAACGGCCACCATCACGAGTGATGCATTTTCCGGTGAACTGCGAGGATCGGTGGTGCGATCGGGGTTGCAGGTGCGCAAACAGACCACCCGCGATATCGATCCCTCTGCCAATTTGGATGAGCGCGTGGTGGAAGTGCGAATTCGGCTGGAGCCAACCGACGGTCAGCGGGTGGCCAATCTGACCAATTTGCAAGTAAAAGCCACCATCGATCTGAAATCTCTGCCCCAGCCTTAGGGCCTGTCGTCATTTCCTAGGATCAGGCGGAAACGATTGATTTTCCACGTTCCAGTCGTTGTGACAAGGGACTTGAGCATCTTATCCCCCACGATCTGCCAACGGCGGAATCAGGGTTTCAGGCGATTTGACGACGCGCCCTAGCCCCAGTCTTGGCCCCAGTCTTTATCGATCGGGCTGTCTAGCGCGTCCTGATCTTCAATTTTTGCTTACCGTTGGCAGCCGGGTTTCCCCAATCACTGCCCGCGCTGTCTGAGAACCCTTCGGGATGGATGCCCATCATGCTCGATCGCCTCACTCGCTCTGCCGACTCAGCCCCTGAATCTCTGGCTCCCGGCACGGCTGACTTGGGAGCCGCCCCCCAACCTCGCCCCAATCCCGAAACCAAGACGACCCCTGCTTGGGTTGCGGCCCTGCAACGTCGCATTCCCCTCGGTTGGCTACAGCTTCGGCACGATCGGGGACGGCTACTGACGGCCTTGGCGGGCATTGCCTTCGCGGACTTGGCGATTTTTATGCAACTGGGGTTCCAAAATGCCCTTTATGACAGCAACACCCGGCTGAACCGGGCCATCACCGCCGATGTGGTGTTGATCAGCGCCCAGGCCCGCAACCTGATTGGTCTATCTAGCTTTGCCCGTCGTCGTCTGTTTCAAGCGGAAGCGATCCCCGGCGTGGCCAATGCGGATCCCCTCTATGCCACGATTAGCAACTGGAAAAATCCCGAAACCCGCAAGGAAAAACAAATCCTGATTTTGGGAACCAATCCCGATCGCCCGGCCTTTGATTTCCCTGAAATTCAACAGCATCAGAATGATCTGAAGCTGCAAGATCGCTATCTGTTCGATCGGGCAGCCCGGGGGGAATATCAAAAAACCATTGCCCAGCTCGATCGGGGCCAACCCGTGCAGACCGACCTCGATCGCAAACGAATTGAGGTCATTGGTACTTACAAAGTGGGCGCGTCCTTTGCCGCCGACGGCAGCATTCTCACCAGCGATCGCAACTTTTTGCGGGCCTTTCCCCGGCGGGATCCTGGCAGCGTCAGCATCGGCCTAATTTACCTGGAACCGGGAGCCGATCCCGTCACCGTGCGCACCCAACTGCAAGCCGCCTTGCCAAACGATGTGAACGTGCTGACCAAAGCGGAATTTGTGCAATTTGAAAAGGACTACTGGGCCAAAAACACCGCCATTGGGTTCATCTTCAGCTTTGGTGTGGCCCTGGGGTTTGGCATTGGCGTAATCATCGTCTACCAAGTGCTTTCCACCGATGTCAACGACCACATTCGGGAATATGCCACCCTCAAGGCCATGGGCTATCGCCACCGCTATTTCATTGGCGTGATTTTGGAAGAAGCGCTGATCTTGGCCATTGTTGGGTTTGTGCCCAGCTTGGCCGTGTCCGCTGGGTTATATGCCCTAACCCGTAATGCCACCAACTTGCCCATGTTTATGACCTTGGGGCGGGCGCTGTTGGTGTTGATGGTTACCTTCGTCATGTGCTGTTTGTCGGGGGCGATCGCCTCGCGGCGTTTGCAATCGGCGGATCCGGCAGACATGTTCTAGGTGCGGCAACCCGTGCGGCAACCGGCACGGCAACCCGTGCGGCAATTTCAGACAGGCAAATCAACCACCATGACTCACCCCATCCTCAACCAAGCCGTCACGGGACAGCCCAACGGGGCGATCGACAGGCTGAACACAGCGATCGACAGCGCGCCCGAAGCCGACTGGGCCATTGAAATTGCCAATCTCAATCACTGGTTTGGTCACGGAGACCTGAAAAAACAAGTCCTCTTTGAGATTAATTTGCAAATTCGGCGCGGGGAAATTGTGTTGGTGACGGGCCCTTCCGGTTCCGGCAAAACCACGCTGCTGACGCTGATTGGCGGTTTGCGTTCCGTCCAGGAAGGACACCTGAGCGTGTTGGGGCGAGAACTCCACGGGGCCAGCTCCGAAGAATTGGTCTTGGCGCGACGATACAATGGCTATATCTTCCAAGCACACAACTTGCATCGCAGTCTGACCGCTGCCCAAAACGTGCAAATGAGTCTGTCCCTGCATGTGGGTTGGAGTGTCCAGGAGATGCGATCGCGCGCGATCGAGATGCTAGGACTTGTGGGTTTGGGTCATCGCACGGATTACTATCCCGATGATTTATCCGGTGGGCAAAAGCAACGGGTGGCGATCGCCCGCGCCCTTGCCAGCCATCCCAAAATCGTGTTGGCCGACGAGCCGACTGCTGCCCTCGACAGTCAATCTGGCCGGGAGGTGGTTAACCTCATGCAAGGCCTCGCCAAGCAGCAGGGTTGCACAATTTTGATGGTGACCCATGACAATCGCATTCTTGATGTTGCTGATCGCCTCGTTTCCGTTGAAGATGGACGGCTTGTTTCCACGCCTCGATCTGCCTAGCTCGATCCGAGCTAGCCTGCTCTGAACTAGCTCGATCCGAACTAGCCCGATCGGCATGAGCCTGATCGACATAAACCTGATCGATTTGCCCAGCCGCTATACACCCTCGCCGGCATTCGCTCTGATCAGGGGAATCGATGATCTCGATCGTTGCACCCAAGCCGGGTTGATGCAACTATCACCCCACCATCGTCTGAACCATCTTCTATGGTCAAAGTCGGCCAAACTTCGTGACCCATTTGCTGTGCCGCGAGTCAACCGGGTTTCCAACCCCTCCAAGGCTCGCCAACTCGGCATTATTGAGGTTGTCTCCGCCTAGGCGCAAAATTGGTGGCTTAAAGTCCGGCTTTTGCGGATTTCGAGCGAAAAAGCAATTATTCGACCCGTGACCCCTCGGATCGGGTCGGCCGAATAAGCCTACGATCACGGATACCCATTCACCCGTCACCGATTCACCCGTAACCGACCACCGATCGCTAACAACTGGTCACAGGCCCACCGAGCACGCGCCAGTGATCGCTGACAATCGCTAACAGACAATCGCTAACAACTGATCACAGACAACCGATCGCCCGCAGTGATCGATTTATGCTTGGGGTAAGTCAAAGATCGAGGGCGATCGTCACCCACCTGAATCAGCCATTGCCAATTATTGAGGGTACGAGGATACGCAGAGTTGATGTTGAGGCAAACATCAGGGATTTCTAGACTGAGGGCGTTGCTGACAACGATCAATGCCAAGCAGCTCTCGGGTGTTCTGTCGCTTACCGACACCAAGCACACCTGGTTGCTCCCGTTTTACCGTGGCAAACTCGGTTATCCCACCTGCGAAATTCACCGCGTTCGTCGCTGGAGCCGCGCCATCAAACGCAGTTGCCCGCAATTTCGCCCCAGCCGAATTCGGATTGAATTTGCCAGCCCTTCAGAATTGCGTTTTTGGGAACAGCTCACCCTGGCCCGTGGCCTGAAAGCCGAAGAAATTAACCCAGAGCAAGCTCGCGATATTGTTTGTACGGCGGCCAAGGAAATGCTCTTTACGGCGGCCAGCATGATGGAGCCGCAGTTTAATTGGCAGCCCTTTCCCCTGTTGGATCATGACACCGGATCCCAGGTGACTTTGGAACAATGCGAAGTCCAGTCTTTGATGCAGGTGGCAGAGCAACTCTGGCAGCGCTGGCAACTGCTGGGTTTGGATTTGGACTATAGCAATCGTGCGCCGATGTTGAAAGATTCGTCGGCTTTGAATACCAAAATTCAAGAACAAACGGAAAGCACATCTTTTTATAGTTTGCAGCCGCTGTTTAATGGTCAGCGAACCTTTTGGGATATTGACGTTAAGCTGCAACAATCTTCGATGGTGGCCATTCGCATTTTGCGCTATTTCTTGCAACAAAATGCGGTGGAATTTCGGAGCTTGCCAGATTTACCCAATCCCCTTTCGGGCTTGCTGGAACCAACGGCAGGGGCACTGGTGGCTTGCATTGATGACAGTATGGTGATTTGTCGGTCTTTAGAAAATATTGTGACCCATGCGGGTTATCGGTTTGTGTCAACGCAGGATCCGGTGCAGGCGATTCCGTTGTTGCGCAAACACCGACCGGATTTCATCTTTTTGGATTTGAATATGCCGGTGGTGAATGGGTATGAGATTTGTACTCAGATTCGCCGTTTGGAAGGGTTTCGCGATACGCCGGTCACAATTTTGACGGGCCAAGATGGGCTGGTCGATCGCGTGCGGGCCAAGTTGGTTGGTTCTACGGACTTTTTGCCCAAACCGCCTCGCAAGGAAAAGATTGTGGCTCTGTTGGAAAAATATTTGGGCGATCGCGGTGGCGCGGGAACTGCGAAGTCCCCGTCTCCATTGAGAAACTAGACCTCTTGCCCCAATCAAAACCCTCACCCTAAATCCCTCTCCCAAGTCGGGAGAGGGATTTGACGACTGATAACGAAATCGCCGTTATTCCTTAAAAACCAGATCACCAAACCAACCAGGCCACCAGAGGAGGCTATCGGGCGGGAATTCCCAAGCATTCGCGGACGGTGACCACTGGCATGTCCAGCAGGTATTCAGCGGGCCAGTTGTCAGGATCGAAGGTGTCGGCGGCCGCTTGGCCGCGACGATAGGCGGCCTGGACTCGATCGCGCCATGGGCCGGTAAGTTGTCCCGATCGCCCCAATCGCCGTAACAGACCCGCCACGATCGGCAGATGGAGATGGCGGAATTTGCAGCCCAACAGAAACGCTTGCACTTCCAATTCTCCCCAATCGTCGGTGTCATAGCCGGTCAGCACATGGATCGCATCATGCAATTGCTTGCGACGGGGGCCGCTGGTGAGCAAGGGATAGCCATTGCGGGTGACTAACTCAATCCATTCCCGGCCGAGGCTCTGGGGTGGGCAGGCTTGCAACTGTTCGCGGGTGACCACGGGCGGCTGGCTCAGCCCAAGGCGATCGGACAGGCGATCGATCCACTGAAACAGGGCTTCCGCCGAAAACAGTTGACCCGAAAATTGGAGAGAAGGGAGTTTCTGCATGGTGTTGGGGCGCTGATGGTGTTGAGGCGCTAAGGGGTGTTGAGGCGCTGAACTCCTTTAGGATGGCAACTCCGTTTGACGATGCTGTGGCGATCGGCTGGCGTTGGCTTGGCGAATGGGCTACGAACGCACGGCGAATGGGCTGCGAATAATCTGCGAATGCACGGTGAGTAATTTGCGAATGCACGGTGAATGATCTGCGAACCGCCCAAAAAGACCACAGCTTTTCTACACTGAAGGGGTTGGGGGCTGTGGATGGCCCGGCTCGATCGCGCCCTTGGGCTGATCGATTATTTGCTTTCAAGTTCTATTTCTCGCCAGCCTATGACCGCTCACAGCACTAGCCCACGGATTGTGATTTTGGGAGGGGGCTTTGGGGGTTTGTATGCGGCCCTCCGCCTTGATCGCTTGGATTGGGGGGATCATCGCCCGGAAATTCTGTTGGTCGATCGGGGCGATCGATTCGTGTTTTTGCCCTTGCTGTATGAGCTGATGACCGGCGAGCTGCAATCTTGGGAGGTGGCCCCGCCCTTTGCAGAGTTGCTGGCCGGAACCCAAGTGCGGTTTGTGCAAGGAACCGTGGAGGCGATCGACCTTCAACAGCGGCAGGTGAGCCTCAGCCCTGTCTTCGGCCAACCACAAACCTTGACCTACGATCGGTTGGTGTTGGCTCTGGGCTGCGAAACGCCGATGGACTGGATCCCCGGCGCGGCGGAACATGCCCTGCCCTTCCGGTCGATCGCCGATGCCTATCGGTTGGAAGATCGGCTGCGGGCCCTGGAAGCAACTGATCGCGACAAAATCCGAGTGGCGGTCGTTGGTGGCGGCTACAGCGGTGTGGAACTGGCTTGCAAACTTGCCGATCGGCTTCAGGATCGAGGGCGGTTGCGGCTGATTGAACAAAGCGATCAAATTCTGCGCAATTCGCCCAACTTTAACCGTCAAGCGGCTGACAAGGCCTTAGAACAGCGCGGTATTTGGATTGATTGGGAAACCAGCGTGCGCGACATCGGCCCCGATCGCATCATGCTCGACTATCGCGGCCGCCTAGAAGATATTCCCGTAGAGCTGACCATTTGGACGGTGGGGAATCGAGTGCCTGAGCTGGTTCGAGGGTTGCCCCTGCCCAAAAATGGTCGCGATCAACTGCTGGTGGAACCCACCCTCCAGGTGATCGACCATCCTGAAATTTTCGCCCTCGGGGACATTGCCGAAATGCGCGATGCCAACGATCCCCAAGGCAGTCCCGTGCCCAGCACCGGCCAAGCGGCCCTGCAAGCGGGGGACTATGTGGGCTGGAATCTTTGGGCTTCCTTGTGCGATCGGCCCCTGCTGCCGTTCCGATATCAGCATTTGGGCGAAATGTTGGCCCTCGGCAACACCAGCGCCACCCTCACCGGCCTGGGGGTGCAATTGGATGGGCCCCTGGCCTATGCCCTGCGGCGACTGGTGTATTTGTACCGAATGCCCACCCTAGAACATCAAATTAAGGTGGGCTTGAACTGGATGACCAAGCCCCTGCTCGATCGCCTGGCCGAACTCAATCCCGATCAGCGCTGAGGAATCAGTGACCAAAAGAAGCAAGGAAATTGCAAGGATAGTGGTAGCCCAAACTAGCCGCTCTCCAAACTAGCTACCCAAGAAAGTTGTGCTGACCAACACATCGCTAGCATCCAGATCAACCCCTGCCACGATCGCCATCAGGTCAGCCCCACCCGTCAGAAACGGAGACCGGGCATAAACATAAACACCATCCGGAGCGCTGACAAATTCAGTGCCTGACACATTAAAGCCGGGATCTCCCTGCTTAGTTCCTAAAATTAAGCGATCCTTGCCCGGTTCAAAATTCTGAATGCGCACAAAATCTGAATTGCCAGCAGCGGTGTAAAAGGGGTCGTAGTTGATGCCAAGTCGGGTGGTGAGTTGGCGGCCCACTTCAAAGGAATCCACACCGGGCCCGCCCGTCAATGTATCCAGTTCGTTGGCTCCCAAGGAGAGATATTCTCGGCATTGTCCACCGGTTAACGTGCCACCCGCAAAGCATCGTCCCGCATCCATTTCGACCCCTGTGAGCGTATCGAGGGCCCCATTGCCCACCACCAAATCATTGCCTTTGGTTCCCGAAAATGTGGCCACTCGCCCTTCAATGCGACCCGCTTGATTGAAGTGATCCCAGCCGGATAAAAACGCCGCGCCGTTGTCCCTGGCCGCTTTCACATCGGGATAGGCTTGAAAATAGTCAAAGTCAAAAAAGGTTGAGGGGGCACGCTGTTCGCCACGCCCAAACCGCACGTAATGTTCTAATCCGGAAGTAAAGGTTTTTTGGGTGATGGCATTGTTCACATCCGAGAACCGTTTGCGATACCACTGCTCATCAAACGCGCGGGGAAACAGGCTGCGGCCTTCCGATTCTCCTGACTGGAAATAGTGCTGCAAACCGGAGGCCAAACCACCTGATCGAAGGGCTGCATCCACGTCGGGATAGGCTTGACGATAGGCCAACTCTCGATCGGGTTGGCTATAGAACCGGCTGATGGCTGTGCGCCCTTCCCGCATCCCTGAATTCAGGAAATGTTGCAAACCGCTGACCTGTTGACGATTGCGAACGGCTGCTGCCACGTCGGGATAGGCTGCCAGATAAAAAGATTCATCAAACAAGCTATTCAAGGCTGTCATTGAGTTGAGTCCTGACTAGGGTTAATGGGCAAGCGAAACTGGCTCCCGACCAATGGGGGGAGCAGTTTCAAATTTCAAAGAACAGACGAATCGATCGCGCAAGCTAATCGCGCAATCTTTTGACTATTCAAGATCAAGGTCACAAGTTTGTGTTCACAAGCTTTTGCTCACAAGTTTTTATTTACAAACAAGATCAAGAGACGCTGTGTGTAAATAAAAACCGGCTGTGAACAGGGGCCAGAATTTCGTGATTCGATATTTCGCTCAGAACAAGCTTGTCCAAACTTGTCCAAAAAACGCTCTCTATCCAGATCCCAAGAGAAACTCTGTTTTAGCATCTGCCATAGAGCCAATCCTTATTTCAGCCAAATCTTTTAATCTATTTTGACCTGGTGAACATTGCGATTGAATTCATAACACCCTGACTGGTGTGAGGCTTGTAGAAGTTCCATGATCGCGACAAGATTTGAGCTTGGCGCTAGAATATTTACATAAATTTATAATCGCTCCCTAAATCTAGCCCCATGACTGCCGTGAATCTCCCGATCGCCCCAAATCTTGACCGCCGTGCTCAGTTGGCGGCGGCCGATGCGCCCCCCAGCCAGTTTTGGCAGTGGCGCGATCAAGCGATTCACTACGTGCGATCGGGAACGGGCCATCCCCAGCAACCGCCCATTCTGTTGGTGCATGGGTTTGGAGCTTCGACGGATCATTGGCGCAAAAACCTTGCGGATCTTCAGCAAGACTTTGAAGTCTGGGCGATCGACCTGTTGGGCTTTGGGCGATCGGCCAAGCCCGATTGGGTTTACAGCGGTCAACTATGGCAAGCGCAGCTCCAGGAATTCATTCAGCAGGTGATTGGTCAGCCGGTTGTGATCGCCGGGAATTCCTTGGGGGGCTATGCATCCCTTTGCGTGGCTGCCAATCATCCCGAATCGGTTTGTGGGGTTGCCCTCTTGAATAGTGCGGGCCCTTTCACGGAAACCACAACCCAAACTCAGCCCAATGGGTTCCAAAAACTGGTTCGATCGCTAGTTCGGAATGTGCTGTTGCAGCCGTTGCCCAGCTATTTACTATTCCAAAATGCCAGACGCAAATCCACCATTCGCAAAACCCTGCAAAAGGTGTATTTAGATCAAACCGCCGTGACCGATCGCCTGGTGGAAGAAATTTATCGCCCTTCTTGCGATCCGGGAGCCGTGAAAGTGTTCGCTTCGGTGTTTAAATCTCCCCGGGGTGAAAACGTTGATCAACTCCTGGGCAAGTTGCAATCTCCCTTGCTGTTGCTGTGGGGCGAAGGAGATCCTTGGATGCAAGCCAGGGCGCGATCGGCTCAGTTTCATCAATACTTCGATCAGATCACGGAGCACTTTTTAAATGCGGGCCATTGTCCCCATGATGAAGTGCCGGATCTGGTGGATGATTATTTGCGCAATTGGATTCAATCCCAAATTCAAAAACGAGAATAGCACCCAAGCGATAGACTGCTTCTGTTCTCCTCTCATACGTTGATCCTTAGCGGATTCGGTCTCAACACTGCCATGATTCACACAGGATTCATGAAGGTTGAAAATTGCTGTTTCAGCAACTTAAACCGAAATTCCCTGGATAATTAAGCTGGGGAGAAATGAGCGTCTCAGCAGGGTGCTATTGCTCGATCTTGAACGAAAAACAGCGTTTTGCAATCAAACTATTTGCAATTGACTCTTCAACAGGAGTCGTTAGGAGGCTGTTTCGGAGCTGAAGCTCTCTCGCTTCATGTTGCTAATCTACCATCGAGTTTTTGAGGATAGTCTCTGTTGCAATCAATGTTTACTCATTCGTTGAGTAATGGCTGATGAATATAACAGCCTTGTATCAGAAATGCGGTGAGCTGCTATTTCAGGTAACGGCTCTTGAATTTATGTTTTAAATTTATGCGACCACTTGCCTGGGGATCTGTCAGTATGTTTAAGAAATGGCGATTCCAACGCTGAAAGCCCTGCTACGTCCTTGGACGGGGATCGCAGGGCCGTGAAGCGTCTCCGGTTTTTCCGTATAGTTGCTGAAAGCGCCACCCCATCTTTGGGCCCAAGGGCGATCGCCTGTTTCGCCCATTGTTCGGCTGGGATTGGGGCCGGGTTGATGGTTGGTTGGTTTGTTGGTTGATTGAATGAATTTCTGTTTGACTACGTTCTTTAAATGACTCTGTTATGACTGCCACGCCTGACCAAATTCGCGAGTTGCTGCATTCTGAGAATTTGAGCGATCGCCTGCGGGCGGTGAATGATATTCGTGCCCTACCGCCGGATCAAGGATTTGCGCTGATTCAACTGGCGATCGGGGATGCCAACACCCGAGTTCGCTATGCGGCGGTGAGCCAGTTTGACAGCCTGGGCGGGCAAGATCCCGATCGATCGCTGGAGCTGTTGCGGGGGTTGCTGTCGGATCCGGAACCGGACGTGCAGGCCGCGGCGGCCGACTGCCTCGGTGGCTTGAAGCTGACGGCGGCCTACGAAGACTTGGTGGCCTTGTATCAATCCAGCGGGGAATGGCTGGTGCGCTTCAGCATCCTTTCGGCCCTGGGAGAATTGGGCGACCTGCGGGCGGTGGATGTGCTGCTGTCGGCCTTGGCTTCGGACAACGAGTTGGAGCGGCTGGCGGCCATTGGGGCCCTGGGCGAGTTGGCGGACGATCGCGCCTTGCCCCATCTGTTACCGTTTATGGACAGCAGCGATTGGCAGGTGCGCCACCGGCTAGCCCTCACCTTGGGGCAATTCGATGCACCCCAGGCCCGGGCAGCGTTGGAGACCCTCAGCCAAGATGCGATTGCCCAGGTATCCGAAGCGGCGGCGGCCCAACTGGGTTGATGGGCGGCCGGGCGGCGGCGAATGGGCGGCTGACTGGCGGTCAGTTCTTTAGTATCGGTGCGGTACAATCGCCCCGTAGCATCGCCGGTCGATGGGGCCCTGGGCCTCGTTAGTTTCCGACTTTGAGCTTGGAGATTTGAATGCCGCTCGATCGCGCTTTCAACGCTGGTTTTACGCTGTTCCTGAGCCTAATTGTGGAGGCACTGCCCTTCCTGCTCATGGGAGTGGTGTTTTCGAGCGCGCTGTTACTGTTCATTGACGAAGGGCGCTTAATTTCCCTGCTGCCGCGCCATCCCGTTTTGGGGGCCTTGGCGGGCAGCGTGATGGGATTCTGCTTTCCGGTCTGTGAATGTGGCAATGTGCCCGTGGCGCGGCGGCTGTTGTTGCAGGGAATTCCGGCCCCGGTGGCGGTGGGGTTCTTGCTGGCTGCGCCCACGGCCAATCCGGTGGCCATTTGGGCCACCTGGACGGCCTTTCGCGATCGACCCGAATTGGTGGTGTTTCGGGTTTTGGCGGCCTTGCTGATTGCGGTGATTGTGGGCTGTGTGTTTGGGGCCCAAAAGGATTTACGGCCTTTTCTGAATCCGGGTTTGGCCCGTTCCATGCTGCGATCGCGCGAGTTAACGGGCATTGAGCGAGTGGCCCAGGAGCGGGGCTTGCTCACCTCGGGAACCTACTGGCCAGGGGTGACCACGGGCAAACCGCTGGAGTCTTCATTGGCCACGATGCAGTCCTTAGCGGTGGATCGATCGCGCGAGCGCATGAGTGGAGCCGAGCGCTGGCGATTGTTTTTGGAGAACGTGGTGCGGGAACTGCGAGAACTGGGCGGCGTGTTGATCTTGGGCAGTGCGATCGCGGCGGTGGTGCAGGTGGCCGTACCGCGCGAGGTGGTGCTCAGTTTGGGACAAGGG
The DNA here is from genome assembly GCF_014698135.1 of Limnothrix sp. FACHB-881. Classification (NCBI taxonomy): domain Bacteria; kingdom Bacillati; phylum Cyanobacteriota; class Cyanophyceae; order Pseudanabaenales; family Pseudanabaenaceae; genus Limnothrix; species Limnothrix sp. FACHB-881. Next base: position 38,868 of record NZ_JACJSN010000001.1, read on the forward strand.
CCCGTCACCTCAATCATCGCCATGATGGTGTTGGCGGCGGTGATCTCCATTTGTTCCACTGTGGATTCCTTCTTTGCCCTTTCCTTTTCGGGTGCGTTCACCAGCGGTTCTTTGCTGTCCTTTTTGGTGTTTGGCCCCATCATTGACCTGAAGGCGATCGGGCTGCTGCTGTCCATTTTTCGGCCCCGCGCAGTGCTGTATATGTTCGTGCTGGCGGCCCAGTTGGCGTTTTTTGTGGGGCTGTTTATGAATTTCCAAACGGGGTGGTAGTGGGGTGACGCGGCGATCGAAGCGATCGGCAAGCCGAGGGTTCAGCCGTTGGTTTGCCCCGGGGATTGCCCTGGGTTTGGCCCTTGGTTGGGGGTTCATGGCTTGGTTGGGTTGGCCGTCCGTGGCCCAGGCGGGCCCCCTGCTCGATCGGGTCAATGCTTTTCCCTATTGGGTCACCAAACCCCCCACCAAACCCGCCGCCGGAGACTTGATCTATCCCCCGTGGATGGCGGGTGATTGGCAGGTCACCAGTACATTGTTGGAGTTGTCGGCTCCGTTCGCGCCGGAAATTGTGACTCCCGGTTTTGAGAGCAATCGATCGCTCCTGGGACAGCCCGTGAGCTTTGCGGTGCGATTTGGCCCCCAAACCATTGCGCCGGCCCTGAGTGCCTTTCCCCTGCGGAAATATCAACCGCCCGATCGGGCCCCGATTGTGGCCGATCGCGCCTTGAACGGTTTGAATATTGCCGCTGCTTACCTGGGACGAGGGGCCATTGCTGGGGTGGTGGCGGATCCGGGCAATCCCAATGAGCAGATTTTGAAGTTGGCTAATCAGCGGGCCTTGGTTTCCACCGTGACCGATCGAGCCAGCGAAACACCGAGTGATCGGCGGTTTCTGGCTACGGAAGTGATTGTGCAGTCCTTTCAAAACGAGGGGACTCAACAGGGGCGATCGGTCTATGCCAACGCGGTGGAAACCACCACGGATTATCGCCGCACTGCCCCGGACGCGATCGAAGCCGATCAGTTCACGGCCGTTTATCTGGCCCCACGCGATCGCTATGCCTCCGTGACCCGCAACCGTCCCGTGGCCCTCTACCATTACCGATTGACCCTCCAGGCGATCGCCCCTGAGGTGAATCCACCACCGTAACCGTTGCCGCCTTAACTAAAGGAACGCAAAAAATTCGCCTATAATCGGTCTGAAATTTGGATTTGGGGCTGTGGCTCAGATGGATAGAGCAAGCGCCTCCTAAGCGCTAGGTCGCGGGTTCGAATCCCGCCAGTCCCGTGTTTGTGGGGCCCCGTGGGGCCCGTTGCCCCTTGAGTCGCCCGTTGCCATGACCCCTTCCACCAGCGATCGGCCCCAAATGACCGAAACCCTGCCTGCTCGGCCCCTGCTGCAAGCCAAGCAACTTTGCAAAAGCTTCGGGGGCCTGAAAGCCGTGAAGGGAGCCAACATTGAGGTGCGATCGGGCAGTATTACCGGCCTGATTGGCCCCAACGGCGCGGGTAAAACCACCCTCTTTAACCTGCTCTCTAACTTCATTCCCTCCGATAGTGGTGAAGTGTTTTTGGATGGGCAACCCATTCACAATCTGTCGCCCCACCAAATCGCCCGCCAGGGGATGGTGCGAACCTTCCAGGTGGCGCGGGTGCTCTCCCGGCTGTCGGTGTTGGAGAACATGATTTTGGCAGCCCAAGACCAACGGGGCGAACGGTTTTGGGAAGTTTGGACTCAAAGCAGCCGCATCCGTCGCCAGCAGCGGGACTTGGAATTGCGAGCCATGGAACTGTTGGAGGCGATCGGCCTGGCCCACATGGCGCGGGAATATGCCGGTTCCCTGTCCGGTGGGCAGCGCAAACTGCTGGAAATGGGACGGGCCCTGATGGTGCAACCCAAGTTGGTGTTGCTGGATGAGCCAGCGGCCGGCGTGAATCCAGCCCTGATTGAGCAAATCTGCGATCGAATCCAAACTTGGAATCGGGAAGGACTGACCTTCCTGATTGTGGAACATAACATGGATGTGATTATGTCCCTGTGCGATCGGGTGTGGGTTTTGGCGGATGGTCAGAATTTAGCGGATGGCTCCCCGGACATGATCCAAGCGGATCCAAGGGTTCTGGAAGCCTATTTGGGGCAAGCCGCGTGAGCCGGGCAGCTCGCTGGATGGTTGTTGGCTTGGGGGCGATCGGGCTGGGGTTTGGCCTGACCTGGCCCTCGGGGGCCCACCAGGTGAAGACGGGAGCCGACGTGGCGGCCCTGTTTCACTTGGAACCCGACCACAACCCCCGATCGGGGGAGCCGGCCACCGTTTGGTTTAGCCTCACTCGCAAAGGCGGCGCAACGATCCCCCTCGATCGCTGCAACTGCCAACTCACCATCAGCCCCCGCTTGCAAAGTCCGACAGCCCCCCAACCCTGGCAACCGCCCCTTACACCCAAGGCCGCCGAAGGGTTTCAAAACATGCCCGGCGCAACCACCGTGTTTCCGGCAGCGGGGGCCTATGACTTGGTGTTGAAAGGTCAGCCGAAACAACCGGGCGACTTCCAACCCTTTGAGTTTCGATACGAAACCACCGTGCTGGCCGGAGCTGCCCCCACGACCAGTCCCGCTCCCGTGGCCGCTGCGATCGCCTCACCAGTAGCCGCCACCGCTGAAACGACCACCGAGACCCCATGGCATTCTGGGGAACTGGTGTGGTTGGGTGTGGGTGGCGTGGGTTTGGGATTTTTGGGACTTTGGGCAATCACCCGATCGCGCCGTTAGCCGAGTTAACTGAGTTAACTGAGTGAACCAAGTTACAGCCTTTACCTAAAATAATTGGCACGCCATATCGCAGATGCTTATGAAGCAACGGTGAAGCAACGGTTTGGTGGGCATTGCCCACCCTACGGGCTACTGAGTTAGCCAAGTTAACTAAAAAAATTTGGTCGAAAGTCGATTCGTTCAACTGGCTGATTATGACCTTTAGTATCGCTTTGATTATTGCTTCGTAAAGTTAGCAAACCGAGAAGTTGCAAAGCGTTTCAATTCGCTACAAGTTAGTGATGTTTGATCGGCTTTTTTCAGTTGCGTCAAGGGATCGAGTTAGGCTGGCCTTAAGCAAGCACCGTTAGGACTCAACGAGCGTTATGAGCGAATTTCTAGACTTCCTGAAGCATCAGTATGCCTACGTGGCGATCGGGGAATTTCGGCCGGGCAAATTTGCCGAAGCTCAACAACTGTTTGAAGCGGCAGTTTCCACCTACAAACAGGGTTTTGAAGGGGCTTATTTGCTGCAAGAGACCAACAGCGATCGCGGCATTGCGGTGATCTTTTGGGACAACATTGATGATATGGATGCCAATCGCAATGAAGCTTGCGAGGCAATTTTTGCCAAAATGGCTCACCTTTTCCTGAAACCGCCGGTCACGAATTTCTACGAAGTGTGCAGCAAAGTTGATCCCAAACCGGCTGATCGCCCCCTGGCTTCGGTTTAGGCCATTGGTTTAGGCCACTGACGAATGGCGCGGCATCCGGGGCGGAGGCGTGATCGGGATGGATGAGTGGCAACGGGCGCGATCGCTCTTTCAAACCCTGTGGGGCTACGACGGATTTCGCGGCCCCCAGGGCGACATCATCCAAACCATTTTGCAAGGACGGGATCTGTGGGCCCTGTTGCCAACGGGAACCGGTAAATCCTTGTGTTTTCAATTGCCAGCCCTGTTGCGATCGGGGTTGACTGTGGTGGTGTCGCCCCTGGTGTCGCTGATGGATCGGCAAGTGGCAGACCTGCGGGCCAAGGGATTGCCGGCCGCCACCCTGCATAGTGAAGTGCCTCGATCGCAACAAAAAGAGGTGCTCGATCGCTTGGAGCGGGGCCAGTTGCGATTGCTGTATCTGTCGCCCGAGACTCTGTTCAGCCAGCGAGTTTGGTCACGGTTGTTGCGGTTAGCTCCCCAAATTCAGGGCCTGGCGATCGATGAGGCCCATTGCTTGGCCCAGTGGGGCGAAACCTTTCGGCCCGCCTACCGCCGGTTAGGGATCGCCCGCCAAACCCTGGAAGCAGCGGCCCAAAAGCCAATCCCGATCGCCGCGTTCACGGCCACCGCCACCCCCACCGATCGGGCCATCATTGCCCAAGTGCTGGGGTTGCGGAACCCAGCCCGGTTTGAGCAATCCCCCTATCGAGCCAACCTGCGATTACAGGTGCAGCGCTGTTGGGTTCCCGCCCAGCGTCAGTGGCGTTTGCGGCGGTGGTTACGCGATCGCCCCGGCCAAGGGGGCTTGATTTTTGCCCGCAGCCGCCAAACCTGCGAAGACCTGGCCCGGAATTTGCGCGATCGGGGCCACCAGACAGCCGCCTATCATGCCGGGTTGCCACCGCCCGATCGCCGCCGGTTGGAAGCTCAGTGGGTGGGGGGTGAGTTGCCCTTTTTGGTCTGCACCAGCGCCTTTGGCATGGGGATCGATCGCCCCGATGTGCGCTGGATTGTTCATTGGCATCGACCGCTGATCCCGGCGGAATATGTGCAGGAAATTGGCCGCGCCGGTCGGGATGGGCAACCGGCCGATATTTTGCTGTTGGTCAGTGAACCCACCGGCTGGCTAGACAGCACCGATCGACGGCTCGATCGCCACTTTCAGCAACAAACCCGCCAACAAATTCAAAATTTGGGACTTGTGGCCCGACGTTTGCCCCAGGAAGGCACGATCGCTGAAATTGCCGATCAGTTTGCTGAAGGGGCGATCGCTCTCAGTTGGCTCCATGCCCTCGGTCAACTGGACTGGCTCGACCCGTTCCACTACAAATTGTCGGGGCAATTGTCGGGGCAATTGTCAGCGACGATCGCCCGCCAAGCCCGCACCGGTCGATCGGTTGAGCTTTCGATGCGTCGCTACGGGGGCGATCGGGGTTGTCGATGGCGCTTTCTGTTGCAAGCGTTGGGGTTACCGCCCAAGTCGGCTAACTGGCGCTGTGGTCAGTGCGATCGATGCCGCCGCGTCGATCAGCGGTGATCCCTGGGTGGTATTCAGCCAATCTGGATCAAGAACTGGCCCCAGCAAATGCCAGCAAATGTCAGTAAAAACCGTAAAAGGGCGGCCCCAACGGGTCGCCCTTTCACAAATGAGCACTAGTGCATTCCCATCAAGGGCTGGAACCGAGCTGAACTAAACCTGATCGCGATCAAGACGAGATTGGCTCGATCGCGTTCGATTCAGTGTTACTCAGCCCCTTGACCCACCAGCTCGCGGGTTTCAGCGGGCGGCGCACCGGCCGTCACGTCCACCTTCACGTTGCGGTCTTCGTCCAGGTCGATCGTGGCCGTGTCGCCGTCCTTGATCCGGCCGGAGAGGATTTCCTCCGCCAGCACGTCTTCCAGCAGGCGCATAATTGCCCGACGCAGTGGCCGCGCCCCGTAGCTGGGGTTGAAGCCCTCTTCGATCAACCGTTCGCGGAACTTGTCGGTTACCGCCAGGGTGATGCCGCGCTCGGTCAAGCGCGCAAACACTTCCTTGAGCAGGATTTCGGCGATTTCCTTCACCTCGTCCTTGCTCAGTTGGCGGAAGACGATGATTTCGTCCAGGCGGTTCAGGAACTCGGGGCGGAAGTAGTTCTTCAGCTCCTCGTTCACCAGGGACTTGATCCGGTTGTACTGAGACTCGGCTTGGTCTTCGCCAAACTCGAAGCCCAGACCGCCGCCACCCTTTTCGATCACCTTGGAACCGATGTTCGAGGTGAGGATAATCAGGGTGTTCTTGAAGTCCACCGTGCGGCCCTTGGCATCGGTCAAGCGACCATCTTCCAGGATTTGCAGCAGCATGTTGAACACATCGGGGTGGGCCTTTTCGATTTCGTCGAACAGCACCACGGTGTAGGGACGACGACGCACGGCTTCCGTCAGTTGGCCGCCTTCGTTGTAGCCCACGTAGCCCGGAGGCGAACCGATCAGTTTCGAGACCGTGTGCCGCTCCATGTATTCCGACATGTCGAGGCGGATCATCGCTTCTTCGGAGCCGAAGAAATAGGCCGCCAAGGCCTTGGTCAGCTCGGTTTTCCCAACCCCGGTGGGGCCAGAGAAAATGAAGCTGGCGATCGGGCGGTTGGGGTTCTTCAGACCCACGCGGGCCCGGCGGATGGCGCGAGACACGGCCTTCACCGCTTCGTCTTGGCCAATCAGCCGCTGGTGCAACACATCTTCCATGTGCAGCAGCTTTTCGGATTCGGACTCGGTGAGCTTGTTCACCGGCACACCCGTCCAGGAGGCGACGATTTGGGCGATGTCCTCCTCGTCCACCACCGGTTGCAGCGGATCATCGGCCCGCTCTTCCGATTTTTTGGTTTGGGCGATGTTGCGGATTTGCTGCTTGATTTCCATTTCCTTGTCGCGCAGCTCGCCGGCCTTGTCAAAGTCCTGCGATCGCACAGCTTCGTCCTTTTGCTTGAGGACTTCCCGCAGCTCCTTGTCCAATTCCTTGGCGGCCGGAGGCAGTTGGGAATTCAGCAAGCGCACCCGCGATCCCGCTTCGTCGATCAAGTCGATCGCCTTGTCCGGCAAGTAGCGATCGCTGATGTAGCGATCGGACAGCTTGGCCGCCGCCTCCAGCGCTTCATCGGAAATCTTCAGCTTGTGGTGTTGCTCGTAGCGCTCCCGCAGACCGCGCAGAATCTCGATCGTTTCGTCCACGGTCGGCTCGCCCACCATCACCGGCTGGAAGCGCCGCTCCAGGGCCGCATCCCGCTCGATGTGCTTGCGGTACTCATCCAGGGTTGTTGCGCCGATGCACTGCAATTCGCCCCGTGCGAGGGCTGGCTTCAGTATGTTGGCGGCATCGATCGCCCCTTCCGCAGCACCCGCGCCAATCAGGGTATGGACTTCATCGATCACCAGGATCACGTTACCGGCCTGGCGAATCTCATCCATGATCTTCTTCAGGCGCTCTTCAAACTCCCCGCGATACTTGGTACCGGCCACCAACAGACCGATATCCAGCGTCACGACCCGCTTGTCTTCCAGGATGTCCGGCACATCGCCATTGGCAATCCGTTGGGCCAGCCCTTCGGCGATCGCGGTTTTACCCACGCCCGGCTCCCCGATCAACACCGGGTTATTTTTGGTGCGGCGACCCAGAATCTGAATCACCCGCTCAATTTCCTTCTGGCGACCCACCACCGGATCCAACTTGCCTTCAGCAGCCTGTTGGGTCAGGTTAGCCCCAAACTCATCCAGGGTTGGGGTCTTGGTGCGGCCTTGGGAGCCACCGGCAGTCACTTCCGCCGTTTCGCCCAACATCCGAATCACTTGGGTGCGCACCTTCGACAGGTCAACGCCCAGATTTTCCAGCACTCGGGCCGCGACCCCTTCTCCTTCGCGGATCAGGCCCAGCAGCAAGTGCTCTGTGCCGATGTAGTTATGACCCAGTTGGCGGGCCTCTTCGAGCGACAGTTCCAGAACCCGCTTGGCCCGGGGCGTGAAGGGAATTTCCACAGCCACGAAACCGGAGCCGCGACCGATAATTTTTTCGACCTCAATCCGAGCGTCCTTGAGGTTGACACCCATGGATTTCAGGACTTTGGCGGCTACACCAGTGCCTTCGCCAATGAGTCCGAGAAGGATTTGCTCAGTGCCCACGAAGTTATGACCCAGGCGGCGGGCCTCTTCTTGGGCGAGCATGATCACCTTAATGGCTTTCTCAGTGAAGCGTTCAAACATTGGCGGTTCCCTATCACCTGCGAAGTGCTGGCAAATCTGATTTTAACACGCGCGGTTTGGGCAGTTTGGGGCTGACCTGGCCGGCAATTGGGGGGTGATCGGGCGGTTTCCCCAACTCGATCGTCTTCCCCTTGGCAAGCTCAAGAACTCGAGAAATTGCCATGAACTTTCGGGGGATTTTGTTCCCCGATGGGGTAGGGGGGGATCAAGCCTTTTGGGCGATCCTGGGGGATGGATTGATGAATGCTTTTAGGATTTTTAAAGAACGTTTGGGTTGAAAATCGGATCTCAGGATTACTGATGGCAAGGGCCAGCGGCAAAACGGCCCGATCGGGAGTGAAACATGGGCCAGCTCAAGCATTAGCCAGAATTTGGCAGACCCCCATTGAGCCAGCGGACTGGGGTGAATCCCAAAAATTGGGTGAACCTGTTGGGCAGGATTGAAAGATAGGTTTTTAATCTAGCGCATGGCTTGGGGGGCTGCCGACCCCGGCGGTTGGGGGCATAATCTCTCCCCACCACTGCCATTGATGTTGCGCCAGTCGATCGCTCAGGTCAGCAGCGGTGCGATCGAGCTGTTGAGCAAACTGGGGCCAATCCAACTTGCCTAACCACAGGATCGCCGCATCCTCGCCATCGGCGTAGTAGCGTTTGCGACGGCCGGCCTCCTGGAAGCCAAATTTTTCGTAAAGCGAGAGGGCGGCTTGGTTGCTGGGTCGCACTTCAAGGGTGGCGCGTTTCATTTCCCGTTGCCGCGCCAAGCTCAACAGGCCCCACAGCAGGGTTTGGCCCAAGCCCTGCCGTTGCCACTCGGGCCGCAGGGCGATCGCCGTGATGTGGCATTCGTCAACGATCGCCCAGGCGCAGCCAAACCCGATCAGTTGCCCCTGCGGATCGATCGCCCCGAGCAAATCACTATTCGGGCTATCCAGTTCCCGGCGATAGGTGTCGGCGCTCCATAGACCACCCAAGGCTATCTGGTCGATCGCCACCAATTGATCGAGATGGTCATGATCCAACAACTGCAAACGGAGCGATCGCATCAGGTCAAGGCCCTAGTTTGGCGGTTATCTTGAAAAGGTAGGCAACACTGTAAATTCATACCAGAATCCAAGCATGAACACGACAATCGTTAACAGCAGAGTTCGTGATGATCACCCAGATATCGTTGTGGTTAGTCCCGATGGTGAATATTTAGTAATTGTTTTGATAAAGTTAACGAGCCGTAGCTTTGACAGTGTTTTAATCGATTGCTTGAAGCGTTTTATGCTTTCACTAGGTTGCGCCAATGGCTTGCTAATTTGTGGTGTAACGGTTACGTTGCTTCACGATTCTTTGGAACAATCTGATGGAAGCTCTATCCAGGTAATCGGCGAGGCCCAGCTACCCGAAACATTGCTACCCTCCACCAGAAATCAGTCTCCGACACAAGCTGGATGGGAGTTTGCCACCAGAGTTCAGCAATGGATGGAAGGGTTAACTCTAGCCACCAATGTTCAGAAACTGCCTGAGGATTTGCAGCATTTGTTCAGTGAACCCATTCTCAATTTGCTGCGTATGGGTGAAATCAGATCTGGCGGCCCACGATGGAGTTAGGTAACGGCGTGAAGGGGCAAGCTGTTTTTGTTGAAACCAATTGGGTTGTTGATGTCATTGCTCCAGCCCACCTACAAAGCTTAAAATCTGTTCAACTGCTGGAGCAGGCTAATGCTGGATGCTTTGATCTATACTTACCGGCTATTTGTTTAATAGAAGCACGCGAAACAGTACTTCGGCGGTTTGCGCCGCGATCTCGCTCTGATGATTTTCGCAAGTTCGTGAAATGGGCAAGAAATCAAGGTCGAATTACTGTTGAGGATGCTGGTGCGGCCTTTCGAGTTTTTGATCAGTTTGATGGACTGGTAACTCATCAACTAGCGGAAACACCGGAGCGATTAGCAAACTTAGCAGAAAATCCCGGACTCACAATTTTTTCACTGTCAGAGGCGATGCTGAAACGTCAGGTTGAAATTGGGGCAATCGACGGACTCTTTCTCAAACCCTATGATTTAGCAGTGTTGGCAGCAATTTTGGTGCAGGCTGAACATTTACGAAGCGTGGGATATTCTCAAGTTGTCTTTTGTGAACTCGACTCTGATTTGCAGCCTTGGAATAAAGCGGGGGATAGGAAATCAATCTTGAGCGATCTCTATGATGACTCAAAAATCTTAGTTCAAGGAGACTTTTTATTGGAAAGAATAGAGTGACAAAGTTCTTGAAATAACCAGGTTGGCATTTCAGAATATAGTCCTAACTGAGATGCATCAACTGACTCATGAATAGGGTTTCTTGACAAGCTGTCAGAGATAACATATTCACCTGCTTTGTCCAAAATTGTAATGCGCTCATATCTGCCACTGGCTCTGTAGTTTGTTGTTCCATATCCATCACACCAACCTTGTATCTGTAGTATTGCCAACTCATTTGATGTCGTCTTTGTAGCAACCTTTACTGAGTAACTTTTTTTTCCACGAAACCCTGCTTTGGAAGAAAAAAACGATGTATCAAGCCAGACAGGTGTTGATAGTGCAGAAATTGGGATGTACTTCCACTGACTCTTGTCAGAGTAGAAGGCTGGGCAGGGCTGTAAGCAAGGAACTGGTACAGCTTCAGGGCGATATTCTGCTTGTTTATCTTTCAATGGCATCCAGAAGAAAACATTAGATAATAGAAATATCGACAAGAATATCAGTCCGATCCATATCAATGCTCTTTCCAGCGATACATTCCATGGACGTTTTTTAAAAAAGATGTAAATTGCCACTGAGGCAACACATACAAATACAAAGGCCCCAATTCTAATGCTAACAGCATCAACTTTATGCACCAAAAAGATGCCTGCCACAGTCAAAGCAAGTGACAGAATAGCTGTTGGAAAACAGCCAATATTGACTTGCTTTCCTGATTGAAATAAAGGATCTTTAAATGCTGTTTTTCTTCCTCTAGTCTTCAGATTTTTAATTTTTAAAGGTTTATTGAGACTCATTTTTCTTACAGATTTTGACTCTGATTTTACTATGCCCGCGAGGCGATCGGGGACTATTGGTTAGTAGACTTGGAGCAGCGCCACTTAGAAGTTTATCGATCGCCCCGTGCTGATGGCTATGGCGATCGGCTGATCTTGCAACCTGGTGAGACGATCGCCCCGATCGCCTTTCCCGATCGAATTATTGCCGTTGAGCAATGTTTTGCAGCCTTGTCTAGCCCTTGATTGGCAGTTGAATCAAAAACTCAGTTCCCTGTCCTAATTCTGACTGGACTGTCAAACTGCCGCCATGTTTTTTCTCGACAATTTGGCGGGCGATCGTTAGCCCTAATCCCGTCCCCTTGCCCACGCCCTTTGTGGTAAACAAATGGTCAAAGATTTTGGCTTGCACCTCTTCGCTAATGCCCTTGCCATTATCCCGAATTGAAATCTGCACTTGATCATCAACAACAGTTGTACTGATTGTGATGATTTGGGGATGTGCTTCTAATTCCTTGAACGATCGACCCTGCACCATTTCATCAAACACATCGATTGCATTGGCCAGGATATTCATAAATACCTGGTTGATTTGTCCTGGGAAACAATCAACTTCTGGTATGTCTCCGTAGTCAGTTTTGACTTCGATGGCAGGCCGAAACTGATTTGCCTTGAGTCGATATTTCAAAATCAGCACCGTGCTGTTAATGCCCTCATGCAAATTGGCACTGACCTTATATTCTGTGTCGGCACGAGAGAAAATGCGAAGGCTGGTGCTGATCGATTTGATTCGATCGGTTGCTCCCTGCATTGAGTTCAGCAACTGGGGTAAATCTTCGCAGATATATTCCAAGTCAATGTCTTCAGCGTGATCTTGAATGGGAATAACTGGATTGGGATAATGTTGCTGATAAAGCGCCAAATGTGCCAACAAGTCTTTGACGTGATCCTTGCCATTGTTAATGCTGCCATTGAGAAAGCCGATCGGGTTGTTAACTTCGTGAGCTACCCCTGCCACGAGGTTGCCAAGAGAAGCCATTTTCTCGCTCTGCACCATTTGCAATTGGGACTGTTCCAATTGTTGCGCATAGGTTTGAGACTGTTGGTAAAGTCGAGCATTTTCCAAAGAAATGGCGGCTTGGCTGCAAAGGAATTTCAAAATAGTGATTCGATCGCTGGTAAACACGCCACTGGTTGATCGATTTTCCAGGTATAAAATAGACCGCACATTTCCTTGGTTAAGAATTGGCAAACACAAGACACTCTTGGGTTGATAGCAGTTTAGATAATCACCAATGACGGGTAAATCGGTATCAAGATCATTGACAACAACCGTTACTGCCCTGTTTTTGACATATTGAATCAGCTTGATCGGAATGTCGGGGTTATCGTCTAAGGGAGTCGATTGCAATGTCACCTGCTCTGGGTTTGCCATCACTCTCACCTGCCATCGATCGCCCTCCCAAAGGATTAAGGCACATCGATCGGCTCCCGAGTTTTTCAACATCGTCTGAGCTAGGGTTTGCAGCAATTCATCTAGGGCGATCGTACTGACCAGATTTTGAGAGACCTGTAGCAGGGCAGTAAAATCAAGCATTTGGTTAATGCTGCCGCTAGAACTTCCATGCGGAGTGGCGCGTGATGAATCAGCAGGATTTGTGATCGTCGCTAGGGTTTCTAAAAGGGCGAAGGGTTGATTGGCCGCTTGCAGAATCGGTTGTAGTAATTGGGCGTAGCGTTGCTCTAAATCAACCACTTTGGCTTTCGCTCCCCAGCGAGCATAGCCATAGTAGGCTTCCTGCATATAGCTGGCGGCGATTTTCTCCTTACCCCAATCGAGATAAAATTGCGCGGCCAGTTCATATGCTAAGGCTTCTTCTTGAATGAAACCATTAGCCTTAGCACCCGAAATTGCCCGCTCATAGCCATTAATTGCCTCCAAGAAATTGCCCAAAAATCGATGTTTTTCTGCTGTCAGCAGATCCAGTTTATGCTGATAATTCATCGGGGCATTCTCTGCCCAAGTTGATAGGCTGCTTTGGTGCTGTTCCACCAAGGCGAGTAGCTCTAATCGCTCATTTTCGGGCTTGCCGATCGCGACTGCCAAACAGGTTAACCCTCCATAAAAATGGATGGCGGGAATATGCAACATTCCGACAATGTTATCTAGATACTGCTTGACTTCACTGAGATATTCAAGGGCAAGCCCATAATCACCAAACAAATAGGCCAAGATCAATTTGTAGGTGTAAGCAATCCCAAGATCAGTTAGTTGCTGATTTTGAAGATGTTTTGGAAAGATTTTCGTCTCGTCATAACGATCGCCAATCAAGAGAGCGGGCTGGCGGTGTGTGACCAACAATCGTTCAAGAAACTCACTCGTCATCTGCAAGTACGCCAGAGCGTTATCTTGCTTTGACGAAGCAATAGCAGAACAGAATTGATCAACCTCGGCTTGCAGTCCAGATAATTCCTTGCCGCCATAGAAATAAGCATAAAAATAGTGGGCTAAACAATAGCCTAAATATAAAAAGTCACCGGCTTCTATACCGGTTAAATATCCCTGCTTGAGCAAAGCAGCTATGGAAGTCATTGATTCTTTCTGGTGCTGAACACAGGCCGCAAAGAAAAGAATGCTCAAACACTTGTATGCTTTTGTATTGAGTCGATCAATTAGGGTTAAGGACATTTTTCCCAAGCGATAGCCCCGATCGACCTGACCGAACCCCGTGGCTAAAACTAAGCCGTAAGTCGCATAACCAACACTTGAGACAGGCGTGTTGCCAAACTGGAGCGATAAACTCACAATTTTTGCGCAAACAAAGGGCAGAAAAGTGGGCTTTGCAATAAATACCATGGGCATAATCATGCCCAGCAATTCCATGGCGGCAATGGTCTTTGGGTCAGTCATCACCGGCAAATTGACCAAATCCTCAATGACCGTTCCTTCTAGCTCAGTTTCCACAGTTTGCAAGGTTTGAGCGATGAGGCTTGGTGTGATGTCGTCTGGAAACTGAACTCCCAATTCAGTGATAGCTTGGGCAGCAATGGCGATCGCCTCTGCCAATTGATTCTGAGCCGTCAACACCCTGACTTGCACCATATAAACAGGCACTTTATCCAAGACGGTTTGAGCTTGCTCTAAAACCTGTTGAACTTGGGCGATCGCCCCCTCAAAATCAGCCTTTAAACAGGCCACATCCGCCGCCATTTGATGGAGTTTTAAGCTCAATTCATACTGGTTTTGCCAAGGCTCTTCTGAAAGTAGCTCCAGCCCGATCGTCACGAGGTCTTGAGCCGCACCGTAAGCCGTTGCCTTTTTCGCCTTGTCAATGGCAGCAAGATTCAGTCGAATCAATGACTCTCGTTCATTTTGCTGACTTAATAGCCCACGCCCCAAATTCAAATGCCCGACAATATCAAATAGCTTCTCCTCGCGCTCTGCTGCCGACAGGCGACTTTGGAGCAACTGACCCATCTTCAGGTGAGTCACCTGTTTTTGATCTTCAGGAATCAGGGAATAGGCGGCCTGTTGCACTCGGTCATGGAAAAAACGGTATTGAATTTGCCCAGAAATTTCTTCGCTCCAGGCTTGATCGACCTGGGATGAATCACGATCCGCATAGAACTTATAAATCTTGCCCTCTGGCAAGATTAGCCCCTCTTGCAGTGCTGGCCATAGGGCTGAAGCCGCTTGAATTTCGGTTTGTTCTGAAACAATCGCTAAGGTCTTGAGGTCAAACTTAGCCCCAACACAAGCGGCAAACTTCAGTTGTTCCTGGGTGACCATGGGCAACTTTTGGAGCTGCAAGGCCATGAACTCCACCACATCATCCGTTAAGGCTGCATCCTGTACTGGTACTAAGTCGCATTGCCAGTGACCCGCCTCCCGATCGAAGGTAATGAGACTATCTTGGTGTAGTGCTTTGAGGAATTGGGTCGCAAAGAATGGGTTGCCCTGGGTTTTTTGCATCACCAGATGGGTCAAGGGCTGTACTTTGCTGTTTGAGGTTCGGAAAGTATCAGCAATTAACTGGTTGAGACTCTCCGCACTTAAGGGGCCGAGGGTGAGGGTCGTCAGGGAAACATGGGCCTCTTCTAAGGCTTTTACTGTGATTAAAAAGGGATGGCCGGGCAATACTTCATTATCTCGATAGGCTCCCAAAACCAAGAGACATTGAGCATGGGAGCGAGCCTCTGTTAACAGATTTTGCATCAATCCCAAAGAAGTTGAATCAGCCCATTGTAGATCATCGATAAAAATGACGAGGGGGTGATCTGATTTTGCAAAAACTTGAATGAAATTTTGAAATAAGTGGTTAAAACGATTTTGGGCAGCTTCACCAGAAAGCTCTGGAGCGGGCGGCTGCGGCCCAATAACTTGTTCCAGCTCAGGAATGAGATCGATCAGAATTTGACCATTGCTGCCCACGGCTTCCAGAATATAGGTCTTCCATTGGGCTAATTGCGCATCAGATTCTGACAAAAGCTGTCCCATCAGGTCGCGCAATGCTTGTACAAACGCAAAGAGAGGAATACTGCGATTGAATTGATCAAATTTGCCCTTAATGAAATAGCCTTTTTTCTGAGTAATGGGCTTGTGAACTTCGTTGACAACAGCGGTTTTGCCAATTCCAGAGAATCCCGCCACTAGCATCAATTCTGAACGGCCTTGAGCAACCCGATCAAAGGCTTTCAGGAGCGCTTGAACTTCCGTTTCGCGGCCATAGAGTTTTTCAGGAATCAGGAAGCGATCGCTTAAATCCCGTTGACCCAATTCAAAATCAGCAACAGTGCCTGTGTCCTGCCACTGGTTCAAGCATTGTTGTAAATCATGTTTGAGTCCCAGGGCACTTTGATAGCGATCCTCAGCATTTTTGGCAATCAATTTAGCAACGATCGCCCCCACGATGGCTGGAATAGCTGGATTGATTTGCTCAACGGGTGTGGGTACTTTGGCAATATGACAATGCACCAGCTCCATTGGATCCTCTGACTCAAAGGGCAATTGGCCACTGAGTAGTTGATATAAGGTCACACCCAAGGCATAAAAATCCGTGCGATAGTCAATCCCCCGGTTCATGCGTCCGGTTTGCTCCGGCGCAAGATAAGTCAGGGTTCCTTCAAGAACATTCGGATTTTGAATTTCCTGTGTCTCTTTGGGCAATAGGGACGCGATGCTAAAGTCAATGAGTTTGACTTGCTTGGATTCTGGATGAATTAGAATATTGGCCGGCTTAATATCTTTATGAATGACCCGTTGCTGATGCAGGTTATGCAGAATGGTGGTCAGTTGCAGGGCAATGTTGAGTACATCACCTAAGCTGAGTTGTTGTTGCTGACAATATTGCTGAAGAGAAATGCTGCCACAGTCTTCCATGATCAGGGCATAGCTATTGCCGATCGGCTCCAAATCTAAAGGCTGCACAATGCCTGGAACATCAAGATTTTGAGTGATGGCGTATTGATTTCGGAATTGAATTAATTCACTAAAGGTGGGATAGCTTGAATGCAGCGCTTTTAGAATTACTAGTCGCTGACTATGGTGCTGGACGGCGCGATAAACGGATGTACGTGACCCACGGTGAATTTGTTCAACAATTCTATAGCCAGGAACTTCAGGAAAAGAATTGATTGAAGAAGCATTCAGTGGAGACATCTAAATTAATCCGTGATGAAGCGTTGATAGAGTTGAAATTGATCGTGTTTTCATCAACTCAGACATCTAGCTTAGCAATTTCTTTTGGTTAGGTGTCAATCTTAATGTTTGTGCTGAGGGTGATGATGATCACCTGATTTTGTAACCTGGTGAACTGATCGCCTTTTTTGATCGCCTTTTTTTGATCGCATGGTTGCTGTTACGCATGGTTTTGCTGCCCATTCTCACGCATTAAAAAAGCTTGGGCGATCGCCCCTGATGGTTTCTAGAATGGGAACCGTAGCCTTGGGAGTTGGCGGCAATGGTGCGATTGGCGCGGTGGCAGTGGGTGGTGTTGGCGCTGCCGTTGGTGACGATAGTGGGGGTGGTGCTGTGGGCGGCCGGCTCCCAGTTGCACGCTTGGGGCTTGAGTTGGATTTGGGGACTGTTTACCCTGATGCTGGTGGGCTGGCGCTGGTTACTGGTGCGCTGGACAAAATCCATGGTGGGGCAAGTGGAAGCGGCGATCGCCTCGGCGGGGCTGGCGGACTGGGAACAGCGGGGCGATCATGTTGCTGTGCCGGTGAATGAAGGTGCGTTGGCGCGGGCGGAAGTGGCCTTAACGGAACTGTTGCAAGCTGCCCAAAACGACCCGGCCCCTTGGGAAAATTGGGATCAGTTTTGGCAGCGTTGTTTGAGCTTAACGACGGCAGTGGCTCGGGCCTATTACCCAGAGGCGAGCTATCCCTTACTCAGTATTTATGTGCCCCAAGCCTATCGGTTGATGCGAGGGACGGTGGATGATTTGGATCGCTGGATGCAGCAACTGGAGCCGGTTTTGGGCCAGGTGACCGTGGGCCAAGCCTACGAGACCTATACGCTGTATCAGAAGCTGGAGCCTTCCATGCGCAAGGCGTTTCGGGCTTGGCAGTGGGCCCAGTGGTTTTTGAATCCGGTGGCGGCGGTGGCTCGAACGATCACCCAAGGCTCCAGCACTCGGGCCGATCGCGCCCTGTTGGCGAATTTGGGGCAAGTGTTGCGGGAAACGGCTTTGCGGAATTTGGCGCGCCAGGCGATCGCCCTGTACGGTGGGGCCGGGTTGCCGCCGGAAAATTTTGCCCCGATCGCCTCACCCATTCCCCAGGCCCAAACCGAAACCCTGCAAGCCTTGATTGCCCAAGCGGAACCGGAAGAGGCGATCGCCACCGCCGTGGTGAATGTGTTGTTGTTGGGGCGAACGGGGGCCGGCAAAAGCAGCCTGGTGAATGGGCTGTTTGCGGCGGAGTTGGCGGAAACGGATGTGTTGCCCAACACCGATCGGGTGGTGAGCTATGAGTGGGTGGCCGCCACGGGCGATCGGTTGCGGCTGTGGGACTCACCGGGCTATGAACAGGCGGGTAACCCAACGGCCGGAGAGCGGGCCCGGGCGGCCGCTCGGGCCGCAGACGTGATCCTGTTGGTGACTCCAGCGCTGGATCCGGCGCTACAGATGGATTTGGACTGCTTGCGAGATTTGCAGGCCGCTGGGGTAACGGCTCCGGTGATTGGGGTTATTTCCCAGGTGGATCGCTTGCGGCCCCTGCGGGAGTGGCAACCGCCCTACGACTGGTTGGGGGGAGATCGACCCAAGGAGCAATCGATGCGGGAAGCGGTGCAATATCGCGCCGAGCTACTGGGGGCCCATTGCGATCAATTCTTGCCTGTGGTGTTGGGAGAGCGGGGGCCTTGGGGGCTGGAAACCCTTTCCCTGGCATTACTAGAGGCGATCGGCCCAGCCCAGGAACTTCGCTTGGCCCGCTTCCTGCGCGATCGGGAAGCCCGCGCCACGGCCGCCGCTCGCATCATCGATCAATATGTGTTCCAAATGTCCACCGCCCAAGGGCTGGCCCTGTTTCTCAAAAGCCCCGTTCTGCAACTCATTTCGCGGGTGATGACCGGCTCTCCAACCTTGGCCTATCTGCTGGCCGAGCGCATCCCGATCGAGCAATTGCCCTTGGTGGTTGGTAAATTGCAACTGGCCTACGACCTGTTTAGCCTCCTGCAACCCACAGCAGGCCTGGACGGCGAAGCGCGATCGCGCAACTTAGATTGGCTGTCCCTGTGGCCGCTGGTGATCGACAACGGTCAGCCACCGGAGCGGGAAGCTTGGGCCTTGGGCCATGCCTTGGTGGAACATTGGAGCCAAGAAACCCCGGCTAATACCCTGCGCGATCGGGTGCAGTTCTATCGCCAAGCGCGATTGGTCTAGGCAAAATTGGTTTAGAACCGCTGGAACGGGCGATCGCCGCCGATGAATCTCCATGGCGAAGGAACGCGCCTTGACCCGAACGGAGTCGAAATTTCGCGCTAATCGCATCCCTGCTGATTTTTGGCGAAAAATTGAGCAAAATCAATTCAGAACTTTAACGCACCACTGATCGGCAGCTAAGGTGGGGGATTAATTTGTGATGATGCATTATCGAAACTTTAACTACAAATATCACAAATTTACGGCGGCCATTCAGATCATCCGTTAACATTGGAGAAGACCTGGTGCTATTTGCACATTTTGCAACTCAAATTTAAAGTTCTAATACGCTGGTACTCTTTATAAATATTCAATCCAATGCAGATATTCATAATTATGGTCTGTCTTGGGCTGATTGTTTGATGTTTAGTGTTTGGATAGCTTGCTAAGAGTTATCCCTAAGTAGATGTCTGAAAAGCCATAGCTACTCCTTTCAGGTGTCATCGCAGATAAGGGGCTTAAGCTCCTTACCTTCGTGATGATTCGTGCTTGGCAAATAATCCAAGACGCTTTTCAGACATCGACTCAGCAAGATTGCTAATTTTCCTTCCATTCAACAACTGACTGTTATGTCAAACCAGTTTCTTGGCATCACTGAAAAACTCAGTTTCCTGATTCAGCAAACCCCCTTAGCGCTGATTGAATGGAACCAAGATTTCTGTGTCATCAGTTGGAACCCGGCTGCCGAAAAAATCTTTGGCTATTCTGCGGAAGAAATTTATCTACAACCGGTTAGCCGGATTGTGTCGCCAACCGTGCAAACCGAAATTAAGCCGCTGATGGTAGCCCTCTTACAGGAGCGAAAAACGGTTGTTTGTCAAAATGAGAATATCTGCAAAGACGGCAGTGTCATTATTTGTGAATGGATTAACACGCCGGTTTTTGATGACCAAGATCAGATGCTATCCATTTACTCGATCGCCCAGAATGTGACCGATCGAGTGATGGCCGAACGACGTTTGCAAGAATCCGAGGCTCAGCTCTTAGAAAAGTCCACGACCCTTGAGCAGGTGGTGGAACAGCTTCAGCAAGCGCAAATTCAACTGGTACAAAGTGAAAAAATGTCGGCCCTGGGGAATTTGGTCGCCGGGGTGGCCCATGAAATTAATAATCCTTTGGGGTTTTTAAAGGGCAATATTCGCCCTGCGTTGGAGCACCTAGAGGATCTGTTTGCCCTGTTGGATGCCTATGCGGAACATCACCCCGATCCCCATCAGCAGGTGCAACAACTCATTGAAGAAGTGGATTTAGAATTCATTTGCCAGGACTTGCCCAAGCTTTTGGAGTCGATGAATCAGGGAATTGATCGCATTAAAACGATTAGTGATAGCTTAAGAACCTTCTCGCGCTTAGATAGTGAATATCCAGTTAGTTTTGATTTGCAAGATGGATTGGACAGCACAATTTTACTGTTAAAACATCGCCTGAAGTCCCATGATCATCGGCCCGCCATTCAGGTCATTAAAAACTATGGTGATGTGCCTGAAGTGGAATGCTTTGCCGGTCAACTGAATCAGGTGTTTATGAATTTGCTGGCTAACGCGATCGATGAACTGGATGAAGCTTGCCGCGATCGCCCTGTCCAGGCGCTCAGCGAAAATCCCCCCCAAATCATCATCACCACTGCCCTCTCGGCGGATCAAAAATCGGTTCACCTATCCATCCAGGACAATGGGCGCGGCATTGCTGAGGAGCTACAAAGCCAAATTTTTGAGCATTTATTTACAACTAAATTGGTGGGCAAAGGAACCGGCTTGGGCTTAACCCTGTCTCGACAAGTGATTGAAGAAAAGCATGGCGGTCGATTGTGGTTGGAGTCCCAGTTAGGGGCGGGTACAACCTTTATGATTGAGTTGCCGCTGGTTTGTGTAGACAGGAGTTAGGATTGAGCGTCACGGGTCAGGAAGTTGCATCGCTGCAACTTGGGATGCAACTGGAATCGATGCGGATGGCATCGATCGCCCTGTCGGTGGCGGGGAGTCGGCATCGGCGGGCGGCGGAACCTTGCCAAGATGCTAGTGGTTGGGCCTTGGGCGATCGGGCAGGATTTGCGGTGGTGGCCGACGGAGCTGGATCGGCCAGTGCCTCCGATCTGGGGGCCCAGGTGGCGGTGGAAACGGTTTTAACGTTGTTGCCTCGTTGGCAGCGGCGGCGATCGCCCCGATCGTTGGCGGATTGGTTGCCGTTGTTGCGGGCGGTGGTGCGGGCGGCTCGGTGGGCGGTCGATCGGGCCGCACGCGATCGGGATTTGGCCTTGCGAGAGTTGGCTTGCACCTTGGTGGTGACGGTGGCCTTACCAACGGGATTGGCGATCGGCCAAATTGGCGATGGGGCGGTGGTGATTCAAGATGCCCAGGGCAACTGGCAAACGCTCACGCAGCCGGAACAGGGAGAATTTGCCAACGAAACCCGATTTTTGCAGGAGCCAGGGGCCGCCCGATCGCCTCAGTTGGTCACTTGGCTCGGTGATTGGCAATCTCTCGCGCTCTTTTCCGATGGTTTGCAGCGCTTGGCCTTACAGGAACCCGATCAATCGCCTTTTCAGCCCTTTTTTCAGCCGTTGTTTCGGTTTTTAGCCCAAAGCCAAGACCTGACCGTCGTGATCGATCGGCTGCGGGCGTTTTTAGAGTCCGATCGAATCGCCCAGCGTACCGATGATGATGTCACACTAATTTTGGTTCAGCGTTTGGCTGATTGAACCGAAGCCTCATTCCAAAAACAATCCCAAAAGCAATCCCAACAACACTCTCAACAACACTCTCAACAACACTCTTAAAACTAGCTATGCAACCGGATTTGCCCCCCAACTCCAATCCTCCAACGGCTCCCCGATCGCCCGATCGGCTCCTGCAAGCAACCCAATGGATCGTGCTGGGGGCCATTGCCCTGGCTTGGGTGGGCCCAGCCTTCAGCCCCAGCGCCGAACCCACCCCCGAACCCCCCAAACCGGCGATCGAACAGGGGCGTTAGGGCGTGTTTGGTCGCAAAACCGGGGGGCAAGGCACGGATTTTCTGAGTCGTTGGGCCAGCGGCGTTGCGCCCACCGCTGGCGAGCCAGGGCCAAGACGATCGCTGTGGAGTCGTTGGCAGCGATCGGCTCTGGCCTTGGGGGCTGGGGTGGCGATGGGGCTGGGGCCGGAGCCGGTGGGCTGGTGGCCGCTTCCCTGGGTGGCGATCGCCCCACTGTGGTGGTTGCTGGCAAACCCAACGCTCAATTGGCGCGATCGACTCGGGTTGGGCTGGCTTTGGGGTCTGGGCTACAACCTCGTGGCGGTGTTTTGGCTCACGGGCCTACATCCCATGATGTGGCTGGGAGTGTCCTGGGCCACCAGCCTCACCATTGCCCTGGTGTGCTGGTTGGTGGCGGCCGGTTGGGCCGGGTCACAGGTCGCCTGCTGGGCGGTGGGGTTTGGGCTGCTACACCGCAAATTGGCGGGGCGATCGGCCGGCGGACGCTGGGCGCTGGGCCTGGCCCTGTGGTTGGTGACGGAATGGCTCTGGAACCAATCCCCCTTGGCTTGGACGGGATTGGGCCTGACCCAAGCGCCTCATAACTTAGCGATTTTGCACTTGGGCCAACTGTCGGGCCCCGCCCTGGTAACGGCGGTGATTGTGGGGGTGAATGGAGCCTGGGCAGAAGCTTGGCTGACCCATCGGCGGCGTTGGTGGGCCGGGGCGATCGCGCTGTTGCTGTTGGGCCATGGCTTGGGGGCCGCTTTGGCCGCCCAACCCTTAGCCGATCGCCCCGCTGCGGCCCTGACGATCGGGGTAATCCAAGGCAACATTCCCAACGATCTGAAATTTGGCTCCGAAGGTTGGCGCAGGGCCCTCACGGGCTATCAACGGGGTTATGAAACTCTTGCAGAGGCGGGCGTTGACGGCGTGCTGATTCCCGAAACGGCCTTGCCAATGGTCTGGACAGCGGAGGCCACTCGCGATCGACGCAATGAATTCCTGTCGGCAGTGCTCGATCGGGCTGTGCCCGTGTGGTTGGGTCTGTTTGCGCCCGATCGCCAGCAACCCGATCGCCTCACCAACAGCCTCATCTCCCTCGATCGCACCGGAAAAGCCGTGGGTCGCTATGACAAAGTGCGCCTTGTGCCCCTGGGGGAATATATTCCCTTCGAGTCTTTGATTGGCGGCTTCATCGATCGCCTATCGCCGCTGGACACCAAGTTGGCCCTCGGCCAGCCCAATCAGCGCCTTAACACTCCCTTTGGTCAGGCGATCGCCTTGATTTGCTATGACTCAGCCCATGCGGAATTGGCGCGATCGCAGGCGGCCAGCGGCGGGCAATTCATTCTCTCGGCAGCCAACAACGCCCATTACCGGCCCACGATGTTTGCCCAACACCACGCCCAAGACGTGATGCGGGCGATCGAAACCGATCGATGGGCGGCCCGCGCCGCCAACACCGGCTATTCCGCCTTCATCGATCCCCACGGAGTCACCCACTGGCGATCGCGCCCCAATGTCTACGAACTCCACGCCACCGAAATCTATCGCCGCACCCAGCAAACACCCTACGTCCGTTGGGGCGATTGGCTCACACCCCTGGCTGTTCCCTTGGCTTTGGCGGTGAGCTGGGGATCGCGGCGTGTTGGTTCATCCTTGCCCGATCGCTAGGGACAATTCGCCCAGCGGAGCCAGCAATTTCCCCTGTCCCAATGCTCTGTTCCAACCCCACAATCAGCGGGTTCATTGGGATCGGCTAAAAATTTGCCACATGATGAATAGTGTGAATCCCACATAGCCAATCACCGTGGCCCAATCCATCCAATGGTCGCCCATGGTTGACTCCGAAACAGGTTAGGAAGGTGGTCAGCAATTCAGGGATTAGGATTAGCGCTTGATTAGCGCTTGACTAGCGCTTTTTATTTTTGCTCATCCACTCTTCAACAAAATTGGTATAAACTTCGCCGCCAATAAACTCCGGCGATTCCATGATTTTTTGGTGAAAACCAATCGTGGTGTTCACCCCGGTGATGGCACATTCGCGCAGGGCCCGCTTCATCCGGGCGATCGCGCTGGAGCGATCGGGGCCCCAAACAATCAATTTGCCAATCAAAGAATCGTAGTAGACCGGAATTTCATAATCGGGATAAACGTGGGAATCGATCCGCACCCCCGGGCCACCCGGCGGCAAATAGGCCCCAATCCGACCGGGGCAAGGGCGGAAATTTTGATCGGGATCTTCCGCATTAATTCGACATTCGATCGCATGGCCGCGCAACTGTACCTGATCTTGGGTGAGGCGCAGTTTTTCCCCTTGGGCAATCCGCAGTTGTTCAGCGATCAAGTCCAGGCCGCAAACCATTTCCGTGACTGGATGTTCAACCTGAATGCGGGTGTTCATTTCCATAAAATAGAAATTGCTCGATCGATCCACCAGAAACTCCACCGTTCCTGCGCCCACATAGTCGATCGACTTGGCCGCTGCCACGGCCGCGCTGCCCATTTTTTCCCGCAACTCCGGATTCAACACAGGGCTGGGCGCTTCTTCCAGGAGCTTTTGGTGGCGGCGCTGAATGGAACAATCCCGCTCACCCAGGTGGATCACGTTGCCATGGCTATCGGCCAAAATTTGGAACTCAATGTGCCGCGGCCGTTCAATGAATTTCTCAATGTAGAGGCCCGGGTTGCCAAAGGCCGCTTCCGCTTCCCCTTGGGCCGCTTGGAACAGCTTGGGCAACTCTTCCGCACTGCGCACCAAACGCATTCCGCGACCGCCACCACCCGCCGTGGCCTTAATCATCACGGGATAGCCAATCTCATTGGCCAGCTCCAGGGCCGATTCTTCGTTTTGCACCAGTCCTTCGCTGCCGGGAACCGTGGGCACGCCGGCCCGTTGCATGGTTTCCTTGGCAGTGGACTTGTCGCCCATGGCCCGAATCGCGGCCGGTGAGGGGCCAATGAAGGCAATTTGGTGATCGTTACAAATCTCGACAAATTTTGCGTTTTCTGCCAAAAAACCGTAACCCGGGTGAATGGCCGTGGCGTTGTGGGTGAGAGCGGCAGCGATGATGTTGGGAATGTTCAGATAGCTCTTGCTGCTGGCTGCGTCGCCGATGCAAACGGCTTCGTCGGCAAGCTGCACGTGCAGGGCTTGTCGATCGGCAGTGGAGTGAACAGCCACAGTGGAAATTCCCAGTTCTTCGCAGGCTCGGATTACCCGAACGGCGATTTCTCCACGGTTGGCAATCAGGACTTTTGAAAAGCGCATTGTCGTACGATCGCAGGTGGGGCGCGGTAGCCAATCCTATCATCGTGGGTGGCCTGCGGGCGATCGGGCGGCGGAGTCTGGGGAAATCGGGCCGAGGGTGGTGCTTGTGCTGGATCCTTTGGGATCTCGTTCAATCTCGGCTCAAGATTTGGCTCAATCAATATTTGGATTTGGCTCAAGATTTGGTGTTTGGCTCAAGATTTGGCTCGATGCTCGATACCGATTGAATTTGACACTGATTGAATTTGATTCAGTATCTAGCCCAATTCTTCGATCTTGGCTCCAGCACCATCCCAATCTGCATCCCGATGTGTATCCCGATCTGCATGAATCTGTTGATGAACCTCAGCCAAGGCTCAACAAAACGATCGAAGAATGCTATACTGCTACGGCTGGTTTGACGGGTAACAATAATTTGCTCCCAACATCCTCAGTTGGGTTCGGCAATACTCCCAAAAACTCACACCAGCGTCATCAGTGAATCACCTGCGGATGTGGCGGAATTGGTATACGCGCACGTTTGAGGGGCGTGTGGCTTTGCCTTGCGGGTTCGAGTCCCGCCATCCGCATCGAATTCCAGATTGGACTTCATCCAGAGCACTTTGAAACCTGGCTTGAGCGTCCTCAGCTCATAACCTGCGACCGGATCATTGATTTTCAGTGATCCGGTTTTTCATAATCTCCGGCTCAGAGTTGTGGCTCAAGATTGCGACTCAGGCTCTCAACTCAGGCTCTCGACAGGATGAACGGGACTCTTAAATTGATCGAGACCCGCCGCGTCCTTAAATTCCAGAAATTCCAGGGGAGATGCTGAAAGCCGCATCACGAGGGCGGCGCTTCAGTCCCTTTTCTTTAGGTGAGTGTTAGGATCGAGAAAAGTTAAGAAATGCAAAGACCTTGACTGCTAGCGTTACTGATCGACAAGCGGATTTATCTGCACCTCAGCCCCCCGTCGATCGCCCCTCGATCGAGCTGGGATCCCATGGGGATTGGCATCGGCTGAAACCCACCTGGCAAGGGGATGAAACCGTTGTGCAGCAGGGCTTACCTCACCATTTTTTGGCTCCCCCTTGGCAAATGTTGTTGTTGGGAGATGGGTCACCCACTCGCCATCTGCAATTGCTGACGGGAGAACCAACCGAGGTGGATGTGATTGATATGTCGGTGGTGGGGCCGGCGGGGGACGGGGCCCCGGAGGCGATCGAAATGGTTCCGGGGCCGCGATTACGTCGCCAGGTTTGGTTACGGACAGCTTCCGGCCAGCGGTTGGCCTATGCCACGTCTTGGTGGGAAGCCAGCCATGTGGATGAGTATTTGCAAAATCGATCGCTGCCCATTTGGGCCAGTCTGGCTCGGTTGCGCACGGAGCTTTACCGCGATGTGCGGGGAATTTGCTATGGGCGATCGGCGGCCCTAGAGGCCGCGTTTGGAGAGTCGGGGCCGCTCTGGGGGCGACATTACCTGTTTTGGCATCGAAATCAGCCCCTCACGCTGATTTTTGAGGTCTTTTCCCCACATCTCCAGCGCTACTTGGGGCCGATCGCCCGCCAGTAGTGGCAATGATTGCAATGTAACGATCGCTAATGATCGATGGTGTTGGCCAGCTCGCGTGTGATGAAGGGCAGGTTGATCGCGTCGGTGGGGCAATGGTCAATCATGACGCTTAAGCCCGCGCCGCCCACTTTGGTGCGCAAATAGCCCAGCCCGATCGCCCCGTTTTCGGTGGCCACACAACTGGTGAGGGTTCCCACTTTCTGATCCGCTTGCAAAATCGGACAGGGGGTGGCGATCACCCGAGGCAGTCGAAATCCCCAGAGGTTCAGCTTCACGCCGTTGTAGGTGTTCAGGCGGGCGATCGTTTCTTGGCCGATGTAGCAGCCTTTGTTAAAGGAAACGGCTGTCCATAGCCCTGCTTCTAGAGGGTTGTAATCTTCCGTCAACTCATGGCCCACCGCTGGTCGCCCTTCGGTGATCCGCAACTGTTCCCAGGCCTGTTCGCCCAGGGGAACGGCTCCCGCTTGGGCGATCGCCTGCCACAGGTCACCGGCTCGATCGCTGCTCACCCACAGGGTATAGCCATCGGTGGCCAGACCGCTGCCCCGTTGCACCCGCACGGTCACATCCTGAGCCAGGATCATGGTTTGGTGGGCAAAGGGTTCCAGGGCTGAAATTTCGTCAAGGGCCGCCCCCAACTGTTGCAAACAAAGGTCACTTTGGGGCCCCAAAAGACTGAAAGTTGCGAATTGACCGCTGATATCCGTGAGGGCGACCCGATCGGCGGGGAAGATGTAGCGATCGAGCCAGCGAAACAGGGTTGGCCCCATCCCCGGCGACACTAATAAATCCAGCGCTTCCGCCGTTACCGCCACCATGGCCAAGTCCAGGGTGCGAGCGGTGGAAGTCACCAACACGGTTTGGCAACCCTGGCCCGGTTGCAGAGTTTTGATGTTGGCGGTGCTTTGGTTATGTAAAAACGAGGCCCGATCGTCCCCCATTAATTGCAACAGGGCCCAGTGCGATCGATCCACCAGGGCCACCCCCGTCGTGACCGCCGCGATCGCCGCTGGATCGTTGCCGAAATGGGCGGGCACTTGCCCCTCGGCCACGGCGGGATCCCATACGGCTCCCATCTGCTGTTGTGCGTCTTGCAGGGTTACCATCGTTCAGAACTGCTCTCAATATTGCTCAACGGTTTTGTATGCCATGGATGCCTTAGGCCTAGCGACCGGGCGATCTCATCTTCTGTATCTCTTCTGTATCAATGTGCCTGGTTTGGGCCAGACCTGCATCGGGAGATTTGCCTTGGAGTGCCCGATCGCGCCGCTCCAAACCCTAGCGCAAAGCTGCCAACTCGGGCCAATGCTCCACCGTACTAGTCATGGTCAGAATGGCC
The DNA here is from genome assembly GCF_014698135.1 of Limnothrix sp. FACHB-881. Lineage (NCBI taxonomy): Bacteria > Bacillati > Cyanobacteriota > Cyanophyceae > Pseudanabaenales > Pseudanabaenaceae > Limnothrix > Limnothrix sp. FACHB-881. Next base: position 66,602 of record NZ_JACJSN010000001.1, read on the forward strand.
GAACCCGTTTCAAATTAATAGGCCTCTTATATCAATCACGCTCCTGATCCTAAGTCTCTCTTCAAGATTGCTGATTGACTGACAAAATGCTCAAGCGCCTGGTTCTCCGGTAGGTTGGGTTGAGCTTTGCGAAACCCAACTCGATCACCAAGAACCTTGCTGTTGTTGGGTTTCGTACCTCAAACCAACCTACAAAATGATCGTTGATCAGCCGATCTTGAGAAAAGGGTTTTTCGTGAAAGAGGTCTATTGTCCCCAGCGATTCCAGTTGAAAGACAGTTAGATAGAGACAGTTAAGCTGAGAGTCAGTTTGCTGCTCAAGACTCAATCCAGACACTTCAATCCAGACACTTCAATTCAAAAACGGTTGGCTATGCCATTGAATCACCATCAAGAGCAGGAGTTGGGGCAACTGCCCGGTCAACCGCTAGATCAAGTGCTGGAGCCAGTGAGCAATCCAGCGTTAAATCAGGCGCTGGCGACTTTGGCGGATGGGGATTTTTATGAACGCTGGCAGGCGATCGGGCAGCTCAAAACCATTGGCAAGTCTGCGATTCCGGCTCTGGTGGCGTTGCTGACCGATGAGGCGCTGGATTTAGAGCAATGCTGGTTTGTGGCCAGGGCCTTGGGAGAGTTTGACGACCCAGCGGCGGTGCAATCGCTGGTGAATTTGCTGTCGATCGCGCCGGATCCCTCCGTGCAGGCGGCGGCGATTGAGGCCCTGGGCAAATTGGCAGAGCGATCGCCCCAATTGCGAACGGTGGCGCTGGATTGTCTGAACCCTTACCTCACGGATCCGAACTGGGGGCCCTTGGTGATCAAGGCGATCGGGCAAATTGACCACCCCGACGCAATTAATGGTCTCCTGATTGGGGCCGCTTCTCCTCAACCTCCCCTGCGACGGGCCGCCTTGGAAGCCCTGGGCAGCTTGCCCCATCCCGCCTTGTTGCCCCACCTGCTGCAAGGAACTCAAGACTCGGAGACCACGGTGCGGCTGGTGGCGGTGACGGCCTTGGGGGCCAAGCGTTGGGGCCACAGCCCAGTGGCCCAAGAAACCATCGCCCAAACCCTCACCCAACTGTTGAGCGATCCGGCGGCCTCGGTGGCAGAGGCGGCCGCCTTGGCCCTCAGCCACTGGGGCCATGAATCAGCGCGGGCCGCTTTGGTGGCGGCCTGGGAGCGGCGACAGTTACCACCGGCGTTGGTGGTGCGGTTGTTGGCTCAGATGGGATTGCCCTCGGCCTTGGCGGCCTTGGGAGAGCGGTTGCCCCAAGGTGAAACAGAGCTGTTGTTGGGGGGGATTGTGGCGATCGCCCAGCATCACAGTTCCGATCAAACCTATCAACGCCGGGTGGCTCATCTGCTGCTCGATTGGCTCGATCGGCCCCTGGCTCCCTTCACCGACGGGGCAGTTCAGGGGGCCTTAATTGAAGCCCTGGGTAATTTGCGAGTGGCGGCCGCGTTCGATCGACTGCTGCCCCGGCTGCGCGATCGGCCCGACCAGTCCCCGACCCTGGCCTTGCAAGTGTTGGCGGCACTGCGGCAAATCGACCCCCAACAGGGAGCCGATCGACTCGCGGCTTGGATTGATCAGGCGGCGGCCCAGCAGGCAACCGCCACCGCCCGCCAAGGCCTTCAGGAATGGCAAGCGATCGCCCAAGCGGCCCAGGACGGAGCAACCATGCCGTTTGCTTAAAGCGTCGTTGGCTGAAGGCTACTTGCTGACAGCTACTTGCTAAGGGAAGCAACAATTTGCTGCATTTGCCCGATCGTCGCCTGCTGGGCTTGGGTGGTGTCCGTCGCCTGGGTGAGGTTGGTTAATAGGGCTTCCAGGTGTTGCCGCAGGCCGGAAACCTGCTCAGACATGGGCTGAGTCAGGGTATCGCCCCCTTGGCTGCCCTGAGTGATGGCCTCAATTTGCTTACTTTGCAATTCACGTTCTCGATCTTGCAGGATTTGCAATTGGGCCTGCACATCCCCATGGCGCTGGTTCACGGTCATTTCCGCCTCTTGTACGGTGGATTCCAATGTGGAAACCCGATCGCGCAATTGGGACTGCAATTCCTCCAGGGCTTGAATGTCTTGCGTCACCCGATCGAGCAGCGGTGACAGATCCACGCCGCCCTCCGTCCGGGGAGCAGTCAGCCCCTGGCGCTTGTTCAGCACCGTTTTGTGGGCATGGAGCACCTCTTCCCGCTCTTGCAGGTTGCGCCGTTGCCCCACCAGGGTTTCCTCCAGCATCTGGCAACCGTCGCGCTCATCGGCCAGGTTTGCCTCTAGCTGAATGCGATCATATTCATTGGCACTGTTGATTTGGCCTTGCAGTTCCTCGATTGCCTGGCGCTTGGCACTCAGCTCCTCTTCCTCATCACTCACCAGCCGCGATAGCTTTTCCAAGTCCCGCTGCAACTGGGCCGTCAGCTCTTGCAACTCCCCGATCGGCATGGCTTCCAAGGCTGCTCGATCGACCCGTTGGGCTGCATCGCTGTGGCCGTCCCCATTGGCCGCTTGTTCCAACAGGGTCTGCAAGCTGCGTTGGGTGGCCAGTTGCCCTTCAACGGCCGAAAGCTGCTGTTGATGAAGTTCGAGCGCCGTTTGTTGGGCCCGCCACTCGGCCCGGGCCCGATCCAGATCATCCCGCTGGGCATACCAATCCTGCCAAGCCGCCGACAGGGTCTGAGTTTCTGACGTAATCCAATCCCGCACCTCCGGGGAAAGGGTTGGTTCCGCCGTTGGGGCGTGGCTGAGCAGGCTCTCCTGGGCAGCCGTAATTTGCAGGCAAGTTTCCACCGCCGACTGCAAATAGTCCATGGCCACCACCGAAGAAGCCGCCTGTTGCAGCAAATGTTGCAATTGAGCCGCCTGTTGGGCATCGAGACCCGCCGACTGCGCTAACTGCTGCTGCATCGCCAGGCGCTCTTGGTTGAGTTGCTCCTGCTGGGCCCGCAGGGCATGTTGAGCCTGCTCAATTTCCTGGCGCTTGTGTTGCACTTCCTGATTGAGGCGATCGGCCGATTCCCGGGCCTGTTGCACCTCTTGGCGTTGGCGATCGAGCTGCCGCAACTCCTGTTCCAGTTGCTCCAGCTTTTCGCGCCGCTCATCGAGTTCCTGTTCTCGCCGGTTCAGCTCCTGACTTTGGTAAGTCAGGGATTCCATCCATTGCTGAATTTCTTCTTCCTGGCTCTTGGTTTTTTCCTGCTGACGGGAATAGCTTTGCAGCAGGCTGACAATCTGCCGGGCCCCTTCTTGAATATTCTTTACTTTGCGATCGGCCCCTGACCCGATCGCATCCACCAGCACTAATGCCCCGTCTTTGTAATTGCTGGCATCGTCTGAAGCGATGGGATCCTCATTGGTAATTGCGCTCCACTGCTCTCCCTTTTGACAGGCCAGCAGCTTCAATTCTGACTTTGATCCCATCAAGCCGCGTTTTTGGACGACTTCTGCAAGATACAGCACGCTGCCCTTCCCCTCGTTCGTTCAGTGAGATCTTCGCGCTACGGATGATGGCGTTGGCCATCGTCTTTCAAGATGCAGCTTTTTTAAGGACGCAACTTATAAAGACGTGACTTGGCTGCCACTGTGAGATTGACACTTTTCCCTGCCCAGGGGCAAGGGGATTTTGGCCCCAGCCGAGCAACCCTATTTGCTCGATTAGACCACGGGTTGACGCTGCGTTGATCGTGACCAGTCATTGACCGTAACCGGCAAAGAAACTGGGGCGATCGGCACGTCAGCTTGACCCATTGGATTTCAAATCACCGATTCGCGATCGCGAGCCGGGCGTTTTACTCTCCGGTGCTGCAAAAGGGGCCTGTTTTTCGGTCAGACTGCCCATGGATTGCTGATTTTTCCCGCTCTTGGCCTTCAGACTCGGTTTCACAGCGCTAGGGCTGAGAGATCGCTGCAAGATGAGCAGAGTGGTTAAACCATGCTGATTTTATCAAACGCAGCCAGAAGCCACCTGAGAGGGACAATTTTCTATTTTCCGGCCAGCAGCCCGCTGGGGGCGAAGTTCTGCCAGCTCCCTGCGGTTGCTTAGGGTGGGTTGGCTGGAGTTGTTGAGATTCAAAACTAGCTCGGGGTTGAATCGCTGCTGAATTGAATCGCTGCTGGAGTAGATGCGCCGGGTTGCTTGGGCAACCGCCCTACTATACAAAATGTATTAGACAAAATGTATTTAAAAATTGAGCTTGAAAAAGTTGCGATCGAGCCATTCGGGATTGATCGATCGCGATAGCATGGAGCCAGGATTGGGCAACCCCACTCCCCCCTATCCCCGTGCCAGGACAGCCCTATGCAAGGACAGCTCAGCGAGATTGATATCCGCAGCCTCCTGCACCTGATTGAGTTAGGCCAGCGCACGGGTGAACTGTATTTAGAAGTGGAAGGCGCTCACCCGGGCGATCGCCGCAGTTGGTTCGTCTTCTTTCGCCAAGGGGCGATCGTTTACTGCACCTCCGGGGAAGGGGGCACAACCCGTCTTCGGGACTATCTCCATCGCTATGCCTTGGAAACCGCCATTGATGAGCTGTCGGTTTCCAAAATGGCTTCCATCAGCGAGCCGGAATATGGATATCTTTGGGCATTGCTGGAAACCCATCAACTGGAGCCGGTACAGGGCCGCAACATCCTCCAGGCAATGGTGCATGAGGCCCTGTTTGATTTGCTGACGGTGCATGAGGGGCGGTTCATTTTTAATATGGGCGAGGCGATCGCGCCCCACTTAACCAGCTTGGCCGTTAGCCCGCTGATTTCCCAAGTGGCCCAGGAATTGCAGGACTGGAAACAACTCTATCCCTACGTGCAGTCGCCGGATTTGTGCCCCGTGTTGACGGATGTTCAGCGATTGCGAGAAGTGCTGCCGGCCCAAACCCTCCAAACCTTTAGCGAGTGGGCCACCGGGTCAATCACCCTGCGCCAAATTGCTCGCTATCGCCAGCGGCCGCTCCTGGCCGTGGCCCAGGCGCTTTATCCCTACATCCAGGAGGGGTTGGTGCAACTGATCGAGCCGCCTTTGGAGCATTCGGCCGCCCGATCGCGCTGGCATCAGGTCATGACCGTTCAGGATCCCAACCCGCGAGCACCGAGAATTGTTTGCATTGAAGACAGCCCCGCCGTTTGCCGCGCGATCGAACAGGGGTTGCAGTTGTTGGGCTATGACGTGGTGGGCTTTCTCAGTGCCCTAGAAGCCATTAGCCAGGTGTTTGAGCTGCGGCCAGATTTGATCCTCTGCGATATTGCCATGCCCCATCTGGATGGCTATGAGCTATGCGCCATGTTGCGACAAACTCGATTGTTTCGGCATGTGCCCATCATCATGATCACGGGGCGGGAGGGGTTTCTCGATCGCACCCAAGCCCGCTTGGCCGGCGCAACTGATTACCTAACCAAGCCCTTTAAACGCCAGGAATTAAAAGCCTTAATTGAGCGATATATCGGCTCTGGTCGCCTGGAACCAGCCCCTGAGGAGGAAATAAGCGATCTAGCGCTGTCTACGGCGGAATCTCTCCCTGTACCCTAACAAAAGCGCCCAATTTGACTCAAATTAGCACCGGGCTAGGGCCTTTTGCGGAGAAACCCAAACGGGCGATCGCCCAGCCCTAACGGGATGTCAAATGGCCAGCGCGTTGCCTAAAGATTGCCCAAAGATGGCCAGAAAAGTTGAAAAACAACCCAACCATCGTTTACGCTTGCGCAACCGGGTTAGCCCCAACTCGGGCCAAGAATCGGGTGCGCGAGCTGTCAGTTCCTGCTAGCATTCAGGCGCAGGTCTGCGATTTCCGTGGGTGACAACCACCCGCAAAAAGACGTGGCCCGCCCATCACGACGCTATAATCATTGCCAGCCATCGCACTTGCATAGCGGCATTTTGCCAGGGTCTGAGTGTTCTTAGTCAACACCAGCCGTGATTGCTTGACATGGGTGAGGTTTATGCCCGCCCATAGGCCAGCACCACAGCTCTATCAGCCGATCTTGTCAACGGCAATCCTGCCGAAAACAGAGCAATTGCCCCCAGGCCATTGATCGCCGGTAATAACCTGATTGCTGGTTCGCACCCACTCCCTATCTCCTAGTCGTTAAATTCTCGCGTGCCTCAATTCACCGGTAGCCATGTCCGTTGGCTGCCAGGGATTTGGGAACCCTAAAGCTGGCAGGATCAGGATGGTTCAAGTAAGAGCAGCACCGATCGCGTCTGGGATAAATCATTGCCCGTTCCGATGACCGGTAATGCAAGAGTTTGGGTGACGAGCCACCGCTGCGTCATGAACCCCATGCGCCCCGATTGACCCCCTTGGCAGGCAGAGTGAAACGAGAAAGATAGCCATGAGTGTAGTGTTAGTTGTCGAAGACAGCGTCGCCCAGCGAGAGATGATCGGCGAGCTCTTGCAGGGCAGTGGGCTGACCGTCAACATGGCATCCGATGGTGTTGAGGCGCTAGAAAGTTTGCAAAAGCAGCGTCCAGATCTGGTCGTTTTGGATATTGTGATGCCCCGCATGAATGGCTACGAGGTTTGTCGTCGCTTGAAGTCGGATCCCACAACGCAGGATGTGCCAGTGGTGATGTGTTCCTCAAAAGGGGAAGAGTTCGATCGCTACTGGGGCCTGAGACAAGGCGCAGATGCCTATATTGCTAAGCCCTTTCAGCCTCAAGAGTTGGTGGGAACAGTGAAGCAATTATTGCGCGGCTGATTGGCAAAGGTTGGAATCTGGTGATCTGAGTTCGGTGATCTAAAGTTTGGTGATCTGAGTCCAGTGATCTGAATCTGGTGATCTGGAGTTGAGAAAATTGGCTTCTAATTGAGGAAATTTGCGCCGATCTGGCAGGATGGGTGTGGTTTCGCGAAATTAGCAACAATTGAACGGTGATTGAACGGCAATTGCGCAGTTTGGCTAGATTTGGCTAGATCAAGATCTGGCCCTTTGCCCCCAGCGGGGTGATGACTGCCTGAAAGATCGGGTGCGATCGCGAGTGCATGGCGTAACGTAATTGTGGGGTAGCAGTTGCCCTTCAGTCTGTTACGGAGCCAGAGGAAAGCGCTGTGGTCGGAAGTCCAGATTTTTTGGCCGGCGGAGGTGTGGATGATCAGTCGCCGGAACTTCAGGAGCTAGAAAATCCTGAAGGTGAGATGCACCTGCGGTTTTACCTACCCTCGGGACGGGAATTGGCGTTGCCAGCGGTCATTATCCGCGAGGTGAGTGAACCCTCTCCCGATCGGATCACGCCTGTGCCGAACGTGTCTCCCCTGTTGTTAGGAACCTTGAATATTCGGGGGCAGGTGATTTGGGTGGTGGATCTGGGGCAGTTTTTGGGGGAAACCATCCCGCTGAATACCGATCGGGCGGAGGTGCCGGTGATTGCGATCGAGGAAGGGGATATGATGCTTGGCTTGGCGGTGGCCCGGGTGGCGGGTATGTATTGGCTCAAGCCGGACAATGTGGAAGCCTTGAGTAGCGTGAATGATCCGATCGGGGAATTTTTGCGCGGAGAGTGGCGATTGAGTAACAATCGAATTCTGCAATTACTGGATCATGTGGCCATTTTGCGGTCTAACCGCCTGGGTCAATCCGCAGGATAGGAGTAGCATCGAAGTACGATGGGCGGCTATGCTCGTACCTGACTTGCCCAATTGTTTGCCCAATTGTTACAAGCGGCCCCACGCGCCCCCAGCCGCAATTTTCTAAACGCGCCAGAGTTCGATCGTCCCGGAGAAGGTCAATGGCATCCAGCACGGATTACAACCAGGATTACCAGCGGGCCAATGATGCCTACACCAGCGGTAATTACCCCGAAGCTGCCGCCGCGATCGATCGGCTTGCCCAGGCCTATCCCGATGATCCCAGCGTTCGCTTACTCCGAGGCCACATCTACTGCTATGGCCTAAACCAATACGACACGGCCCAGGTGGAATATCAGTCCGTGCTCAGCCTGACCAGCGACCCCACCTTTGTGGAATACGCCCATTCAGGGTTAGCCGCCACCAGCCAGGCCCTGAGCGCCGGTAATGGTTATGACGAAACTCCCAACTTTGACCAATTCGACTTTGGCGATCAGGAAACCACTACCAACGGTGGCAACACCCATCTAGCCGATCAACCGTTGATTGATGATGGGGACTTCAATTTTGATGAATTGATGAGTGACCCCCAGGGCACGGAAACGGGACTACTGGCCGGCAACAGCACCATGGCCGAAGCCCTGGGCGACCTGGAAAGTGACGCGGACTTTGCCAATGCTGACCTAGAGAGCGGCGAGCTTGGCAGCGCGGACTTTGGCAGTGCAGACTTCGGTAGTGTCAACTTTGAAGATGCGGATTTTGAGAGCGCCGATTTAGGCAATTTGGGCGCGCTGGATCTCGGGGATGGATCCCCGGGCAGCGATCCCAATGACCTCAACAGTTTTGATAACTTTGACTTTGGCACGGACTCGGGCATGGACTTGGGAGCCGACCCCGGGGCGATCGCCCTAGGCGCTGACCTAGGGGGGAGCGATGATCCCTTTGCCGCCTTGGGGTCTCCGGAACCAGCCACCCCCTCAGATCCGGCAGCGGATCCCTTCCTGATCGATCCCTTTGGGGGGAGCGAAGGATCCACACCCTCACCAGCACCAGATTTGGGGCTGCCCGATCGCTTCGAGGCGGATCCCTTTGCGGCATCGGCATCGCCCACCAGCGATGATGCTTTTGGGGCCAGCATGGATTTTGGTGATCAGTCTTTCGACTTAGATCAAGCTGATTTTGGGGCAACCAGTGGGGCGGATCCCCTGGCCGCATCAGCCTTTGGAGCCGATGACTTCGCGAGCGATTTGCCCGGCGACACGGCCGATGGTGATCAGTTTGGCGCAGGTCAATTTGGCGCAGATCAATTTGGAGCCGCGTTGGCTGACCTCGACTTCGGCGAATCGGCCAGCTTTGATGAGGCGGTGGGCTTTGGAGCGGCTGGCTCAGAAGACTTTGCTGCGTCCACCTCTGAAGCTCCGGTGTTTGGGGACTTGGATGCTGATCCCATTGAAGATTTTGGTGATCTTGGAGGTGACTTTGGGGCAGTGTCTCCCGCAGCGCCCTTTGAAGCCAGCTTTGAGCCGCCTAATTTTGCCGATTCGACGGAGACCGATGACTTGGCGGCCGATGGCTTCGGTGACTTTGAGGGCTTTGACCTCGAAACCCCGGCCGATCCGGCCGCGGCGGCCTTTGCAGAAGACTGGGCAGCACCGGCAGCCTCTGAATCATCCGCCCCTGAAGATTTTGGATTTGGCGTGTTTGATGCGGATGGGCTAGCGAGTCAACCCCTGGCCGATGAGGCTGATTTTGATTTTGGTGGCACTGATTTTGGTGGCGCTGAGGTTGCCGCAGGGGCCGAAAATCCCTTTGGCTCCGAGACGTTTGGGGACGGCTTTGGCGATTTCTCAGAGCCAGCGGCTCCGGCTGCAGCCGGGCCGCTGGTGGGCGCGAATGCTTTTGATGAGCCCTTTGGCGTGTTTGTGGGGGACAGTGCCGACGACGATCGCACCCTCTTCATGCCGCCGCCGGCCGGCACGCAAGAACCGGCGGTTAAGGAGCCAGCGGCCAGAATCGAGTTGCCTTTTGCGGCCCCGATCGAGGGATCTTTCCCGATCGATGATGAGGTGGAAGAAACCCTGTTCATGATGGCGGGGCCCAGCACCCTTCAGGGAGCAACAGCCCAAGACTTGGCGGAATTTGGCAGTGGGAACTTCAACGGGGCAGAGTTCAACCCGGATGAGTTCAACGAGTTCAACCCTGAAGACTTGAGTGCCACAGCCTTTGGGGGCGGCTCCTGGGATGCACAGCCGGAGCCAGCCTTGGGGGCGATCGAGCCGGAAGACAACGAGGCTAGCGATTTTGGCATCTTCAATGAGCCGCCGGTCATGGAGCCGGAGTCCGATGATGATGCGTTCCCCCTCGACATGATCAACGGGGCCCCGGGCATGGCTTTCACCAGCCCTGCTCGATCGGTGGATGATCCGGCCTCCGGGGCCCTGTCTGCGATCGCGGATGACGGAGCCGCCGCCGCCAGCGACTTCATGGATGACTTCGATGAATTCGACGACCTTGGCAGCCTACCGGACTTCAGCTTGACCAACACCTCCTCGGAATTCGTGCCGCGATCGGACGGTGGCGACGAATTTTCCCTTGGGGAACCCTCCCTGGGCGTGATGGGAGAACCTCTCTCTAACTTTGTTGGGGGGGACAACGAGGTTTTCAACATCGCCACCAGTTCCAACAACGAAGAACTGCTGAGCTTTGACCAGCCCGAAAGCCGCGCCGCCGAACCGGTCACCCCATCCGAAGATGGTTGGCTGGCTTCCTTCGACAATGCCCGCCTGACAACCAAGCAAACCGTCACGGCGGTGATGGCTGGGATTGTGTCATTCCTGGCCGTGGCGGGCACCACGCACTTAACCATGACCCATGTGCGCGATCGGGGCATCAGTCCGCAACTGATGGGCGACATTCGCACCATCGGCCTGGTTTCCTCCCTGTTGGCGGGAGCCACCGGAGGCGGGGTAGCCCTGTTCCTGGGCCGTCGCACTGCCCAGCATGTGGAGCGGGCCACGGGCGATTTGCAAGCCCAGTTGGATTCCGTTTGCCAAGGCAGTCTCCATGCCACAGCTCGGGTTTTTGGGGATGACGAGTTTGGGGAACTGGCCAACTCCTTCAACCAAATGACCCGGGTGATTTTGAGCACCATGGGCGAGGCCCAGCGCAAAGCCCAAGAACAGGAGCAGGCTCGCGAAGACCTCCAGCGGCAAGTGATTCGGCTGCTGGACGACGTGGAAGGGGCTGCCCGAGGCGACCTAACCGTACAGGCGGAAGTGACCGCCGACGTGCTGGGCGCAGTGGCCGACTCGTTCAACCTGACCATTCAAAACCTGCGAGAAATTGTGCAGCAGGTGAAAACGGCCGCTTTGCAGGTGAATAAGCGCTCCTCGGAAAACGAGTCTTTTGCCCGATCGCTCTCCTCCGATGCACTGCGGCAGGCGGAAGAGTTGGCCGTGACCCTCAATTCTGTGCAGGTGATGACCGACTCGATTCAGCGGGTGGCCGAAAGTGCCCGCGAAGCCGAGGAAGTGGCTCGTTCCGCCTCCGCGACCGCTTTGAAGGGAGGCGAAGCGGTGGAACGCACCGTGGCCGGGATTTTGCAAATCCGGGAAACGGTGGCGGAAACCGCCCGCAAGGTGAAACGACTGGCGGAATCCACCCAAGAAATTTCCAAGATTGTGGCCTTGATTGCCACGATCGCCTCCCGTACCAACCTGCTCGCCCTCAACGCCAGTATCGAAGCGGCCAGGGCTGGCGAAGCGGGCAAGGGCTTTGCAATCGTGGCGGATGAAGTGCGACAGTTGGCCGATCGCGCCGCCAAGGCTTCCAAGGAAATTGAAAAGATCGTGATGCAAATCCAAAGTGAAACCAACTTGGTGATGCGAGCGATGGAAGACGGCACACAACAGGTGTTGGAAGGAACCAAGCTGGCGGAACAGGCCAAGCGCGCACTCGATGACATCATCCAAGTGTCGAACCGGATTGATGTGCTGGTGCGATCGATTACGGCGGACACCGTGGAGCAAACGGACACCTCCCGCTCCGTGGCTCAAGTGGTGCGATCGGTTGAAAAGACCGCCCAAGACACCTCCCAAGAATCGCAGCGGGTGTCCGAGTCCCTGCAAATTCTGGTGCGCGTGGCGGGCGATCTGCTCTCCTCCGTGGAGCGTTTCCGTGTTGACAGCAGCAATCAGTAGCCCTGAGTGATTCTGAGTCACCATGAGCGGGGGTATCAGGGGCGATCGTGGCCAATTGCGAACTGATCAGCGGCCCATTGCCCAATCACGGCTCAAAATTTTGGAGGGTGAATGCTGCGGTTTCCTGGGTTGTCTTGAGTCCTCGCCCTCTGGGGTTGGGATCAATTAGATTTGGGTCGATTTAGACCAGCCAAATTTGGGTCAGTCCCATATGGCACAAGTCCAATTTGAACGAATCAAACCCAAGTGGATCAGACGATTCAAGATGTATCCATGGAAGCTGATCTGAAATGGATCGAGTACAGTAGATTCCAAGCTGGAGATTCCATGCTGAATTCTGAAGTCATTGTCACGGCTTGGAAGGTTCAGCGGCTCGCCCCGTGAGCGAGTTTGAGTCGCTAGCAACCCTTTGTCGATCCATCTTTTGATTCGCCCCAAATCCGCATCGAGTTGGCTGGCAGTGCCCTTGATCATGCGGGCAAACGCTTCGGAGGCTATGTTCCATGCAAGATCAACAGCAACGCATCGTCGGTTATTTCATTGAGGAAGCCAAGGACTACCTCACAACCATCGAGCAAGGCCTCATGAACTTGCAGGGGACGATCGAAGACCCGGAGCTGATGGATGAGGTCTTTCGGGCGGCCCACTCGATCAAGGGGGGCGCGGGGATGTTGGAATTCGAGAGCATCCAACAGGCCGCCCACCGGATTGAAGACTTTTTCAAAGTCCTGAAAGAACATCCGATCCATATCGATCGGGAGTTGGAAAGCCTGTTTTTGCGGGCCTTTGACACCCTGGTGGAACTGCTCGACCATCTCCAGGGCCCCTTTGGCCTCACCACCGAAGTGGGCAACCGCGTGCTACAGGATTCGGAGCCAGCGTTTAACGCCCTGGCAGAACGTTTGGGCCTCGCCGTCCATGAAGTGGACATGCCCAGCGTGCTGCATCGTACCCTCTCATCCCAAAGTGAGGATGCTTGGGCGGCCGATCGCACCCATCAGGTTTTTCAGCAACAGGTGCCCCAACTGTTGCGGGAAATGTTGGATCTGTTTCGCCAAGGGGACAGTCCTCAGCAGCGCGCGCAGCTCCAATGGATGTGTCAGCGCTTGTCTGACTTGGGCAAAAGCAGCCGCATTACCGGCTGGGTGGAGCTACTGGATGCGGCCAGCCAGGCGATCGGTTGCCCCACCAACTCCTACAAAACCCTAGCGCCCACCATTATTCGCGACCTGAAGCAGGCTCAAGATCTGGTTCTGGACGATCGCAGTCAGGAGATCTGCTTGGGCAGTGAGTTACGGGCCTTGGTTCCCCAGCCGGTTGCCCCCAGCCCCAGCAGCCTAGATGTAGATCTATTTGACTTCGACGACTTACTCAACGACGAATTAGCGCCCGAAATTACCGACATCACCCACAGCCAGGGCGATGAGTTTGAGCAAGATTGGTTTACAGAAACCAGCAACACCGTCGTAACCCGGATGGATGAGCTGGATTTAAGCCCCACCCCATCACCCACCCAAACCAGCCGGGTGGAACGGCCAAGGGCAGAACCGGGTACGGGGCCGGAAGTGGGCGTGGCCGAATTGGACGTGTTGGCGGACTTGTTTCGCCAAAGCTCCCAGGATTTGGAGGCTGATCTGCCGGGGCAAAGTTCGGAGTCAGGGGCTGGGTTACCCCTAAATCAGGCCGCAGACTATGACCTGTCAGATCTAATCTTTACCCATGAGGAATCGTCAGCGGATGCTGATGCCTTGACCAGCTCTCTGGATGCACTGGGCTACGATCTGCTGGATGAGATTGACACCACCGATTCGGTGGCAGATATGGGGCTAGAGTCCATCGATGACCTGTTGTCCTTTGGGGATGAGCCATCGAGTGGCAATGGACTGCTGGCGAATGTGGGTCAAGGCTCAGGGGCGATCGATCTCATTGGTGATGATGATCTGGATGCGCTGCTGGATGCGGTGGAAACGGCCACGGAAGTCAACCCGATCGCCTCGGATGACCTGTTCGATCTGGGCTTGGATGCGGAAGAGGAACCCACCGGCCTACGGGTGGTGCCCAGCGGCGACCTGACCTTCTCCACAGAGCTGATCAGCAATCCCACGGCGATCGAACCGATCCCCAATGAACTCCAAAAGTTGGGAGATGATGACCCGGATTTGACGACGGTGATTGATCCGGCGCTGGGGAATCTGGATGATCTTGATGGCAATTTCGGCTCAGACTTGGGGTTGGATCTGATTGATGGCCTGACGGGAGAGATTGCGCCTCCAGAGCTGACCCTCGATCCGTTACCGGAGATTGGGGCGATCGATGACATGGCTGATCTGGATGCTTGGGCCGCAGATTTGGCCAACGTAGATCTGGCCCATGCAGACCTAGACTTTGGCAATGCAGGACTGGCCGATCTAACCAATCTAGATGTGGCGGCCGCCGCGGCCCCGGAAGCAACCGCAGATCGTTGGGGTGATGGGTTGGATCTCGGCGATATGTCGCCAGGGGAGTGGCCCGACCTGGCCGCGATCGACCTGGATGATAACTGGTCGGACTCCGCCCCTGACTTGGACTTCAACGATTTAAATAATCTGAGCAACTTCAGCGCCGTTGACCTGACCGATGATTTCAATAATCTGAGCAACTTCAGCGCCGTTGATCTGACCGATGAGGATCTCGCGCCAACCACCGCCATGCCGGCCCTGGTGGATCCGGCTCTAGACGACTTGCCCGCCCTCGATCACTTCGATTTGGATGGCATCTTGAATGCCAATCCCTTGGAGGAGGTGGATCCCTTTGCGGATCTGTTGGCAGAGTCGCCCGATGTGATGTTGCCGGATGCGGAAACCTCAACCGCTGAGAACTTTATCCAAGACATCGATACCCTGCTGGACGATCCGCTTTCTGCGGAGCCGGCCGAGCCGGTCTATGAGGCGGCTGACCTCAGTTACGACGTGAATGGGGCCAAAGCCATTCGGATCGATCGCTCCACCCTCAGTTCCGAAGGTCTGGAAGATCTGTTCTCCGATCGGCGAACGACCGATCTGAGCGGTCTAGAAGAAGATCTAGACCTGGCCGAGGCCGAAGTAGATCTCGCAGGGGCCAATGATGATGCAGCCGCCCTCTGGACTCCGGAAAACTTCACGGAGCCGCCCATTCTCTCGGATTTGGATGCCCTGTTGGCCCCCGCTGCCGCGTCGGCCCCTGCTCCTGCGCTGGATGATGATTGGGCAGCCTTGGACGATTTGGACTTTGGGGAAGCGACCAGCCTGGAAGCCACCGCTGATGGCGAAGCCCCTGACTTCTTGATGGGAACGGCCGACTGGAGCAGCCCCTTGGATCTCAGTGAGCCACAGGGGGCAACCAGTGCCGATCGCGCCGATGACTTTGACTTCGGGGGCCTGGGTGATCTAAACGACTTGAGTGGCTTAGGAGACTTGGGGACTTTGGGTGATTTTGGTAATTTGGGTGACCTAGGATTACCCGTTGATGCGGTTGATCCGCTGGCCGGTTCGGACTTGGAAGATTTGGATGCGCTCTTGGGTGCGCCCCCCACCAGTGAGCCGATGATGGACGGCCTCAGCGGTTTGGGTGATTTGGGCGATCTGGATCAACTGCTGAATCAGGAGCCGGGATCTGTGCCGGCCGGTGACAGCACCCTCGATGACCTGCTCAATGCCCTAGAGGGTTCCGCTGCACCGGCTCCGGCGAGCCAAGCGGCCAGCGATGCCGATGAGCTGGATAATCTGCTGAAGAATCTGAATCTGTCAACGACGGCCGCCACCAACAGCCCCGATCGCTTTGAGGATCTATTTGGCGATGTGGCGGCCCCAGCCACAACCCCCGCGCCCGCTGGCAGCACCGGTGGCCTCGATCTAGACTTTGACGCTTTGGTGGAGATACTGGAGGCCCCGGCCAAGGCTGCCCCAGCGACCGGCCCCAGCCCTGCGGGATCTCCAGCTCGATCGGCCCCAACTCCCGTGGCGAACGGTCAGCGCGAAATGGAAGCGGCCGCCAACCGCAATTTACGGGCCGAGCAAATCATCAAAGTGCCGGTGCGGAACTTAGACAACCTCAACAACCTGGTTGGGGAAATGGTGGTGAACCGCAACAGCATGGAACAGGGCCAAGAGCGCCTGCGCCAGTCCTTGGAAAATCTGACCCAACGGGTGCAGCAGTTGGGGGATGTGGGGCAACGAATGCAGGACTTTTACGAGCGATCGCTCCTGGAAATGTCCCTGCTGTCGGGGCGGCGCGGCGGCAGTGGCGGCGGACATTCCGACACCCATCACAGCGGTGAGTCTGACACCCACGGCGGCCGGATGGGCTTGGGAGAACTGGAGCTGGATCGCTTCACCCCCTTCCACACCCAATCTCAAGAAATCATTGAGTTGATTGTGCGGGTGCGGGAGTCTGCCTCCGACATTGACTTCGTGGTGGAACAAACCGATCAACTGGTGCGGAACCTGCGGCAAATCACCACCCAGATTCAAGAGAACTTGAATAAGTCGCGCATGGTGACCTTTGCGCGCACGGTGGAACGGTTGCCCCGGGCAGTGCGATCGGTGTCTGAGCGCTGTGGCAAGGACGTGGATCTGATCATTGAGGGCAAAGAAACGGCGATCGATGAGTTCCTATCCCAGGAGCTATCGAGTCCAATTACCCACATGATCAATAACGCCCTGGTGCATGGCATTGAAACGCCTGAAGCGCGGGTGGCGGCAGGCAAACCCCCCACCGGCAAGCTGACCATTCGGGCGTTTTATCAAGGGAACCAAACGGTGATTTCCTTGTCCGATGATGGGGCGGGGATTAATACGGAGCGGGTGAAACAAAAGGCGATCGAGAAGGGCTTGATTGACCCCAACCAGGCCCGCAATATGGTGCGCCAAGAAATCTATGAAATGCTCTTTCTGCCGGGCTTCAGCACCAAAGACCAGGCCGATGAGTTTGGCGGGCGCGGCGTGGGTATGGATGTGGTGATGCGCAAAATTCAGGAATTGCGCGGCAGCATCAGCATTGATTCAGAACTGGGACGGGGAACGACCTTCACCATCCGGTTGCCCCTGAACCTGAGTATTTGTAAGGCGCTGCGGTGCTTGAGCGATCACGCCACGATCGCGTTTCCGATGGACGGGGTGGAAGACACGCCGCCCGATATTCACCCGGAGGATGTGCAGACCGATAAGGAAGGTCGCCGCTGCATTGCCTGGCGCGATCGAATCTTGACGCTGCATCCCCTCACTGAGCTGCTGAAATACAACCGCCACCTGAGTCGCGGCAACATCTACGGCGGCAACCAGGAGGACGACTCCTTGGCGATCGTGGTGTTGCGCAGTGCCGGTGAGTTCATTGCGATCGAGGTCGATCGGGTGCTGGGCGAGCAAGAAATCGTAATTAAGCAACCGGAAGGCCCCGTGCCCAAGCCCCTGGGCATTGCTGGGATGACGGTGTTGGGTGATGGGCGCGTCATGCCGATCGCCGATGTGCTGGAGCTAATTGACCTGGCGAAGGGTCGCATCCGGCGCGATACCGTCAGCGGCCGTTGGGAATCTGACAACATCCACATCGTGGAGCCGCCGACGGAGCAAAAGGATCCGATGGTGTTGATTGTGGACGACTCGATCACGGTGCGCGAGCTGCTGAAGATGACCTTCCAGAAAGCGGGTTATCAAGTGGAGCAGGCCCGCGACGGTCAAGAGGCCTGGGAAAAACTGCGATCGGGCTTGCCCTGCGACTTGGTGTTCTGTGATATTGAAATGCCGCGCATGGACGGCTTGCAGCTCTTGCAGCGATTGCAGACGGAAGAAACCCTCTGTGAACTGCCTGTGGCCATGCTCACCTCTCGGGGAGCCGACAAGCACCGGAAAATGGCCGTTGACTTGGGCGCAAAGGGTTACTTCACCAAGCCCTACCTGGAAGAAGCTCTCCTGGATGCGGCGCGGCGAATGCTGCGGGGTGAGGTGCTGATCACGGCCAATGCCTAACGTTTAACGCCTACATTCCCGACCAGCGCCTAAGCAGTGCCTAACTAGTGCCTAAGCTGCTCGGCCGAGCAATGCTCAATGGATCCTGAACCAACGGATCCTGCGCGAACGGCTTGATTGCCCTATTGGTAGAGAGCCTGGAGTTCGGCCACCGGTTCGATCGCCAATCGATGCACCCGGTGGCCATCTAGCACTGCATGGAAAGGAACCACCTCCACCACGCTGTTGGAATAGGCGATCGCCTCGAATCCTTCCACCCAATCGGCAGTCCAGGGTTGGTCAACGCCGATCGGTTGCCCGTGACGTTGGAGCTGGCGAATCAGGTGCGATCGAGCAATGCCCGGTAAGCAATCCCCCAGGGGCGGAGTCCACCAACGCCCATCCCGAAATCCCCAAAGATTGCCCGTGCTGGTTTCCAGCCAGCGCCCATCCTCATCAACCAAAATGGCTTCGGAGGCCGGTTCGGGGCCCAAAAACTGTCGCTGGGCCGTTTGCAATGCCAGCCAACAGGGAAGATAATTGCCCGTTTTGTGAGCGGCGATCGAACGGCGGTAGTGGGCTGCCTGGGCTACCCAAGCCACAATGCCCTGTGTTTGTTTTTGGGTCAAATTGGAGGGCAATTCTCGCCCCACAATCCACTCCCGCCCATCGGAAAAAAGAGTGACCCGCACCACCGGATATTCAGCCGCCAACAGGGTTGCTCCCTGTTCTACCTGTTCCCAATCCGGCTGGGTCAGGCCCAACTGACTGCGAGTGTTGTAGAGCCGATCGCGGTGGGCCAGCCATTGGGTCATGGGCCCGTGGAGATCGCGATCGTAAATGCGCAAGGTTGTGAAGGTTGTGGCCCCAAATATCAACCCTGGATCCGTGACATCCAGAGTAATGGTGCGCTGATCGAGGGGTTGACCGTGATACCACTGGGCAGGCATGAAACCAATTGCGGGTAAGCTCAAAAATACTGACGGGATCAATGCCCCGCTTGTTTACCGTAATCGTTGTGCTGAATTTTGTCCCCTTGCTGGAACCTTGATTGGGTTAACCAACTGTTTGCACCGATCGAGTTGAGTGCCAAGCCGGTTGAGCTAATCCGGTTGAGCCAATCTGGTTGGGCTAATCCGGTTGAGCTAATCAGCATGATGGCGATCGAGTTCAGGACTCAACCAAAACAGCGCCATTGCGGAGAACTAGAACTACCTCAGGTTTTCGGTTGCCAGGAGCGATCGACCGGGGGCCATTGGGAAACTACAGGAAAACGGGATCTGGGGAGATGCTTGACTGGGGCTTGATTTGGGCGCTGGGTTTTTTGGGTAGTTTTGGTCACTGTGCGGGTATGTGTGGGCCTTTGGCGGTGGCCTTTGCCCTGTCGGGAGACCCTCGATCCTTGCCGCAAGCGGGAGCCAAAACCTGGTGGCAGTTGGGCCGCTTCCATTTGTTGCTGAATTTGGGGCGAATTTTCAGCTATGCCGTGGCGGGCGGGGCGATCGGGAGTTTGGGATCTTTGCTGGTGGCGGGCGGACAACTGACGGGGATTGATAGCCCCCTGCGCCAAAGCCTGAGCGTCCTGACGGGGTTGATGTTGATTTGGTTTGGCCTAGCCCAAGTGCGACCCCAATGGTTGCCCCGCTTGCCGCTCTGGCATCCCCTGGCCCGGGGGGCCCAACGCGATCGCCTCGAAAAAACCATGCTCACCATTGCTGGCCAAACCCGTTGGTGGATGCCGTTGGCCGTGGGGCTGGTTTGGGGGCTAATTCCCTGTGGATTTTTGTATGCGGCCCAGATTAAGGCGGCGGAAACGGGCAGCGCGATCGGGGGCAGCCTGACCATGCTGGTCTTTGGGCTGGGAACCTTACCCACCATGGTTTTAACGGGCGCTTGGGCTGGCTCCATTGGCCAAGATCGACGCAGCCAACTCTTTCGGATGGCCGGTTGGGTGACGATCGCGATCGGGCTGTTAACCCTGGGCCGCACCAGCGCCATGCAGGATCTGACGGGCTATGGTTCCTTGGTGCTGCTGAGTTTATCCCTGATCGCTCGGCCCATCAGTCGGTTGTGGGCGGCCCCCCTGCGCTATCGCCGGGTGATTGGGGTGGGCGCTTGGTTGTTGGCCCTGGCCCATACGGGCCACATGCTCGATCACTCCCTGGATTGGGACTGGGGGGCGGTGGGCTTTTTGCACCCTCGCCAGCAGGTGGGGATTTGGGCCGGTGTGGGGGCGATCGGGCTGCTAACGTTGTTGGCTCTCACCAGTTTCGATCGAGCTATGCGCTGGTTAGGCTCCCACTGGCGCACCTTACACCTGGCTGCCATTCCGGCCCTGGCGGCGATCGGGATGCACATGACCCTGGCGGGTGGGCCAACCATGATCGGGGATGGGGGATCGGTTTGGCGGAGGGCGATGGGGGTTGGCTGTGGGCTAGCTCTGGTTTTGTTGATGCGGGTGCGTTGGTTTTGGCAACTGTGGGGCCTGGGTGCGCTCTATCACGGCGTGGCCGGTGCGTCTGCGTCCCTGACCGCCGCCCCATCCCAGGATTTCACTAGCTCCAGCGATCGGGTCTGATAGCCCAAGGATTGATAAAGGGCGATCGCCGCTTGGTTACTGGCTCCCACTTGCAGCCCCAGGCGATCGCAACCGGCCTGTTTGGCCTGCTGTTCCGCTTGATGCAGCAGGGATCGAGCCAAACCACGCCGCCGTTCCGTCGGTTGCACATAGAGCCAAAGCAGTTGGGCCCGTCGTTGGCCAGTTTCCGGGTCGATCGCCCAGCCCAACCACAGACCCGCAACCCAAAATTGACCGCTAGATTGACCGTCGCTGGCTTGAGCCGTGGCCGCTTCCACCCACCACAGTTGCCCATCGGCCGTCCAGAGTCGATCGACCAACAGGGCGATCGACTCTGGGTCTGGACTCAGGGGCATTAGCTCCCGGTAGGTGGCCGCCAAGCCCGCCAACAATTGGGGGCGATCGGCCCGGCTTCCCCGCCGTAATCGATAGCCTGTGGGTAACTGATTGGATGGTTGCCCCATCCCAGGCTCCGGCCCTGGGTCGGATGGCTGATTCATGGCGGCATTAGCCCGCAGACTCTAACCTGCAGGCTACAAACTGGCAGAAAGATCCAAATCGGGCGCAGACCCTTGCACCAACGCAGATAAGGAAGGCGGCAACGGTGCAGAGGGCGTAGTTTGTTGAGCAATGGGGGAAGGGAAGTCGATCGCCCCGATCGGTGCGGGCGCGGCCAAATCATTGGGCAAGAAGATCCGCGCACTCACGGCGATCAATGCCACCGCGAAGATCAACACCACCAGGAAGGGAGCCACATACTGCCGGAAAAACGCCATCACCGACCTCTCTAATTTTGATAACGTTCTGTAATATTTCTTGGCACTTATTTTGACAGAAAACCCGCCCAATCCCGCATTGGGTTTCTCAGAATTTCTTGCGGAAATTTTTCGTCGGCATTTCCCGTGAGCATTTCCCGCAGATATTTCTACCAGCGACCTCATCCATGGGCCATGGGCTAGACCTGGGCTGAATGCCGTTGCAACGGCATAGACGATCTGAAACCGACGATCTGAAACCGACGATCCAAAACCAACGATCCAACCCAATTGCTATGGATGCAGCCACCCCTCGATCGCCCCTGTTAGCTTGCCAAGGCGCAACCCAAGGCGGTCGATCGCCCTTGGGGCCGATTACGGGGGCGATCGAACCCGGAGAGCGGCTGTTGATTGTGGGGGCACAGGCCCCGGAGATTTTGCGCTGGTGGGTGCGGCTGTCGGAGCCAACGGCTGGCGATGTGCTGGTTCAGGGACAGCGGGTGCAAACGCTGGATCCCGTTGCCCTGCGGCGGCGGGTGGCTTGGGTGGCTCCTCGATCGACCTTGCTGGCTCCGACGGTGGCGGCAACCCTCGCCTATCCCCTGGCGTTGCTGGGCCAAGACTCCCGGGCGATCGAGGCGGCCATTCAGGAAACCTGCGATCGCTTTGGAATTCCCGCCAGTTGGTTAACCCGCCAAGCCTTTCAACTGACCGCCGCCGAGCAACATTGGGTGGCGATCGCGCGGGCTAGTTTGTTGCAACCGTTGGTGTTGCTGTTGGGCGATGGGTTTGAGGGCTTAACCAAGGAACAGAGCGATCGCCTGCAAAACCTGCTGCAAAATCAAGCATTCAGCTCCCAAACCGCCGCAGTGGTTTGCACCGCCACCACGATCGCCGGTCTGAGGGCTGCCCCGATCGCCACCCGCTGTTGGGTGTTAACGCAAGGGCAACTGACGACCGATCGGCCGGCTTCCGAAATGGACTGGGCTGCCCTGGAAAAACAATTCCCCTCGGTTAATCAGGCCGGCCTTAATTCCGGCCTTCCCGATCCCGAAGCCGATTGGTTTTGAAGTGGTCTGGCTATGCTCTGCCAGTGGCCCTGCATGGCCTGTGTCGTCATCGGGCCCGTGGCATTTCAATCGGCTGGCAAGACGACACGCGGAGCCAATAGCGGCCCCGCCTCTCCCGTTGTTAGGGCCCCAACTCCCAACAACCGACCGGACTGATCCAAAACACGGGCGATCGGGTCGGTTTGCTCCTGCTTGAGGGATTCGCCGCATTGCGGTGTTGGGGGCCATTCCGCGAGGGTGATCGCTTGGCCAAAAAACCAGCGCTTCACGGCCTCTTCCGCCAAGGTCACCGTGGGCAGATGGGTCAAGCCCAAGGCTGGGTCGATCGGTTGCCACCCTTGCCCGATCGCCGCTTCCAATTGCTCCAGCGTCAGGCTGTTTTCCAAGGTGAAGCCACCGCTGGCCGTTCGTTTCAAATGGGCCAACGCGCCCCCCACGCCCAAGGCCGCGCCCAGATCTCGGGCGATCGAGCGGATATAGGTTCCGGGGCCACAGTCGATGGTTAAGTCCAACTCCGGCTCGGTTCCCGGTCGCCAAGCCTCGATCGTGATTCGATCGACCTGCACTTGTCGCTCCGGCACTTCCACGGTCTTACCTTGCCGCGCTAAATCGTAGAGCCGCTGCCCATCTACCTGAATGGCGCTGTATTGGGGGGGAATCTGTCGAATTGGGCCAATGAATTGCGATATTTGGCTGGAAATGGCTTCTAAGGTGAGGCTGGTTAAGGCCTCGGGCGATCGCGCCGTCAGCACTTCCCCTTCCAGGTCATCGGTGGTGGTGGTGATGCCAAGGCGCACCGTGGCTGCGTAGGATTTGGCTCCCGGCAGAAATTGCAACAGACGGGTGGCGGGCCCCAGGGCGATCGGCAACACCCCGATCGCGGCCGGATCCAACGTGCCCCCATGGCCCGTCCGTTTGCACCGCGTCAGCCGCCGTACTTTGGCCACGCAATCGTGGGACGTGAAGCCCGCCGGTTTGCACAAGTTCAAAAATCCACAAACCATCGCCTAATTGCACCTACAGGGGACAAACACCTGATTTTTGATTTCCAATTTTTGATTTCTAATTTCTGAATTCTTGGTTCTAATTCTTGCTAATGCTGGATTGCTGCTAGCGTTCTGTTTGGTCAGATGTGGGCCAAGAGCAGCCGTTTCAGCCAGCCTCAGACACGCAAAGGGGTAGAGATGCAGCCCACATCTCCACCCCCTGTGATTGCAGCCTGCGCCCACCGCGATCGCCCGAAAACGACCTTGAACGCAAACCAAATTTCATGGGTTTTTGGTCTCTGAAGGAACGGCCCTAGGCCGCCATTCCCTGAATGATGTAGTCGAAGTAAGGCTCGGTGGCGGCGGCATCTTCGGTGCTCAGAAGGCCCAAAGTGGCTTCCTTGAGACAACGCACGGCTTCCACCATCCCCGGCAGCGGGACACCCAAGGAGTTGTACATTTCGCGTGCGCCCACCAGACCAATGGTTTCGATCGGTTCTTTGTCGCCCGCCAACACGCCGTAGGTCACCAGTCGCAGATACCAGCCATAGTCCCGAAGGCACTGGTTCCGCTCCCGTTGGCCATAGGCATTGCCGCCGGGAGCAATAAAGTCCGGACGACGTTGCCACAGCTTGCGGCTGGCTTCTTGCACAATCTTTTTCTCACTGTCGGCCAGCGTTTGGGCAATCCGAATACGCTGCTCGCCGGTTTTTAAAAATTCCGAGATGCTCTTAAGCTCGCCACTGCTAGGGTAGCGAAGCTCATCGTCGGCTTTCAGAATGACTTGGCTAACTACGCTCATAATATCGAGAGTATCGGAATATCGTTTCCACTCTACCAAAGTTTTTTCGCGGCAAAACCTTCGGGCGAATTGACCCCTGATTGGGGCGATCGCCCGGGGCTGGAATGGGCCGAGACCCCTTAGCAAAAATGGGGTCAAACCATTGCCCAGTCGGTTTTCGTCGATCGGGAAATCGTTGGCTTGGGTTTACTTAGGGGCGATCGATTCAGAGGGCTGTTGCTGATCCCAGATCCTCCACAAAAGGCCTTGGTCGGGGGTGTCGATCGGTGGCAGCTTTGGTGAAGATTTGTAACAGATACCCCGAAGCCTGTCTCAGGTTTGGCGACGACCACCGGGGACTGGGCCAGGAGTAGCCAAGATTCAGAAAGATTCGGATTCTGACCTGGATCAGATCTGGATCAGATCTAGACAGGAATGGGCAAAAGGGGCAGGAGGAAATTTTGCTGGAATTGCATTGTCATACGACGTTTTCCGATGGCACGCTGACTCCGACGGAGTTGGTGGCGGCGGCGATCGCAGCGGGGGTGCGGGCCCTGGCCATTACGGATCACGATACCTGCGCTGGTTTGGATGAGGCGATCGAGGCGGCGGGCGATCGGCTCGAAATTGTGCCGGGGTTGGAACTGAGCGTGGTTCACAACGGGCGATCGCTCCATATTTTGGGGTTTTATCCCGATCGCGATCGAATTCATGAACCGCTGGCCGTGCGCTTGGCCGGCCGTCGCCAGCGGGCCCAACGCATGGCGGAAAAGCTGGCGGAGTTGGGCTACCCGATCGAGCTGCCGGAATTACCAGGCAACATGGCTCCTGGCCGACCGCACATCGCCCAAGCGCTGGTGGCGGCGGGCCATGTCACGTCGGCCCAGGAAGCGTTTACCCGATTTTTAGGGGATGATCGCCCGGCCCATGTGCAGTACGACAAATTTTCGATCGTGGAGGGCATGAACCTGCTCCGATCGGCTGGGGCCGTGCCCGTTTGGGCCCATCCTTACCTGTTTCGTGGGGGCAATGTGGAAGACACCTTGCCGGAACTGGTGGCGGCGGGGCTGTTGGGCTTGGAGGTTTATCATCCCAACCACAGCCTGACGGAGCAAAAGCGCCTTTTGGAACTGTGCGATCGCTATGGATTGTTGGCCACGGGCGGCAGTGACTACCATGGCCCCGCCCCGAGTACCAGGGCTGAACGCCGCGACAGCTTAAATCAATTTCAATTGCCCCTGGCCTTGCTCGATCGCTTGAAACAGGTCAAGGCCACCTTGGCAATAGAAACCGATTATTGATTGGGCAGCCACCCAAACCCGATCGACCCCAAAATCGCCACCCCAAAGATCAACCGATAGATCACAAAAATCCAAGTGTTTTGGGTCTGCAAAAACTTCAGCAACCAAGCGATCGCCGCATAGGACGACACCGCCGACACCACAACGCCCACCGTTAGCGACAACCCCGCACCGGCCGGCAACCCTTCTTTCAAAACACCCACCAGTTCCACCAACCCCGCCAGGGTAATGGCGGGAATGCCCAGCAGAAAGGAGAAACGCGCCGCCGCCGCCCGATCGATGCCGGACAACAGGCCCGCCGTCAGGGTTGATCCCGATCGCGAGACCCCGGGAATCAGGGCCAGGGCCTGGGCCGCCCCTAAAATTAATCCATCGTTCAGCCCCAGGGAGTTGTAGTGGCGGTGGCGGCTGCCGGTCACTTCCGCTAAGCCCAGCAGCAGGGCCATGACGATCGAGGCGATCGCGATCGCCCCCAAGCTCCGGAGCGGGGAATTGTCAAAATCGGGGATGAATTTCTTAATTGCTAAGCCGCCAGCCACAATGGGCAACGTTCCCAGACCAATGCCAAGGGCGATCCGAAACTGCCGATCGCTCCAATCCTTGCGGGAAATGGCTTGGGCTGACCCGATCGCCAGGGCCGTTAAATCTGCCCAAAAATAAGTCAGCACCGCCGCGATGCTTCCCAGTTGGATCACCGCCGTGTAGGCCACGCCCGGATCGCCCCAACCGAGCACCACGGGCACAACCTTCAGGTGGGCCGTGCTGCTGATCGGTAAAAATTCCGTTAGCCCTTGCACCAGCCCCAGACCGATCGCCTCCAGCCAGCTCACACCATCACTCACCGGAACCGTTGGGTCAGCCGCTTGGGCCGCAGCCCCCAAGCCCACCAGCCAAACCCCCAGCCCCATCCCGGCCCACCAGCGGTAAACCCGCTTGATTTGACTCTGCCCTTTGCTGCTCGATCGCCCTTGCTGTGAATTACCCATCGTTAAACCTGATTGGCCCCAACCATGCCTGAAAATGCTCAGCACCTTCAACCACTGTTCTGAATTTCTGCTGAATTTCTAAGGACTGATGCTAAGGACTGAATACGATGTCCTTGATTCGCAATCCGCCTTCCTTGCCATGCTACCCAACGGCGTTCCTCCGCCATCATTCCAATCGCGGCTGATATTGTGGCTGATTTTGCCGCATCCCGAAAACCAACTGCTATCGGTGATGCACCGTGGGGGCTATGGTATGTTAAGAAAACTAAAGATAAAAATTAATAAACCTAACCAAAGTCGCAGGTTTTCTCATTTTGGTTGCCTATCCCTCCTCTGCCAGCGCCATTACGCCGTTTCGCCGATCGGCTGGCCCCGGTCGTTTGATGTCCGCGAGTTTGGTGGCGGATGCCTCGGCTAGTGATTGCCCTGATGAGACAACCCTGATTCCCCCTGCCCCGCCGATCGCCACCCGATCGCCCGTGGCCTTGGGCTGGATGTTTGTGGCGGGGTTGTTCCTGGTGTCGGGCCCCGTGTTTGTGGAAGCCCCCTTGGTGCGATCATTTCCCATCCTTTGCACCGCCCTCACCCTGGTTTGGAGCCTGTTGGGGGCCCGGTGGCTGGAGTCGCCCAAGTGGCGGGTTTGGGGCGACCTGTTGGTGGGGTTTAGCTGGAGTTGGCTGGCGGGTTCGCTCTATTGGGGCTGGTTGCGTTGGGAACCCACAGTTCACCTGCCCATGGAGGCGATCGCCCTGCCCCTGGCGCTAATCTCCGTGCGATCGAGCTGGGGACGCATTGGCAGCCTGTTCTATCTCGGCTCCTTGTTGGGAACCGCCATCACCGATAGCTATTTCTATTGCGTAGATTTGATGCCCGCCTGGCGCGAGGCGATCGCCGCCGAAAGTGCCGATCTTCACACCGTTGCCCCGATCCTGCACGGAGCCTTAGCCAAAATGCATACCCCCTTTGGCCTGGGCTGGGCCGCGTTGCTGGCGGGTACGTTGCTGTTTGCTGGCCTGGGCGCGGGTTGGTGGGCCAAGCGATCCCAGGATGCTGGCTGGATGGTGTTTAGTGCGGCCCTGTTGGGCACTCTCTTTGTCGATGGCCTATTCTGGCTGAGTGCCCTGTTTGCCTAATTTGCCTACTCGGCCCCGTTGGCCCCAACCGTGGCGTAGCCCAAAATCTGCACAGGCTGTACGGAGGAGCTGTCAATGGCGGTGTATATTGTGCCGGACTAAAACAACACCTAGTCTCCAGGACTTTCACTTGTGCGCGCGTGGTTACGCTCCAGCCCTGTCCGCATTTAATTCTGAGAACCGAATCCGGCAGCCGGTACTTACCCCTTGTCGGTAGCGCTTGCTGGACGATCGGTCGCAGCCCAGACAATGATTTTGTGCTGGGTGATCCTTGGATCTCGCGCAACCATGCCATGCTCCAGTGCATGGAGGATGGCGCGTTCTATTTGATTGATCTGGGAAGTCGCAATGGTTCCTTCGTGAATGGCCGCCGGGTGAGCATTCCCGTCACCCTGCAAAGCGGCGATCGCCTGACCTTTGGCCAAACGGAACTGGATTTTTATGCGCCCGCCCACGATCGGGACTACAGCACCAGCGATAGTTTTGAATTTTCTGTGACTGCGACGCTCCATGTGCGACGGCTGATCACGATTTTGGTGGCTGACATTCGGAATTTCACGGGGCTGACCCGACAGACGGACGAAAAAGTTCTCTCGGAGGCGATCGGGACTTGGTTTCGCCAAGCGGGCAACATCATCCGTGAATCCGGCAGTTGGGTGGATAAATATATCGGCGATGCTGTGATGGCCGTGTGGATTCACGGGGAACAGGAAGTGAGTCCCCGGGAAGTGCTGCAAATTTTTGAGGCGGTCAATGCACTGCAAAAAATGACCCGCGACTTGCATTTGCACTATCCTTTGCCCTTTCCGTTGCGAATTGGCACCGGGGCCAACACGGGCTATGCCATGGTTGGCAACACCGGCAGCAACGATCGCCCTGATTACACCGCCCTGGGCGACACGGTGAACGCCGCCTTTCGGTTGGAGTCTTGCACCAAGGAATTGCAACTGGATGTGGCGATCGGGAAAACCACCTACCAGTATCTCTGTGCCTTGAATGGCTCTGCCTGCGAGATTTTTCAGGAATATCGCGTGAACCTCAAGGGCTATGACACCGAAAGCGTCACCTATGCCGCCACCTACGACAATCTCGATCGGTTTTTAACCGCCCATCATCGATCCCTGGAACTGGATTTTTAAAATTCAACTTGATTAAAATCCAAATTAAAATCCAATCAATTGCCTCCCTTGACCCAAGTTTGGCCAAACTGGTGAATTGAGATGAAGACAAAGTCCGCGTGGAAAATCCTGGGGCCGATCGTCGGGCAATTGTTCTCGATCGAGATTCAAAACTTTGATCAATCCCATGGGCGCAAACGGTATTACTCAACACGACCCTAACCATGATTTTGGGCTTCTGTTGCTATAGTGGAATGAAATTTTGTTGGGTTTTGCATCCAAGCAATGGGACAAAGAATCGACTATTGGCAACTTTTACTGGCTTGAGTCACTGATTTCTTTCAAACAGCGATCCAAAAAACAACCATAAGGAATGATCATTCCTGGAGTTTTTGATGAACGTCCTGCTGCTATATCCTCTTTTTCCGAAAAGCTTTTGGTCCTTTGAGAAAACCCTAGCCTTGCTCGATCGCAAGGCAATGCTCCCGCCCTTGGGATTGGTGACGGTGGCGGCGCTTTTGCCCCAAAGCTGGAATTTTAAGTTGGTGGATTGTAATGTCCGTGACATCACCGAAGCGGAGTGGGATTGGGCTGATTTGGTGATTTTGTCGGCGATGATTGTGCAAAAAGATGATTTGCTCGATCGAATCAGAGCCGCAAAACAACGGGGCAAACGGGTTGCCGTGGGTGGCCCCTATGCCACGGCCCTGCCGCAGGAAGTGAGCGACGTGGGGGCCGATTATCTGATTTTGGATGAAGGGGAAATTACCCTGCCCCTGTTTGTGGAGGCGATCGAACGAGGCGAGCTAGCGGGCACTTTCCGCGCCAACGGGGTGAAGCCCGACGTAACCGAAACGCCCATTCCGCGCTTCGACCTGCTGGAATTTGATGCTTATGCGGAAATGTCGGTGCAATTTTCGCGGGGCTGCCCATTCCAGTGCGAGTTCTGCGACATTATTGTGCTCTATGGTCGCAAGCCGCGCACCAAAACGCCTCAACAACTCTTGCAAGAATTGGACTACCTGTATGAGTTGGGATGGCGGCGCAGCATCTTCATGGTGGATGACAACTTCATTGGCAACAAACGCAATGTGAAGCTGTTCCTAAAAGAGCTGTTGCCTTGGATGGTGGAGCATCAATATCCCTTCTCCTTTGCCACGGAAGCTTCGGTGGACTTGGCTCAGGATCAAGAACTGATGGATATGATGGTGCAGTGCAATTTTGGGGCTGTGTTTTTGGGCATTGAAACGCCCGATGAGGAGAGCCTGACCCTGACCCAAAAGCATCAAAATACCCGAGATTCCTTGAGCGAGGCGGTGATTGCCATTGCCCGATCGGGTCTGCGGGTGATGGCCGGTTTTATCATCGGTTTTGATGGGGAAAAAGCCGGTGCGGGCGCAAGAATTGTGCAATTTGTGGAAAAAACGGCAATTCCCACCGCCCTGTTCAGCATGTTGCAAGCCTTGCCGGATACGGCCCTTTGGCATCGATTGGAGCGGGAAGGGCGGCTGCGCAGCAAGTCGGCCAACATCAACCAAACCACATTGATGAACTTTGTGCCCACGCGCCCCCTCGAAGACATTGCGCGGGAATATGTGGCGGCTTTCTATGAACTCTACGATCCGGAACGGTTTTTAGATCGGGTTTATCGCCACTTCCGCTTGCTGGGGGAAGCGACCTATCCCAAGAAGGGCAAGGGATCGCGCAAGCCCATTAACTGGGTGACGGTTCGGGCGTTGCTGACCATTTGTTGGCGGCAGGGGGCGTTGCGGAAAACGCGCTGGCAGTTCTGGCGCAACCTTTGGAATATGTGGCGGCATAACCCCGGTGGCATCAGCAGCTATCTATCGGTTTGCGCCCAAATTGAACATTTCATGGAATATCGCGAAATTGTGCGATCGGAAATTGAAGAGCAAGTGCAGCAGTTCTTGGCGGAGGAATTGCGCCTGAAGAATAGTCAACGGGCGGAAGCGATGGTTTAAGGATCGGGAGCCTGTTGGGCCTAAGGGTGGCAGCCAAGAATGGGCGATCGCACGCCCAAAATCTATGCAACAATTAGCTCTCGACTGGCTCTCGCCCGTTTGTCTGTTTGCGAGCAATAGCGAAAAAGGTTGGTGGGGCTTCCATCAGCCCGGTCGCAGGTGGCTCGAAACTTGAGATACTGGTGATATTATTCGACTTTTTCACCAGCGAAGGCCGTTGCCCAGTCTCGTTGCCCATGGGTAACTGAGAGCGAAGCGCGATCGCGTTGGTGGTTCCGCCATGATTTGCTGTGTCTTGTAAGGAGGTACCGGTTCTCATGAAACGGTTTGTTCGCCTGGTATTTGCGATCGCCCTGGTCGCGCTCACGTGGATTGGCGCGGGCTATCCTCAGGCTGCATGGGCTGAAGCATCTTTAAACAATGCCGATGCCAAGTTGGCGACGGAATTTGGCAAAAAAATTGATTTGAACAATACCAATATCAGCAACTTCAAGGCTTACCGGGGTCTGTACCCGACGTTGGCGCAAAAGATTATTGCGAATGCGCCCTACAGTGCGCCGGAAGAAGTGCTGAAGATTGGCGGCCTGAGCGATCGGCAACAGAGCCTTTTAAAGGATTACTTGGATGCGGGCACCTTCACGGTGACGGAACAGGATCCGATCTTCAATGAAGGGGATCACCGCATTAACGATGGCGTTTACAAATAACGTTAGGTTGCCCCTGATTGGTTTCCAGGACTAATCAAAGGGCTAATCAAGGGTTCCGGTGATCGCAATATTGCCACTGGAACCGAAGATAGTGATTCACCCCGCCCGATGATCGGCTTGGCCGGTTTGATTGCTCCATCGGGTTTGGGGCCCCGCACTCGGAATTCCCGTATCCGGAATCCGTGAACTAGATTATTAAAGGCGATTGCGCAGCGGTGGTTTAGCTCCCGGCGCGATCGCCTTTTGCTTAAATCTGGTTGAATCTCGTTAGGTCTCGGGCAGTGATCCGAGAAATTCAACGTCTGTTGCGGCTTGGCGGCGGTGATCGCTGGCTGTGGCGCTTTTGCTTGGCAATCCCACGATTTTTAGCTTTCTGTGCCCAATGATGAGTGACCCTTTGCCGGCTGTGGAAATTGAGCGCCCAACGGTTGATCGCTTTGATGTGATCGTGGTGGGTTGTGGGGCGGCGGGGTTATATTCAGCCCTCTGTTTACCGGCTGAGCTGTCGGTGGCGGTGGTGACCAAGGCCACGGTGTCGCGATCGGCGAGTGATTGGGCCCAAGGGGGGCTGGCGGCGGTGACGGCTCCCGATGATTCGGTGGCGTTGCATGTGGCCGACACACTGGCGGCGGGGGCGGGCCTGTGCGATCGGGTGGCGGTGGAATTTTTGGTGGCGGAAGCGCCGGCCTGCGTGGCGCAGTTGGTGGAGCTGGGGGTGGCGTTCGATCGCGATCAGGGACAGTTGGCCGTCACCCTGGAGGCGGCTCACTCCCGACGGCGGGTGCTCCATGCGGCGGATGCGACGGGGCGAGCGGTGGTGAGTGCCTTGGTGGCGCGGGTGTTGGAGCGATCGAACATTACGGTGCTGTCGGAAACCCTGGCGATTGACCTGTGGCTGACCCCCGATCGGCAAAGCTGCCAAGGAATTGCCTGTTTGCAGGAAGGGCAACTGCGGTGGCTGGCGGCCGGAGCCACGATCTTGGCCACGGGCGGCGGCGGCCAGGTTTTTGCCCACACCACTAATCCCAGCGTTAGCACGGGCGACGGCGTGGCCATGGCCTATCGTGCTGGGGCCGTGCTGCGCGACTTGGAATTTGTGCAGTTTCACCCCACGGCCTTGGATATTCCCGGCGCACCGCACTTTCTAATCAGCGAGGCGGTGCGGGGTGAGGGGGCCCACTTGGTGGATGACCAAGGGCGGCGGTTTGCCTTTGATTTTCATGAAGCGGGAGAGTTGGCCCCGCGTGATGCGGTCAGTCGGGCCGTCTATTCCCACTTGCAACGGCATGGGGGCGATCGGGTGTGGTTGGACTTACAACCCATTCCCGAAGCGCAAATTTTGCACCGGTTTCCCAATATCTTGAAGGCCTGTCGGGATTGGGGCATCGATCCGCTGCGGGAGCCGATTCCCGTGTCGCCCGCGGCGCACTATTGGATGGGGGGCATTGCGACCGATCGAGCCAATTGCACCTCCTTAGGGGGGCTATACGCCGTGGGCGAAACCGCCAGCACCGGGGTGCATGGGGCCAATCGCTTGGCCAGTAATTCCTTGCTGGAATGCATTGTGTTTGGGGCCCAGTTCCGAAACTTGACCGTGGCCCAAGGGTCGGTGCTGCCGATCGAGCGGTGCTTGTCGCTGCCGACCATCGCCTTTGAGCCATCGCCGGACTTGGCGCACTGGCGAAATTATTTGCCCAAGCTGGTTTGGAGTGCGGCGGGCATTTGTCGCAAATCATCGACCCTGATCGACGCGATCGCCCAGTTGCAAGCGGCCCAATCCACCCTGCGCAACTTGCCGATTCAACAATTGTTGACCCAATTGCAGCCGGGTGAAACCTGCCAAATTTTGGACGATCGCGCAATCTTGGCGGTACATCAGTGGGTGGAAACACGTAACTTGCTGGATGTGGCCACCTCGCTGCTGGAGAGTGCCCTGTTCCGAACGGAAAGTCGCGGCGGCCACTATCGAGTGGATCACCCCAATACGGATCCAGCTTGGGCTTGTCACACCCTGTTGCAGGGGAACAAGCGCTGGATTTCCCAATCGGGTTTGGGCGATCGCACCAGTCTCCCTTGGGTCTGATCGTTCGATCGCCTTATGACAACTTAGCTCAGGAGTTGGGCGATCACCTGGCGATACTCACTCTTTTGCTTCACGCCGCGAAACTCCGCTGCCTTGGCCTTGTTGTGGAAAATCATCACCGTTGGCGTTCCGGTGACCCCCGCCCCTTCGGCAATTTGTGGCTCATCCTTCACATCCACCTCCACAAAGTGGATTTGCCCCTCAAATTCATCCACGACCTTATCCAGCATGGGTTTCAGGATGTGGCAAGGGCCGCAATCAGGGGCAACGAACTTCACCACCAAGGGGCGATCGGTCTCGTGGTAAAGCTTGCGAACCGCGTAGCCGCCAAAGTGGCGTGTGGCTTGTGGATTGAAAGTTTCTTCCGTATCCGCCACGATCGGCTTGTCTTCAGTCACGGAGGCCGCCGTTGGCTCGGTGCTGTCGCGCTTCACCTCCTGGGCCAAGCCCTGAGCCGAAAGCCACCGTTCCGCCAACAGGGCCGCTGCGCAACCGGTTCCGGCCGCCGTGATCGCTTGCCGATATTCATGATCTTGCACATCACCGGCCGCAAACACCCCCTCCACGCTGGTTTCCACGCTGTGGGGACAGGTTTTGATATAGCCCACCTCGTCTAGGTCAAGCTGCCCCACAAACAAATCGGTGTTGGGTTTGTGCCCGATCGCGTAGAACAAACCACGGGCGGCGATCGTTGATTCTTCGCCGGTTTGCTGGTGCTGGACCCGTAGGCCGGTCATGCCCGTTTCGTCCCCCACCACATCGATCGCGGTGGTGTGCCAATGAACCGTGATCTTGGCATTGGCCAACACCCGGTCTTGCATGGCCTTGCTGGCCCGCATTTTGTCCGATCGCACCAACAAATGCACCCGTGAGCCATATTTCGTCAGGTACATCGCTTCTTCGGCGGCCGAGTCGCCCCCACCAATCACCACCAGCTCGGCGTTTTGGAACATGGGCATGGCTCCATCACAAATGGCGCAGGCGGAAATGCCCCGGTTCCAAAATTCCGTTTCGCTGGGCAGCCCCAGCCGCTTGGCCGTGGCTCCGGTGGCAATGATGACGCTGTGGGCTCGCAATTCCCGATCGGTCGATCGCACCACAAAGGGCCGCTGGCTCAAGTCCACAAAGGTGACATCTTCCGTCACCACCTCCGTGCCCCACCGTTCCGCCTGGGCGCGCATCCGATCCATCAATTGCGGGCCCGTGATGCCCTCCGGGAAGCCGGGGAAATTTTCCACTTCCGTGGTGGTCATCAGTTGGCCACCGGGCAGACCGCCCGCCTGGAAGCCCGCAAACATAAAAGGTTTCAAGTTGGCACGAGCGGCATAGATGGCAGCCGTGTAACCGGCGGGGCCGGAACCGATGATCACGACATTTTCAACGGTGTTGGGTGCAGAAGCGGCGCTGGTCATGGATGCTTTATCTAAACTCATACCGACTATGAATAAAATAGCATAGTCAGAATTCCGTTGCCATCCCAGCAATTGCTTCAGCAGTTCAGGCATTCGTTCAGGTATTGATTAACCCTTGCCCCGTTGCTTCAAGGCAGGAAGGATGTCACCCTAAAATCAATGTGATGGTGTGGTGTGCGTGGTGAGTAACGTTCCTGCGTTTAATCTAACGGAGCAATTTCCGCAAATTCGCGATGAAGTGAATGCGGCGGTCTTGGAGGTATTGGCTTCCGGTAAATACATTGGCGGCGCGGCGATCGAGTCCTTTGAGCAGGATTTTGCCCGCTATGTGGGTACGGAATTCTGTGTGGCCTGTAATTCCGGAACCGATGCTCTGTATTTGGCGTTGCGGGCCCTGGGTGTTGGCCCGGGGGATGAGGTGATTGTGCCGCCTTTCACCTTCATTGCCACCACGGAAACCGTGAGCGCAGTGGGCGCGGTTCCGGTGTTTGTGGATGTGGATGCGGAGACCTTTAATCTGGATCTGGACGCGGTGGAACGGGCGATCGGGCCGCGCACCAAAGCGATTATTCCCGTACACCTGTTTGGCCAGCCGGTGAATATGGAGCGGCTGATGACGATCGCCCGGGCCAGCAACCTGTGGGTGATTGAAGATTGTGCCCAAGCCACGGGAGCAAAGTGGGGCGATCGACGGGTGGGCAGCATTGGCCACGTGGGTTGCTTTAGTTTCTATCCCACCAAAAATTTGGGCGCTTGCGGTGATGGCGGGGCCATGACCGTGAACGATCCTCAACTGGCGGCGGATTTGCGGATGTTGCGGGAGCATGGCCAGCGCCAACGCTACTACCACGAGGCGATCGGGGTGAATAGTCGCCTCGATGCCATTCAGGCGGTGATTCTGCAAATTAAGTTGCGATCGCTCGATCAGTGGAACCAGCAGCGCACCGCGATCGCCCAGCGCTATCAACAGGGTCTCGCCGGTTTGCCGGGCCTGCGTTTGCCCCAGGCGATCGCTGGCGGAACCAGCGTTTGGAATCAATACACAATCCAAGTGGGCGAGGGCAGCGCCGGCCCAGAACTGCGCGATCGGTTGCGGCAAGCCCTGCAAGATCGCGGTGTGGGGACAGCGGTTTACTATCCTCTGCCGCTGCACCTACAAGCGGTCTACGCCAACTTGGGCTATCAGCCGGGATCTTTGCCCGTTTCCGAGCAATTGGGCCATTGTGTCTTGTCCTTGCCCATGTTCCCAGAGCTGACCCCAGAGCAACAGGATCGCGTCATCAACAACCTGCGAGAGGTGTTGGCCGCTGTTCCTTTGCCGACGAACTGTGTTGGGGTTTAGGGCAAGCGATTAACCAATGCATTGATTGACAAATGCATTGATTGACAAGCGCATTGATTGGCCAATAAATCGATGAATGGGTGAGTGAATAATCGATGAATTGATGAATTAAGGACTGTGAATGAGTCGTGAATTGGTCGTGAATTAATGGTTGGCGGATTGATTTTGGGCCCGCCGAAGGGCCCAGCGGCGCATTGCCCAAATGCCCAGCCCAAACAGTAACCAATAGGGGGTGTAGGCCAACAGCCATAGGGTGATTTGCAAGAGGCCGATCGTGACTTGGCCCACCGATTGCGTCGCCTTACCCCAGGTTTCCGCCAACTGGGCCGTAATGGGGTTGGCATCGGCCAAACCAGCCACGCTCTGTTCGATCGTTAAGTTCACGGTGGAATAGGCCACGCGGGTGCGCAGATTTTTCAGTTGGGCTTCAATTTGCTCAATCTGTTGGCGAGTTTGGCTGACCTGTTGATTCACTGCCAAAATGTCGCGCACGGAGCCAGATTTTTGCAGCAAGGCGAGCAAGCTGTCTTCGGTGCGGCGCAAGTTGCGTAACCGAGCATCGGCATCCACCAGTTGATCGGTCACGTCTTCCGCTTGCATGGCTCGGTTTTGCAGGTAACCCAATTGGGTGACGGCGGCCACGGCGCGATCGAGTTGGTTGGCGGGAACCCGAAACTGTAATTCTGCAATCCGGCTGGTGTCGGTGCGGCGATCGTTGAGACTAATCACATCGCCCTGATTTTCCTTGACGATCGCTTGGGTGGCTTCCAGGGCTTTGGTGACCGAATCTGCCTTCAGGGCCAGGGTGACGGTTTTGATCAGTTGCGGTTGGGCGATCGGGCTAGGGGGCGACTGCGCACTGGTCGCCAAATCGCTATCGTTGGGGGCTAATGCCTGGCGCTCTTGGCCGCCCGCTGCGGGAGCCATGGCCTCGGGCATGGGTGCTGCGGCTTTGTTGGCCATGCTGCCCCCGCCACAGCCGGTTAACGCAACACCCAACAGGAGGGCCCACAGGGGCGATCGACTGTTACGGGTCACTTGGGGAGGATTCACCAGCACCAACGATCGAGCCATGGAAGTTGCCTGCTCTGTGTGTTTCAGACTTGGGAGTTCAAACTTGCTTGTTGTGCTTCCGACGGTTTCAGCGATTAATCAACCAATTAATCAACCAATTACAGATTAACCAGTGACCAATCAACCGGTGACCAATCAACCCATCAATCAACAAATTTGGGAAGTCGATTTTTATCGTCGGCCCATGACCGACACCGCAGGGCAACCCCTTTGGGAATTAGTCCTGTGCGATCGGGCCCAAACGTTTGTGTTTCGAGATGTTTGCCCCCAAAGCTCGATCGACACCAATTGGTTAACGGAGCGGCTGATGGCGGCTATGGGTGACAATGCTACCCCGCCCGATCGGCTCTGTGTGTTTCGGCCCCAATCCCTGAGTTTGGTGGAAGCGGCGGCTTCGCGGTTGGGTTGGCCCGTGACCGCCACACGTCGCACCCAAGCGCTGAAGGATTGGTTGCAAAAACGGGCGATCGAGTCCCCCCTGCTCGACCCGGCCACCGGTCAGCCTTACGATCCCTTGGCGATCGATTCGCCGCCACCTTTGCCCCTGGCGGACTCGCTATGGGGGGATTCTTGGGGGTTTGCCAGTTTGTCGGCGGAGGTGTTGGCTCGGCAGTTAGCCCAGCGGCCAATCCCCTACGGCGATCGCCCTTCGGAATTATTTCCCGATCGCCTGGGGCTGTCTGCCAAGGCTCCTATTCCTGGGGTTGTGGTGAACGGTGGGCGGCGATCGCGTGCGTTGGCCCAATGGCTCAATGGTGTGCAGCCCGTTGCCCTCAGCTTCGTGCCCGGTGAGCCGGATGGGGTAATCTTGGAAGCCGGCCTGTGCGATCGATGGATTTTAGCCACCAGCCAAGATGCGGAATTGCGCCAAGCTGGCCTCGCGTTTGAGTCTCGAAAGTCCACCGTGCGCCACCTGCACTTCTTGCTCATTCAACCGGATAATTCCGGCATGACCTATACGGGGCTTTGGTTTTTGCAACCTGCCTGAGCTGATCACTGCTCGGTGATGGCGATTCACCTGCCGGATCGTTCGGTTTTGTTCAGTTTCAATCTTGTTCAATCGTGTTTGATCAAATGCGCTTACTCAAACACGCTTAATCAAGCAAACTTGTTCAAACGCGCTCGATCGCCTTCGATCATGCTCGGTCGGCTTAGTGTAACTAGCTGTGCCCGATCGGCTCTTTCCGTTGCGCAATATTGTTTTGTAACATTTTCTTCAAAATTCCTTACACTATTTATTATCTGTTTTACGAAACTCAATTTTTGTTTGCTTTGCTTCAAATTTAATTAATCTTTTTCATAAAAATATATTCAACTTTGTGGACGTTACGGAAGGTAAGTCTCTAGGATCTAAAAAGCAATTTGGATTGACATAATTCATCAATTTCCAATTGCCTCATTTCCATTCTTCAACACGGATTCATTTACAAATGACTGCAACGATCACCCGTCAAGGTGGTAGCAGTTGGGATCGCTTCTGCGATTGGATCACCAGCACCAACAACCGGATCTATGTCGGTTGGTTTGGTGTGTTGATGATCCCCAACCTGCTGACCGCAACCATCTGCTACATCATCGCCTTCATCGGCGCTCCCCCGGTTGACATCGACGGCATCCGCGAACCCGTGGCTGGTTCGCTGCTGTACGGGAACAACATCATCTCTGGTGCTGTGATCCCCTCGTCGAACGCCATCGGTTTGCACTTCTACCCCATCTGGGAAGCTGCTTCCTTGGATGAGTGGCTGTACAACGGCGGCCCCTATCAGTTGGTGGTTTTCCACTTCCTGATTGGCATCTTCTGCTACATGGGTCGTCAGTGGGAACTGAGCTACCGCCTCGGTATGCGTCCTTGGATCTGCGTGGCTTACAGCGCTCCTGTGGCTGCTGCAACCTCCGTGTTCCTGATCTACCCGATCGGTCAAGG
The DNA here is from genome assembly GCF_014698135.1 of Limnothrix sp. FACHB-881. Taxonomy (NCBI): domain Bacteria; kingdom Bacillati; phylum Cyanobacteriota; class Cyanophyceae; order Pseudanabaenales; family Pseudanabaenaceae; genus Limnothrix; species Limnothrix sp. FACHB-881. The sequence goes on from NZ_JACJSN010000001.1 coordinate 105,552, forward strand.
TTCGTTCTCTGACGGTATGCCTTTGGGCATCTCGGGCACCTTCAACTTCATGTTGGTGTTCCAAGCTGAGCACAACATTCTGATGCACCCCTTCCACATGTTGGGCGTTGCTGGTGTGTTTGGTGGCTCGCTGTTCTCGGCAATGCACGGCTCCTTGGTGACCAGCTCGCTGGTGCGTGAAACCTCGGAAGTGGAAAGCCAAAACTACGGCTACAAGTTCGGTCAAGAGGAAGAAACCTACAACATCGTTGCAGCCCACGGCTACTTCGGTCGTTTGATCTTCCAATACGCTTCGTTCAACAACAGCCGCTCGCTGCACTTCTTCTTGGGTGCTTGGCCGGTTGTGGGTATCTGGTTCACTGCACTGGGTATCTCGACGATGGCGTTCAACCTGAACGGCTTCAACTTCAACCAATCGGTTGTTGACTCGCAAGGTCACGTGATCAACACCTGGGCTGATGTGATCAACCGCGCCAACCTGGGTATGGAAGTGATGCACGAGCGTAATGCTCACAACTTCCCGCTGGATCTGGCTGCTGGCGCTGAAGCTCCGGTTGCCCTGCAAGCTCCGGCAATCAACGGCTAAACCTGCCTTGGCTCGATCGCTCGATCGAGCCAACAACACAACTGAATCTTGCTGGAAAGGGGAGTGGTTTTGCTGCTCCCCTTTTGATTGGTTTGGGGGGTGTTTTGGGAATGTTGGGTTTGGTTGGATGATTGCGGATTGCAGCCCTGAGTCTGTGTGGATGCATCGGCGAATCCGAGCGTCTTAATCGAGGACTGAAAACCGTTGGCAGATGGTTCAACTGGGCGATCGCCCCTTAGAAGCCCCTTGGAAAAAGTTGGGATGGCCCCGACAATTGATCTAAAAAGTGCCTCAAATCGAAGATAGGAGCCTGAATTGCGCACATTAACCGCAAATATGGATCCTGAGTGCGCCAACAGCTTCTGAACCAGTCTGATAAGATCGTGGCAGTTGGAGCCATCGTCATTCAATCTCGCTCCCCGTTCGATCAGATAGCACTAGTGCCTAGTTAGCGAACCGATCGGGTGAATGCTGAAGGGGAAGCAGCATCTCATAAACGCTTGAACGTCTGAACGTCTAAACGTCAAAATTCTAAACGTCGAGATTCAGCCTGCGGCTATCAACACTACCAACGCTATCAATAGTTATCGAAAGCATTAGAGTTTTTAGCCATCAGGAAGAGGGGATATCGATCAACACTGAACTGTTCATCTCCCATGAAACTTTCTGATGTTATTAGACGATGTGTTAGAGACTTCTGGAAAAAGACAGCCGTAGTTGCGGTTGCCTACTGTGGAACCGGCTTATTGTCGGGCTATTTTGCCATTCCACCGGGCTATGCTTCGCCGGTTTGGCCAGCAGCGGGGATCGCCTTGCTGGCTGCCTTATATTGGAAAAAATATTCCTATTTAGGCATTTGGCTAGGGTCTTTTGTCCTGAATGTGTTGATTGGCACAAGGGCGATCGGCACTATTAATCTCAGCATTGTTTTGGTGGGAGCTGGCATTGCTCTGGGCGCAATTTTGCAAGCCTATGTTGGCAATGTTTTATTACAAAAACTGTTTAAGCATCCCATTTGGCGAGAAGAATTTTTAGGAATTCTGGCGCTACTGGTGTTAGCGGGGCCCATCAGTTGCATGGTGGGAGCAACGGTGGGCAATGGTGTGTTGCTCGCCAGCCATTCCATCACTGGGTCTCAGTTTTTGGAGTCTTGGTGGAATTGGTGGATTGGTGATTCGTTGGGAGTTTTGGCGGTTTTGCCCGTTGGCATCGTGTATATGCTCAAGCGCCAACGCATTGTCTTGAAGCTACACCGCGAGTCTAACCGCGATCGACAATTTGCGTCCTATATTCTGCCAGCTTTGTTGGTTTTAAGCTCAACTATTTTGGCTTTTCAAATCACAAAAAATGCGGAACGACAGCGCCTCTATGCTGTGTTTGAAAATGACACGGAAATTATTACTCAACGGCTACACGAGAATTTGGACAAGGCCACGCAGATTCTCTTTAGTTTGCAAGGGCTGTTTGATACGGCTGACCGCGATCGGGGTTTGATTCCGGTGAGTCGGCAACAGTTCAAAATCTTTACGGATCCCTATTTTGAGCGAGTTCGAGGCATCCAAGCCGTTGGTTGGAATCCGGTGGTGAAACGGGGCGATCGGGCGAAATATGAAGCCTACATTCGCGAAGAAGGCTTTGTGAACTTTCAATTTCAACAACGAGATGAAAATAATCGGCTGATTCCCGATCGCGATCGAGAAACCTATTACCCCGTGTTGTATATCGAGCCGCTGAATGGAAATCAGCGTGCTTTTGGGTTCAACTTAGGGTCAGAAAGTCGCCGTCTTCGGACTCTAGAGCTGGCTCGGGACTCTGGCGGCTTAACGGCCACACCGCCAATTAAACTGGCCCAAGAAACGGGTCAGCAGCAGGGCGTAATTCTCTATTTACCGGTTTATGAATTGCCGCTGCCAACCACCACAGCCGATCGGCAAAAATCTCTGTCTGGCTATTTATCTGTTGTTTTCCGAGTGGGGGATTTGCTGGAAACTTCTTTTCGGAATTTAGTTTCCAAGGGAATTGAATTTACCCTGTATGATCAGCCGCTTTCGGAAATGCTTTACCAGTCTAACCTTCAGGAGACTCAACAGAATAAAAATGCCTATATGGCCCGAGAGCAAATGATTCGCTTTGGGGGACGAGCTTGGGAAATTCGGTTTTGGGCGACGGAAGCTTATATTCGCGAATTAAGTACCAATGAACCCATGGTGGTGTTGCTTTCTGGGTTTTTCATTACGGGGTTAACGGGGGCTTTTTCGATCGCCCAAATTCGCAACTCCATTTTGGTGAACCTGTTGGTAGAAAAGCGAACCCGTGAATTAGCAAGAAGCCAAGAAGCGGCTCTGCAAGCGGCCAGCAATGCTGAAAAGGCGAATCGAGCAAAAAGTAATTTTCTGGCGATCATGAGCCATGAATTGCGCACGCCCCTCAACTCTGTTCTGGGTTTTACGGAATGCTTGAAAGAGGATATGTTTGGCCCTGTGACGGAGGAGCAACGCAATGCTCTGGAGACCGTTGAGCGGAATGGTCGCCATTTGCTGGCTCTGATCACAGATATTTTGGATCTATCGAAAATCGAAGAAGGCAAGTTTGAAATTGAGCTGGCTCCAGTGGATATTGAGCTGCTTTGTCGGTTTTGCCTAACGTTAGTCAAACAACAGGCGATCGCGAAAAGCATTACGGTCAATCTTGATCTGCCGTTGGTGATACCAACCCATGGAAATTTGCAATTGATGGCAGATGAACGACGGCTGCAACAATCGATCGTGAACTTGCTGAGTAATGCGGTGAAATTCACCTCTGAAGGTGGCTCAATTACGCTGCAAGTGTTGCTACCAGACCCTGATCATCCATTCATCCGCTTTGCTGTCATTGATACTGGAATTGGAATTGCAGAAGCAGATTTTCACCGGTTGTTTCACCCCTTCACGCAACTGGATGAAGCGCTTAATCGTCAATACGAAGGAACAGGCTTGGGCTTGTCCTTAGTGAAGCGCTTGGTTGAATTGCATGGTGGACGAGTTGGCGTTACAAGTCGGGTGGGCTTCGGCAGTTGTTTCACGATCGACCTTCCCAGCGCATTGTTGATTTCCGTGTCGGATGATGTTGAGAGTCCTGTTGAGTTGGATGATGAAACTGAGCCAAATTCAGGATCAACACCGGAATCAAGATCGGATTGCGATCGAGCAAATCATCTTGATCCACTCAGGGGAGAAGATTTGGTGAATTTGTGGGCCCCAACGCTGAAAATTTCTCCCCACTTGCCAATTGTTCCGCCGCTTATTTTGCTGGCCGATGATAATTTTGAAAATGCCCAGACGATTGCTCGATATTTAACTAATCGAGGTTATCGATTCTTGCGGGCTGGCAATGGCCGGGAAGCCGTTGAAATGGCAATCGACTATCAGCCTGATTTGATTTTGATGGATATCCAAATGCCAGAAATGAATGGGTTGGAGGCTATGGAACTCATTCGCGAAAATCCCAAAACGGCTCATATTCCAATGATTGCTTTGACGGCTTTTGCCATGGCTGGCGATCGGGCCCGTTGTTTGGCTGCTGGGGCTAATGAATATCTTTCCAAACCTGTGGAATTGGCCCATTTAAACAAGGTAATTCGTGGCTTTTTTGAATAGTATTTTTGAATAGTGGTTTTTGAATAGATGAGTGTTTTAAAGTGTTTTGAAATAAATAAGGTGTATGCAAAATACCTACACGAAATGCACGCACGAAATGCGCATACCAAACGCTCAAACCCTAACGCCCCAACTGATTAACAGCAGCCTTAGCTTCTCGGCGTAACCCTTCGGCATTGCGGAAAAACTCCTGGCCGTCGTGGAGCCGGGTTTCGTCATAATTCAGCGGGAAGTAGGCTAACTCTTCCAACCCATCGCCCAGGTGGTTCAAGCTGTAGTACAAATTGGCGGCAATGCCAGCGGTGCTGCGGGGATTGGGCATGGATTGCAAAGTGGCCTTGGCCCGATCGAGCGCCGTGGTCATCCGTTCCAAATAGGCTTCAAAGTTCGCCATCAATTCGTCATCGTAGGGATCGGCGGCGAGGGCGTTCACGGCTCCCTTGAGCGATCGGGCAATTTCGCGAATGGCGCGATCGACCGGTGTATGAACCCGCCGTAACCATTGTTCCAAGTCTTCATCAGCAGCTCGGCCCGTTTGGCGCGATCGCCGCTGTTGACGATGCTGTTCCGTGGCGGTGGTGCTGCGTTGTTCCCGTTGCCGATCGGCCGTATAGGGCTGGTGGTTCCAATTGTCGGGGCGATCGAATTGCCCATAGCGCAATGCCACGTCATAGTCAGCACGCCGTTGGTCATCGCTGAGCACTTCGTAGGCGACGTTAATGGCGGCAATGAGGTCATTGTTGGGCAAATCAGGATTGCAGTCCGGGTGAAATTGCTTCACCAAACGCCGATAGGCCTGCTTAATTTGAGCGGCGGTGGCAGTGCGATCGACCTGAAGGGTTTCGTAGTGGTTGGAAGCGGCCATGGGTGGAAAACAAAAGGCAAGCGGGCAATGATCCACCCATCATCGACATCTGACAAGCATTGGCCGATACGGTTGAAGGGGAATCTGCGTATTAAGATAGTTTGCGAACCACCCTTGTAAGCAAAGTGTAGGCAACGCTTGTGACTGCCCGATCGCATGAAGCGACTCTCTTCGTCGATGGCTACAACGCCATTGGTCAGTGGTCGCAAATGCGAAAATGCTCCATGCACCGACACCTCGAACGGGACGACTTGGAGGCAGCCCGTTGGGAGTTGATTCAGCAACTTTGCAACTATAGTGCCTATCGGGCGTTTGCAACTTATCTGGTCTTTGATGCCCAATACCGAGCAGAACGAGCTTCTGCGGAGACCATCACAGATCACCTAACGGTGCATTACACGGAATTTGGGCAAACGGCTGATACTTACATTGAACGGGCCTGTGCGCTCTACAGCCGCGAAGTGAATCGAGCCAGTCGGCGCGTGATTGTGGCCACGTCCGATCGCGCCCAACAGATGACCACGATCGGCTATGGCGCTGAGTGGATGTCTGTTCAGCAATTGCTCCACGACATTGAATTAGCGGAACAACAGGTGCGTCGTCGGCAGCGATCGACCCAAACCAGCAGCGGCCGCTTCCTGAGCAGTCGCCTGGATGATGCGGTGCGTCAGCAGCTTGAACGATTACGCTATGGCGATTCCGCTTCCTCTTGATTTTTGTTTGATGGCCTTAATTTCTGTTTCACCCTTCAAAAGTCTGCTCATCCCATAACTGTCGCAGCCGATCGAGCAAGCGCAGGGGCAAGGTTTCCCAGTCTGCCGCCGTTTCCGACTCCCCAGTCGTAGGCTGCGATCCATAGGAACTCCGGCGATCGCGCACTTGGGGCGTTAAGGATGATGACTTTTGCCCATAGGTCATTGGGGGGCGCGATGTGCCTCCTGGTAGCTCTCTGGCGGCATCGGCATCGGCTCCCGGCCCCTCCGTGCGATCGGGCTTCAGGTTAGGGGGTAAGTTCGTTGAAAACCATTCAGTTAATCGATCGGGCAGTCGATCGTTGAAATTCCCGGGAATTTGCGACTCTGAAGGTGATGGGTTGCGTGTGGATTGGTAAAGCCGCTCCAGATACATCACAACAGCAGCCCGTTGCTTTGGAGCGATTGCCTGGCGGGTTTGACGGGCGATCGGATCCGTAGCTTCCGCAATCCAAATCAAGCCCGATCGAACCCGCGCCAAATAGGTTTCCAAGGCCTCCCAATCCTGAAGCGATGTCACTGGTAATCGTTCTGGCGCATGGGGTGGCAAGGGCAAATCGCCCACGGCCAACCAGCCCCACAGCCAAGCCTCCGTCAGTTGCGCATTAATTCCCACGGGCACAAAGGCCACCACATGATCGGGCCAATCTAGCGGCATGGCCAACGGCTCAAGGATGCTGGAGTCTTGCACCTTCGGGATTTGTGTCGCCCCTGGCGCTTCGGTTTGGGACTCCATCACAAAGGGCAACAGGGCGATCGACCCCACTTGCGGCACGGCCAAACAAGCCACCTCGCCGGGCAGCCTGGAAACCGGCCGTAACTCACCCGACGGTTCAAGGGCCAACCACTGCCAAAGATGCCCCAACGCATCCATCGCCAAACTTTCCAAAAATACCGCTCGTCCTTGATGGGGGTTGGCCGCCTGACCCGCTTGGGCCAAGGCCCTTTGCCGATCGGCCTGATCCAAAGACAGGATAAGTGGATCCCAGTCCATTACGGCGCTCCTGTTTTGGGGGTGATCAAGCCTAGTAATTCCATAAATTGGGTTGGCTGGGTGCAAATCTCCTGGGCGATCGCCTGCAACATGGGATAGCACCGCCGCTTCCAGTGACTATGAATTGTTTGTTCATTCATTTGCAACTGCTGAGCTAAAGAACGCCAAGTCACCTTTTTCTCGGGCGGTTGTCGCTCCACCCGATCGCCCCGAGTCTGCAACAAAATCGACTGAGCCAAGAACTGACAATTAAGCTGTGGATCCTTCGTGCCACAACAACCACTGAGGCGGCCTTCTGGATCTCGCTCAATATAAAGCTCCACCAGCAACCCTTGGCGCTGCACAGTTTGACGTTGCTGCTGTTCAATCAGGGTTTCAATGCCATCTAAGCGCAACCCGGCTGGCACGCAGTCTCCCAATGTGGAACTAGCGCGATCGCCCCGATCGGTTCCCACCGGAGCATCCAAGCTGAGGGCATTGAGCGGCATTTTGGCGCGGCGATAGAGATCAATAATTCGATACTTCAACTGACCATTCACCCAGGTCACAAATCGTCGGCGCACCAACTCCGGGCTGCTGTGGTCTAAGTCGCACCGAAAGGCAGCGATGTTTTTTTGGACATATTCCAACGCCAGGTTCAGCGCTTCCAAATAGTCCGGGTGTGAATCTTTCCGCAGACCCGGCAGCTTGGGAATTAGGGCCAATAACTGCTCAAGGGCCCGTTTGCGGTTCCGGGACTTGGGGGGCTGAAGTTGGCGCAGCAGCCGGATCAGCGCCAGGTCAGGATCCGCCGGCTCCGCTGGGTCGGGGGAATTTGGGGAGTCTGGGGAATCTATTGAGTTTGAGTTGATCGATCGAGCCACGTTTGCCGCTCCTAGGAACGAGAGGGAATCGGTGGAATAAGAGGGCTAATTAACAATTGACGATGGAATCAAGATTGCAGCCGCTTTGGTAATCCCCCCTAACGGGTCTGCATAAGTTTCTGGGACTTAGCCGATTAATAGAAGCCACAGTTGCATGTTTCCTGGCTGATTACTGCCGGTGAATGACTCCCGGTGAATGACCCTCGGTGAATAACTCCCGGTGCATTCTGCCTGGGCTGATTACTGCCGGTGAGCAACTTCCGGTTCATTTTCTTCAGCTTATTTTTCCTGGCCCATTGGCTCATTATTACGGGAGACTAACCCATGACAATGCAGGGGATTGCTAGTGATTATTCTGTTGCCCAGTCGCAGTTCACCTCAGATCCAGCCACCGCTCCATCTGATCAAACCATGAGCACCCAGCCTCTGGCTAACAATTCCCACGGGGCCAGCTCGATTCACGGACGCTTGCGACAAATTGACTGGCGACCGATTTTGTTCAAACTCACGGATGCAACCCATGGGTTGGGTTGGTCGATGGAGCGTGCAATCCCAGCTTTACAAGGCTATTTGCAATTTTTACGAGCCATCGATCGCTATCCTCACATGGCCCTTGTACCCAGCGAGGACGTGGATGAAGTGTGGCACTGCCATTTGCTGGACACGCAAAAATATGCGGCCGATTGCCAGTGGCTCTTTGGTCGTTTTATTCACCACAATCCCTATTTGGGCACGCCAACCACGGGGGGCAAGGAGGCTTTGGCTCAGGCTTGGCAAGAAACTCGCCGGTTGCTCCAAACCTCAGCGGATGAACTGGCGGGCGGGTCTTGGGGCTGCTTGAGCGATGGCCCTTCCACTTGTGTGTTGTCCTTTCAAGATTTGGGCGATCGCCCTGGTTTGCCTCTCCGAATTCGGGCGGATCTGTCGGTGGAATTGCTGCCCTGTGCTTAGGGGATGTCTGGCAAGGATTGGGGGGTACTGGCCAATTGGGACACTAGCAAAGCACCAATCGTCGTGGGGGCAAGATTGCGAGGGCAAGATTATGGGGGCAAGGGGCTTAAGCCCCTTGTCTTTGGCGGTTGGTGAGACCCGAAAGCTAGCAATTTGGGCTGTTCAGACACCCTCTGAGGAGTTGAATCTAATGCTCTGCTGCCCGGTACGGTGCTACTGGGGAGTACGCTGCAAGTCCGATCGCTCTTCGGGGACGATCGCCCCTTCCACCGGACAAACTTGGAGGCAAATGCCGCAATCAATACAGGTGGCAAAATCAATCCAGAACCAATCGGTTCCCTTGTTGTTTTTGCCGGGGCCGGGGTGAATGCAAGCAACGGGACAAGCTTCCACGCAGTCGCCCACGCCTTCACAGGTGTGGGTCACAATTGAATGAGCCATAGGACAATTAGGGGCGGTTCTTCAGGTGTGTTCTTCTCAGGCCATGAGGCGCTCTTCAGTGTATCGCGACGTTAAGTAATGTAACGCGCGGCAGAATCGTGCAAAAGCATGGCGAGAACTCTCGGGAATCTGCTGACTGGTGGGCCGGGAGGGGATGTCCATGAAACAATGTCCAGAAAGCAACTGTTGTGGAAGGATGATTGGCGTTGGTTTCTGAGAACCTACAACTCGTAAAGCGCGATCGGGAGCCTGTCAGTAGTTGGGCGCTTTACCATCTCCTGAAGTGGTCGGTGATTAGCCCGGTGTTGCATTCCTATTTTCGGGTGCGCATCTACGGAGCCGAGCGGGTGCCGAAGACTGGGCCGCTGATTGTGGCCAGCAACCACGCAAGCGATTTTGACCCCCCGATCGTGGCTAATTGCACGGGCCGGCCGGTGGCTTTTATGGCCAAGGAAGAGCTGTTTAATGTGCCGCTGTTGGCTCCTGCGATTCGGCTCTATGGGGCTTATCCGGTCAAGCGTGGTACGGGCGATCGGGGAGCCATCCGAGCCGCCATGGATTATTTAGATGCGGGCTGGGCTGCGGGTGTATTCATTGACGGCACGCGCCGGCCCGATGGCCGCATTCACAACCCCAAGCTGGGGGCAGCGCTGATTGCGGCTAAAACTCAAACGCCTTTGTTACCCATGAGCTTGTGGGGGACGGAGCAGATTTTTGCGAAGGGGAACGTTCCCTGCCCGGTGTCGGTGACGGTGCGCATTGGTGAGCTGATTGATCCACCCCGATCGAGCAATCGTGCTGAACTGGAAGCCGTCACCCAGCGCTGTACGGATGCGATCCATGCTCTCCATGCTCTGGGTCGTTAGGGGCCAAACGGTTATGCCGTAGGAAGCATAAAGGGATAGGGGCATACAACCGTATGCCCCTACTGGAAACTGTGTTGGGGGGTGAAGCCGCAAGGGCACCCCCCATTTGTTGTCAAAAATCGTTGCCAAGCAACGATCGCCTAGTGCGGGTCTAGGACACGCTCGACAACTGCGCCAAGTTGGCTTTGAGGGCCTCCACCTTGTCCAGGGCTTCCCAGGGCAAATCCAAGTCTGAGCGGCCCAAGTGCCCGTAGGCCGCCACCTCTTGATAGAACCGGCCACCCCGATCGCCCGGTAACCGTTGCAGATCGTAGGTTTGGATGATGCCAGCGGGCCGCAGCTCAAAGCAATTGCGAATGGCTGTGAGCAGTTGGTCTTCGTCTACCTTGGCAGTGCCAAAGGTTTCGATCGAGATACTGACCGGGCGGGCCACCCCGATCGCGTAGCTGACCTGCACTTCGCACTTGTCTGCCAAGCCAGCGGCCACCACGTTTTTGGCCACATGGCGACAGGCATAGGCCGCGCTGCGATCGACCTTGGTGGGATCCTTACCCGAGAAAGCGCCGCCCCCGTGGCGAGCATAGCCACCGTAAGTGTCCACAATGATCTTGCGGCCCGTTAAGCCCGAGTCTCCTTGGGGCCCACCGATCACAAACTTACCCGTTGGGTTCACCAGAAAACGGGTTTCGCTTGAAGGCTTCACGCTCAAGTCCGTGAACACCGGCTCCACCACCGCCGACCAAAGATCCTCCCGGATCTTGGCTTGCACGGCCGCTTCTTCGGAAATATCCCCGATCGAAGCGGTGTGTTGCGTCGAAATCAGAATCGTATCGATCGCCACCGGCCGGCCGTCTTCATAGACCACCGATACTTGAGTTTTGCCATCGGGCCGCAGGTAAGCCAATTGACCCGTTTTGCGAACCGCCGCCAACCGTCGCGCCAACCGGTGAGCAATGCTAATCGGCAGGGGCATCAATTCCGGCGTTTCGTTACAGGCATAGCCAAACATCAAGCCCTGGTCGCCTGCCCCGATCGCATCCAGGGCCTCATCGCTCATCGCCTCCCGAGTTTCCTGGGCCGCATTCACCCCTTGGGCAATGTCCGGCGATTGTTCATCCAACGCCACAATCACAGAGCAGCTCTCGGCCGCGAACCCATTGCTGGAATCGGTGTAGCCAATTTCGGCAATTTTGCGCCGAGCAATCTCAACAAAGTTCACATGGGCCTTGGAGGAAATTTCCCCTGTAATCAACACTAAGCCCGTGTTAACCACCACTTCAGCCGCCACCCGCGCCTTCGGGTCAACGGTGAGCAGCGCATCCAAAATGGCATCGGAAATTTGGTCACAAATTTTGTCGGGGTGACCTTCCGTGACCGACTCAGACGTAAATAGGGAGCGACGAGACAAGGACACTGGCCCTCCAACAGCGAGACAGACTGATTGCTGATAAGCGAAGCGATTATATCACTGGTCTCTATTTGCCTTAGGTGACCATTCGTACTTGCGCTTTTCCATGAAAACTCTGAGAGCTATGATTCACGAATGAGTTCAATCAATTGTTTGGGTTAATTCATGGAACTCATGTGGGCTTAATTGATGAAACCTATTCTTGAACGGGTTAATTAACGGTTGAATCAATGGGGCGATGTATTGCTTGGCTTGGCAGTTAATTGAGAAATGAATCTGAAAAATTAGTTTATTAATAAATTTGAAATCGGTTTGAGAACTGATTTGTTAATTTATGCGATCGAAACCTAGGCGATCGAAACCTGAAGTGCATCCAAACTCTGAATCAGAAAATCAGCCTGTAGTTCCGATCGAGCCTGGTTGCGCATCTCTTGAACATCAATCGCCTTGGGGGGAATGGTGCGCGAAACGATCGTGTTGGGGATTGCGTAGGTGCGGTCGATCCCGATCGCGGCGGCCAGCCCCGCAGCCCTCGCTGCCTGCATGTCAATTGCAGAGTCACCCACGAGCAAGACCCGATCGGGTGCAACTCCCAATTGCTCACACAAGCGCCAAACACTAGCTGGGTCTGGCTTGGCGGGCCCCGTGTTCGCCGCGCCAATCACCTGAATCCATTGGGCCAGGTCATACCGCACCAGAAACGCTTGGGTATGTTCCAGCGTATCCCCCGTCAAAATCCCTAATTCCAAGCCCGATCGCGCCAAGCGCTCCAGGCAAAATTCCGTATCCTCGTAGGGCCAAGTTTGCAACGCCTTGTCCCCACAGATTCGATCGGCTTCGGCAAAGGCCTGTTGCACCAGGGCGATCGCCGTGGACCAGCTACAGCCGGTTTCCGCCACGTAGGCCGCTGCCGCCACACAGTTTTGCTCACGAGTTCCCACCGCCATCAGCCCGGCCGGATTCCAGCGATCGGCACCGGCCCCCATGGCCAACAGCAGGCGATCGTCCACCTCAGGAATGCGGGACTGAATAGCCTTGACCCTCGCTTGGGCCAACAGCCGCAAAAAACTGCTTGTGTCGGCCAGCGTTCCGTCCTTGTCGAACAGAACTGCCTCAATTCCCTCTAGGGGGTGACCATCTACCCAAACTGTTAACACGAGTGGTTTTCCCAAGGGCGATCGCCCATAAAGACTACCCCCCCAAATGTTGATCTGGCCTGAATTTTGGATTCAGGCACCCAATTCCCACACCAAGGGCAAGCAAGATTTCAAACAGACTTCAAAAACCAGAACTCGAAAATGCAGCGAAAATGCAACCCAAAGACGCGATCGAAAAACGCCGTTTAAGTCCCTGATCTCTAATCCAGAAACCCTAATCCAGAAACCCTAATCCAAAAAAACTAACCCAAAAACACAACAGGCAAGGGTTTTTCGCTCCTTGCCTGTCGGGTCTCATCAATCTTACTCGTCTGCTGCGGTGGCGTAAGCGGCTTCGTCTGCGCTTTCTTCCACCTCTTCCGGCGCTGCTTCTGCAACCGGCTCAGCGGCAGCATTAGCACTGCCCCCTTGCTGTTGCAGTTTCATTTGCTCGCGGTACTTCGCTGCCATTTCTTCCGCCTTGTCATAGACCAATTGGCGGTTCTTGAGCATGTCACCGGGTTCCGGCTCAAGCTGCTTGGTCGAAAGCGAGATCCGGCCGCGCTCGGCATCCAAATCGATAATCATCACCTTCACTTCGTCGTTGACGTTGAAGATGCTGTGGGGCGTATCGATGTGCTCGTGCGAAATTTCGGAAATGTGCAGCAGACCGCTCACGCCGCCGATGTCGATGAACGCACCGTAGGGCTTGATGCCACGGACGGTACCGATCACCACTTCGCCCACTTCCAGGCGGTTCATCTTGCGCTCCACCAATGCACGGCGGTGGCTCAAGACCAGGCGGTTGCGATCTTCGTCCACTTCCAAGAACTTGAGGGGCAGCTCTTCGCCCACCAGTTCTTCCTTGGGCTTGCGGGTGCTGATGTGGGAACCGGGGATGAAGCCGCGCAGGCCTTCGATCCGTACCAGCGCACCACCCCGGTTGGTGGCAAACACGGCCGATCGCACGGTGGCATCTTCCGCTTGCAGTTGGCGCACCCGTTCCCAGGCCCGCATGTACTCAATGCGGCGGATTGAAAGGGTTAATTGCCCATCCTCATTCTCATCAGCCAAGATGAAGAATTCGCGCGTTTCGTTGGGCTGCAATACCTCATCCGGATTTTCGATCCGGTTGATGGACATCTCCTGGATGGGGATATAAGCAGAGGTCTTGGCACCGATGTCAATCAATGCGCCGCGCGGTTCGATGCTGAACACCGTCCCTGCCACGATGTCACCAGGGCTAAAGTGATAGTCGTACTTATCAAGCAGGGCGGCAAAATCGTCGTGGCCGAAGCCAACGTCAATGCTGTTGATGGCTGAGATTTCTTGGGTGGGCATGCTAACGTGATGGTTTGAGTGCAGTCCGCTCACAGGTTCGCCGGTTACTCGAATGCTAGGCCGTCTACTAGCGAACACGACGATGGGCTATGGCAAGCTGCGAATGCTAGTCACTGGTCTAGATTCGCCTACAGAGACGGCGTGGGGCGAACTCCAGCAACCAGGGTTGACCGACTTAATATACTAGCACGATGGGTTGGTTCCGGTGGCTTGGTTGCGCGGATTGGCCGGACAAGCTTCCCCGGCGCTGTTGGCCATGGCCGAAATGCCGTTGAATGGGGTTCCCAAAAGACGGCCTCAGCCCCCATAGAGCATGACCCATAGAGCATTCTCGATCGCCTAGCTAAAATCGGGGGCATCAGGTGGCCCCGCGTGGGCCCAGGAGGGGGGAAATCTTGAGTACGAATCTTCCAATCAGCAACTATCGGCAAGCGATCAGCAGCATGACCCAACAGGTACAAACCCTGGAGGCCAAGCTACCCCTGAAGCATCCGGACTGTCGATCGCGCTTTTGGTTACACGATCGCCCAGTGCAGCGCGTCTGTCTGCTATTTCACGGGTTTACCGCTGCGCCCTATCAATTTGTCCCGATCGGGGAAGCGCTCTATCGGGCCGGCTACAACGTGTTGGCTCCCCTGATGCCAGGCCATGGGCAAGCGGGCAAATGGAACAGCCAAACCCCGCCTCCCCTCCCGATCGACCCCAAGGTTTATCAGGACTTTGGGTTGGAGTGGGTAGCCAAAGCACGCACCTTTGGCCAACAGGTGTCGATCGGGGGGCTGTCCGGCGGCGGCACATTGGCTGCTTGGTTAGCGCAAGAACGCCCCCAGGATATCTACCGCGCCCTTCTGTTTGCGCCCTACCTCAGCAGCAGCAGCAAAGTGGTTGACTTGTTCGTTTCCAAAACCCAAGGCTACTTTTCTTGGGGCAAAGGGGCCGAAAGCAGCAGCTTCGATCGCCCCGGCTATCCGGGTTTTGCCGTGCCTGCCCTGGCCACCATGCTGAAAATGGGGCAACAGGTGCTCGATCGGGCCCGTCGTCAGCCCAGCGCCCCCCTATTTGTGATCTCCAGCCAAAGCGACCAAGCCGTCGGCATTTGGGATCACCGTGCCCTTTGGGAAGACACCCGCAAACGCCAACCCATTACCTGGCAACTGGTGTTTAACCGTGTGCTCGATATTCCACACACGATGATGACCCAAGAGGAAGGCAACCGCTACGCCTCCCTGTTGATTACCCTCACCCAGGCCTTCATTGAAAGCAGTCTCACCTGGTCAGATGTGGAGGCGATCGCCCGGCGGATGATGAACAGCGAAACCTTCATGGATGCCGCCACCAAACTGCGACTCACCGATCGCGTTTCCGTTCACATGCCTGCTGCCATGACCTTGTTCGACAAGCGGGCCTTTGCGATGGATGACTTACTCGGAGAAAATCGCGACTGATTGTGGCGTGACTGACTTGGCGTGACTGACTTGGAAAAATCGCGATCAATCCTGAGCACTGCGGATTTTTTGCGGTGAACACTTGGATTAACACCTGAATTGACCCCTGAATTGGCCCTTGGATTCCTGATCCTTGCGGGGCTGGGTTTTGATGCGATCGCATTCAGACTCGGCCGGTTCTTTCGCAACTGATTTTTTCGCAACTGATCCAACAATCCCAAACCTCAGGTATTCTGCAAAAACTAAAAACTCGCTGATGGCAATGCCCAATTTATGACCCCAGCCAGAACCATTTGCCTGGGCTTTTTAATGGTGATTACGGTAGGCGCAATTCTCCTCATGCTGCCTATTTCTCTGACTAATCATCAGTGGAGCGATCCGATTACCGCGCTTTTCATCTCCACTTCGGCTGTTTGTGTGACCGGACTTTCAGTGGTTGATGTGGGGAAATATTACTCATTCTTTGGTGAGTTTGTGGTTGCTCTCCTAGCCCAAATTGGTGGATTGGGCTATATGACCGCCACGACTTTCCTGTTGCTGATTTTGGGTCGTCGTTTTGGCTTAAAGGATAAACTCGCCCTGCAACAATCGCTAGATATGCCCGGCATTTCAGGCGTTTTGCAACTGGTGAAATCCATCATTGGCGCAACCCTCCTGTTTGAGCTAACCGGTGCATTTTTATTGCTGGGGGCTTTTGTTCCTCAATTAGGTTGGAATTTGCAGGCAATTTGGTTCTCGGTATTCCACAGCGTCAGCGCCTTTAATAATGCTGGCTTTGGGTTATATACCGATAACTTCATGCAGTTTGTGGAATCGCCTGTGCTGAATTTCACCATCACAGGTTTGATCATCTTTGGAGGAATTGGCTACCAAGCCATTATGGAGGTATTTTTTTGGGGGCGATCGCGCTTAGGTCGTAATCATGCCGCTAGCCTGCGTCCCGATCGCTTCATGTTTTCGCTTAACTTCAAAATTGTCACCACCACAACCCTGGCCCTCCTGCTAATTGGAACGGTTGCCATTTTGGTGACCGAATTTAACAACCCAGCCACACTCGGCAACCTCAGTTGGAATGGCAAACTCTTAGCCGCTTGGTTCCAATCGGTAACCACCCGCACGGCTGGTTTCAACACAATTGATAATGGAAAATTAGGATCGGCTGCGCTGTTTGTGACCATCGCCCTGATGTTTGTGGGGGCCAGCCCTGGCAGTACCGGCGGCGGCATCAAAACCACCACGATTCGGATTTTAACCGGCGTGACCCGAGCGGTTTTGCAAGGTCAAAGCTCCGTCATTTTGTTTAATCGCCAAATTCCCATGGCGTTAATTATGAAGGCGATCGCGGTTTTCTTGGGTTCCCTCAGTGTGGTTGTGGTGTCCACCATTTTGTTAACGCTATTTGACCCGGCGATTCCGTTTGTTCAGTTGTTTTTTGAAGTGGTTTCTGCCTTTGCAACCGTTGGTCTATCCACAGGAATTACAGCGCAGCTCTCCGTTGGCGGCAAATTAGTTCTCATTGGCACAATGTACATTGGCCGGGTGGGCATTCTGTTGCTCATGAGCACTTTAATTAGTGAAAATGCTCGCAGTGTAATTCGCTATCCCGAAGAGGAATTGCTAGTGGGATAATTTGGCTCTGGTGCAATTCTTTTTCTCGATTAGTCTATTTTTTCGATCAACTGGCTTGACGTGATCGCCCTGACTAACTCACCGAATGGATGAAATTGATCGGTCAGCTCGATCGACTGGATCAAATCAGTTTGCTTAATTCGCCTCATAGGTTTGCTTTAAATCATCTTGACCCTGTGATTGATGGAGATTTCAAATGCAGTTTGGTTCCCTTAGTTTTTGGCGCAATTTTCGCAGCACCAACAAACAATACGTGGTGCTGGGCTTGGGTCGTTTTGGCCGTGCTGTTTGCTCAACGCTGCACCAAATGGGCTATGAAGTGATGGGAATTGACTCGGGTGAGAAACAGGTAACTCAGGCGCTGAATGATAATATTGTGTCCCACGCATTGCAATTAGATACAACCGATCGCCAGGCCCTTGCAGAAGCTGGAGTCTTTGAATTTGAAACAGCAATTGTGGCGATCGGGAATTACATTGAAGCCAGCACCATCACCACCCTAAACCTCAAAGATGGCGGCGTGAATTACGTGGTCGCCAAGGCATCCACCGAAATTCATGGGCAATTGCTGGATAAGGTGGGAGCAAATTTAGTCATTTTTCCTGAGCGCGAGATGGGCTGCCAAGTGGCACGAATGCTCACCCGGCCCAACGTGCTGGAACGACTAGATTTGGATGCCAACAATAGCGTGGTTGAGCTGGTGATTCCTGAGGAATTTGAAGGGAAAACACTGCAAGAACTGCAACTGCGATCGCGCTATGGTGTGAATGTTTTGGCTGTGGCTCAACAATGCACAAGGGGCGGTGTGGAAAATATCCAAGTCAACCCCAATCCCTACGATCGATTGCATAAGGGAATGGTGCTCATTGTGATTGGTTCCAACGAAGGAATTGAGCGGTTGCCGATGTAGATGATCTAGCTCAATTGCTGATTCAACTTGGCAATTCAATTTGGCGATTCAACTGGATGACCTAGATGAGCGATTGAGATGGGTGATCTAAACCGCTAAGGCAGTTGCTCCTGAATTTTGTGCCCGCCTAAATGGCTTCTTGCCAGGGAAAACCGCTACCGTTGCCATCACCCAAAGGCAACGTCATGAAGGGAATACCATTGGCAAAAACTGAAAGATGGCGGGCCACATTCAAGGCTGTGATTGGCTCTACCAAAGCCCCATAAAGACCCAACAATTTTTCAGCAACCGATCGATTGGGACAGTGAATTTCCAAGGTTCGCCACCGCCGCCGAATTCGACATTGGCGCAAAATTTGTAAGCGGCGGTTCAGGTCAGGATCTTCGCGGTAAAAATCCAAAATGACGCGCCCAAAGTCGAGGTTGAAATTCATAGTCTATCCTCCCGCGATCGAAACGGGCGATCGCCCTCATCACACTAATGATGGTCGGTGGCGATTCCCATAGGCATCACCTTTGGTGGCTGGGGATTAGGAGCCAATAACCGTATTTCGATTGAAACGCGCTTTCGCAAAGGCGGCCAGGAACTGACAAAAGAGTTCACGACCGGTTGCACCTCGTTACGAAAATCGTTAAAGTCCGCAATTTTCCGTTTCAATTGACATGGATGAACCCAAATTGACGGGATCCACTGATCAGCGGCCGATTCAAAGCTGATCAGAATCTGATCAAGGCGATCAAGCTGATCAATCTGATTAATTTGCTCAATCTGATCAAAACTTGAGCGATTGGTGGTCAAATGCCGGTTGATCGCTGGTTAAAATTTGGGCCGCTTGCGGTCTAGATGGTGGCCGATTCAAAGGTGCACAAAACTGCATCGAATCGCACAAATTAACGAAAAATTATAGTCGATTGGGGTGAATCACAACGGATGCTGCCATCGGAGCTATTAATTCATCGACGACGCGGTGAACAAATTATCCCGAAGCGCTTGCCTTTGGGCCCAGAGCACCTCAGCCAAGCCCAGGCCACAATCGCCCAATTTCAAGCGGCTGTGGGTCAGCCCAAATTGCAACTCGATCGCGCCTTGGCTGAACTAGAAGGCACTAGCCCAGATTTCAAAGTGCAGCGAGGATTTGCGCATTTGTTGGAATCGGGATTTTCGACCTTTGAAGTGGTCAGCCCGATCGAGCCGTTGGCCCTCCGTCAGCGGGTCTTTGCCTTGGCCAATGCTCAGCCTCCCAGCCGCGATCGCGCTGGGGCCGTTTGGGAACAGGTGGCCCGGGAGTTGTCCATGGAGGGCGATCGGGAAGTTTTGCCCTCGGAATTACAGCAATCTTTATATGCTGATTTGCCCCAAAACCGAATTTTGACGCAGTTTGATCCTCCCACCCCCGAAGCCCTGATTCATCGCTATAACCTGTCCCAAGTTCAGGGAATTTTCTATCGTGCAAGTCACCTAAAAATTGATGCCTATCGCAATGATCCCGGTGAGTATAAATTGCTCTTTCGCTATTTAAAACTCTTTCAGTTAATGACCTATATTGAAGGCGATGAAGATACGGGATTTACGATTAGTGTGGATGGGCCCGCCAGTTTGTTCAAAGCCAGCACGCGCTATGGTTTATCGCTGGCAAAGGCGATCCCGGCCCTGTTGCATGTGACGAAATGGCGGGCAATGGCCACCTTGCAGGATCCCGATCCCCTCACCCGATCGCCCCAAGAACGGTTCTACGAACTGACGGCAGATTGCGGCTTAGTCAGTCACTATCCAGCCGGTAAACCCTTTGACAGCTTAATTGAAGAATCTTTTGCCAAGCGCTGGAAAAGCACCAAAACCGATTGGAAGCTGGAACGCGAAGTGAACCTGATTCCCATTCCTGGCAGCGTGGCCATTCCGGATTTTCGGTTGGTGCATCCCGATGGGCGATCGTGGATCTTAGAAATTGTGGGCTATTGGCGACCGGACTATCTGCGCAAAAAGTTTGCCCAGGTGATCAAGGCCGATCGCCCCGATTGGGTTTTGGCCATTTCCGAGCGCTTAAACCTAGAAAAGGCGGGTCTCGATGCACGCCAACTACCCGCCAAGGTGATTTGGTTCAAGGATCGGTTGGCTCCCAAGGCGGTTTTGGAGGCGATCGGGGAA
This sequence comes from Limnothrix sp. FACHB-881, assembly GCF_014698135.1. Classification (NCBI taxonomy): domain Bacteria; kingdom Bacillati; phylum Cyanobacteriota; class Cyanophyceae; order Pseudanabaenales; family Pseudanabaenaceae; genus Limnothrix; species Limnothrix sp. FACHB-881. The sequence continues at coordinate 125,519 of NZ_JACJSN010000001.1, forward strand.
ACCGATCCCTAGGGGCAAAAACGCCGATCGCCTAGGGGCTGTTGAGGAAGATGCCCAGCGCACCATGCACTCGGGCTGCGCTGCGGGACGGGCGATCGACAATCCGCCCACCCACAACCAACGTGGTGGAACTGCCGCCATCGAGGTTCACCCCGTTCACAATCCCCATTTGCCGCATTAATTGCGCCATTTCCGAGAGCGACGGGCCGCGACCGCCCACGCGATTTTGCACAGCCACCACCAACAACCGACCATCAGCCGTTTGTCCAAAGCCACTGCGTGCCGCCAACTCCACAATGAAGGCATCGCTGAAGCCTTCGCGTTTGGCATCCAAGACAATTTGCCCGTTTTGCAGCATCAAAGGGCCAGCGGCAACAATCTGGGGTAAGCCGTCAAAGCCGCTAGGGTTGCTGCTGCTTTGTAACCGCACAGTGGTTCCCACAGGCAGGGCCGCCGCCACGCTGGAGAGCGATCGCGCCACGAGCAGATAGCCATTGGCCGGAATCGGAAAATTGCTGCTGCCGGCCGGGCCCCCCGTGAGCTGTTGCGCCACCCGATCGCCCTGCACCAAAATGCCTAATTCCCCATCGCTGAGGGTTTTGTAGCTGCTGCCCCAATCGCTGGTGTAGCGAGCGATGCCCCCTTGGATGTAGCCACTGTTGAGGGTGGTGAGCGTCCAATTTTGGCTGCCAGCGCTGATTTGCTCCCGCAGTTGCAGGCGATCGAACAAAAATTGCCCCGCATCATTCCAACCCACGGCCCCACGACCCAAGATCGGCCCCGACAGCCACCGGCCATCGCGCCGCAGGGCCCCCAAGGGCAGTTGGGTGTTGCGGTTGAAGTAACCGCCATTGATACCAGCGGGCGCTTCCCACTGGCGGATGGTTTGCACAAGGGGGGCAATGCCCGTTTGGCCGGCCGCATTGGGCGGCAGGGGCCGCAGCCGCAGACCCGGTTGGCGCGGGTTTAGCTCCAGCCACTGCACCGGAAACCGGGCAGACCCAAGGCTGAGGTATTGTTGCCGCCAAGTGAGGCCATTGGCCCAGGCGATCGAGCGGCTAGGGAGCCAATCGGGCCGCAGATCAATCACCAGTCGATCGGGCTGCACCAGGGTGAACGCCCTGGGCCGCGATCCGCTGGGAATGGGAATCCGGATGATGGTGCGGTTTCCGGCGGCGGTGATGTCGAGGGTGCTGCTGTTGGGCGGCAGGGCCGATCGGGCATCGAGGGCCACGATCAGGGTGCTGCCGTCTTCTTCCAGTTGCACTGCCGTGGGCCGATCGAAGTCCAACACATAGCGCGGGCCCCAAGCCTGATTACCTTGGCGCAAGGCCCTGAGGGTGGAAACGGCGGCGGTGATGTCCAGGGTGCTACCGTTGGGCCGCAACTGCCACCCCCGATCGCGGGCCCAATCGGTAATGTCCAAATAGCGAAAAGCACCAATTTGCCGAGCCGCCAAGGTCACGGGCATGGGCGAAAACCACTGAATTGGCTGGCGATCGGGCGCATTGGTATCCAGCAAATCAGCCCCCACCAACTGGGCGATCGCCCCGTCGGATAGGCCAATGCGGGTTTGGCCGTTCTCGCTCCAGCGGGCCCAACTGGCCCAACTGTTGGGAATCGATCGGCCATTCACCGTGATTTGGGTGCTGGTTTCCGCCCCGGCCGCCACTTGGGCAATCACCGACAGCGGCAACAGGGAATCGGCCTCGCTCAAGGACTCGGAACCGGTGAATTCAGAACCGTTTGACACAGAACCGTTTGACACAGAACCCATCGATCCAAAATTTGCGGATTTTTCAGATGCTTTTGCTAATTCAGCGGCTAATTCAGAATTGTCAGAATTGGCGGACTCAGAACCCATGGGCCCGGATGCTGCACTGGGTAAGGCGATCGGTGCAACGGACTTCAGGCTAGCGGCTTGCATTCGGGGTTGGGGAGCCGTTTGGGCCAGGCCAGGCATTGCCCCCCACCCCAGGACGATCGCCCCACCCACGCCCAGCCACCAGCGGCCCGAGCCTGTTGAGTCGAATTGCTGACCCGATCGCCCATAGCCACGTCGGCTCGATCGACTTCGTGCTTGCTTGCTCTGCACCGTTGTCACCCCAATTCTTGCCATGACTGCAAATTACCGATCGCCAGTCCACTGATTGCCAATGATTGCTAATCGATCGATCCCGATCACCCGATCGCCCCGCACTGCTCGTCACATCCGTCAGCAATAAGCCATTGATTAGCCCACTGGAAAGCCCGCCGCCTCGATCGCCTCGCGGATCGTGCCTTCTGCCGACTGGGTTTCCACAATCACCTGCTTGGTGGCCGGATCGCCCTGCACCGTCGCTTGGGGATCCACTTCTTGCACCGCGCGGGTAATGGCCGCCGCACAGGAAGCACAGGCCATGCTAGGAACCGTAAATTGCAGTGTCATAGACTCTTGAAAATCTTAAAAATGACGTTGAAATGGCCTTGAAACCACATTGAACAATCACGCTCCAAGAGCGCGGCCGGGGCGCAAGCTAATTTCCAGACGCTTGGCCAAGCGGTACACTGGCAACCGTCGCCCAGCCTAGCATTATCGCCCTCGATCGCTCATGGATCTGCAACTGGTTCAGTTTCTAATTAACGGGGTCGCCGTCGGCTGCATCATTGCCCTTGCCTCCGTGGGTTTAACCCTCACCTACGGCATTTTGCGCTTGTCAAACTTCGCCCATGGGGACTTGATGACCCTCGGAGCCTATCTGGCTTGGGTCGCCAACAGCGCGGGGGTAAATATTTGGCTGGCGATCGCCCTCGGAGCCGTGGGAACCATTGGCGTGTCCCTGCTGAGCGAAGTGGCGATTTGGCAACCCATGCGCCAACGCCGGGCCAACTCCACCACCTTGATCATCATCTCGATCGGGGTGGCCTTGTTCCTTCGCAACGCGATCGTCCTGATTTGGGGCGGCAACAACCAAAACTATGACCTGCCGGTGGTTGCTGCCTTTGACCTGTGGGGGCTGAAGGTCAAGTTTTACAACATTGTGGTGGTAGGTTTGGCGGCCCTGGCGATCGCCGGTTTGCATTACCTCCTGCAAAACACCAAGGTCGGCAAGGCCATGCGGGCTGTGGCCGATGACGTGGACTTGGCACGGGTGACTGGCATCAACGTGGATTGGGTGGTGCTGTGGACTTGGATCATTGCCGCTGGCCTGACGGCTTTGGGTGGCGGCATGTATGGGCTGCTAACGGCCGTGCGCCCCAACATGGGCTGGTTTTTGATTGTGCCGATGTTTGCCTCGGTAATTTTGGGCGGCATTGGCAATCCCTACGGGGCGATCGTGGGTGGCCTGGCGATCGGGATTGCCCAGGAAGTCAGCACCTATTGGCTGCCCACGGAATACAAGATGGCTGTGGCCTTGGTGATGATGGTTTTGGTGCTGCTGGTGCGGCCGCAAGGTCTGTTTCGGGGCACAACTTAAAAGTGGCAGCCTGAGAAATCAAGACAAACTCGAAAAAACCAACTCAAAACGACCAGCTCAAAACGACCAACTCAAAACGACCAACTCAAAACGACCAGCTCAAAACCACAAACTCGAAAAACAAGATCCACAGGCCACTATTGCGAATTGATCAGCCAGCTTGCGAGGCATCGGTAACCGTTGAATAACCCCGATCCGGTTGATCAACCCCCCACCCGCTGACGGCCGTTTCGGCGGTTTGAAGCATCACAGCGGCGCAGGGATACGGAAAAACAGTAGCGGTTGCTACATCAACCTTGACGAATTCCGTTCGCAATTGCCGTTATTTAACCCGCTCGCCTGGAAATTCTCCTGAAACTGGCCCCACTGACTGGAAGCAGTAGATCAGCCAGCCAGGAGGGGATTTCATGCTTGCTCAAGCCACACCGCCAGGGTTACCAGATACCCAACCAACGGATGTTTTGTTGGGGCAAATTGAAGCGGAACTAACGCGCAGTTTGGTTTATCAGCAGGCGATCGCCTCCTTGCAGGATTTGTTGGGTGAATCGGCGGAGGCGGCGCGGCGAGCGTTGGTGACGGTGGGCCGAGAGGCGGCGCGGCTTGCTTTGCACCGCAGCCAGTCGATGGCTGTGCCGATCGCCCTGCAAGAGCCAATGACCCCGGCCGCTGGTTTAGCGATCGCCCGCCAACAGGCCGGGGCGATTGGTCTTTGGCCGGATCCCGCTATGGTTCCGGCTCCCACTGACAACCCTTTTGATTTGCCTGAGTTGTTGATGAACGTGTTTGAAGGAACTTGGGCCACGCCGGATTACCAGAACACCGCTACCCAGCAGCCGATCATTGATGCCACACCCCGGGGTAAAGCGCCCCGGAAGGCAGGGTTAAACGGGTCAAGGCTAAATGATGCAGATTTGAGCGATTCAGGGCCGAATCATTCAGGGCCGAATCACTCGGGACTGAATCATTCACCGCTCAACGATGCAGCGCCCAGACCCTTGAGCAGTCCCCTGAGCAATCCCCGATCGGTCGTCGCCATTACCCTACCGGAGATGGATCCAATGGATTGGGATGAGAGTTTGCGGGCCATGGGTCGCACCTTGGCCGAGGTTCGGCAACAGTTGGGCTTCAACTTGGAACAAATCCATGTGCGCACCCACATTCCTTTGCGCCATTTACAGGCGATCGAGTCCGGTGACCTGAGCCGCTTACCGGAGCAGATTTATGTGCGTGGTTTTGTGCAGCGGATGGCGGAAGCGTTGGGTCTGGATGGCAAGGCATTGGCGGCCGCGTTGCCCCGCACGGAATCGGTGGCGGTGGTTCCCGATTGGTCGCAGCGCGATCGCAGCACCAACCCTGCTTTGGAACTGAAGCCTTGGCATCTCTACGCGGGCTATGGGGTGATGGTGGCCAGTGGGTTGGCTTGGGTTTCCCATGCGGCTCCTGGTGCCAGCTCGCAACCGCTCAAGCCGGTGATTCTCGATCGCGAAGCGGTGGTGTCTCCGCCCACCAAGGCCGACCAGCCCCAGTCGGCTCCCGCCACCGAGGCCGAAACCCTGGATTCTTTCATTGCTCCGCCGGAAGCCACGCGCTAGGGCCTGTCGTCATTTCCTAGGATCAGGCGGAAACGATTGATTTTCCATGTCCCAGTCGTCGTAACAAGGGGCTTGAGCATCTTGTCCCCCACGATCTACTAACGGTGGAATCAAGGTTTCAGGCGATTTGACGACACGCGCTAGGCCCAAGGCTGCTTGATGGGGCGAAATTTTGGGTGCAATCTTAGGCGAATTCGGCATGGTGGAGCGGTTGCGCTGCTCTGGCCCTGGGCGATCGCCTTGAAATTAGCCATCTTTAGCCATCCGTTGATTAGCCCTTAAACTGGCGATCGTTGCGTTTGGCTTCCCCTATGATGGCTTCGATCGCCCCATCCCCCGCCCAGTTGGCAGCATTTGACCAGGCCTTGGAACGGGCTTTGGCCGGTGCGTTGTTGTCGCCCTCTGAAGGGTTGGTGTTGCTGGAAACGGCCTATCAATCCAAGGATTCGGCCCCGCGCGATCGACTGCGATCGGTGGCAGATCAGCTTCGGCAACGGCAAGCGGGCGAAACAGTCACTTACGTGATTAACCGAAATATTAATTTCACCAATATCTGCGAGCAGCATTGCAATTTCTGTGCGTTTCGGCGGGATGCGGATCAGGCGGGGGCCTATTGGCTTGATCGGGCGCAAATTTTGGAAAAAGCCGCCGACGCAGTGGCCCGGGGAGCCACAGAAATTTGTATGCAAGGGGGACTGAACCCCGAGGCGAAATATCAGGGGCGATCGCTGGATTACTACTTGCAACTGGTGCGATCGATTAAAGACACCTTTCCCCAACTGCACCTGCACGCCTTTTCGCCCCAAGAAGTGCAGTTCATTGCCCGAGAAGATGGCCTGTCCTTTGCGGCTGTGATTGGGGCCCTGCGCGATGCGGGAGTGGGGTCAATGCCCGGCACGGCGGCGGAGGTGTTGGTGGATTCGGTGCGACGGATTTTGTGCCCGGAAAAAATCAACAGTGCCACTTGGTTGGAGATTGTGGAAACGGCCCATCGCCTGGGATTGCCCACCACCAGCACCCTGCTCTCGGGTCACATTGAAACCCCCGCTGAACAAATCGCCCACTTGGAACACCTGCGATTGCTCCAGCAACGATCGCGCGATCGGGGCGATCGGGGCATCACGGAGTTTATTCTGCTGCCCTTTGTGGGCCAGGATGCACCACCGGCCTTGCGGCGACGGGTGGGCCGCGATCAACCGATTCTGATCGATGCCCTGATTTTGATGGCCGTGGCGCGGCTATACCTGGGCCCGGTGATTGCCAACCACCAGCCCAGTTGGGTGAAGTTGGGTCTGGCGGGGGCCACCGAAGCCTTGCGCTGGGGTTGCAATGATTTGGGCGGAACCCTGATGGAAGAGCACATCACCACCATGGCCGGAGCCACGGGCGGGACTTGCCAAAGCCCGGAGGATTTGCGTGGGGCGATCGCTGCCTTGGGCCGACCGGCTCGCCAACGGGACACCCTCTATGAGGCGATCGACGGCCCAATCAATGGGGCAACTGACCCAGCCATCGACAGGGCGATCGATCCTTCCCGATCGGCCGCATAATGATCCGGCTGTTGCGATCGCCCGCACCCCCATGGACTATCCCGATGCAATGCCCGCCGACTTGGCCCCCGACGCGATCGAGCCGGTGGCCCGCCCGCCCCTAACCACCGAGGATTTGGAGCCACCCACGGATCTGAGTTTGCAGTTGCCGGATCCGGAAGACGACAAAATCAGCTTCAGCGATTTCCAAATCCAAATTGACAATGCCTGGCGCGTTTGCGATCGCTTCGACCTGCAAACGGATATTTGGCGGGGACGGATTTTGCGGATTGTGCGCGATCGGGAAAAACGCAGCGGTGATGGCCGGGGCACGGGCTTCCTGAACTGGCTGAAGGATCGTGAAATCAGCAAAAGTCAAGCTTATAGCCTGATTGAGCTGGCCGACAGCGCCGATCGACTGATGGATCAAGACGCGCTGGAACCGGAAACCCTTCGCCACTTCAGCAAGCGTGCCTTTGTGGCCACGGCCAAAGCCCCCGCCGAAGTGCAACACATGGTGGTGGCCGCGGCTCATCAGGGCGATCGAATCGCCACCAACACCGTTCGTCGCCTCACCGATGAGTGGCAGGCCGCCACCTCCGAGCTGCTGCCCGAAAACATTCGCATCAAAGCCGCCGAGCATTCCCTGCCGGCCCGCTACCTTGCGCCCCTGGTGCGGGAAATGGAAAAGCTACCCGAGGTGCATCAGGTGGCCCTGCGCGAGGAAATTGAAGACCAACCGGATAAGGAAACGGTGAAACAGGCCACGGCCCAAGCGAAATTTTTGGCGCGATATTTGGATGCGGCCACGCGAGTTGCGGCACTCGATCGCCCGGAACTGGATCTCGAACAGGCCCTGGAAGAAGCCCTGCGGCTCGGTAGCTTGAATTTGGCGGCGGACTTGGTGAACCAAGCGGCCCAACTGGAACAGGCGATCGCCAAAACCTACAGCAGTTGGAAACGGGTGCGCGACCTGGCCGATCGGCTCTGGGTGGATAGCGGAGCCAGCACCCCCCACCTCCGCAACCTGATTAGCTGTCTGGGAACTCTTTCCAGCGAGCAAGTCAGCGTTCCCCTGGCCGGTGGGGGCGATCGGGTCGTGCGCTTGCAAGTGCTAGAAGAAGCCGAAGTTGGAGCCGAAGTCGAACCATTCCCAGCGCCATAAACCAGTTCCCAAGGAATATCAAAAGCCCGGGCAAGATGATTGGGTTTTTGAATTAAATTCGCCAATTTGATGGATCAGGTGAATTTTTAGAACCGATCCAGAAATTTGGAGAAAATCACCCCTCCTATTGTCGAAAAACGCCCAAAAACCGACAAAAACGCCCATCACCGTCAATCGTTAGAATCACGCAGGATCCGTGAGGATCCATCGCTAGGCAATTACTAAGCCGCATGTCAAAATCGCGATGATGGTTGACGGCGGCACAGTACTTAGCGCAGACGGTGACACGGGCTATGGCAACGAAACGGACGAACGTGAAGACGGCGTTAGGGCGAATTGCGATCGCCCAGGGCCTGGGATCTCTGCTCTGGTCGGGGGGGCTGTGGGGGCCGATCGCACCGGGTTGGGCGATCGAGCCGGAAGCCGCCCAAACGCCCCAACGACTGGCCCAACTCCCCCCCGACACCCGCCCGGTTCCCGACCTCAACCGCGATCGGTTTCCCCAAACGGGCCCAGACCCGCTGCAACCCCTGCCGGACGATCGCCCCGCGATCGACTCGCCCAACCCGATTACGCCACCCCAGCCCTTGGATCCCAATGCGCCCCGCTTTTTGGTGAAGCGAATTGTGGTGGAAGGCAGCACCTGGCTCTCGGCCGCCGAACTGGCCGCCCTGACCCAACCCAGCGAGGGCCGCGAACTCACCCTCAGTGAACTGCAATCCCTGGCCGACCGCATCACCCAGCGCTATTTGGACGCGGGCTATCTCACCTCCCGTGCCTACGTGCCCGAACAGACGATCGGCCCCGATGGGATTGCCAAAATCGCCGTTATTGAGGGCTACCTCTCGGATATTCGGATCGAAGGGACCCAGCGCCTGAGTCAAAACTACCTGCGATCGCGCATTCAACTGGGAGCCGGTCGCCCCCTCAACGCCGCCCACCTGGAAGACCAACTGCGGCTGCTGAAGGCGAATCCACTGCTAGGGACGATCGAGGCCAGCTTGCGAGCCGGCAACGATCCTGGCGAAAGCGTCCTCACCGTCCGAGTCACCGAAGCCAAAGCCTTGCGCGGCAGCATCAGCACCGACAACTACTCACCCCCCAGCATTGGCTCCGAACGCGGCATCCTTGCCCTGCAATATCGCAACTTGACGGGCATTGGCGATGAAGCCAGCTTCAGCTACAGCCACACCTGGCAAGACGGAGCCGACGTGTTGGATTTTGGCTATCGTCTGCCCGTGAACCCCATGGAAGGCACGATCCAGTTTCGGTTCTCGCCCAACTGGAACGAAATTGTGCAGCCCCAGTTTGCGGAATTGGGAATTCGCGGCAAATCCCAGCTCTATGAAGTGACTTACCGCCAGCCCCTCATGCGATCGCCCCGCGAAGAATTTGCCCTTTCCCTAGGATTCAGTCACCAGCGCGGCCAAACCTTCCTGTTTGATGACGTGGGCTTTCCCTTTGGCATTGGCCCCGACGAAGACGGCCGCAGCATCACCAGCGTGTTGCGGTTTGGGCAAGATTACCTGCGCCGCGACCCCAATGGGGCCTGGTTGTTGCGATCGCAGTTCAACCTAGGAACCGGCCTGTTTGATGCCACCACCAACGGCGGCGACGACCCCGACGGGCAGTTTTTTAGCTGGAATGGCACGGTTCAGCGAATTCAGCGCCTGAATCCCACCCATCTGTTGATTCTGCAAGCGGATGTGCAATTGGCCTTTGATGAACTATTAGCCTCGCAGCAGTTTGTGATCGGTGGGGGGCAGTCCGTGCGCGGGTTCCGCCAAAACGTGCGATCGGGCGATAGCGGCTTTCGACTGTCCGTGGAAGATCGCATTACCCTGCTGCGCGACTCCTCCGGCGCACCCACCCTCACCTTGGCTCCCTTCATTGATGCGGGATATGTTTGGAACCACGGCAACAACCCCAACCCCACCCCAGATCAGCGGTTTCTGGTCGGTGCGGGAGCGGGACTGTTGTGGGAACCCTTCACGGATTTTCTGGTGCGTTTAGATTACGGTCTGCCGTTAGTGGATTTGGACGATCGCGGTTCCAATGCTCAAGATTCCGGAGTCTATTTCAGCGTCACCTACCGGTTCTAAATCGTGCTTGTGCCATGTTTCCTGTGAGTGTGATGGGGTTTGCTGCTGAAAACAATTCCCCGCCTGATCGACTGATCGGGCGGGGATGCAATAAGCTGGAAACTTAAAAAAAAGGGACAGGCAAAACCAACGACCAGCACCCTGCAAAAGGGTCGCGCAACATTACAGGTCGATCGGGGCCACCACTTCCACCAACTCCGCTTCTAACCGCAGGGATCCCGAGGGCATCTCTTCCACCTCAGCCCGCTGCTGGCGAGCACTCCAGGCAATCAACCCCGGCAAAACCAAGCACAGCACGCCGCTACCAATGCCGCACAGCGTAGCAATCGTCACTCCGCTATCCATAGCAACCCCTCCTGGCTTTGTATTGAGATTTGTATTGAAAACGAATTGGCTATGTTCGGTTCTGTTTTCAGGGAACCGATGCCCAAAAGTCGGGTCAAGCGGGGTCAAATTGAGAGCTTAGACCTGAACTTCATTGTCGCTAAATTTCTGATCAAAACTGAAGTCTTTGGCGATTCAAAAAAGCTGTTTTGTGTATAAATTCCGCTAATGGTTGATCCCAATTAATTCCAATTGTTAATCAAAAAGTTCATAATTCTTTAAGATTTGATACCCGTTTTGGAGCCAAAATTCTCAGATCTTTTTAAGACATTCCAAAAGAAAGAAACTTATGCCATCAGTCTTTGGGGGGATTGCTGGGCTGAGGGCGATCGACTCTGCCGAAGTAGGGAAGGGGGCGATCGATCCGGGCGAGCATCGAAAAACTCCCGTTCATCACCTCAAAAATTGTCACAACACTTATTCCTAGCCGCAGGAGCACCCCAAACAAGAGGCTGACCCCCCTTGCTCGCAAGATTTCGCAACGGTAGAACCAGAGTTTGGAGGATCCGAGAACAGGCTCTCCGCCCCAGACCGCAGGCTCAAACGCAGCCCCAGATCGACGACTGAAACAAACCCTAGGACAGTTGCGTCATTGGCTTCAGCAGTTACCGAGCAAAATCGCCCAAAATGCCGGTTTTTGCCCGCTAAACGTTGGGTCAGGCTGTGGCGTTCATGGAAGCGGCTAATCGTCCGCATCATGCCCAACTCAACTCGCGACAATCATCACTAGCTTTCATCACTCGCTCATCACTCGCTTTGATGCCTTGCTTCCATGCCTCCGCAGGCTGTCTTTGGGTCGCCTGGCCCTTGGATGACAGTCGGCGGGTGGCGGCGCTTGGGTGACGATATGTAGATGAAGGTGCGATCAGTCCTCGATCGACTTCCCGATCGGGTGTTTGCCACCGCCCATTGCCGTCCTTCGTTTAGTTTTCCCTATCACCAGGAGTTGAATCATGCCTACCGTCACTGTTGCCGGGACGATCAATGCCGTTGATGCCAATAACAGCGGTCTCTATCCTTTACGCACTGTGCCCTTTGGGGAATACACGATCACAGGATTGACGGCAGGCAGCACCCAAATTGTCGCCTCGGCCAATGCCAGCACCCTCGATCCCTACCTGCAAGTTTTTAAGAAAAGCGGCACAACCTTGACCCTGGTGGCCGATAACTACGACTCTTCGCCCACCAACAAAAATTCCTTAGTGCAATTTGCCGCCGAAGCGGGAACTCAGTACGTGGTGCGCATTGCCCGCAGCAGCGCCGACGCTGGAGGGTTCAACCTACAAGTGACCAATGATGCCAGCGCCGTGATTGCGGGGCCCACGGCCGCCGGGACGGCCGATCTGTCGGTGGGTGACATCACGAGTCAATCCTTCGCGTTCCCTTCCTTCCCCACGGTGGCGGAACTGGCCTCGCCCAATGGCATTCCTAGCGGCCCTTCCACAGGGCGCGATGGTCTGTCGGGGTTGCCCCTGTTTTACCTGTCTGACGATGCGGACAACACCAACTTGGGTGTGCGGGTCGAAACTAAGGGCTTTTTCGTGGTGGGTCTGAATGGCAACGACACCATCACTGGCTCCTCGGAGAATGATTTCTTCAACGGCAACCGGGGTAATGATGTGTTGCTGGGTGGGGATGGCATTGATCAAATTCGGGGCGGCAAAGACTCCGACAGCATTGATGGCGGCGCTGGCAACGAAATTATTCTCAACGGCAACGATGGCAACGATTTAGTGCGGGGCGGCGAAGGCAATGACACGGTGAATGGTGGCCGCAACTCCGATTTACTGTTTGGGGACAATGGGGACGATCAACTGTCGGGCGATTTTGGCCAGGATATTTTGACCGGGGGCGCGGGGGCTGATTCCTTTGTGCTGCGGGCCGATCGCGACACCACGGCGGGCTTGTCCAACACGGCAACCAGTGCCAACAGCGCCGATATTGTGGCGGATTTTGTGCTGGGAACAGACAAGATTCGGCTGAACACGAGCGATAGCCTGACGCTGGAGAAGCTGAGTTTTGAGTTTGTGGCGATTAATGTGTCCACGGAGATCACCGGGGCCCTCACAACGGGGGTGAAAACGGGCACAGCCATCAAGGTGAATGACCCAACTTCGGCGGTGAATGGTCAGTATTTGGGTGTGGTGCTGGGAGTGTTGCCGGGGGCGCTGAATCAGTCGGCTAACTTTACGGTTGGTTAGGGGTTGGGGTGCTGGGTTGATGGGTTTCCTTCTGACCCGCTACACCTGATCCGCTGCACCTGATCCTTTGTGCCTCGGCCTTAAAAAGGGGATGAACCTGTGATCAGTTCATCCCCAATTACGTTTGGATTAGTCAAGTTTGTTCAGTCAAACTTGCACCATTTCGGTTGTGTTGATTCGGCCGCGCTTGCTCATCACCCACGATTGATCTGTGATCCGGCGAAGAGCAGCGGTCGATCGCCAACCCTAGCCAGACTAAGGAGTCGTGGTGGGGCTGGGGCTAGCAGCGGGGCTAGCGGCGGGGCTGGCAGCAGGGCTAGCTTCGGGGCTAGCAGCGGGGCTAGCAGCGGGGCTGGCTTCGGGGCTAGCAGCGGGGCTGGCTTCGGGGCTAGCAGGGGCTTCACCGCCGCCACCACCGCAAGCGGTTGCCAGACCGGCAACCAAGCTTGCAGCCACAACACCACGGGCAACGCGGGAAACCAAAGTCTTCAGGGTAGATTTCATGTTTGTTGTCACTCCTCAACAGCACAAAATGGGGTAGTCAAATGAACCCGACTGTCATCTTAAACGATGCGATCGGGAATCCGGGTAATTTGGCGGAGATCAGATTCCTGAGGATTCTATGACAACCGCCGCAATGGAGGTCGTGACCGCTCTCCATTGGGTTTTGGTCACGTTAACCCAGCGTTAACCAAGAAACCTAACGCTGATTCTAGATCGACCTGTCGCTTTTGGTACGACAAGCGGGGCATTCTCGTGCAATGGTAGTTCGATTTTGCACTTTTCCTCAGCAATCGGTTGTAATTCGCCTAGCGCTGTGGGCCTGCGGTGGCGGAAACGCCTGACGTGGCAACCGATGCAGCCCCTCGGGGCCAGTTCAAGACGCGGTTGAGCTTGCCGCTCACGAGTCCTTCCAAGTCCAGGCAAACATACAAAAACCCCAGTTCTTGGAAATCTTGGACTAGTTTGGGCAGGTCGATCGCCCCCACAAAGTCCTTAATCAGCGCTGGCGGCAGTTCAATGCGGGCTGTGTCGCCCTCCGAGCGCACCCGCAAATCGCGATAGCCCAACTGTCGGAGATAGCGTTCGGCTCGACCCACCCGCTGCAATTTTTCGAGGGTGATGGTTTCGCCGTAGGGAAAGCGGGAACTCAGGCAGGGTTGGGCCGGTTTGTCCCACCAGGGCAAGGCTAATTGCTTCGAGAGTTCGCGCACTTCGAGCTTGCTGATCCCCAGCTCGGCCAGGGGCGATCGCGCACCTCGTTCCTTGGCGGCCTGGATCCCCGGTCGGTAGTCCCGGAGATCATCCGCATTCACCCCATCCACCACGTAGGGATAACCCCGGGCGATCGCGATCGGCTTCAAGGTGTCGTGTAGTTCGCTCTTGCAGAAATAGCAGCGATTGGTGGGGTTAGCGGCGTAGTTGGGGTTATTTAGTTCATGGGTTTGCACAATTTCATGGGCAATGCCGATGGCCGCCGCTTGGGCTTGGGCCTCCAGCAAGTCATCGGGCAGCAGGGAAGGGGACTCGGCGGTGATGGCCACTGCGCGATCGCCCAGCACATCAAAGGCCACCTTTGCGACGAGGGTGCTGTCAATGCCACCGGAGTAGGCAATGAGGGCGCGATCCATCTCTTGAAACAACGATCGAAGGCGATCCAGTTTGGCGGTGATCGTCATTTACCCATGCTCCATGGAACTTGCGAGAGAACTAGTTTAAAAGTTCCGTCGCGGCCTTTCCCAGCTATGCACACCCAATCTTGGATGCTTTGGGGTGATAGGGGCCTGGGTGGGTTCAGGATGACTTCAGCCACAGGGCATCATCAGCCACGGAGCACTATCAGCCACGGGGCGTTATTTGAAAAAGCCCGTGAACGTGTAGCCCACACCCAACAGGAGGGCCACATCGGTGTTGTCGTCTAAGAAGGCGGCGGCCACTCGCCCGGTGGCTGTCCAGCGGTAGCTGAGGGGGACATCAATGCCGCCCGTGAGCGCGAAGCCCACGTCTGTGTCATCGCCGAATAGGTCACTGATGGCTAAGCCGCCACCCACGAAGGGCACGATCGAGATGTCGCCCGTTTCCTGATTGCGAATGGGAAAATCGGCGGTTAGGGCAATCACCGAAGTGCCACCATTGCCCAAAATGCTGGCGTTGTGTAGGGAAAGGTTTTCGCTGAAAGCCGTTTTGCTCAGAAGGGCAAAGCCGCCTTCACCCAGGGCGCTGGAATCGTCATCGCCGCTCAGGCCGATCGCCCCACCAATACCGATGTAGCTAAATTTGCTGCTGGTGCGGCGGCCATTGGCGGCGCGATCGGGCTGTTGAGCAAGCTGACCATCGAAATGCGAGTCGGTTTCCAAAGCAGCAGGAGCAACGGCGAGGGTGGGTACTGCTTCCTGCAACCGATTGGCCTGAGTGGACGGCGCACCGAATTGATCAAGGGCGATCGGCTGGCGGCTGTCTTGCTCGGTGGCGGGCAAGTCTGCCGCCAATTCCGTCAGCTCAGCAGCGGGGGTTGCTTGGGCCGGTTGGCCAACGGCTCCTAACCCGATCGTGAACGCCAGGGCCAAGCCAGCCCGTAGGGGATCCAACATCAAAGGCATGGTCTACACTCCTCCACAATCAACGGCAACAGACGACAAGGCAAGCAACTCAAGGTGAGCAACTCAAGATCAGCAACTGTTGAGCAGCCCATCATGGAGACTTGTTGGGCGATGGGTTGAGCCGCTTGCCCGATCGTGATGGGTTGAACCGTGGGCGATGGGTTGCCAGCGGTCAAAACCGGGTTCCCCAGGTCTCAACAGGTCTCCATGGATGTGGGCTGAGGGGTCAGTCCCTCCAGTTGCCGCGATTATAGGAATTGCCCTTGAGCGCACCATGGGGTGAGTGCCAGCCCCCCATCTGGGCTAAGGGGGTTGGGCCAGTTGCCCGGCAGACTATGCCACCCATGAAAGGTTCTGAACTGAGGACTCTAAATTTGCAGTACCCCCTCTGGCCGAACAGTCAACAGGGTGCGGCGTTGTAATCCTTCCTCATGACAAATTTCATTGGCTGCCAGCAGGCCACTGCTGATAGCCCGTTCCATCAGACCGCAAGGGAAGGGCATTTTCACCCAATCGCCCGCAAACATGAGGTTGCTTGCGCCCGATCGCGTGGCAGGGCGTTGGGAATAACTGCCGGGGGGGAAGCCAGAGAAATTCTTTTGGTTCACCAGCTCGCGATGCAAAATTGTGGCTCCTTTGAGGGCCGGCACCAACTCGTATAGCTCCTGCTCAAAGGTGGTGAGCAGGGCTTCTTGGGTGGGGAATTCGGCTTCTTTGTAGCAGTAAGCATGGAGTTCAACCACGCTGCCCCCTGTGCGATCGGCCCAGGCTTTGTAGTCCTCTTGGATTTTGTGATAGCGGGTGATGCTGTCTGTTAGGCGGTAGCCCGAGAGGGAGGTGAACTCGCTTTGATCCCAATCAAAGTCGCGATCGAACCAGATGCGAGCCACCGCAAAGGGATCCGCCACGGTGAGCTGGGCCACTTGCGATCGGGTGGGTTCAGCCACGTCTCCTTCGGCAATGTCAAACAGATGGCGAATGCCTTTCACATCCGCTGCAAACACGAAATAGTCCGCTTCCACCACCTGGCTCGGAGTCCGATCGACCGCTGCGGCCGCCAATTGCACCCGATCGCCCGATCGCTGCTCCACGTTGTAGCGAGCTAGGGGCTTGGTGGCGGGCCCCTGAAGCACCTTGCCCTCGCGATCGAACCGGGCCCCATGGCAAGGACATTGGAACGTGCCGTCTGCCTGGGGAGCCACCGTACAGCCCTGGTGCGTGCAGGTTAACGACAGCGCCGATCCCTCCGCCACCGCATAGACCTCATCGCCGCCCCCAAAATATTCCGGGCGATTCGCCAGCGGTTGAGCTGTGACCGGCTGCTCGGTGGCCGCAACCTCCTGGGTTTCTGGGCGCTGGGAAGTGGCTTGGGCACTGGCTTCGTTCAGCGAACTGTGGCGATCGACCCAGAACGGAACTGGAATGGCGGATCCCGTTTGGCGATAGCTCAGGGATGTGATTTGTTGATCCTGCCACGCCACCTGATCGACCTGAGCATTGGCGATGACTTTGCCCCCGTTGGCCTCGATCGCCCGCATCATCGGCTCTACCAACGTGCGGCCCATGTCCTGCTTTGTGCCGTTAAAGGCCAGCCCCTCCGGATTGCCAAAGAAATAGAAATGGAAAAACTGCATTAACTCGCCCGCACTCAGCACATCTGGCGAGTTGAGCGTGGATTTGCCAAAGGGTAGGAAATACAGGTCATATAGTCCCTTGGGGAAGTCATTGGCCGCCCAGTCTGTCACGGCGATCGCATCGAGTTCCTCGTAGGTCTTCGTGGGTTCAAATCCCGTAATGGCCCGAAACACGGCCCAATGGGCAGGGCTGGTGAGATTTAAGCCCCAACGAAACCGATTCGGCGAAGAAATGGCCAAATCGACAATATTCCAAGGGAAGGATGAATGGGTGGGGCGAAACACTTCCGGCGCGTAGGTTTCATCCTTGTAGAGCACTGAGTAGCGCTCCAGGGACAGAAAATCCTGACGGATATTCATTTCTTCCGTCAGGGCCCACAGGTTGTAGTACTGCGGGAAAAAGCCATGGAACCCATGCTCCATCATCAGCGATTCACCATTGACCGTGATGGGCCAACTGGCGATTTTGCCGCCCAAGTGGGGCGATCGCTCCAGTAATGTCACCGCAAATCCGCGTCGGCTCAATTCATAGGCCGCTGCCAAGCCCGCCAAGCCACCACCGACCACAGCCACCCGCTTAGGGCGATCGTCCGGTAACCGCGTTGGCAATGTCAGGCGATCGGGTTGATATTGACTAGGCTCCGGCTTCATGAACCGTGAGTAGCCGAGGGCGCTGCCCACCGCACCCACACCAAGCAACTGCAAAGCTGTGCGACGCGAAAACGTTGATGCAGGATCCATTGATGCCGAGTCCGTTGATCCAGAATCCGCAGAATTCGGCTGGGGAAAAAGAGTCATGGGGAAAGGAAGACAGTAAACGGCACAAGTTACGGCACAAATTCCTGAACTTGCTCTTGAACTTGTTCAGGAACCGGTTTCCGAGTTGCCAACAGGGCCAAGTGGTGCAGCGGGCGCTTGGTGCTCCCTCTTTGCAGCCACTCGCGAATCCTAGCCTACGATTGTGCCGAATTCCCTGAGGTTCTGCCACCTACATCAGGTCTTGGGATCATGTGGTGGCCGTCCCTGGGCGATCGCCCCAGCCCCGGGCAATGATCAATCAATGACCAATCAATGACCAAATTAATGACCAAATTAATGACCAATCCAGGATCAGCACCGATTCAGCACCGATGTCGATCTGCTGTGGATCTGCCAATTTCAGCGCTCTTGATCTTGTACCAAAGCGGGATTCTACAAATTGCCAAAAATCGCCAAAATCGACGCTTATTCAGTATTTTTGCTGAAAATCTTGAATTCTGCGCCAAGCGATCGATCTTCCTTCCCCAAGACAGACCCGGTAACTTTAATTGAAGACCTCAACTCAACCTTGGGTTCGAGATCACTTCAAAACCACTACGGGGTGAAATCAAAAATATGGCGCTTCTGACTGCATCCGAAATTCAAGACCGTTTGACCGCTCTGCCCAACTGGACGCTAGAGGGAAGCACCATCGTTTGTCGTCGTCGGTTTGCGGACTTCATCACAGCGATCGCCTTTGTTAATCAGCTTGTGGAACCCGCCGAAGCGGCCAACCACCATCCAGATTTGGAAATCAGCTATAACAAAGTGACGATCACCCTCAGCACCCATGATGAAGGGGGCTTGACGGCTAAGGATTTTGATCTGGCTGCCAAGATTGATCAGTTAGGCTAATCAGTTAGGCTAAGAGGATGTTTGAAAAGTATTTCTTGGCACAGGTCAAATAATAATCGTCGTCGTAACAAGGGGCTTAAGCCCCTTGTCTCCCACGATCCACCAACGGTGAAATCAGGGTTTCAGGCGATTGGACGACAGGCCCTAAGCCCCTTGTCGTTGTCGGTTGGCAAGACCCACAAGGTAGCCATTTAAGCTTTTCAGCCATCCTCTTAAGGATCAACGGAGCAAGGACAAACTGCCGAGGCTAACCCGGCGAGAGGCTGAAGACAGGAGAATTGGGAAAAAATTGTCTGAAATTGCCTATTTCTCCAATTCATCGAATCCTGTTTTGCTGCAATTCTCATGTTTTACTGCAATTCTCATTCTCATGTTTTACTGCAATTCTCATATTGATGATCTGCTGATGATCTGCACTTCACTTCAGACTTGATTGCCAAATCGTTGAGCAGTGCCAGTCCTGTCATTCGTCATTCTTTGATGCATTATTCCTACGATCTTGGTAAGTGTGTTTAACTGCAAGGCTTGACTGCAAGGTTGGATTGCAGATTGATGACCAGTCTCTGAGGGGGTTTTGCATCGTTTTCAACAACTAAGCTTCCCTTCCCACCCTGTTATGCTATCGAGCGAATCGGTGAATTCAGTTTCTATCTGGGGCGAACGGGATTTCTTACAGGAAGCAGCCAGCCAAGCTTCTTTGGTGGAAGAGTTGCTGGCGATCGCCACGGCCCTGTCGGCGGTTAGCGACCTGGATGAATTGTTGGCGCTGATTCTCACCACTTGCCGAGAGCTGACTTGGAGTGATGCGGGCAGTGTCTATTTGATCGATCGCAGTGATGACACGCCCAAGCTGATTTTCAAAGTTGCCCAAAATGCCTCGCAGCCCAATGCCTCGTTTCGGGAATTCGCCATGCCCCTGGCCCGACGCAGCTTGGCGGGCTATGTGGCGCTCACGGGGAAAAGTCTGAGCATTCCCGATGCTTACTGTTTGCCAGCGGAGGTTCCCTACCAGTTCAATCACAACTTCGATAGCGGCTTTTCCTACCGAACCCGATCGGTGATTGTGGTGCCCATGCAAAACCTCAATGGCGAAACGATCGGGGTGTTGCAGTTGATTAATCGCAAAATTGATCCCCGCGCGATCGTGGATCCCTGGAATGCGATGGAGGTGACCCGTCCCTATACGGAATGGGAAGAGCGCGTGGTGCAGGCCCTGGCCAGTTTGGCGGCCATTTCGATCGAGCGCAGCAATCTACAGGAAAGTATCGAAGCTCTCTTTGAGGGGTTTGTGCGGGCGGCGGTTCAGGCGATCGAGTCTCGAGATCCTTGCACCTCCGGCCATTCGGAGCGGGTGGCCACCTTGGCAGTGCGCCTGTGCGAAGTGGTGAACGAAATCCACACGGGGCCCTTGGCGGCCACCTACTTCACCCCTCGGCAAATTCAAGAAATTCGCTACGCCAGTCTGTTGCACGACTTTGGTAAGGTCTGTGTGCCCGAAGCGGTGTTGGTGAAACAGAAAAAGCTTTATCCCGATCAGCTTGAGGTGATTCGCCACCGGTTTGCCCTGGCTCGGCGGACGCTGGAGCTGGATTGTTTGCAGGTGAAGTATCGCTATTGGGTTGAGCACCCGGAATTGTTAACGGCTTATCAAAGCCGATCGTTGGTTCCTGAGTCTCCGAATGGGGTTTCTAGTCCTGGGGTTTCTAGTCCTGGGGGTTCTAAGCTGGCGGAGTCGAACGGCCATGGGCTAGCGGCCGCCAAGGTGCCCCCAGCCATGGCCCCCCAGACCCCTCATAAAACGATGGTCAATGCGGTGGCGGTGAACCCGCTCGATCGCCTGGACTCGGAGCTAACGGCGGCCTTGGATGAATTGGATCAGTATTGGACATTACTCCTAGAAGCCAATGAGCCGCAGGTGCTGGAAGCGGAACCGCTGGCCCAGCTTCAGGAATTGGCGAGTTACACCTATCGCGATGTGGATGGGCAACAAAAACCCCTGGTGACGGCGGCGGAAATTGAGCAGCTCACCGTTCCCCGAGGCACGTTGACCAGTGCGGAACGAAATGCGATTCAGTCCCATGTGACCCACACGTATCAATTTCTAAAGCGCATTCCCTGGACGAGCTATCTGCGTCAAGTGCCAGAAATTGCCTATGGCCACCACGAAAAGCTGGACGGCTCGGGTTACCCCCGGGGACTGCAAGCGGGTGAAATTCCGATTCAAACGCGCATCATGTCGATCGCGGATGTTTATGATGCATTGACGGCGGCCGATCGCCCCTACAAGCGGGCAATTTCCACCAGTTCTGCCCTCACGATCCTGCGGCAAGAGGCCCAAATTAACCGGCTGGATTCGGTACTGGTGAGCCTGTTTGAGGAAAAAGCGGTTTACCAGGCGATCGGCCATGCACTCGACCATCAATTGCTCCGGCCCCAGTCGGCGCTAGACGGCCCGTTCTGGAGCTGAAAGGGCCTGAAAACCCGCCCAGCCTCCGCAAAAGATTTTTTGAAAACTTTAAAAACTTCGGAAAGTCTTGCGATCGCCCGCCCACAAACCGATTGGGATTTTCGGCAGCGGTCACTAATTTTCAGTGGTACTCTATAAAGGTGATATGGAAAAATCGGCCCGAGTCGCCTTGCTGCGATTTTTCAGACCATCTTCCAGACAGGTGTGAGGATAGGAGAGCGTAATGTCAAAGTTGATTTGGAAAGCCCTGCTGGCTAGCCCGGCGATCCTGGGCGCTGCGGTTGTGGCAGCCTCGCCGGCTTCAGCCCAACAAGTTTCTTCAACCACCGTGCCGTCGGTGAGCGCTCTGGAAGCGACTGGCGACGGCTCGACCCTGAGCAACCTCGACCAGCTCAACCAGTATGGCCGCGAGGGCCGTGCTCGCCGCGCCAACAGCGCCGAGCAAGTGACCTCCGTGTCGCAACTGTCGGACGTGCAACCCACCGATTGGGCATTCCAAGCCCTGCAATCACTGGTTGAGCGCTACGGTTGCATCGCCGGTTATCCCGACGGAACCTACAAGGGCAACCGGGCCATGACTCGCTACGAGTTTGCGGCTGGTTTGAATGCTTGCCTCGATCGAATCCAAGAATTGCTCGTGACCAACGTGGCTGACTACGCCACCAAGGCCGATCTGGAAGTCCTGAAGAAATTGCAGGACATGTTCAAGACCGAGCTGGCTGCCCTGCGCGGTCGCGTAGACACCTTGGAAGGTCGGATTTCTTACCTGGAGAAAACCCAATTCTCCACCACCACCAAGCTGACCGGCGAAGCCATCATGATGCTGGCCGGCGCTACTTCGGCCAACCTGGATGATCTGGGTGATGCCTTCAGCGGCAACAACGGTGACGACAACCAAGTGGTGTTCCAAAACCGTGTTCGCCTGAACTTCAACACCAGCTTCAGCGGCAAAGACCTGTTGATCACCCGCTTGCAAGTGGGTAACTCCAAGGGCTTCAACGGCGTGGCTGGCGAAACCGTGTTGACCAACCAAGTGTTTGGCGACACCGGTAACCAGTTCACCTTGGATACGCTGCAATACCAATTCCCGATCGGGGAAAAGGGCCGCGGCTACCTGATGGCCAACGCGGGCGTGTGGGATGACATCTCCAACACCCTGAACCCCTACTTCGAAGACTACGACGGTGGTCGTGGTTCCCTGTCCACCTTCTCCCAACGCAGCCCCATCTACCGTCTGGGCGGTGGTGCTGGGATCGGCGTGAAGTACGACTTCAGCGAAAACTGGCAACTGTCGGCTGGTTACCTGGCCGGTGAAGCGGCTAACCCCCGCAGTGGCGACGGTGTGGGCGAAGGTGGTCTGTTCGACGGTCAATTCTCGGCCATGGCCCAGTTGACCTACACGAACGATGCCAAAACCTTTGGCTTGGGTCTGACCTATAACTACTCCTACTTTGGCGAAGGCGAGTTCGGCTTTGATAACGCCGGTTTCGTCAGCGGCTTCACGGGCACTCTGGCGGCCAACCTGTTGCCCCAACAGGATGCTGTAACCTCCAACTCGGTTGGTCTGCAAGGTTACTACCAATTCAGCCCCAAGGTGGCTCTGACCGGCTTCGTGGGCTACACGGGTGTTGACTCGAAGGGCGGCCGCTTCGATGATGCCGACATCTGGTACTACGCTTTGGGCTTGGCCCTGCCTGACCTCGGTAAGGAAGGGAACCTGGGTGGCATCTTCGTGGGTGCTCAACCCTACCTGACCAACATCGATGGCGATGATGTGGATACCGATATCCCGCTGCAAGTGGAAGTGTTCTACAAGTACGCGGTTAACGACTGGATCTCGATCACCCCGGGTGTGATCTGGCAGATGAACCCGAACCAAGACAACGACAACGATGATGTCGTGATTGGTACGCTGCGGACGACCTTCGTGTTCTAGAACGCTTTGCGCTGGCGCAACTGCTAGCGCTGTTGAGGCTGATGGTGAGTTTCCCTAAACCTACAATTTTTGATTGGATTTAGGGCGGCTCCCCGGACTATCACGGTGGCTCAGCCTTCTGTTGAATCAGTCATTTCAGCCCCCTTTTAGCCCCACCTGTCACGGGTGGGGCTTTTGCTTTGTTGGCAGGCCGCGGGCAGCGATCCCAGTTCCCACAAATCTTTACAGCCGGGTTCTGGTAGAAGAGTTCGGCGCGATCGCCCCCCTTTGATAGACTAACTGAGCAAGCCCGAACGACTCTGGGGTTTCGTTGGCCAGCACTTGGGAAGGAGATTTTTGTGGAAACTACCCTCGGTTTAGAAATTATTGAGGTCGTCGAACAAGCAGCAATTGCGTCTGCTCGTTGGATGGGCAAAGGTGAAAAGAACACCGCTGACGAAGTGGCTGTGGAAGCCATGCGGGAGCGGATGAATAAGATTCATATGCGCGGCCGCATTGTGATTGGTGAGGGCGAGCGCGATGATGCGCCTATGCTCTACATCGGTGAAGAAGTGGGGATCTGCGCAACGCCCGACGGTGCCCAGAGCT
Source organism: Limnothrix sp. FACHB-881 (assembly GCF_014698135.1). NCBI lineage: Bacteria > Bacillati > Cyanobacteriota > Cyanophyceae > Pseudanabaenales > Pseudanabaenaceae > Limnothrix > Limnothrix sp. FACHB-881. The sequence continues at coordinate 148,828 of NZ_JACJSN010000001.1, forward strand.
GCAACCCTGACGAGTTGGTAGAAATTGACATTGCTGTTGACCCCTGCGAGGGTACGAACTTGGTGGCCTATGGCCAAAATGGTTCGATGGCGGTGTTGGCGATCGCCGATAAGGGCGGCCTGTTTGCGGCTCCCGACTTCTACATGAAGAAGTTGGCAGCGCCTCCGGCAGCCAAGGGCAAGGTGGACATTAACAAGTCGGCCACCGAAAACCTGAAGATTCTGTCGGAATGTTTGCACCGCTCGATCGAGGAGTTGGTGGTGATCGTGATGGATCGCCCCCGGCACAAGGATCTGATTGCTGAAATCCGGGAAGCCGGTGCGCGCGTTCGGTTGATCAGCGATGGCGACGTGTCGGCCGCTATCTGCTGTGCCTTCTCCGGGACGAACGTCCATGCCCTGATGGGGATTGGGGCAGCTCCTGAGGGTGTGATTTCCGCCGCCGCCATGCGCTGCGTCGATGGTCACTTCCAAGGCCAACTGATTTACGATCCCGAAATCGTGAAGACCGGCTTGATTGGCGAAAGCAAGGAGAAAAACCTGGAGCGCCTGGCCAGCATGGGCATCACCGATCCCGATCGGGTGTACAACGCTGACGAGTTGGCTTCGGGCGAAAACGTCCTCTTCGCCGCCTGCGGGATCACCCCCGGTGTGCTGATGGAAGGCGTGCGCTTCTTTGGCGGTGGTGCGCGGACTCAAAGCTTGGTCATCTCCAGCCAGTCCCGCACGGTGCGCTTTGTGGACACTATTCACCAATTCGGTAAGCCCTCGGTTCTGCAACTGAAGTAAGGGCTGACGGTTTGTAGTGGCTTGCTGAGGTCGCTTTGGCGATCGCGGCAAGCCATTGCCATGTCTACAGGTCTCGCCCCATCTATGGGTCGATCGCGCCTCAGACTGCCAACAGCAAGTTTTGGTCAGATGCCAATGGCCAAAAGATGGTTAACCGAAAACCAGAAATTGACGTTTTGTTGCGTTCACGAAGTCGATCGCCGTTTCGGTAGCCTTAGCCTCAGACCAAACTCCCCCAGCAATCGTTTGATCATGACTCAACCAGGGGGTATAGCTAACCAGCGGTTGGCGATCGCTCCCCCCTTTTCTTAAAATCCCTGGCATAAAATCCCTGAAATTTGGCTAATCCAAACCCAGCTTGGCCCAATCAAGTGTCAAAGTTTCTATAGACCGATCGCCCGACGATTGGTAAATCCGTTAAAGTCGAACTTTCAACGCCGTTTGAGTACGTTTTAGCAAGAGGCCATATGAATATTGCTGTGATCGGACTGAGCCACAAGACGGCTCCGGTTGAAGTGCGCGAAAAATTGAGCATTCCCGAACCACAGGTCGAGGCAGCAATCGCCAGCTTAAGGAGTTGCTCCCATGTGGAAGAAGTGGCGATCCTCAGCACCTGCAACCGACTGGAACTCTATTGCGTTCTGAGTGAGGTCGATCGCGGCGTGCAGGAAGTGGTTGAAATTTTGGCAGAGCGCAGTAAGCTGCCCTTGGAAGCCTTGCGCCACCACCTGTTTGTTCTGTTGCGCCAGGATGCGGTAATGCACCTGATGCGGGTGGCGGCCGGCTTGGATAGCTTGGTGCTCGGTGAAGGTCAGATCCTCTCGCAGGTGAAAAACGCCTATAAACTCGGCCAAGACTACAAGGGAATTGCCCGCATCTTGAATCGGTTGCTGAAACAGGCAATCACCGCCGGTAAGCGCGTCCGCACTGAAACCAGCATCGGCACGGGAGCCGTGTCCATCAGTTCCGCCGCTGTGGAATTGGCGCAACTGAAAGTGCCGGATTTGTCGCCCTGTCGCGTGGCCATTGTTGGGGCCGGCAAAATGTCTCGCCTGCTGGTGCAACATTTGCTGTCCAAGGGCGCAACCCAAATTTCGATCGTCAACCGATCGCTCGAACGGGCAGAAGAACTGGCTCGCCGTTTTCCGGATGCGAAGTTGAATCTGCACCCCCTGCCGAGCATGATGAGCACGATCGCCGCTTCAGACCTCGTGTTCACCAGCACCTCCGCCACGGAACCCATTCTCGATCGCGCCAAGCTGGAAGCCATCTTGCCCGAGCATCGATCGCTGATGCTCTTTGATATTTCCGTGCCCCGAAACATTGCCAGCGATGTGAATGAATTGCCCGGCGTGCAAGCCTTTGACGTGGACGACTTGAAAGAAGTGGTGGCCCAAAACCACGAAAGCCGCCGCAAAATGGCGATCGAAGCCGAAGCCCTGCTTGACGAAGAAGCCGAAGCCTTCGAAGCCTGGTTGCAATCCCTAGACACCGTTTCCACCATCGACAGCCTGCGCCGCAAAGTCGAAACCATCCGCACCCAAGAACTCGAAAAAGCCCTATCTCGCCTGGGGTCAGAATTTGCCGAAAAGCACCAGGAAACGATCGAAGCCCTCACCCGTGGCATCGTCAACAAAATTCTGCACGATCCCATGGTGCAACTGCGGGCCCAGCAAGACATTGAAGCCCGCCAGCAGGCCATGCAAACCCTGCAAGTGCTGTTCAATCTAGAAACCGCCGACAGTGCCGCCTAGGCTGCCGCAGTCGCTGCCAGACCCTTAGAAATGACGGGTGGCTTGAGCAACCGCCCGTCATTCTGAATCGATGGTTTTTGAGACTATTCTTTTTGAGACGATTCAATAACAACGATCACGCTTGCTGCGGTGCGATCGTTGTTATTGAATTGGTCATTGAATTGCTTAGCTCAAGACATTGCTTAGCTAAAGCATTTCGCAACAAGGATACAGGTTGAGGCATTTTTCAAGAACGGCCGTGAGCTGAGGGATGGCGCGATCGCGATGCCTCGCCCAAGTCCTATGTCTATTGAGATCGCTTGAGATGAGGTTGCTTGGGATCGCTAATACAGCCGCCGATGAAATTACCAACAACGATCGCCTACAACTATTTCAATTGCATTGGGTCAGAATTGATCAAATCACTACCCACAAGGTGATAACCCTTTTGGGAAGCCAACTCAACAATTTGTTGAATATTCAAGCTCCGTACCCAACTCATTTCCTCATGAGTTAGGGTTTGGGATTGCAGGTAATGGATCATAGAAATAAGATCAATACCCAGATCGCTCATAAAGTGCATGATTTTGAAGCTCCTGCAAGATGGCTAGACATAACCTTCGTGTCAGTTATGTTGAGGTGCTTTGAAACGTCAAAAGCGGGTGGCTTGATGGGGTTCCAGGTCGCTCAACAGGGGTTAGAAAATGGCCCGGAGAAAGTTTGGGCAAGGGGTCGCCAAGGGAGATCAAGTCTTGGCGTTGGCATGAGTGGTTGTTAAGGAAAGTAATGCGATTAATTTCAAAGATTGAAAAATTCTAACAAACAACAGCGCCTAAACGCGGAATTTTAGCACCCCCAAAGCAACCGCGACTGATATATTGCGAGTCTTTGAGCATTGCGGTTAATTTCTTTGGAAAAGTTTTGTACTGCTCTTAGGAAAACTTCATCAAGAGTCTGTAAACATATTGTAATTGCCTCGTAAATATTTGGAAAATGCTCAGGCAGTATTCAGAGATTTATTCTCTGGCTGGATACTCAGACTGTGGTGAGTTGTGATGGCTAATGGTCTGGATTACCTCAATCTCTGAAGTGCGTGGTTACATGTCCAATTGGGCCACGAGTCGTTTTCGTCATCGGCTGTAATCGCGAGTTGTGACCGATGAACGCTAGGAGCGCCGATCGCTCAGGGGTTTCGCTGGGTGCAGCTTGGTTTAGCCTCTTTGAGCTTTGTGCTGGTTTTTGCGAGTTGAATCGGGTTTGTGCGAATACGGGAGAGCAATCATGGGGATGTTGGTAGCAGAGGGGCTGCAAAAGTCCTATCAAGTGGCCCTGAAAGCACCGGGGCTGCAAGGGACGATCGCCCACTTTTGGCGACGACGCTACCGAACGATCGAGGCGGTGAAGTCCGTGTCGTTTTCGATCGCCCCCGGCGAGGTGGTGGGTTTTTTGGGGGCCAATGGGGCCGGCAAAACCACCACATTGAAAATGCTGGCGGGGCTGATTTATCCCTCCGGCGGTCGGGTGCGGGTGGCGGGCCATGAACCCTTTGCCAGAGAGTCGGCGTTCTTACATCAAATTGCCCTGGTCATGGGGCAAAAGCAACAATTAATTTGGGATTTGCCCGCCTGGGATTCGTTGCGGATTAATGGGGCGGTGTATGGCCTGAGCGATCGGGAATTGACCCAGCGGGTGGGCGAGCTGAGCGAACTGTTGGCGCTGGAGTCCAAACTGACGCAGCCGGTGCGCAAGCTGTCTTTGGGCGAGCGGATGAAGGCGGAGTTGCTGGCGGCGCTGCTCCATCGGCCGGCGGTGTTGTTTTTGGATGAGCCGACCTTGGGGCTGGATGTGAACGCCCAGGCCAACTTGCGGGATTTCTTGCGGGAATATAACGAGCGCTATGGGGCGACGATTTTGCTTACGTCCCACTACATGGGCGACATCACGGCCCTATGCGATCGGGTGTTGTTGATTCATGAGGGGTCGTCGATCTATGACGGCAGCCTCTCGGGGTTGGTCGATCGATTCGCACCCTATCGGGAAGTGCGGTTAGAGTTGGCCCAACCGATGACAACGGCCCAACTTCAGGATTTTGGGGAGGTGGTGGCGATCGAGGGGCGATCGGTGCAACTGTTGGTGCGACGAGAGGTGCTGACCCCAACGATCGCTCGCCTACTGGAGCAGTTGCCGGTGCAAGACCTGAGCGTGACGGAACCCCCGATCGAGGACATCATTGGTCAGGTGTTTCGCTCAGGCTCGGCGACTGAAGCGCAACCGGATCCAGCTTAGCGGCCGCCAAGTTCAAGGTCGTCAGCCGTTCATAGGCGCGATCGACCGACAGGGCCCCGCGCAAAAAGCCCACACTGGCCCCCGGGCAGCAATGGGCCAGGTTGACCGGCGAAAAGCGATCGATCAAGGCCTGAACCGATCGTAGTTGGCGGAACCAATGGAAGGTTTTGGCGGTTTTGAGGGGCATCAACTCCCCCTGGGGCGTGGGCAACAGATGACGACCACTAAACAAAATGCCCCCCGCCCGATCGAGCCAAACGCAGGCCGAGCCGGGCGTGTGGCCCGGAGTCCAAATCACGCGCAGTTCTGGACTCAGGGTCACTTCTTCCCGAAACGTGGTCACCGGCAAATTGGGCAGCAGATAGGCCTCCTGTTCTTGCACCACCAATTCGCAGCGGGCGGCCGCGGACTGGGCGGCCGGCTCGCCCTCCTCAAGGGTTGTGGCCGGATTGCTGAAAGCCCGATGCAAGGCCCGCACGGTTTGCAGCGGGCCAAAGGAACTGCGGTGGGTAAAAATCCACCAACGCACTCCCCCATGCTGGGTTAAAAAATCTGCCGTTTCCTCGTGCCAAGGTGGACAATCGATCAGAATATTGCCTGGCAGCCGATGGGCTGGTTGATGAGCTGAAGAATGAGCTGAATGATTTGAGTGATCTGATGGATCCGTTGGATCCGTTGGATTCGTCAGATTATGAACCGATTGAGTAGGATCATCAGTCGGTTGCTTGAACCCAGTCGGCTGATGAGCGGATGGAACTGATGAATTTGATGAATTGGCCGGTAGGCCATTATGGTCGGCCGAGTCAGCAGGGTTGATCGAGTTTCCTACAATGAAATAAGCAGTCCCGCCTAACGTGTCGCGGTTGGGCGGAAAGGCATAGATCGAATCGAAAACAGCCTGCGGTGGCTTGGGCATCAGATGATTGTTTGGCTAGTGTTGATCGGCATCGTCGCATATTTTATTGTCCGCCAGAGCGTTAGCGGCATCACACGCGCCTCCGTGTGGGTGTTGTGGTTGGTGATGATGGCTCCGGCCTTGATTTGGACGGCTTGGACGCTGGCCAATGGCCCCGGCCAGCCCGTGCCGCCCTGGTTGGCCCTGCCGCCGTTTATTGCCTGTCCGTTGATTTATGTGTGGTTGGTGCAACAGGGGCGATCGGCCCGGCCCCAACAGCCCACCAATGGGGATTTGGAATCCCCCATTTCGGTGCTGGCGGATCCCAGCAGTCCCGCCGAAGCCCTGGCCCTGGCCCAAGCCCTTGGCTCTGCCAAAATTTCGCCCCGCCTGCTCGATCGCACCGAAGAAGCCAGCCTGCAAGATTGCTTTCCCTGGTCGGTGTTTTACCTCAGCAGCGTGGAACATCGTCCCCAAGCGGCCCTCTGCTATGGGCAATTGCGAGCGGAACCGGCCCTGGCTTACCGGACGGTTTGCGACAAAATTCGCCAAAAGTTTAGCGATCGATTCCTGGTGATTTTCCAAGAAGGGCAAAACGGTAAGCCCTTCTTTGCCCTGGTTCCGAATCCTCAGCGCACGCCCTTGGGCCAGGCCCTGAGCAAAGAACCGCCCCTCTGGAAACAGGTGGTTTGGTCGGTGGGGTTGCTGGGGTTGTCGCTGCTGTCCATGACCCTGATGGGGGCGGAGATGCTGCGGAACCCGAAGCTAGACTTGGTGCGAGATTGGGCCTTTATTCAGTCCGGTGCGCCCTACGCGATCGGGTTGTTGTTGGTTTTGGGGGCCCATGAACTGGGGCACTACTGGGCCGCTAAGCGCCATCGGGTGTCCGTTTCGTTGCCGCTGTTTATTCCGATTCCGGCCCTGCTGGGAACCTTGGGCGCGTTCACACCCCTGCGATCGCCCATGCCCCACCGCCGCGCCATGTTTGATGTGGGCTTTTGGGGGGCGATCGGGGGGCTGTTGGTGGCCCTGCCCCTGTTGGTTTGGGGGTTAGCCCACTCCACGGTGGTGAATCCTTTGCCCGGCTCGGGGTTGCTGAATTGGCGCTCGATCGACCCCAGCTATTCGATCGCCCTGACCCTAATTAGCAAAGCCACCCTCGGCGCGGCCCTCACGCCCGGCAAGGCGATCGCCCTCCACCCGATCGCCCTGGCGGGCTACATCGGCCTTTGGTTAGGGGCCTTTCACCTGTTGCCCCTCGGTTCCTTGGATGGGGGGCGCATTGTTCGCGCCATGTTGGGAACCCAAGGAGCCATGCTGGTGGGACACATCACCCGATTTGCCGTGTTGGCCCTGGCCTTGGCTCGCAGCGAATTCCTGGCGCTGGCCCTGTTGGTCTTCTTTTTGCCTGCCATTAGCCAACCGGCCTTGGACGATGTGACCCCGCTGGACGATCGACGGGATGGATTGGGCTTTTTGGCCTTGGCATTGTTGGTATTGGTGGTGCTGCCTGCGCCGCGTTTGTTGTTGAGTTGGTTGAGCTAAGGGGTGACCAGGGTGCTGGATCGGCCACGGGCTGCCACACCCAAGGACTCCCGGATTTAGGACGATCGCCTCCGAAACAATAGCTAGTCACTCGGTCAGAGCCGGGGATCAACATCGACTCGCAATTGACTCGCAACGGGTTCGGAGGCTGTCTACATGAGTTCTTCCCGCAGCAATTTTGGTGAAACGGGCGATCGGGGCCGGGCAGCGGTCTGGGTTCCGGCCCTGGCGGTTCCCTTGGTGGCTCCTCTGACCTTGGCGGCCAGCCCCGTCCAAGCCGTGACCCGCGCCACAACCCCGGTTCCTTGCCCTGTGACCGAAGTGGGCCAACCCCAGGCCACCTGTGCCAGCTTGGCGGAACCCGAAGCCCCGATCGCCGCGGCCGAGACCACCGACCGCGCCGATCTGACCTTTGCCACCGCCAACGTCAGCACCGGAGAAGCGATCGGCCTGGAGCGCACCCTTGGGGGCCTCAGTTGGTTGCTGATTGCTTTGGGAACGGCTCCTTTGGCCATGACGGCGGCCCTCTGGTTGGGGCGACGCAAGGTGGTGAATCATTTGGTGCAGTCGGTGCGCCACAGCCTAAAGGATTTGGGCGATTTGGAAGCCCGGGTGAAGCTGGCTCGCCATCGGGCCGATCGCAGCCTGCAAGACCTGCAAGACCAGGTGGAACGCACCAAAACCTCAGCCGCTGCGTTGATTCATGAGCTGGAAACCCATGTGGCCGCTGTCAAGGGAACTGCCAACCAGGAACTAACCCAGTTTCAAGAACGGTTGGCCAGCGATCGCCGGGTTTCGCGTCACCAAATTGCGGAACTGGAGAAGGAATTTATTTCAAATATGCAAATTTTGGCGGGTCAAGCCGATCGCCAAAAGGCGCACATCATCCAAGAATTTACGCAAAAAGCGCCTCAGGAATTGCTGGCTTTGATTCAGCCGCAAATTCAGCAGGAATTGCGCACCTTGGTGGAGCAGTTGGTGTCTTTGCAGATGCAACAGATGCCGATGTTGGCTCCCACGGCGTTGCCCGCGAATGCCGATAATATCGCCGATCGGGCTGAACAACTGTTCCGTAACGGCGATCCGGAAGGGGCCTTGGCGGAATATGACAAGGCGATCGAGCAACAGCCGGACTGCTACGCCGCTTGGTGGGGAAAAGGGGTGGTTTTGGAAGCATTGCAGCGCTATCCAGCCGCGATCGCTGCCTACGATCGAGCCGTGCGCCTGAAGCCCGACAGCTACGAAAGTTGGCACAATCGCGGGCTGGTGCTGATGCGGCTGGGCAAATTTGAAGAAGCCGCCACCTCCTACCACCAGGCGATCGCCCTGAATCCCAATCACCCGGAACTGTGGCTGCATCAGGGATTAATCCTCAGTAAGTTGCAGCAAACCGATCAGGCCCTCAAGTCCTATAACCAGGCGATTTCCCTGAATCCCGATAGCCACGAAGCTTGGTATAACCGGGCCAATGCCCTGGCGCGGCTGCAACGGCCCCAAGAGGCCCTGCAAGCCTACGATCGGGCGATCGAGCTAAACGGTCAAAACGCCAGCGCCTGGCACAATCGCGGCATTGTGCTCACCCAGTTGGGCCAGTTTGCCGCCGCCCTCAGCAGCTATGACCAGGCGATCGACCTCGATCGCGCCGACCCGGAAACTTGGTACAGCCGGGGTAATGTGCTGGTGCGGTTAGACTGCTACCCCGAGGCGATCGAGTCCTATAACCAGGCGATTGCCCTCAATCCGCAGCATGAGCGGGCCCAGCGGAACCACAGCCTGCTGAGCGATCGCTTGGCCCAAGAGGCTGCCGCCCTGCAAACCGGTTAGCGCCCCTTTGCCCTGGGCCCGTAAGCCTGCCAAGCCAAATCCACCAGCCCGCCCATGGCCGCGATCGCCACGATCGGGCTGCCCTTGCGACCTTCCACGCAAATGTGGGACACCTGGGCATCGCGCAATCGGGCCTTGGTGGTGTCCACTTCCACAAACCCGGCCGGGGTGGCAATCACCAGGGCCGGGTTAATTTCTTCCGCCTCAATTAGTTCAATCAGTGCCAGCAGGGCCGTTTGCGACTCGCCCACCAAAAAGATGGCCTCCGGGTAACGCCGGGCCAGGGTTTGAATTCCCCAGGCGGCCTTGGTCAGGGCCTGTTGCGGCCGGACGATCGCCTCCGTGGCACAAAACACCGGATTGGCAAAGGTTGCCTGAATGGCAGGGGCAATCCCCACCTGCACCATCGGCACATCCACAATCACCGTTGTCCGCGCTGCCAGGGCCGCCGCACCTGCACTGAGCGATCGCTCGGAAAAGCTCAGGCAACTGGCGTAGTCAAAATCTGCGGTGGCATAGATCACCCGACGCACCATCTCGTATTCTGCCGGTGAACGATCGCCCCGATCGCCCAACTCCCGATCGATCAGAGCCAGGCTCTGTGCGTCCGTGATATGCCACTCCATCATCAACAACTCGTGCCAACTCAGCTTGGGCGGGCCATGGCCCCAACCCTGCTCTAATGTCACCCACCAAAGGCACGGTGGCAACGATCGCGATCGCCCCGATGCTGAATTGGAGTACTGATCGCCAGGAAACTATCGCTAAAAAACTACCGCTAAAAAACGATTGCTAGAAAACTATCGCCAGAAAACGACTGCTAGGAAACAGTCGATTAACCTGTAGCCCCAAAACTGGATTTCATTGCCTGATCCTAAGTTTCGGCCTCTGAAGGGGGGCGACCAAAGACCGGCGACAGGAAGGCCACCAACGCCCCGATCGCGAATCCGGCAATGTTGCGCACCAGGGGCAGCCAGTCCGCCGTGCGGGTCACCACCGGGCCAATGCCAAAGGCAATGAACAAAATGCCCCACAGCGGCGACAAAATCAGCGCCCATTGCCAGGAAATCCATTCGCCGGCCTTGCGCGGGTGGGCCGCAAAACCACAAATCACGCCGCCCAGCACCGAAGTCACCAGAGTTAGGATCCATTGCTCCTGGGGCAAACCGGGCACAAACTGACAGCCCCCTTGGCGCAGGCAACCCATCACCGATTCCAGGGATTGGACGATCGCCTGATTTTCCCCGTTTTCGCGCACAAAGAACTGGTTACCGTAGCGGGTTTGCAGCTCAATCCAAAACGTGCGCGGAAAGACGCTATAAAAATCGCCACCCACATTGAAGTTCAGCAAGTTGCCCCCCCGGGAGTCGGCCACCACCAGCAGGGTCTTGTTGTCCACATCCCAAAACCGCTTCACGGCCAGGCCGGGCGTTTGGTCAAATTGGGTCAAAACACGCAATTTCCAGCCGGTTTCCGCCTCGAAGTCCGCCAGGGTTTGGGCGAGTTTTTGCTCTTGGCCACTGGGCAACTGGTTGGCCAAGTCCACAACGGTGGTGAACTCCTTGGGCAGCAGGTCGGGGTTGTCGAAGGCTTGGGCGGGGGCCGGTGCGGCGATCCAGGCGATCGCACAAAGCACCAACGATCCCAGCGTGGCCATCAACCACTGCGACCAGCGGCGGGAAACCAGTTGTGTTGCCTGTTGCATAGGGACGCGCTCCAAAAGCCAGGGCGGAAGGATGGGGGACAAAATCGAATGGGGAAAAGAACTGAAAACCCTTGGTCTGTGGGGCAATCAAGGGGCCGGAGGATGGAAACCGTTGATTAATCGCAACAGTTCTTTACAGTCCATTAATGTAACTCAATGGTAAGGATCAATCCCCACTACAGTCAATTGCCTGGGGCCGATCGCCCCGATCGGGACGGGGCACAGCAACTTCCGGCCATCGCCAATCGGGCATCATAGGGCCAGGCTTGTTTTTGATTGGGTTTGGCTAAATTTCGGCTGGCCCACGGGCCATGATTGGCCGCTAGATCAACCCGCTGTGTTGCAAGGGGAGTAGGTGCTCGATGTCGTCGGTATGGCAATGGTTTGTGGCCGGTGGGGCGGTGATGGTTCCTTTGGCGGGTTGTGCGATCGCCACGATCGCCCTGGCGGTGGAGCGGGGCCGGTTTTGGTGGCGTTTGGCCCAGGAACAACCGCTTCTGATTCGGGAGGCGCTCGTGTTGTACGGGCGGGAACCCGATACCGATCGCACCCTGCGTTTGTTGCGATCGGCTCCAGAGGATTGGCCGATCGTGCAGATTTTCCTGGCGGCGCTCACGCTCGATCGCCCCACCCCCGAGGAGTTTCGATTAGCCCTTGACAGCGCCGCCCAAGCCCAACTGCCTCAACTCAAGCGGTTTGGTACGGCTTTCGACACGATCGTTGGCATTGCGCCCCTCTTGGGCCTGTTGGGTACGGTGTTGGGCTTAATGGGATCCTTTGCGGCCCTCCGCTGGGACAGCATCGGCTCCACGGGCGGCCCCAATGGCGCGGGTATCGGTTCGGGTCTGAGCGAGGCGTTGGTGTCCACGGCCACGGGCCTGGTGGTGGCGATCGGGGCGTTGCTGGTGGCGAATGTGTTTCGGAGTTTGTATCGGCGGCAGGTGGCGGCGATCGCCCAGCATTGTGGCCAGCTTGAATTGCTCTATCGTCATCATTGGGAAACCAATGGCGGGGTTCCCTTCGATTTAAGTTGATTGAAATGATTTGAGTTGATTGAAATTGTCTTGAATCGCCGTTGATTGAAATGATTTGAGTTGATTGAAATTGTCTTGAATCGCCGTTGATTGCTGCTGATTACTGTTAATTTCTATTAATTCTCATGCCGCGTCGTCGCACAGCCAATCCCCAACCACGACCCTGTGAACTCTGCAAGGTTCTGTCATTGGTGCGCTATCGAATCCAGGTCGATCGCACCGATCAATGGGTTTTGGCCTGTCCCCGTTGCCAAAAACAGCAAAGCGCCACCAATCCGCACTATCGCTATGGTGGCACTTGGAAGGCTCGTTAATTAGACCTCTTGCGCGGATCAATGCATAAGCCCTCATCCTTCGCCCTCATCCTTAAAAGTCCTTGCCCAAGATGAGCTGATCAGCGGTCATTTTGTAGGTTGGGTTGAGGTACGAAACCTAACAGCAATAAGGTTCATGCTGATCTGCTGTTCAGAGATTTCAAGCGCAATGGGCACTAATCACAACCTAAACTTTCGCGGGTGCTGACACCGGTTTTTTGATTGATGCCGCTGGCGACTTTGCAAAGTTGGGCCACGTCGTACCGATCGATTAATGCATCGGTGAAGTCGGCTCCCTCGATCGTGGTGTCGGCCAAAATTGAGCGCGTAAAAATTGCCTCACGGGCGATCGCTTGGGTTAAATCTGCCCGTTCCAACACCGCGCGATCGATCAAAGCGCCCGTTAAATCCGCACCTTGCAGGTTGGCTCGCAGCAGGGTGGCTTGGGTGAGGGTGGCATTGCTCAAGTTGGCTCCCGCCAGATTGGCATCGCGCAAATCGGTGGCCAAAAAAGCTGCGCCCACCAAGTTTTCACCGGCAAAATTCTGCCCTTCCTGGTTGGTTTTGCTGTAGTTGCCCATCGCTTGGGCGGGCAAGGCTCCCAACAAAACCCACAACAGGGCCAGCCCCAACACCAGGATTAATCGTTTGCTGATGTTTTTACCAATGTTTTGACCGATGCTTTGGATTCCCAGGTTTCGGAGATTGATCATGGCCCATTACCGGTTGATGTCGTCGGAGGTCGCAGTGGAGAATTCCGGTTCGATCGCCCCGCGCCAATCGGGACAAGGATCGGTTCCTGACCAACCAAAGGGGTGAATGCCGCAAATCAGCCTTGCCCGTCGATCGCGGCTGTAACCGTAGGCGATGCCGTGATAGTTTTCGCAGCCCCGACAGACGGCCGGTTGATGGGGGGTGCTGGCTTGGCTAAACCCCAGTTGCGATCGCAGCAAGTAGCGTTGGTTTTGGGCCCGATGCCAACCTTCACAAAATCGCTTCATGCCCTGCGCATTGGCCCGCTGAAACAAATCGCGATCGGCCATGGTCGTCCTCCTATTCTCGATGCCAGGCGGTTTCACCGGGGCGATCGATCAACACAATGCCCTGAGCTTTCAGCTCGTCGCGGATCCGATCGGACTCGGCAAAGTTTTTGGCCTTGCGGGCGGCCGTCCGTTGGGCAATTAAGGCCTCAATTTCCGCATCACTGGGGCCGGCCGGGGTTTCCGTTGGGGTTTCCGCTGTGGCCACCAGGCCCAACACATCCGCCAAATGCACCAAGGTTCGCCACTGCTGGGCGATCGCGGCGGCATCTTGGGAAAATTGCCCCTCATGGACGCGCAGATTCTTTTCTCGGCGCAACTCCTTCGCCAGCTCAAACAGCACGGCCAAGGCTTCCGGTGTGTTCAGGTCGTCATCCATGGCCGCCCGGAATCGATCGAGCGCTGTGGGGTCATAGGTGGGTGCACCGTTGAAATCCTCTAGCCCCTCGAACAACAGCCCCTCTTTGAGCGTGTTCCAAGCATTTTTGGCCGCCTCGATCGCCTCCCCCGTAAAGTCCATGGGCTTGCGGTAGTGACCTTGCAGCACAAACAACCGCAGGGCCATCGGGTGAGGCCCCTCCGGTGCATCCAACAGGGCGCGGATGGTTGTGAAGTTGCCCAAGGATTTCGACATCTTCTCGCCGCCCACGTTCACCATGCCGTTGTGCAACCAGAACCGGGCTAGGGAATGGCCCGTGGCCGCTTCCGATTGGGCAATTTCGTTTTCGTGGTGCGGAAAAATTAAGTCACCGCCCCCCACGTGGATATCAATGCTTTCGCCCAACTCTTGGCGCACCATGGCGGAGCACTCAATGTGCCAGCCTGGCCGGCCGGGCCCCCAAGGGGACTCCCAGGCCGGTTCGTCGGGTTTGGCTCCTTTCCAAAGGGCAAAGTCGAAGGGATCTTGCTTTTTGGTGGTTTCGTCGTCCGTGCGGCCGCTGGCTCCGGCTTGCAGGTCGTCTAATTTGCGGCCGGAGAGCTTGCCGTAGTCCGCAAATTTACGCACTGCAAAATACACATCGCCCCCGGCCGCATAGGCCACGCCCTTGGCTTCCAATTCGGCAATCAAGCGCTGAATGCCGTTCAGGGTGTGGGTGGCGCGGGGATAGGCATCGGCTTCCCGAATGTTCAGCCGGGCCATGTCTTCAAAGTAGGTTTCGGTATAGCGATCGGCGATCGCCTCCATGGAAACCCCTTCGTTTTTGGCGCGATTAAGAATTTTGTCGTCAATGTCGGTGAAGTTTTGCACATAGCGCACGTCATAGCCCCGCCATTGCAAAAAGCGCCGCAGGGTGTCCCAAACGATGTATGACCGGGCATGGCCCAAATGGCAGTGGTCATAGACCGTTACGCCACAGCAATACATCCGCACCCGACCCGGCTCGATCGGCTCGAAGGGTTCTTTGCGACGGGTGAGGGTGTTGTAAAGCTGGAGCGACATGGGGAATTGGAGGGGCGGTCTGACGGTCTAAGTGATCTAAACCAATGCTCGATCTCAAGGTTCGATCTCAAGGCTCGATCGGATGCCAATGTCGGAGATCGACCATGAATCGATCATGGATCGATATGGATCGATGTCGAGCAAGAGGGGCGATCGCGCTTATCCTATCCCAATCCTGAGGGCCCTAGCGCTTGTCGTTGGGGCGATCGATGCTGATTCAATTTTATGGGATCCTTTTCAAGGGATCTCTAATTTTCTCGCCTGGCCCGCCTTAGACTTTGCTCGCTAGTCTGCAACTTCAATGATTTTTTGGCGGCCCGCTTGGCCAACTTTGATCGTAATTGCTGATTTGCTAACGCCTAAATGGGCCGCGAGGAGTTGAATTAACTCGCGATTAGCCTTGCCATCGATCGGGGGAGATTTTAAGAAAATGGTTAGCCCCCCATCGGCTTCTTCAACAATTTTCTGTTGTTTGCTGTTGGGTTTGACTTTTACGGCCAGTTTCATCATTAATTTGAAGTCTAATTGTTCGCTTGAGGGCCATCAAAGCGCCAAAGCAGATCGGTGAATGAACCGTGAATTAGCCCTTGAGGCTGGGTTGATAGCTGCTGTGGATCCGGCCGGCTCCTTTATATTGGGAAAAATAAGCTTGCGCCACCCGATCGCCCTGATCAGACAAAAAATCAACCGCAATTCTTCCCCGCCCTTGTTCATAACCAGAACTGTGAAGATAGCAATGTTGTCCGATGGTTTTGCCTAAATACAGCGCCACATGGTTGGTTTTGGTGGGCATTCCAAAAAAGAGCAAGTCGCCGGGTTGCAGGTTTTCTAGTTCAACCGGTTCGGTGAATTCCTGTTGTTGATATGAATTACGCGGCAACCAAACGCCCACACTCATAAAGGCCGCTTGAATGAGGCCAGAGCAGTCATAATCAGGGGCGATCGTGCCGCCCCAAAGGTAGCAATGGGGAACGGCCATAGCCGCTTGGGCAAAGGCGATCGCCTGGGGAATTCGATCGACAATGGCCGATCGCGACACGATCGGGGCCCGATAGGGGCCAATGGCCGGGGCCAGGCGAGCCAAAGCGGCCAGGGGCAACCAAGCGGCATAGTCATCCTCGCAAAGCACCACCTCGATCGCCCCTTGATTGAAATCCCCGTTGGCTCCTGAATTGGCTTCTAGATTGGCTCCCGAATTGGCTCCTGCACCAGCGTCCAAACCTGCTGCCAAATCCGCCGACAGTTGCCGAAACCACAGTTGTCGCCCGGGAGCCACCTGGGTGCTCAGTTCTTCCCCGTCGGGCCGGGTGAAGAGGTCTAGGGGTTCGGTGCAGCGATACTCCGGGCGATCGGGAATCGGTTGGCCCAAGTCAGCCAGCACGCGATCGAGGGCGATCGAGGTCATGGAAGGTCTCCGGTGCAAACAAGGACGATCGCCCCAAGCATAGGCGAGAATCGTTGGGTTCACGCCAAACACCGTAGGCATGATTTTTTACCAACAGGATGGGGAACTGGAGCGGTTGGGAAAACAACTGCTCGATCGGCTATGGATCCAATATCCGCTGTTAGCCCGCAACCAATTGGCCCTGACCTGGTGGGTTTACGATCCGCCCTACATGGTGAACACGGGTGGGGCCCTGGCTCCGGCGGATTTTTGGGCCCATCCGGTGCGCGGATTCAGCTATCGCGGTGTGGAGCGCATTTATCCGGCCAGCGTGGTCAAGCTGTTTTACGCGGTGGCCGTGCAGGAATGGTTGGAAAAGGGCATGATTTCGCCCACGGAAGAGGTCGATCGGGCCCTGCATGATGCGATCGTCAATTCCAGCAACGATGCCACGAGCTATTTGGTGGATGTGTTGTCGGGAACCACCAGCGGCCCGGAGTTGCCAGCGGGCCCCTTTGAAACCTGGCAACAGCAACGACAAATCGTGAATCGCTATTTGCAATCGTTTGGTTGGGAAGAGTTCCAAACTATTAATGTTTGCCAAAAAACTTGGGGTGATGGGCCCTATGGCCGCGAGCGAGTCTTTTTGGCGGCAGACTACAGCAATCGCAATTATTTAACGACGGATGCGGTGGCGCGGCTGCTCCATGCGATCGCGGGTGGGGTGGCGGTGTCGGCGGCGCGATCGCAAATGTTGATGAACCTCCTGGCGCGATCGCTCGATCCGGCCACCGTGGCCAGCTTGGATCCGGATTACAACCAAGTCACCGGTTTTTTGGGGGAAGGGTTGCCCCCCACCACGCGCCTGTGGTCTAAGGCGGGGTGGATGAGCCGGGTGCGGTGGGATTGTGCCTATGTGGAGCCGGTGGATGGGCGGCCCTTTGGGCTGGTGGTGGCGATCGATGCGCCTTTGGGCGATCGCGATCGCAGTATTCTGCCCCAAATTGCTCACGGGGCCCTCGAAGCGGTGCGATCGCTCGAAAACCCGGAGCCATCGCGTTAGAATCCAAACTGCCCCTTTGAATCTGGCTGCGTTCCATCCCTTGAATCGTCCTGATCACGACCCTGCACAACCTGACAATCACCCTCACCCTGCCGCCGATTCCGACCAGTCCCATCAGCCCGCCCCCAGCTCTGCCCAGCATCTCGACTCCAATCCCGCTCCCAGTCCTGCTCACGGCCATGCTCACGGCCATAGCCATGGCCCGTCCCACAGCCACACCCACAACCCGGAAGCGATTCGCAAAATTGTGAATCGTCTGTCGCGGATTGAAGGCCATGTGCGCGGCATCAAGGCCATGGTGCAGGATGGGCGAGATTGCCCTGATGTGTTGATTCAGTTGGCGGCGGTGCGCGGTGCGATCGATCGGGTGGCGCGGGCCATTTTGGATGAGCACCTGAATGAGTGCATTGTGCGAGCAGCACGCGAGGGCAACATTGACGCGGAATTGGCGGAACTGAAAGCGGCGCTCGATCGCTTTTTGATCTAGGGGGAGGTGCGGCAGATGACGGCAACGCCTTCCCCAGCGCCGACCACCGTGGGCGAAGTCACAACAGTGCAGCCGGGAACCCTATATTTGGTGGCCACCCCGATCGGGAATTTGGAAGATATCAGCTACCGAGCTTTGCGAATTTTGCAGGCAGTGGATGCGATCGCGGCGGAAGACACCCGGCACACGGGCAAGCTGCTAGCCCACTTCCAAATCAGCAAGCCCCAACTGAGCTATCACGAACACAACCAGACCAAACGGATTCCCGAAATTCTCGATCGACTGCGGGCGGGCCAGGCGATCGCCCTGGTCAGCGATGCGGGTACGCCGGGCATTTCTGATCCGGGCGTGCCATTGGTGGCGGCTTGCGGGGCGGCCGGGTTGTCCGTTGTGCCAGTGCCGGGAGCCTGCGCGGCGATCGCGGGGCTAATTGGCTCCGGCTTACCCACCGATCGCTTTTGTTTTGAAGGATTTTTACCCACCAAGGGCAAAGAACGGCGCGATCGACTGGCTCAACTGGCCCAAGAGGCCCGCACCGTGATTCTTTACGAAGCGCCCCACCGCCTGCGGGAAACCCTGCAAGACCTGGCCAACCACGGCGGCGACCAACGACCGATCGCAATCGCCCGGGAACTGACCAAGCGCTACGAACAGTTTTGGCGCGGTTCCCTCTCGGAGGCGATCGCCACTTGGACTCCCGAGAATCCCGCCTGTCCCATTAAGGGGGAATTTGTGCTCATTTTGGGCGGAGTGCTCCCGGTGGCCCACCAACCCACGGAAGCGGAGATTATCGCCGCTCTGGCCGATCGAATGACCCAAGGGATGAGCCGATCGGCCGCCAGCCGCGAGATTGCCGGCCAACTGAACCTGCCCAAGCGATCGGTCTACGAGCTATCCCTCAAAATTCCCGACTAGGGCCCGGTCAAAGTTGCCCAATCGCCTTGTGGGTTTGTGGAATCACAATCACCTGCGGTAACCACTGTTTCAGGTGTTGTTGCCAGGCCAACACTTGTTCGGGCTGGGGCGGTTGCGGTGGTTGGCGATCGGGCTTAATCGGTGCGGGCAAGGGCGAAACGGGTTGCATCACGTAAACCAAATGGGGATCGATCGCCGCCACCAACTCAGCCGATCGAGTCAGATCTGCCAGCGTGGTTGCCTCGGAAACAATCGCTTTCACAAACACCCACTTCTGCGCTGCCACCGCCAACCGCAAAAACTCCCCATGGGCTTCCCAGTGGGTTTCGCCGCTGACACTGGGCAACTTCAAATCCATGCCAATCCAATCCAGCCAAGGCAACAGGGGTTCCAACTGCTGTGGCCGATGGCCCCCGGTTTCCAAATAAACCGGCAGGCTGGAAACGGTCTTCAAGGCTGGTAAGAAATCTTGCAAAAAACGACTGTGCAACAGGGGTTCACCCCCCGTGATGCTGATGCTGTCGTGTAGATGGGGGCGATCGAGCTGTTGCACCCAGTCCAGGAGCTGCGATTGGCTCACGGGGTTGGCAACAGTCACAAAATCCCGCAGACCAGGGGTTTGCTCAATGTCACAATGATCGGGAGCCACCCAGGTGCGATCGCTATCGCAATAGTCACAGCGCAAATCGCATTGGGCAAACCGGATGAACAGTTGCCGCGTGCCCACGATCGGCCCTTCACCCTGGATTGCTGAAAAAACTTCAATTAACCGTGCCGTCGCCACCCGATCGCTCATGATCTTCAGGCGCTGTTCGCCCGCAAAAAACCGCTAACTATCTTAGACAGCCAGCGGTCTGGATTTAATCAACTCGATTCAAGGAGAAGGCAAACTGCAATCTCCCCAGTCATTGCCCTCGCTGTGATTCAGGGCCGTGATCGGGGAATTTGGCAGGCTACGCACAGCTTCGCTTGCGATTTTTTGTTAAGCGTCGCTTTCGATATACAGGAACAGCAGGGCCATTGTTACAGCAGGAAATACCCAGCCAACAATCGGCACGAAAATCGAAGGAAGAAAAGAGGCTGCCATGGGAAAAGATCCTTATTCTTAATCGAATTCAGAGGATTTCCCATTAACTGTACGAGCTGGCCTCCGGTGTGGCGTGGGGTTGCTAAAGATTTTTAACAAACAAGCGAATCAAGGCTTGAACCAAGGCTTGAACCAATGCTTGAATCAACGCGGGGAGCTGATCGCCCCCAACATGCTCTGTGATTGGGTTTTGGATCCTTGACCGGAGGCTCAATTCCGCCCTAATCCCAACGGGAGGGCGACAGGGCCTCAAACAGGTTGTTGATCGCCAATGGATCCAATGTGGGGCGATCGGGATGGGCCTCGGGGGGCAACACGGGCGCAACAATCACCGCCTTGCGGCTTTCGCGGTGGGTTGCCAACTCCATCACCACCGCCTCAATGCTCAGTTCCGCCACCAGGGCCGGCACGGTCAAGGTGACACGGGTTTCCAATTCCCCCAGGCCATTGGGGGGCAACTCCAACAGCCAGCGCGGTGGTTCCAAGATTTGGCGCGTTTGTCGATCGCTCGTCCAAACCTTAATGCAGAGTCGTGAGGGCACCTCCGTCACTCGCAACCGCAAGGTGGCCGTGGTTTCCGCCACCAGGGGATGGGTCAACAGCTCGATCGTGGGCTGTGGAATCGGCATCGTGGGCGGCAAGGTGGCATCGGCGGGCGGCGGCGGCGGTGGGCTGGCCTGAACAGGCCAGCCATTGGATCCGTTTTGCAGCGGCAACAGGTCATCCACCAGCACTTCACCGGCTGTCCAGTCCGCATCGGGATCCGGCGGCTCCGGGGCGGGCGCAACTCCCTCTCCTCGGGCCCGCATCCAGGCCCGTAAATCTTGGTCATCGGCCAAGGCCGTGAGTCTTGACCAGAACCGGTGACCCTTGGGCAGCGCATCAAAGGGTGAAGGCTCACTGGGTAAGGGGTCGATCGCCCAAGGGGCCGGGCCGTTGGCGGTGGGAATTGGCGCAGCGGGGGGCAACCCTTGCAAAATGGCAGCTTCCGGCAACTCAACACCGGCGATCGGGGCGGGGGCAACCTCGGGCATTGACGGCGCGGAGTCCATGGACGGCGACATGGATGGCGACATCGATGGCAACATGGGCGCTTTCGCCGGTTGCACAAAGTTCAGCAGCTTCAGATCCAAGCTCTTTTTGGCGGGGGCTTGGGCATTGGGCCGAAACGGCAGGGATTCGTGCGGCAACGCGGCCGGGGCCCGATCGTCCTCTGTGCAATCCTCTGGGCGAAAATCCGGCTCGATCGCCCGCAACAGGGCATCGGCATCGGCGGCCACCGCGAAGGCCTGGCTGGTAAGGGGTTCGGCGCTGGGCAAACTGTGGGGATACAAAGCCAGCTCGCCCAACATCAAAAAGGTGCTGGCTTCCAGGGGCAATTCCACGGTGCAGGTGAACTGACCCGGTAAGGGGCGATCGCTTGGCCGGCTCCAGCGCGACCCGGCGATCGGCTGGCGCAACCGCACCAATACCCGCTGACTATTGGGATCGCGCAGGGTCACCCGCCATTCCAAGGTGGGCGGCAGTTGAGCCAGCATGGGGGCCTTGGTTGGTTCGGCCCAATCCAAGCTGCCTTGCAACACCAACTGATCGCCCCAAGCGGTGATGTAGGTGGTGCGATCGAGCCGTAAGTGTAAGGGAGGAAGCTGGCTGGCGGCCACCAGCGGGTCGATCGTTTCCATGGGATCCGGTTCCGCCGGTTCCACCATTTGCTGCAAGAGGCGATCGGCGATGCGCAAGAGGCGATCGTCTTCCACCTGAATCAACCGCTCGATCGGGGGCGTGAAGGGTTCCGTGGGCGGTAAGGCCGGCAGAGGAATCGATGGGGGCTTGGCCGAGGCTGGCTCTGGGGCAATTGCTGGGGTAATTTCTGGAGTGTTTTTCGGGGTGCTCTCTGGGGTAATTTCTGGAGCAACTTCTGAAGCGATTCCTGAAGCGATTTCTGAAGCAATAGGCTCTAGCTCCGTGGCCTGGGGAATTTTCGGGGCGATCGCCTCGGCCAGCCCGTTCGCCGCGTTCGCTTCCGCCACTAGCTCCGGCATGACCTCTTCAACGGCCCCCTCAGCACCATTCACGCCATGGGACGGGGAGAATTCATCGGGCGATCGACTCGCCACTTCTGACCCGTTGGATTCCTGGGCCAGCGCATCCGTCGCCGGTTGCGGTTCCACATCCACCCAATCTTCCGCCTCCACGGCCAACACTTGCAGCGTCACTGCATAGCGCCAGGCGGGCCCCGTGGTTGTTGGATCCGCCTCCTCGCCCACCGATTGCCGACAGCTAAATTCCCAAAGCCCCGGCCGCAACACCGTGAACGGAATCACCACCACCAGCCCATTGACATTGGTTTGGGCCGATCGGGACTGGGTGCGTTGGCTAGTGCCCCCGATTGCCCCATCCGGCTGGTAGCCCACACGAATTTCCACTGCCGCATCGGGATAGCTCGATCGGGCAATCAGGCGATAGCGTCCTTCCAAAACTTCGACGCTGGGCGACTCCAGTGGCAACCAAGCCCGATCGCCCTCCTTTTGCAGCAAAAACTCGCAATACTCCATCGACAACGTGCCCCGCAGGGTGAAGATTTAGCGGCGCGCGCAACGCCCAAAGCCAGCACCGTTGACTGGAATTCCTGAATTCAACCCCAAGGTTAAATCCCCGGCCCATCCACAACGGCGTTCAGCGGAAAAAGTGCCCCTATCCTACTCCATTAACCAGGGAACCCTGGGCTACTCCGGGGCATTCTGTCCGTATGGCAATTGACGGAGCAAAGGGGTCTAACTCTCTACAATTCAAAGCTTCTCAGCCGGTGATCCGGGTTCAGGTGTTTTGCCAATAATCTAAGCTCCTTTAAGCTCCTTTTCAGACATTCTCTGAAATTTCTGTTGAGATTTCCCTGCGATTCCTATGACATTTATCGATAAATTACACCGGGCGGCCCAATCGCGCGGGAGTTTGCTGTGCCTCAGTTTGGATCCGAGTTCTAACTTTTTGGAAGCGGCTGTGGCCGACATTGCGGCCGGAGTCGATCGCCCCCTGACGGCCCTGGGGGACTGGCTGCGAACGATGGTGGCCCAAACGGCGGATTTGGTTTGTGCCTATAAGGTGGCGATCGATCCCTACTTGCTATTTGGGGCGGCGGGCTTGGCCCTATTAGAAGACCTGTTGCGGCACACGATTCCGGCAGAATTGCCCGTCATTTTGGATGCCAAACATGCGGACTGGATCAACAGCGGCCTGTTTGCCCGCACAGCGTTCGATCGCTGGCAGGTGGATGCCGTAACGATCGTGCCCTTTTCGGGCCAAGACCATGCCGCGCCCTTTTTGCTCCAAGCCGATCGCGCCCTTTTTGCCCTGTGTTACACCGAAAATCCCTCCGCCCGCGTTTTGCAAGACCCGGCCCCCGAGGCCGAACCCCGC
This sequence comes from Limnothrix sp. FACHB-881, assembly GCF_014698135.1. Classification (NCBI taxonomy): domain Bacteria; kingdom Bacillati; phylum Cyanobacteriota; class Cyanophyceae; order Pseudanabaenales; family Pseudanabaenaceae; genus Limnothrix; species Limnothrix sp. FACHB-881. The sequence goes on from NZ_JACJSN010000001.1 coordinate 171,786, forward strand.
TACCTCAGCTTGGCCCGCGAGGTGCAAACCTGGGGCATTCCCAGCCAAATGGGCTTGGAACTGGAAGCGGCGGATCCGGAAATCTTGCGGCGACTGCGGGCGGTGGCTCCAGAAGCGCCCATTTTGTTGCGGGGGGCTTGGTCAGGGGCGGGGCTGGCAACGGTGGACTATGGCCAAGACCTGGACGCGGCCACGGGCGATCGACTGGATGCCAATCTGCGCCAAACCCTGCAAGCGGGCCTGGCGGCCGATGGTGATGGATTGATTGTGCTGGTGCCTCGGGCGGCCCTCAGCCACCCGGAACCCCGTCGCCAGATTATGCAACTGCGCGATCGACTCACCCAAGCTCAGACGGCCGTTTGCGGGCCGATCGCGGAAGCCTGCCCCCTTTGGTTACCCGCTCCCGCCAGCACCAACACCAGCGCCCATCCCCACGCGGAATTGATTGTGCAGCTCTTCGACTTGGGTTGCATTTTGTTTGGTGATTATGTGCAGGCCTCCGGGGCCACCTTTCCCTATTACGTGGACTTGCGGCAAATCATCTCGAATCCCCAAGTCTTTCACAAAATCCTGTTGGCCTATGCCGATCGGGTGGCTCCCCTAACATTCGATCGCCTGGCCGGCATTCCCTACGGCTCCTTGCCCACGGCCACCGGCTTGGCCTTGCACCTGAACCGCCCCATGATTTTTCCGCGCAAGGAAGTGAAGGCCCACGGCACTCAGCGGGTGGTGGAAGGAAATTTCACCCCTGGCGAAACGGCGGTGGTGGTGGATGACATTTTGATTTCCGGTAAAAGCGCGATCGAGGGAATTGGCAAGTTGGAATCGGTGGGGCTGCGGGTCACTGATTTGGTGGTGTTCATTGACCACAACACGGGAGCCAAGGAACGCTTGGCCGCCAAAGGCTATCGATCGCACGCGGTGCTCACCCTTGGCGAAATTGCCGACACCCTATTTGCAGCAAACAAAATTGCTGAACCCCAATACACCGCCCTCAAGGCGATCGACCATGCTTAGCGGGTCTCTGAAAAGCCTAAATTGCTACCTTTTGGGCTTTACCAATCGACGAAGACAAGGGGCTTAAGCCCCTTGCTCCAATGGCAGTTAGTGCTTGATTTCTATCAGAAAATACTGTTCAAGTAATTCGCTCAAGGTAACTCATTTGGACGAATTGTTTTGAGTGGGTGAAGACCAATTCTAATCAGCTCCAATTAACCCAAGCCGGTTAAAACAAGACCAAGCAAACTCAGAAGAACAAAGATAAGCTAAGGCTACTCAATCGCCTCGGGATCAATCCCCTGTTGCCGCAACAGTTCCGCCAGGCGATCGGCTCGTTGTCGCTCTTGATTAGCCAGTTGTTGGGCCGCTTGCAGATTCTCAACTAAATTTCCAATCTCATCGGGAATTGGTAAGAAGTTTCCTGTCTCTTCCTGTCCAAAGCGCAAGAGGGAACCTTGAACACTGAGCTGCAAACCTAAAACACGCGATCGATGGTCTTCAATGGGGATGTAGCGACCATCCCATAACCGATAGCCCTGAAGTTGCCCTGCAATCCACTCATTTTTAGGATCAAACAACCAATATTCTTGGATGCCCATTTGTTCATAAAGAGCATATTTGTGCCCTTGGTCTTCACTTTGGGTTCCCTTGGAAGTAACTTCAAAGATGATGCTCGGAATTTGACCCTCTTGCCAAGTCTTATAATTATCTCGGCCGCCGGGGGCTACTCCAAAGATCACCATCACATCAGGAGCAACCCGCAACCGAGGAAGATCTTGGCTGTAGTACAAAAACTGATTGGCTAAAACAGTTGCTTGTTGTCCTTTAAGGTGTAGTTCTAGCGCTTTGAGAATGGCAATAATGGCGTTGAGATGAAGATAAGTTTCCGCTACAGGCTTTCCGTCAGAGGAGGGGTAATCAATTTCTGGCTTTGAGAGATTTGAGAGTGAATCAGTTCCTGTTTTTAGGATGAAAGGTAACATGATTAGGGCAGCCGGCACTGCTAAGAAATTAACTAGACTAAGACTGCATTTAGATCGACCTTCATCATCAAGATGAACTCTAGAAAGATGGTTAAATCGTCAGAAGCAAGATGTTGCTTTCTCAAAATTTATCCAGGGTTTTCCCAAAGACGATTGCCGAATCGGGGGGATTTTGCTATGATGTCTGCGCTTAAGCGGATATGGCGGAATTGGTAGACGCGCTAGATTTAGGTTCTAGTGCCGCAAGGCGTGTAGGTTCAAGTCCTATTATCCGCATGGGTTCAGCGCAGCATGTTGCGAATTGAACGGTTAACCAAATCCTATGATGATCGCCCGGTATTGCGAGGACTGAGTTTGTCCTTGCGACCGGGCGAAATTTATGGGCTGCTGGGCCCCAACGGCGCGGGCAAAAGCACGACGATTAATATCCTGGGTCGCCTGTTGGTGGCTGATGGGGGTGAGCTGTGGTTGGGCGATCGCCCCTTGGCCCAGGCTCCCCGCCACTGGTTGGGAATTGCCCCCCAGGAAAACTTGCTCTACAAAAGCCTGACCTGTGCTGAGAATTTAGATTTTTTTGCCAGTTTGTATGGTTTGCGGCGATCGGAACGGCGATCGCGTTTGGCTCAGTGCTTGGCTTGGGTGGGCTTAACCGATCGCGCCGATAGTCCCGTGGAAACCCTCAGCGGCGGGATGCAGCGGCGGTTGAATGTGGCGATCGCCCTGGTGCATCGGCCCAAGTTGGTGATTTTGGATGAACCCACAGCGGGTTTGGATTTGGAAGCCCGTTATGACCTGTGGGCCATGATTCGGGATCTGAAAAAGCAGGGTTTGACGGTGTTGCTGACCACCCATTTGCTGGAGGAGGCGGAGCGCCTGTGCGATCGAATTGGAATTTTGAGCCAGGGGGCGATCGCGCTGGAGGGAACTTTGGCGGAACTGCGATCGACCATTCCCGCCGCTGAGTTGGTGCGGGTAACGACGGCCGATCGCGCCGGGACGATCGAACGGGTGGAGCAACTGGGCTGGCCCTGGCGGGAAGCTGGGGGAGAGCTGGTGTTGTGGTTGCCGGAGTCCCTCAGTTTGCCGGAGTTGCTGGAGCGGCTGTCGGGCCTGCCGATCGATGGCTTGGCCCGTCAGCCCGTGGGTCTGGAGGCGGTGTATTTGGAAATCACGCGCCGTAGCCTGGCGGTTGGGGCGCGATCCAACTCGGCTTGATTAATCTGCCTGATCTGCCTGATCTACCTGCCCGATCTCGATCAGTTGACTGGCTCACCATAACCGGCTCACCATAACCGGCTCACCCGCCCGATCGATGGGTTTGATCCACTTGAAGGCCGATTAGCCTTGGGTGAGCCGCTCCAGGGTCGGCACAAAGTCCGGATAGGAAATGGCCGCCGCCTCTGCCCGATCGATGGTGGTGGTTCCTTGGGCCACCAACGCCGCGATCGCCAGGCTCATGGCAATTCGGTGATCCGTGTGGCTGTCCACATCGGCCCCCCGCAATTGCACCGGGCCGGCAATTTCCAGCCCATCCGGCTGTTCCGTCACCTGGGCCCCCATTTTTTGCAGGGCCGCCGCCATCACCGCCAGGCGATCGCTCTCCTTCACGCGCAACTCTTCCGCATCGCGAATCACGGTTTTGCCTTGGGCCACGGTTGCCGCCACGGCCAAAATGGGGATTTCATCGACCAACCGAGGAATCAGGGCCCCGCTAATTTCGCAACCGTTGAGGGGGCCATAGCGCACCCGCAAATCTGCCACCGGTTCGCCCGCCGCGTCGCGCTCGTTTTCGAGGGTGATGTTGGCTCCCATCTGGTGCAGCACGTCGAGGATACCGGTGCGGGTGGGGTTAATGCCCACGTTCTCGATCGTCAGGTCAGAGCCGGGCACGATCGCCGCTGCCACCAGCCAAAAGGCCGCTGAACTGATATCCCCGGGCACGATTACCCGCTGGCCATGGAGCTTGGCCGGGCCGACCACCGTGGCGCTGATGGTGTCCGGATCCACGATCACCTCTGCCCCAAACGCCCGCAACATTCGCTCGCTGTGGTCGCGCGACAGGGCTGGTTCACTGACGGTGGTTTGTCCCTCGGTCATCAACCCTGCCAGCAAAATGCAGGATTTCACCTGGGCTGAGGCGATTGGGGATTGGTAATGAATGGGCTTGAGGGCCTGACCCCGCACGGCCAGGGGCGCGAGGGTGTTGTCACGGCGGCCCCAAATTTGTGCCCCCATCAGGGTCAAGGGCTTCACGACCCGACCCATGGGCCGCGATCGCAGGGAGTCATCGCCCGTAATTGTAAAGAAGCGATCGGGATGGGAAGCCAAAATGCCCAACATCAGCCGCAGGGTCGTGCCCGAGTTGCCCGCATCCAACACCCCGATCGGCTCCTGCAGATTGCCGATGCCAATGCCGCGCACGGTTACCCGATCGGTGTTCAGCTCGCTGATTTCGGCTCCCAAGGCTCGGAAGCAAGCGGCGGTACTGCGGGGATCTTCGCCTAACAGCAGGCCCTCAATGGTTGTTTCCCCTTCCGCCAAGGCCCCGAGCATCAGGGCCCGGTGGGAAATGGACTTGTCGCCGGGGATCCGCACGCGACCCACGAGGGGGCAGCCCTCGGCAGTGGGAGAAAGGATCAGCCGTTGGCGGGCGTTTACAAATTCGGATGTTACGATCGGGTGGAGCATCGGAAGATCGACAGGGTTCGGACTCGCGATCGCGCCGGGAGAATTGCCACAGGCAGAATTGCCCTAGGCAGTGATTGGCTTACCGGGCCCTAAGGGCTTGGCAAACCCATCGCCCAGGCTCGCCCGACAATCCTATCGCTTTCCGGGTTTTGCGCGTGATGCTTCTCCTGAGCCAACAAGGCTGCAACCTATGTCGCCGATTCGTCACCGCCGTCCGATTAGCCTGTCGCTGTTGTCGTTAGATTTACCAACGGCCGCCTCGATCGAAACTTCCGCCACGATTTACGAAAATGAGCGCGATCGCTTCCATATTCTGCTGGCGGAACCGGCAGTGAAGGCGATCGAACCGGTGCTGATGCCCGGTTATGCGGCCAATGCGGAACCCCAGGGCGATCGCAGCTTGTGGCTGGAACTTTCCCCCCAGCGGGCTGTGTTAACCATGCAAAGCGCCAGCGGTTTCCACTACCGCCACCTGTGGGAACGGGGGGTCTATGGCATCAGTCGCTATTGGCTCCAGGAAGCCACAGACCAGGGCTACGAACAAATTCGCCTCCGCAACTTCACCCGCAGCCTCACTCTGTCGGGCCGGCCGGTTCCCGATTGGGTGCGTTTGGAATATGAGCTTTGGGCCCAGAATTTGCCTTTAGGTCGCTATGTGTTGAACCTAGAGGTGTTTTAGGCATCTCAATTTGAGGCCTCAAACCCCCAGAAACCGTGCCAAATCTCAGCGGACAGGGGGCTTGAGAGCCTGTCGTCAAATCACCTGAAATCCTGATTCCACCGTTGGCAGATCGTGGGAGGCAAGATGCTCAAGCCCCTTGTCCTGAACAGACAGCTGGGACATGGGGAATCAATGTGCCCGCGACCTTTGAGTTTTAAGCGGCTTTAGCGGCTTCGTAGCGCTGGTTAATTACCGGCCAATTCACCACATTCCACCACTGCTGGAGATACTGATCGCGTCGGTTGCGATAGTTCAAGTAGTAGGCATGTTCCCAAACGTCGTTGCCGAGCAGGGGAATTTGACCCTCCATTCGTGGGCTGTCTTGGTTGGCGGTGCTGGTGACGGTGAGTTTTCCTTGGCGATCGAGCACTAGCCAAGCCCAGCCACTACCAAAGCGCTTGGCCCCCGCTTGGTTGAACGCGGTTTGCAGGGCTTCAAAGCTGCCAAAGGTGTCTGTAATTGCCCGGGCGATCGCCCCAGTGGGTTGGCCGCCCGCGTTGGGGCCCATGCTTTCCCAAAACAGGCTGTGGTTGTCGTGACCGCCGCCATTGTTGCGAACGGCGGCGCGAATGTCGGCGGGCAGCGCGTCGAGATTGCTGATCAGATCTTCGATCGAGCGCTTGTGCAGTTCGGGGTAAGGCGCGATCGCGGTATTCAGGTTTTTGACGTAGGCGGCGTGGTGCTTGTCGTGGTGAAACTCCATCGTTTCCCGATCGATCGTCGGTTGCAGTGCGTCGTAGGCGTAGGGTAAGGGCGGTACTTTGAAGATTTCGGGTACGGTCGGGGTGGTTTGGGCGATTGGAGCGGCGATCGCCCCATCTTGTCCCCACAACAACCAGTCTGCCAGGGTGAAGCCCGCAGCCGCAGCCAAGGATTGCCGAATTAGCGCACGACGAGAGAGAGCCATAGGTAAAACCCTCGAATTGTTTTTTGCGTTTTTTTTGATTTTTTGAGGCCGGTTTGAATTTGGTCGCCTGCCCTAGGCCGGGAAGATCCGCAGGCGGCGATTGGGTTCCTCGCCAAAGCTGGTGGAGGTGAGTTTGTAATGCTCGATTAGCTCGTGCTGCATTTTGCGCACATGGGCCGATCGCGGCAACAACTCCACCGGTTGCCCCTTGGGAATCACAATGTTTTCCACCGCCAGCCGCGCTTCTTCGAGGGCTTCCAGCTCGTCATCGCTGGCATTGTCCGCAAACAACCGCAGATCCACCGGTTCCACCTCGCCGCCCTCGTCGTCCAGCTTCAGAATCCGGCGCAGGGTGCGGGCAATGTGGGCCGTGCTGTTGGACTTCAGGATATAGATCGGCAGTTGGCGGGTTTTGGCCAGGTGGCGCAACTTGGTGTGATTTTTCAAGTGGGTGCGCAACGCCAGCACCGCATCGGCCGTGTCCAGCTCCTTGGTCAAAACCACCGGCAAATTCAGCAACCGAATCGCCTGCTCGAGCTGGTGACGGCTGACGGCGTAGGGGTAGACGTAGAGATAGCCGTTTTGCTTCAGGTCGTCCGTTTCATCGATCGCCCGGGGGCTGTAGTCGGTGCGATCGAGCAGTTGGGCGAATTCCTCGTGGGGCGTGGCGGCTCCCAGGGGCACGACGGCCCGGCGACTGGGCGGCACTGGGGTCATTTGCCCGCTCGATCGCCAGCCGCGATCGCCCTTGCTGGGGCCGCCGTTGCGGCCCGCTGGGGCCAAGGAGCGATCGGTGCCCGCCGTCTCGGCTTCCGGCAGCTCGTGGGTAATCGTCACCTGGCCTGTTTCACTGATGGTGCGCACCTGCCGCTCGGGAATCCGCCCACGCAACAGGGAATCCACCGTGGTCGCCACATCCTCATGTACTACCCAACGGCTGCGCTCCTGCATTTCCACCGCCACCTCAAAGGTCGGCGGGGCCTTGCGTTCCAGGACGGTTTTTTGGGAGCCGCGCCGCCGGGCCTCTTCGTCGCCCAAGGTGACGGATTGAATCCCGCCGACCAAATCCGAGAGGGTCGGGTTTTTGATCAAGTTCGCCAACTGGTTGCCGTGGGCCGTGCCCACCAGTTGCACACCGCGCTCGGCGATCGTCCGAGCTGCCAAGGCTTCTAGCTCCGTGCCGATTTCGTCGATCACGATCACCTGCGGCATGTGGTTTTCCACCGCTTCGATCATCACCTTGTGTTGCAATTCCGGTTCGGCCACCTGCATTCGTCGGGCCCGCCCGATCGCCGGGTGCGGCACATCCCCATCGCCCGCAATTTCGTTGGAGGTGTCGATGATCACCACCCGCTTCTGGAGTTCATCGGCTAGCACGCGGGCAATTTCCCGCAGGGCCGTGGTTTTGCCCACGCCGGGCCGCCCCAACATCAAAATCGACTTGCCACTTTCCACCAGGTCGCGAATCGTGGCGATCGTCCCGAACACGGCCCGCCCCACGCGACAGGTGAGGCCAATCACGTCGCCCCGGCGGTTGCGGATGGCGCTGATCCGGTGCAGGGTTTGTTCGATGCCGGCGCGGTTGTCGCCGCCAAAATGACCAACCCGAGCGGTGGCATAGTCCAAATCGTCGCGGGTGACGGGTTTGTCGCTGAGGCTTTCGGTGCGGGCACCGGGGAACCGGGCCTCGGGCAACCGCCCAAAGTCCATCACCACCTCCACCAACTGATTCAAATCCGTATGATTTTCTAAAACTTTCCGCAGGTGAGGTGGCAAAATACCCAGAAGTTGGCTCAGGTCATCGGTGCTGCGAGTGCGACCCAGATCGATCGCTTCGCTACCCACAGCCGGTGCGCCAGCGGAATCAGCCATTGCTGCCAAGTCAGTTCCTTCCTTAACTTGTTGGGCGGTTTGCAAAGTCACGGGACGATCGCCAGTATCGGGAAACATCACCATAAGAGCTAATTAACAGCAAGAGGGCGCGGCAAGTTGGACTCGGAGCAAAGCAACGCTACAAACCTAGCCACGGGCTAAGGCGGCAGCGCTGCCAGCGGAATCGGAGCATGGGGAGCTTTCAGCGGAGCGAACAACGGTTGCGCCAAGGTCAGCGCCTCGGCCAGTAATTCCGGTTGGGTTTCGATCGGCACGGCTTGGCCCGCTGCCAGTTCCAGGGCCTCGAGCCGATCGGTCACGGGTTTCAGGTGCGATCGGGCATAGCTGCCATAGGCCACGCCGGCCAGGCGATCGGGCCCCAACAGATCCAAATCTCGCAGCTTGGGCACGGTGCGATCGTTCGTGCCCCCGGCCAACTGCACAAAACCGGGTAAGCCCAATTGCAAAACCTTCTGGCCCAGGGAGATCGCCGCGCGCGTGGCCCCTGCACCAATGTCGCCACTCATGGGCCGCCCGTCCGTTTGCCAAATCAGGGCGCAACCGGCCGCTCGCAAGCCGGGAGCCATCAAATCGTAGAGCGATCGCAAGTAATCTGCCAAATTCGGGCCATCGGGACAACTGACCGCCACCAACTGCAACCGATCGAGGTGGGGTTCCACCGATCGCCACAGCCGTGCAAAATCATCATAGCGACCCGGAACCGTGTGGATCTCGATCGCCTCCACGCCCAAGGGCAACACCACCGAGGCGATCGCGCTGGGGGTGGATACGTACGATCGGGCCCCAATCAAATCCAGCGGGCAAATATGCAAACAGCGGCCACAGCCGTAGCAAAGGCTTTCGGTTACGCCGCCCGGGTCGATCGCCCCCGTTGGACAAACCCGCTCGCAGGGCCGAGAACAATCACTAGGGCACTGAGTTGGGTTAAACTGGGCTTTGCGAAAGTGGGGGTCTTCACCATCGTTCAGGCTAACCATTAGCCAGGGCGATCGACCCGATCGGGACTGGGCAACCTCCAAGCCCGATCGTGCTGCCGCAATCACCGCCGGATCAGCAGCCACATCCACACAGTCAGCCCCCGCTAGCCCATAAACCAGGGCCAGAGTCCGGATGGCCGGCAAATGCTGGAAACTCGCGCCACAAATCAGCTTGAACCAGCACCCCGACTGCAATGAAACCAGCGGCGAAGGAAAAACACTCACCCTTCCATGCTACGCCCCCCCGCCAACTTTGCGATCGCCTAACTCCCAGGATGTTGCTCTGCTTTCTCTCGGCTAAGTCATCGTAATGGTGAAGCGATTACACGCTGGTCTTAGGCACTTGGTTTTCACCGAGAAAACCATGTTGAGCTGGATCCATGCTAGGTGCTAAAAAACTGTCACTGCCGTGAGTAATTAGCCGACCTAAGGGAACCCAATTCTTAATGGCTAGAAACTTCGACCAAATCATAAACTATCGAAAAAAAGTTGAAAGTTGATGAAGTGTGTAATTCTTGCCGGTGGACTAGTTACCCGGATTAGCGAAGAAACCTACCTAAAACCGAAGCCAATGGTCGAAATTGGTGGTAAGCCAATCCTTATGATACACTATGGAAATCTACTCAACCCATGGAATCATTAAAAATACCGCAGATGAAAATCGTTGCTCATAGAGGGGTATGGAAACATAAGAGTCAGCAAAATACCTTGGAATCCATTTGCCTTGCCTTTGAGAGTGGACTAGGGTGTGAAATTGATGTGAGAGATTATGCCTCTGAAATCGTAATATCCCATGATGTGCCTTGCCTGCAACCCTTGAAATTGTGCGAAGTGCTAAAGACTTGCAAGGATAACAACGTTAATCCTCTCATGGCCATTAATATCAAGTCTGATGGGCTCTGTGACAGCATTAAGAGCCTTATGGAAGAGTACGACATATCAAATTACTTTGTATTCGATATGTCTCTTCCTGATACATTATCCTATGCTGATAGAATGATCCCGTTCTGTGTTAGACGCAGTGAGTATGAGCCGGAAACCCCTTTTGAGTTATATAGTCAGTGTTCTGGTGTTTGGCTCGATTCTTTCTGTTCCGACTGGTGGGACTTCGAGCTTGTGATGAGGCTTTTAGGAGATGGTAAATTTGTGGCAGTCGTTTCTCCCGAGCTGCATCGTCGCAACAAAGACAACACCTGGTTTCTGCTCAAAAATTTGAAGAATTTAGCCCCAAAGACCTTCTATGATAGGATACTGTTATGTACCGACAATCCTATAGATGCCTTAAAGTTCTTTAGATAAAGAATGCCAATGTGATTCGATAAAGTGACCATGGATAAACTCCTGATAAAGTGAAATGCCGCCACTATTTTGTCGAGTTCTCGTTCAAGCATGACTATTAGAGCTATTTTTTTTGATATGGATGGCGTACTTGTAGATGCAAAGCAGTGGCACTATGAAGCCCTAAATAGGGCCTTAGTCCTGTTTGGAATGGAAATAAATCTCTATGACCACCTGTCCACTTTTGATGGACTACCAACCCGGGAAAAGTTGAAGGCTCTTTCCAATACACGTAACTTGCCACTTGAGCTACACGAGTTGATTAACCAACTCAAGCAGAAATTCACGAGAGAGCTAATTGAAATCTCCTGCAAGCCAAATTTTCTTCATCAGTATGCTCTGTCAAAACTGAAGGGAGAAGGGATGATTGTGGGGGTTTGCTCAAACTCTATGCGTAGAACAATTTCCCATATGATGGAGTTAACTCGATTAGACTCTTACTTGGATTTTATACTTTCGAGTGAGGATGTTTCGCAACCTAAGCCAAGCTCGGAAATGTATCTGCGAGCTTGCGAAATGTATCAACTCATACCAAAGGAGTGCGTAATCATCGAAGACAGTGAGCATGGGTTGAAAGCCGCCTACGCTAGTGGATGCAATGTTCTGCCTGTTCAGAACGTCAACGATGTCAACTACGGTAATATATCCAGCTTCATCTTGTCACTGGATAGGCAGTCGAGCCCTCTGTTCTGAATAATAGACACTGATCAATTATTTCTGGCTTACAGTACTCTGGCGATGCGAATAATACTTCCTCTGGCTGGCAAAAACGAGCTTTTCTCGGCAGGAAAATTTGAGTTTCCTGCTCCCTTGATCGAAATCCATGGAACTCCCATTATCCAAATGGTTGTTCAGAGGCTGCTGAGAGACCTGACCAAAGTGTCAGTCGATCTAGAGATTATCTTTGTTGTGATGGAGGATGATTGTAGTCGATTTAGTCTTGATCGTATATTGAGATTGGTGTCTGAAGGTCTAGGAACAATCATTAGATTATCGCGGGAAACGCAGGGATCTTTGTGTTCCATTTTGATGGCGGTCAATCACTTCAACGATGGTCGCGAGTTGATTGTTGTCAACGCAGACCAAATTTTCGATATTGACTTGTCTGACGTAGTTTTCCGTTTCAGGCAAAAAGCTATCAGCGCTGGAGTTATAACGTTTGAGACTATACATCCAAGATGGTCTTATATCCGCCTGAACTCTGATGATGAGGTCGTAGAAGCATCTGAAAAGATAGTTATCAGCAAAAATGGTATTGCCGGTTTCTATTACTTCAGTCATGGGCATATCTTTTTTGAGAAAGCTAAACAGAGCATTCTAGATGAAGTAACTACGAATGGAAGATATTACATCGCCCCAGTACTTAATCAGTATATTCTTACTGGGGAAAAAGTTGATTATTATTCAATTGCTAATGAAAAATTCCATAGTTTCTACCTTCCAGAAAAAATTGACGAGTATAAAGTGAAGCTTGAAACAAAAGCGATGCTCGAAAGCGGCAGGCATGAGCAATCAGACAGAGCTTTTGACTGCTCAGATGTCACAATTGTTGTGCCTATGGCTGGACAAGGAAAGCGATTTGCTGACGCAGGATACGAAAGACCAAAGCCTTTTATCGAAGTTCACGGATATCCCATGATTGAGCGAGTTCTTAGGAACTTGAGCATTACCGGCGCTCGAAACGTAATCTTAGCTCGAAAGGAGCACGTTCAAGCCTACCCTAGCTTGATCGAAGCCTTAGTACAAAGCTTCAGATTGACAGTCATTGAGGTACAAGACGTGACAGAAGGGACTGCATGTACTGTACTCCAAGCTCGCCAATCAATTCCTGCTGATCGTCCTTTACTCATAGCCAATTGTGACCAGTTGGTAGATCTAGACATGAGCGCCATGGTTAGGGATTGCCTAGATCGGGGACTAGATGGCTCTATACTCGTTTTTGAAGATCGTCAACGTAATCCCAAGTGGTCATTTGTACAGATTGATGGGCAGGGTCTGGTGACACGTGTCAGAGAAAAAGATCCTATCTCTGACTTGGCAACAGTTGGAATATACCTTTTTACGAAAGCTAGTCTATTTTTTGACTGCGCGATTGATATGATTGCTAGAAATGATCGTATTAATGGAGAGTTCTACACATGCCCTGTCTATAACTATGCTATCAGTCAAGGAGCCAAGATCGGCATTTTTGGTATTGCTCCTGAGCAAATGCATGGACTAGGCACTCCTGAAGATCTAGCGATATATTTGGAACAGACTTCCATATTGGAAAATAATTAACTAATGTGACGCTATGCAGTGCATCATTCCCATCGCTGGCCCAGATTTTTACTCACCGGATTATGGCATTAAGCCCCTTTTTGAAGTGGACGGAGTCCCGTTATTGTACAAGAGCGTGACCTCACGTCCATGGTGGGATGCGGGAATCGTTACTGACAAAGACCTCATTTTTGCCCTTAAAGAGTCAAACCATCTTTCACAATTTAAGTCTCAACTTCTGGATTGGTTTCCTAGATGTAGAGTGATCACTTACTCTGAATTTACAACTGGGGCTCTCGGTTCGTGCTTTGGTGCCATACCCCTATTGAGGGACGATGATCTACTGTGCATAGACCTTGTAGATATACTGTACAGCATGGGTATAAACCAGATGCTTCACTACTTTGACCTGCTGACGGGATCTTGTGTCGGTCTAGTGCCATTTTTTCACTCCCAAGACCCGTGCTTCAGCTACCTCAAAGTGAATGAAAAGCTCGAAATTTGCTCAGTCTCCGAGAAATCTGTAACCTCCTGTAAAGCATCAGTAGGAACCTACATATTTAGAAATCCGCAGACCTTCATTCTAGGTGTTTACTCCAGCTTTACAGGTAGATATCTCCCACCCTACATTACATCCGTCCTTAATGCTCTTGTTCAGCAAGATTTAAGAATACTAGCTGTTCCCGTTGACGAGCCCAATCCACTGAGCTTGATTTTTCACTGAAGTCTAATAATTCTACGCAAAACTAGAATCACAAAAACGTCGAGAAAGTACTTGAGGGCAGCAAAAATGAAAATTGCACTGTGTCTGAGTGGCTATTTTGATACATTGTCTGTAAATGCCTTAGAGTCTGGCGTGCGTGGCTATGGACATCTATTTAAGACCTTGTTTTCAAAGTACCTAGTAGATGTATTCATACACTGCTGGCAGCCGGAAAAACTTGAGATTCTCTCGACTCTATATAATCCTGTATGCATCGAAGTAGATGATCAAGTAGACTTTCATGAAATCGCATGCCGCCATGGCATTTCGCAAGCCTACTTTGATGAAGGATTTGATCGAGAGTCCAGTGGTTATCAGAGATGTACAATCTTCAATTCCCTATCTTTTTTTTATTCGAGATGGAGAAGTATTTTTCTCAAGCGGCAGCACGAGTGCGATAACGGTTTTTTATACGATTGGGTTATTGTAGCCAGGCTTGACATTGGCCAGCGTGGAGGCTGGGAGGTTAGAAACCTTTATTTCGACAGTCAACTAGATCGATCCAGAGTCTATTTTGCGCTTTACCCTCAGCTAAATGCTGGCATGCCCGATATGTGGTTCTACGGTGCATCGAGCCATATTGACTCAATATCAACTATCTATGAGATGTCCTTGAAATACCTGCTTCCAGAGAGTGAATATGTAGAGATGGCAGTGTCTGGATGGCCTGACTCTAAGCTTTTCGATATTAACAAACCTGAAGATCCATCTCAGTACACAAATGAAGTTCTACTGCCATGCGAAATCAAATCAAAGTGCTTAATGCAGTACCCTCTGTGGTACTGCATTAACAATCACATGCTCTACAAATACCATCTACTCAAAGTAGGTCTTTATGACAAGGTGTCTTATGTTTGTGTACAGCAAGCATATGATCTGGCATTGGATGACAAAACACTTGTACCTGAATGCACTTCAGTCATGTACACCCATTCTGACTATTCTGATGTCTGGCCTGTATTCTGGGGGCAATATCGAAAGCATATGTCCTTTTCTTGTGAAATATCTCTATTCATCAATTCGGATGCTGATCAAAAGTCACTCAATGCCATTGAGGCGCAAAATGCGAAGACCAATTACCCTATGTACTTTTATGATTCAGCAGAGCCTTACCCTAAAAGGCTATTACTTGGACTAAAAAATATTTCTCACCCCTACTGCATCCTTCATCATGAAGACATGTTTCTTCTAGACGATGTAGATGGCGATTTTTTATTTTACTTGTTTAGAGTTCTTGGTCAGTCTACAAAAAGCTTTATCAGGCTCATATCAACAGATATGGACTTGAGAGATGGTGCCCAAGTCTTTCCACACCTGTATGATATCAACGGTGCATCCGAGTGGATTTTTTCTATACAGCCCAGTATCTGGAAAACAGAGGATCTAATCAGGGTTTGTGAACTATCTCGAAGTAACACTATTTGGGAATTTGAAATTGAAGCTCAAAAGCTTTGTAGGGACAATAATATCTTCGGCTTTGCCGTTTATACCGGTGAGTCCAAGAGAGGATCCCATCACTTTGATTCAAAAGTATATCCATACATTGCAACAGCTGTAGTCAAAGGTCTATGGAACTATTCAGAGTATGGTCAAGAGCTGATTCAGATAATTGATGAATATAAGATAAATGCTTGTAATAGAGGATTTCTATTCTGATTAAAATGCTCGTCTTCTAGGTGAAAGCTCTGGAAATACTCGAAGACTAATATGGGAGCTATCTGTTATCATGAAACAAATACTGAGTGCAAACTGTAGACTATTCTCAATCACAAAAATTAAAACATAAACTTGTGAGTAGTTTCTGTGAGGTAATAATTTTGGGTAATTGTGATCAATCTAGACGATTTAATGGATTCCCTGGTGTCACTATCAGTTCATCTTTCTCTCGACGCTGATGGTTAAATACTCGCAACCTGACTCTGGTTCAATTGTGCATCAATAATCCAATACAGAAGAAAACCTTGCAATGCGAAGTGTTCCAATTTACTATCAAGACAAAGTCTATACATTCAAAGTTCATGAGTCGGGTGAATTTATTTCTGATATCATTGCCTCGCATAAGAGCTTTTTTGAGCTAGATACCCTGGAATTCTGTCATCAAAATTTTGATCTGTCCTATGTGCTAGATATTGGAGCAAACATTGGAAACCACGCATTCTTCTTTGAGAAAGTTTGTGGGTCAAAGGTTATAGCTGTGGAGCCGCATCCAGATAACTTTACGTTACTGCAAGAGAACACTCAGAAATCCTTTAATTTGAATATGGCTCTTGCCGAAGCAGCTAAGCAAACATGGTTAGTTGATATTTTTGAATGCCGAGGCAATTCAAGTTTAATCAATAGTAACAGTTCAATATCAATTGGTGATACTTGTCATCTAGGAAAAGTATCAGATCTCATTCCGGTTCAAACAATCCCTCTAGATATTTTGGGACTAAAAGGACTAACATTCATTAAGCTGGATGTGGAAGGATCTGAACTTGATGTTCTTCAGGGTGCGATTAAAACATTAAAGAACTTTTCTGGTGTGATTATGATTGAAATTCATGAAGAATCCGCATTTAAAGTATTAAACGGAGGTAGGTATTCCAAAAAAGAACTATTCCTGCTTTTGATAGACTTGGGGTTTCGGTGTATATATAAGGATAGGTACTCAAATTACTTTTTTCAGAAGTGATACAATCACTAATTTTTTCAATTTTCAAAGCTTGAGATTCGTCTATGAATATTGGTTTGAAGCGAGACTTGCTTGACTATAGAATATCCGTAATTTTGAATATTCAAGATTTAGAGAACCTAGAAAATTGCTTTCAATTTCTTGCAGAGCAAGAACAGTATATCTGTGAAATAATAGTTGTTGCTGATTTTCTTGCTGATGACACTTGTTCTGCTAAAAAAGCCGAAAGAGCACTGAAAAATGCATCCTCGCTCCTCCTTAAGATCCAAGACTGTGTGTATTTAGTTTTCAAAAGTCCACACGATTTCTCGAATGTTCTGGATAATCTTAAATATACTCTTTCTTTAGGGCTGTCTATTAAAGGAAATCACCTATTAGTGTTGAATGAACATGAAATACCTGATAAATTTTGGGTACAAAGGTCTTTGCAATCACTTGATGCTGGTATAGGTCTTGTAGGCACAACAGGAATTCTATACCTGTGTTCAAGTTTCTACGCTAATACTATATTTGCTGGCAGTCACAAAATCGTGCTTAGAAATTTGAATCTTTCGAGCTATGGTAAGCTAATCCCAGTTGATTTCGTCATGGGAAGTCTAATGATAAAGAGATCATACCTGACTCTCATATGGAATTGTTTTCCAACGAGTGGGTCACTCGCTGGTTATCTGCACTTATCATTTTGGTTGCAACAGTACTCACTATCTGTTGCCGTAAATCCGCTATCAAATACCATGCAATCAAGGAGTATTTCGGAAAAAGCCGATCAAGAAATTTCGGAACTGTTCGTAAAAGAGGATGAAGAATACTTTCAGAACTATCGATCACTCGGCTGGAAATTAATCCAAGAGTGATAGATCTGATTAGGAAAATAGTACTCACTTCTGCATTGATCTCAGTGTTTCATCGACTTTTTTGCAAATATAAGTTACTTCTGAATCTGATAATCCAATCCATAGAGGCAACCTAACAAGAGAGTAGCTTGCTTTGATCGTATTCTTGAGTTGTCCTACACTTCTGCCATATTTTAAGCCAGCAGGTGAGTTGTGCAGAGGGAGGTAATGAAAAACTGCATGAATCCCTAGCGCTCGGAGCTTGTCTAAAAATTCACCCCTCTCAAATTTCTTCACATCTAAAAGTATATAATACATATGAGCATTGTGAAGGCAGTTGTCAGGTATTATCGGACGACGAAGGATGCCATCCTCTTCTAGTACCTGAAAATAGGAGTGATAAAAATTCCATATCTTAAATCGCTCTTTCAGAATGAATTCTCTGAATTTGAGCTGACTCAACAAGATTGTCGCAGTAATTTCACTGGGTAGGTATGACGATCCCAGATCTATCCATGTATACTTATCCACAATACCTTCAAAGAAAGCTTTTCTGTTGGTACCTTTCTCCCAAACTACATTTGCCCTCTCTGCGAAATCCAAATTATTGATTAATAAAGCTCCTCCTTCTCCAGAGCTTATGTTTTTGGTTTCGTGAAAACTGAGCGTACTAAAGTCCCCTATCGAAGAAACATCACTTCCTTCATAAGATGAGCCAATTGCTTGCGCCGCGTCCGAGATGACTAGCAAGTTATAAGATTTGGCTACTTCAAGGATGCGGCCCATATCACACGGGACACCTGCATAGTGTACGGGAACTATGGCTTTTGTTTTTTCGGTGATAGCAGATTCAACTTGATTTTCATCTATATTCAGGGTGTCCGGGCGTATATCCACAAACACAGGGATAGCTCCTCTTAGAAGAAAGGCATTGGCAGTAGAAACGAAGGTATATGATGGCATAATAACCTCGTCGCCTTCGCCAATACCCGTGACTAATGCAGCCATTTCTAGTGCTGCGGTGCATGACTGCGTTAGCAGTGCGGATTCGCATCCAGTAATCTCCTTGAGAATTTCTTGGCAAGCCTTGGTTTTAGCTCCATTGCCGGACAGATGCCCTGATTGCAAAACTTCAGTGATGTAAGCTACCTCAAGCCCTGAGATCCAGGGGCGATTAAACGGAATGTTCATCATGTTGTGCTTGTAAAAGTTGATGCTTGAATATTAGCCAACTATACTATATTTTAATGGTGGAATAGACAGCTCCTAAGTCCAGAGAAGCAAATGAGGCAAAAATCATTCAACGATCATTTCTGGATGTTCTACGATTTCCTTGCCAAGGATACTCCATTTGCTCTTTCCAGATTTTCTGACGGGGAGTTATTTATCATGCAAGGGATTGAGGTGAAGCTTGACGATGCGGGAGCTGTCATTGGAAGCCAAAAAATCCACAGTTCTTCTTATAAGAGAGCTGACCATAAACATTTTCATCCTCAGCAGCATGTTAGATATCAAAAGCTTCTGATCAAAGCTTTTCAGTATAAAAAGAGAAATTACTACAAAGGTGTTAGCTGTCGGTGTTGTGTAGGGCAAGATAACTTTGACTGGCAAATACTATTGCATGGAGGTGATGATGAATCACTGACGTGGGCGAATATTTGGATCAATGCTAACTACAGCAAATTTATTAAATTTGTGCTACCTCTGCTTTACTCCAAAAAGGTAGTCTTTGTAGGGCATGAACATGCTGATTTATCGAAGCTGCCGTTCATCGTCCGTGACTTCAGAGTTGGATACAATGCTATGGTTAATGACTATGATAAAATCGCAGTCATTGAATCGTGGATAGAAAACCACTCAATACGAAATCATGTTTTTATTTTCAGTGCGTCGAGTTTTAGTAACTTAGCTATTCACCGGCTGTATGCGAAATATGAAGGTAACACATACATCGATATAGGAACTTGCCTGTCGCCTCTAATCAACATGCCTGATGACAGGGATTACCTCAAGAAATTTTGGTCATATCAGAATCTCGGAGATGTCGTAAAGCAATGCATTTGGTAACAGATCCTTCTTTTTGCCTTGTTGCGTGTGAAGAAAGGTACTGGGATTTTGTGAGAAAACTCAGAAATGATTCCAGGGTCTCTCAATCTTTCATCGAAAGTGTACTGATCACCCCTGAAATGCAGATTCGGTATATGAGAGAAAACTCTGATTTTTATCGAATATGTCTTTTTAATGGTCAGCCTGTTGGATACGTTGGTGTCCTGAATGATGACTTACGCATTTGCACTCATCCAGATTTTCAAGGAATGGGCGTAGGTACCTTTATGTTGAGTGAAATTTTGAAGCTTTTTCCGCAAGCAACAGCAAAGGTTAAAGCTGACAACAAGCCTAGTCTCAAACTGCTGCAAAAAGCCGGATTTCAAATCAAGTATTATTTACTGGAGAGATAACATTGAATAGAGCCTTTGAATAGCTAGGTCGAGAACTTTGTTTGAAGTCAGCAACTTTCATTTTGAGTGGTTAAACGAACTGGTAAAGTCTGGGAGCTAAGTAGTAAATGTATGACTCTTCAATTTCAGTAATCTTAAATGGATATCGCAGACCAGAAAAGCTTAAACAGCAGTACGAAGCTATTCAGTCGCAAACGGTCTCACCGTCTGATGTTTTCCTCTGGTACAACGAATTTACGAAATATGGCAAAGTCGCCAAACCTATTCTGAACCAATTTCGATACTCACTATCTAGTCACAACTTTGGTGTTTGGTCGCGTTTTGCATATGCCTTAAATGCTAAAACAGAGTATGTCTGCGTCTTCGATGACGACACCATTCCAGGTAAAAAGTGGTTTGAAAATTGCCTAGAGACCCTAAAAACGCATGAAGGTTTACTGGGAACTGTTGGGCTAATATACGGCGGTAGCCCATCGTACATGGACCATATACGTTATGGTTGGCCCAACCCAAACGAATCTGTAATTGAAGTTGATATTGTTGGTCATGCTTGGTTTTTTAAACGTGAGTGGCTATCTACATTTTGGCGAGAACTCCCTCCTGTTGAAGGTCATGATTTTATGGGAGAAGACATGCACTTCTCCTATGCACTTCAAAAATACTTGGGAATTTCAACCTATGTCCCTCCTCATCCGGTGGATAATCCGGAGCTTTGGGGCAGTTTAAAGGGATATGAATTTGGTGTGGATAAAGTTGCAATTTCAACAGACGGCAATATCACGAAGTGGGATCTGCCTTTTAATCGATTGCGACAAAAAGGATGGAAGCTAATTGCTGAACGCTCTAGACAGTTGCAAACTCACTCCTCCTTCCCCCAATACCCCCAAAAGTTAAGTTCTGAGGACAGACAACTCCAATCTCAAAACATCTTGTTGCTCACCAATCTTTATCCACCCCAAGAACTGGGGGGGTATGGTCGATCGCTCGCGGATTTTGCTGCTGGGTTGCAAGCCCGTGGTCACAAAATACATGTTCTAACCAGCGATGCACCTTACCTGGGTTGCACACCAGATCGAGAAGATGGCATTGATCGCCGCTTGCAACTGTGGGGAACCTACGAAGGTCAAACCCAAGAGTTTCAGGATCCTAACCAAATCAATGCGATCGTGGCCCATAACGATCGCGTCCTGCGCGGGGTTTTGGCACAAGTTCAACCCGATCTTTGCTTGGTTGGTAATATCTCATTCCTCGGCCCGGCGATTTTTGGGCCTTTGCTAGAACAACAAATTCCGACAATTCATCACCTGGGTTTTGCCCAGGTTCCTTACCCACCAACCCTTGCTCCCCAGCACCCGCTCTATCACTTGGCCACCGCTAGCGAGGCCGTGGCTCAGGCGGTGCGAGATTCAGGGTTAACGCAACTGGAAACGTCAACGATTTATCCCGGCGCTCTGGTACGGCAATTTAGCCGTCCCACGCTGCCCCAGCGGGACAAACTCCGGATTTTGTACGCTGGGTTGGTGATTCAAAGCAAGGGGCCCCACACCCTGCTGGAGGCCCTGACCGTGCTGCAACAGCAGCAGATGGATTTTGAATGCACGATCGCAGGTAATGCAATTCATGCGGATTATTTGGCGGCCCTGCAACAGTACCTGCAACAAACAGGGTTAGTCCATCGAGTGCGCCTGGTTGGCCATTTGGATCGATCGCAACTGGCTGACTGTTTTGCTCAGCACAATGTCTTTGTGTTCCCTTCGATTCAGCCGGAAGCTTTCGGGATTGTACAGGTTGAAGCAATGGCGGCCGGGCTAACGGTCTTGAGCACAGGGGTGGGCGGGGCTTCAGAGGTGATTGAATCCGGCGTGAGTGGCTTGTTATTCCCGGCCGGCGATCCGATCGCCCTGGCTCAGGCTCTGATCAGTTTGCCGCAGGATGCAGAACGTTGGGCGCGCCTGGCCGCCACAGGACAAGCAGCAGCCTTTGCCAAATTTGACATTGAGCGATCGATTGACCAACTCGAACTAAAATTCGAGGAGCTATTGCGCCGAAAAGCCGAACTCAGCAGCCCTATGGCCCTTTCCATTCCCACCTCCCCTGCCACCGATCCCTACACCCAGTGGCTGTGCGATCGCATCACAAACGTTGCGCGGGTGTATGGACTTGACCCCAACGATCAAAGCACGATTAACCTCCTGCGGGAGCTACGCCGCCAGACTGCCGAGCTTTGGAAGGCTGCGCCAGCGGAGCAACTCCCAGATCTTTACCAAGGCTCTGTGGGCCAAGCCTATCGCGCCTTGCTGCACAGCGGCTTCCAATCCCAGCCCCTCACGGGTGAAGAAGCCAATTACCTTCAAGCTCTCACTAATCAAGTGAGTCAGTATACCGTTCAACATCCGGTTGGCTTGCAAGCGTTCTTGGGGGTGATGCTGTATCTCCCCGCGGGCAAGATGAAGGTTGATCAGGCCCCAGTGAAGCTTCCGGCTTGGCTGCTGTCGGATTATCAATCGGTTTTTGAGCCGCCTGGAACTGTAGAGCCGACCAGTGCTCCACAGCCGATCGCCCCGCCAACCTCAGCAACCGCGCCCCTTCATCAGGACATGACCTTCCTGAATCGGTTGTTAGGCTGTGCCAATCTTTACTACATCGACCCCGAAGAAACCTCGATCGCAGAAGAACTGCGGCTGATCCGTCAGCAGGTGGGGCAAATTTGGGCGCAAACGCCCCTTGAGCAACTGGAGTCTCTTTACAAGAGTGAATTTGGTCGCCGCTACTTAGCTCTGCTGGACAGTGGCTATCAAAACTATCCCTTGCGCCCGGAAGAGGAGTCCGTTGTTCAGGAGTTGACGGGACTGATCAGTCAGGGAATCGATCGCTACCCGGGGCTGAATGCGCTGTTGGCCATCATGATGTATCTGCCACCGGGCAAAATGCAGGTACGGGACGCAGCCAATCGCTTACCGGCTTGGTTGCTGCCGGACTATCAGCGGATTTTTGAAGCAGGTCAAGCGACGACTGCTCCCTTAGTGCCGTCACCGCAACCAACTGTCCCCACGGCCGCTCCGACTGCTGCTGCTCCACCCGCCGTGAGCCAGCCCCCCAACTTGGCGGAGGACATGGTGTTTCTGAACCGCTTCTTGGGCTGCTCCAATCTCTACGAAATCGACCCGGAAGATGGGGAAACGGTGGCGGAACTGCGCCAATTGCGACAACGGGTGGCTGAGTTTTGGCTGACGGTTCCCCCGTCTCAACTAGAGGCTGTGTTCAACAGTGAACTGGGCCGCCGTTATGGCATGTATCTGAAATCAGGATTCCAACGGGAGCCGTTGACGGATGGGGAGCGGGAACTGCTGGTGAAGCTGGCGGAAACAGCAGCGCGTGGTTTCGAGCAGCCCGGTGGTTTGAATGCGTTCTTGGGCGCAATGATGTACTACGCGCCGGGACAAATGCAGGTGAAGGATGCGGCAACCCGTTTGCCCGGTTGGCTGTTCCCGCTGTACGCGGCGGTGTTTGAGTCAGAGGCTCAAAAAAAAATGACATCCTAGGGAACGCTGAGGCTGGCAGTCCTCAATTACCTCAGTTAACGGAGGTGGCTGGCTCCGAATCGGGGGCCAACGATCGGGCAGAGTCTGCTACACCGTCAGCCCCAGACCCCAATGCTGGGCTAATAAATGCTGAGGGTCGGTTTTGCCACTGGCGCGATCGCCCCTGGGACTCAGTGCGCCCCATCCAAACCTCCTTCCTGACGGGTAGCGACGCGGTGGCGATCGAGATGGCCGCTCGCAGCTACAGCTATCGGGGCATTCAGACCATCAAAAATCCTTTTGATTGGGCGCTCTATTCCTTGCTGCTCTGGGAACTGAAGCCGCGCACCATTTTTGAAATTGGCTCCTTTGCCGGGGGAAGCGCTCTCTGGTTGGGAGATCACCTGAATAATTTTGGAATTGATGGGCATATCTACTCGATCGACATCAACCCGGTGACCGATGTGAGCCATCCAAAGGTGACCTTTTTGGCAGGGGATGGTCGAGACTTGGGGCAAACCCTTTCGCCAGACTGGTTGGCCAGCCTACCGCGCCCTTGGTTAGTGATTGAGGATGCGGATCACTCCTACGGAACAACTATTGCGGTGTTGGAGTTTTTCCACGGCTGGCTGGAGCAGGGTGATTATGTGATTGTGGAAGATAGCCTCAGTGCCGGGAAACCACTGCAAGCCTTGGAAGAATTCTTGATGGTTTGCGGGGATGAATATGAGATTGACACCTATTTCTGTGACTTCTATGAACGGAATATGACCTGGTGTCTCAACGGTTTCCTCCGCAAACGGACGACCGCTGGGGCGATCGCCCCTTCATTCCCGCCGCGCGAACTGGGAGAGCCGGGATTGCCAGAATGGGACGAGTTTTGGTTGAACTGGATAGATAGCTGCTTGGATCTTTACGAGCGATCGCCTGAACATCGGGGGGCCTTGGCAGAACTCAGTAATGCTCGCTCTCGCTATGCCCATTACTGGAAGGAAGCGCCGATCGAAGACTTGCCGGTGATCTGGCAAAGCACCAGCGGACAAATTTATCAGCGGCTGGTGGCGAGTCGGTTTGGACAGCGGCCCATCCTGCCAACCGATCTCGATTTTCTGCTGACTTTTGTGGAATATTGCAGTGGTTTGCCGGAACCCGAATCGGCCATCCGGACGGCATTGGTGGCCATCGCCTATCCAATTCCAGCGGTCGATCGCTCAGTGTGGGAGCGAATCTATCCTCAGTTACCTGACTGGTTGGCTCCAGCGGTAACCGCCGCTTTGGAAGCATGGCAGCGGCGTTGAGGATCTACCTCGAAATTGGGGAGCGGGTGTGAGTCAGCAGACGCTAGACGAAATTGAACAGCAAGCGCAAGCGGCCTTCGAACGGGGAGATTGGATTGCGGCGATCGCGGCCTGTCGGCGGTGGATTGCGGAGGAGCCAGAGCGGCCGGACGGTTACCGGGCGCTGGGGTTGGTGCTGGCGGCTTGTGAGCAGCCGATGGCCGCGATCGCGGCTTGGCAACGGGCGATCGCCCTTGACCCGCAGGATTGCGATCTGTGGGTGCGGTTGGCAAGGCTCCACGGCGACCTGAATCAGGGAGAAGCGGCGATCGCGGCCTATGATCGGGCGATCGACCTTGCGCCCCACCGTCCCGATTTGCACTTGGCTTGGATCCGATCGGCGATCGAGCTGGAGCAAGATAGCTGGGCGATCGAACGGTTGAAGGCACTGTACCTGAGCCATCCCTTGGCTATTGATGAGACGGTGATCCGCGAGCTAGCCGATCGCTGGTTGGCCCTTGATAGCGAGCGATCAATCCTCACTCACATCCTGACCCTGTTGCAGGCAGACCCTCGCCTGTGGCCGTTTTACGGGTTGTTGGGTCATCTCTTGCAAGCGATCGATCGCCCTCGGGAAGCCACGGATTGTTTTAATCGCGCCATTCCCGCCACGGTGGTGCGAGATTTTTCGCCTCACACACCCTTTTGCGAAATCATCGCTGCTGCTCATCCGGCGGTATGCCTGGAGTCGATCACCCTCGCAACCCAGGCCAAGGGAGTAGTTTTGTCGCCACCCCAGACGATCGGCCCCAACGACCATCCCATCTGGCGGGACGATCGAGCCGATGACCTCAATCCCTACCTGGCTTGGGTTACCGGTGGTCGGGCCTGGAGTGACTGGTCTAATACGGTGGTGATGGGCCCCGATGGGCGACTGTTGGATGATCTGTCGGGCCATAGCGCGGCCCTGGTGGCAGCCTCTCAAACCTTGCCACCCTGTGAATCACTATCGGGAACCGTGGCTTTTTTGCCGATCGCGGGGGGAACCAATTATTTTCACTGGATGATCGATTTCCTGCCGCGCTTTGAACTGCTACGGTGCAGTGCCAAGGGGCTGACGGAAATTGACTGGTTTGTGGTGTTTAGCCGATCGCTGGCTCCCTTCCAGCGGGAAACGCTTGATTGGCTGGGCATTCCCGCTGACAAAACGATCGAAAGTACCTGGCAACCGCATCTTACGGCCGATCGCCTGGTGGTTCCCTCGATCGCCTGTCGCTACGGTAATTGGAAGCCACCGCATTCGGGCTGTCAGTTTTTGCGCGATCAATTCGCTGGGCTAGGGGAGAGAGCGACCCCGAATTGGGGGAGTGAGCGACTCTACATCAGTCGTCGGGATGCCAACTATCGCCGCGTGGCCAACGAGGAAGCCCTATTGGCTGTCCTAGAACCCCTCGGGTTTCAAACCGTTATCCTCAGTTGCCTATCCTTGGCAGACCAAATCGCGCTGTTTCAGCGGGCTAAGGTGATTGTTGCGCCCCACGGGGCTGGGTTGGTTAACCTTGTGTTCTGTGCGCCCGAAACTCGCGTGATTGAGTTATTTTCGCCCAAATCCGTCCCGGGTTTGTTTTGGGTGATTAGCCATTACATGCATCTGCATTACGGTTATTTGCTGGGGGCAGACCCGGAGGGGCTGGGGTTGTCGATCGAACAATCCCGGGCCGTTGCCAATCACGAAGATATTTGGGTAGAGGTGGCGGACTTGGTGCAACTGCTCGATCGCTTGGGTGCGTTGACCTGAGCGATCAAAAGCGATCCAAGCGAATCCGCATAGGTCAACCGTGATCAACTTGGAACCGCTCCAGAAAACCGTTATTCTCGACTCGATCGCCCCCCAAACCCTCAACCAGCCCGCAACTCCGATGGCCGACAATTCCCAGCCGCGTACCTACCACCAATGGTCGATCGCGAACCGGCCCACCGCCGCCGACCTCGATCGCATGGCCACCACGGCGCGGCAAGGATTCCGCTACCGGCCGACCATCAGCATTGTGATGCCCACCTACAACACACCGGAGCAACTGCTGATTGAGGCGATCGAGTCGGTGTTGGCCCAGGTCTATCCCGATTGGGAATTGTGTATTGCGGACGATTGCTCCACCGCGCCCCACATGCGGCCGCTGCTTGAGCAATATCAACAGCGCGATCCGCGAATTAAAGTCGCCTTCCGCACTGAAAACGGTCATATTTCCCGTGCTTCCAACTCCGCCCTGGAGATTGCAACGGGTGAATATGTTGCCCTGCTGGATCATGACGATTTGCTTACGCCGGATGCCCTGTTTGAAGTGGCCTCGCTGCTGCAACTGCATCCCGATGCGGACATGATCTACACCGACGAAGACAAAATCGATGAAAAGGGGATTTTGTCGGAACCGACCTGTAAGCCGGCCTGGTGTCCCGACTCGTTTTTGACGCGGATGTATATCTGCCACTTGACCGTTTACCGGCGATCGATTTTGACCCAGGTGAGTGGGTTTCGGGCAGGGTTTGAGGGCAGCCAAGACTATGACTTAGCCCTGCGATTTACGGAGCAGACCGATCGGGTCTATCACATTCCTCGGGTGCTCTATCACTGGCGGATTCACTCCGGATCGGCGGCGGGTTCAACCGAAGCCAAGCCCTATGCCTATGAGGCGGCGAAAAAGGCCTTGCGGGAGGCGATCGAGCGGCGTGGGGAACCGGGGCAAGTGGAAACCATCGCCAAACGACCGGGCCACTACCGAATGCGCTACCAAATCGCCGAGCGCAAATTGGTTTCCCTGCTGATTTTTGTGGGCGATCGCCCCGCCGACCTCGATCGCTGCCTTAACGGAATTGTTCGCCACACGGACTATGGCCCCTATGAGGTGCTGGCCGTGTTGGGAACCACCCAACCGGAGCCGGGGCTTTTGCAGGTGTTGCAACGGTGGCAAACCCAGTTGGGAACCGATCGACTGCGGGTCGTACCCTGTGAGGATTTCAATTGGGCTGCTGCTGCCAATCACGCGGCGCAACAGGCCCGGGGCGATTATCTGGTGTTTTGGGAAGATGGCATGGAGCCGATGGGAACCGCTTGGTTAACCCGTCTGGTGGAACAGGTTCAGCGATCGCGCATTGGTGTAGCTGGCCCCATGGTGCTGGATCCAGAGCAGCAAATTGAACAGGCGGGCCTGACCTTGGGCCTCAATCCCGAGGGGCTTTGTCTCTATCAGGGTTTGGATACCAAGGTCTCTAACTACGCCAACCTAGCCCACATAGACCTGGCCAATAATGTTTCGGCCTTGCGCTGGACGGGGATGTGTTGCCGCCGATCGACCTGGGCGCGGGTGGGTGGTGTGGATCCGCGTTTGGGCATTTTTGCGGCGGATTTGGATTTCTGTTTGAAGTTGCGATCGGCCGGCTATCGCCATATCTTTGTGCCCGAATCGCGCCTGCGCCAGCACCACCCCCTGGCTTGGCAACATCAGCTCACGGATCCGGAAACCCAGCGCCAGGCGGCATTGCGGGTTTTGGAAACCAAGTGGGATCTCCAGTTGCGCTATGACCTTTGCTATAGTCCCGCCCTGGCCGGGTTGCTCGATCGCCCGGGATTTCGCCGGGACTACGAACGGTTGCAAGCCCAAACCATCCATAGCCAACAGCCCCTCGTCACGATCGCCATTCCCACCTATAACGGACGGCGCTATGTTGATGAAGCCCTGGCCAGTGCGCTCCAGCAGAGCTATCCCCACTTGGAAGTGTTTGTCAGTGACGATGGTTCCACCGATGGGACGATCGAGCAACTGCAAGCCGCAGCGGCTCAGGATCCCCAACGGATTCAACTGGTGGCGGGGCCGCAGGCGGGCATGGTGGCCAACTGGAACCACTGTGCGGAATTTGCGCGGGGCAAATATCTGAAGTTTTTGCACCAGGATGATTTGCTCGATCGTGACTGTCTGAAGGCCATGGTGGCCTTGGCGGAAAGCGATCCGGAAATTGCCCTGGTGTTTGCCCCCCGGCGCTTGTTGCTGGATCCGTCGGCGGCCCAGGATCCCGCTTCCCAACGGTTGGCGGCCGGCAGTGAAAACTTGCACCATGGTTGGTCGCACTTGCAGGCGGTGCAACCGGGGGTAGACCTACTGCGAGATCCGCGCTTGCTGCTGGCTCCCACGGATCCGACCAAGCTGGACAAGCTGAAAAAGCTGTTTCAGGATCCGGTGGATCCCGTGGAAAAGGTGGGGCAAATCAACAAAATTGGCGAACCGAGCGCGGTGTTGGTGCGTACCGATGCTCTGTTGGCCGTGGGTGGTTTTGATCCGGCCCTGAAGCAATTGGTGGATTTGGATCTTTGGTTGCGGCTGTTGGCCAAGTACAAGGTGGGCTTTATTGCGCGCCCCCTGTCCAGTCGGCGGATCCATGCCCAGCAGGTGACCCAGCTCAATTCAGCGGAGAAAGAGTTGGAAACCGATGCTCGCCGGTTTTATCACAAGCTGGTGGCGGCTCCCTGGTTTGATCAGCTCCATTCCCGATCGCAACAAATTGCTCAGGCAATGACCAAGCACATGGATCGGCTGCTGAAATCCGAGCGGCCGCGCCTGGCTCCAGTTCCGGCGGGAACGGAGCGGCCCCTGTGGTCGGTGATGTTGCCGGTTTATAACCCCGATCCGCAGCAATTGGCCTTGGCGCTGCAAAGCGTGTTGGATCAGGCCCTGCCGGCTGATCGAATGCAAATCGAAGTGTTGGACGATGCGTCCGATCGGGTGGATGTGCCGGCGATCGTGCAGCGGGTGGCGGGCGATCGGGTGCTGTATACCCGTCAGCCAAACAATCGAGGACTGCTAGGCAATTGGCAGGATTGTTTGAGTCGATCGTCTGGCCAGTGGGTGTTGTTGTTGCACCAGGATGATGGGTTGCTGCCGGGATTTGTGGAGCGGATGACCCGGGCGATCGAGCAGGCGGGCGATCAGGTGGGCATGGTGCTCTGTCGGCATCACCACATCGATCACCAGGGGCGAATTGTTTGGACTTCTGAACTGGAACGGGAAACGGCCGGGCCGGTGAGTGATTGGGTCGATCGGATTGCCCAGCGCCAACGGGTGCAATTTTCCGCCATGGTGGTGCGCCGCGCGGCCTATGAGGAATTGGGAGGGTTTGACCCGGCGGCGGCTTCGGCGGCCGATTGGGAAATGTGGCAGCGCCTAGCCAGTCGCTGGGGTCTGTGGTTTGAGCCAGAACCCTTGGCGGTGTTTCGGCGGCATGACGGTTCCACCACCTCCAAACTCACCCGCACTGGGGCCAACATTGCCGACACTCGTCGCGCCATTGACCTGGCCCGAGCCTATCTCCCGACCGATCGGCGCGATCGCCTGGCTCGCCGTGCCTTGCAGTACTATGCCCAATACGCGATCGGGGTGGCCCAAGACAGCCTGAAGCGGGCCGACTGGGAAACGGCGATCGCGCAACTGCGGGAAGCGCTTCGGTGTGAGGATTCGATCGAAACCCGATCGGCCGTCATTGACTGTCTGTTGCAAACGGCTCCCGCGGCCCCGGACTCACCTGCTCCGGTGGATCCGGCCCCGATCGCCCCCTTGACCACAACTGCCACAACTGCCACAACCGAGGAGACCCAAGCCCTAGTTCGGGACATTACCCCTCTGGCTTCCATGGTGGTGCTGTTTGTGCCCTTGGTGAACGAGGTGAAACAGGCCGTGGCCGCCTATCGTCAGCATTCCACCGATCCCAAGGTGATTGAACGGTTGCGGAATGCCCGTCGCCAATTGGCGGAACAATGGTTGCGAATTCCGTTCGATCGCCTCGATGAGGCCTACCTGGCCCGGTTGGGTCAAGCGAACAAGGCCCTGGTGGAAACGGACTTGCGCTATGAACCCTGGACCGCTGACGAGCGATCGTTCATTGAACCCCTAATCAGCAGCCTCCAGGGGGGCATCAAAACCCTGAGCCAGCTTCGCAACTTCATCATCCTGATGATGTATTGCCGGGCCTATCAACTGCCCTTGGAATATGGCGCGATTTACTTGCCCCAATGGTTCCTAGAGGCCTATGCCCTCTACATGCAGGAAGCCCCCCTCTATTTTCAAGAGGTGGGCGATGCCGATCGCTTTGCCCAACACATCACCCGTTGGACTAACCAGGTCTATCGCACCAACGAAACGCGCCCTGAAGATGAGGTTTCCCAAAAACTGGCCCGCTGGCTGGCCTATCGCGGCACTTTCACACCTCTGTATTTCACCGCCGACAGCCCAACGGATATCTATCGCAAGCGAGCGTTCCTGATTGCAAAAACCCTGAAGGATCAGGGCGAAGTGGTCGATTATCGGTTTGGGCCCAGGGATCCCCAGCGGCAAAAGCTGCGGGTGGGGATTTTGAAGGATCACTTCACGCCCCAAACGGAAACCTTCACCACCCTGCCCGCCTTTGAATATTTGGATCGATCGCGCTTTGAGATCATTCTCTATAGCGTCTTTGCCACCGGTCATCCCCTGGAGCAATATTGCGCCAGCCGCGCCGATCAGTTTGTGCATTTGCAAGGAAGCTTGGCCCAACAGGCGGCCCGGATGCGGGCCGATGACCTGGATTTGCTGCTGATTGGCACGAACGTCACCATGGTGACCAATCCGATCACGGTGTTGGCGGTGCAGCGCCTGGCCCGAGTGCAGGTGATGTCCACCTCAGCACCGGTCACCACGGGAATGACCCATGTGGATGCCTATATTTCCGGGTCGCTGACGGAGACCACCGATGCCCAAACCCGCTACACGGAAAAGCTGTTGGCGCTTGAGGGGCCGGCCCATGCCTTTAACTATGATGTGTTGCCCCAAACGGCGACGATTCAACCCTCGCGGGCTTCCTGGGGAGCTACGGATCAAACCACGGTTTATATGTCCGGGGCCAATTTCAACAAAATTGTGCCGGAGTTGCGATCGGTCTGGGTGAAACTGCTGGCACAGGTGGCGGATTCGGTGCTGGTGCTCTATCCGTTCAATCCCAATTGGGGGCAAAATTATCCCGCGCAACCGTTCATCGATCGGTTCCGATCGGACTTGGCCGCCGTGGGTGTGGATCCGCAGCGCCTAGTGATTTTGAATCCTTTGCCCACCATGGCCGACATTCGCGAGTGCCTGAAGCTGGGGGATGTTTATTTGGATTCGTTCCCCTTTGCGGGGGTGAATTCCACGGTCGATCCGTTGCTGGTGGGAATGCCGCCCGTGGTGGTGGAAGGGGTGGCGTTCCGATCGCGGATGGCCTCGGCCCTGTTGCAATCGCTGCGAATTCCGGAGCTGATTGCGGCCGATGAGGCGGACTATCTGCAATTGGCGGTGCGGTTGGCTAAAAACCGCGACTGGCGGCAGGCCTTGAGCGATCGCATCCGGCGAGCCATGGCGGCCAACCCGGTTTTCTTTGACAGTCGCCGCTATTCAACACTGATGGGGCTAGCCTTTGAGCAACTGTTTGCCGCTTGGCAACGGGGCGAGCTAGGGGCCCGCTAGGTGATTTGGAAACGGCGATCGCAACCCTGGACTCACAACTGCTCTTGAACCCAGATTCTTGAGCGCCCTTCGTCAATCAACATTCGGGAGCACCTCGTGAAACTGGCTTTTATCATTGACCCGATCGAACGACTGGATCCGACCCACGACACCAGCGTTGCCCTGATGGAAACGGCCCAACTGGCGGGCCACCAGGTTTTCATTACCCAAGCCACGGATCTGAGTGTGCGGGATTCCCAGGCCTGGGCCAAGCTGTTGCCGGTCACCTTGGCCCCCGTGACCCTGGGCGAAGGACGCTGGTTAGCCGTTGAGGACTGGTTCAGCTTGGGCGAAGCGCTGTGGCAGCCTCTGGAGGCCATGGATGCGGTTTTTATGCGCACCGATCCGCCCGTGACCGTGCCCTATCTTTACGCCACCTATTTGCTGGATTATGTCAATCCGGCTAAAACCCTGGTTATCAACCGCCCCAGCGGGATTCGGGCTGCCAATGAGAAAATGTATGCCCTGCAATTCACTTCGGTAATTCCCGAAACGATCGTCACCAGCGATCGGGAAATCATTCGGGCGTTTGTGGAGCGGCGGGGCGCGGCGGTGTTGAAACCCCTGGGCGGCAAAGCGGGCGAGGGCATTTTGTTCCTGGAGCCGGGCGATCGCAACTTCAATTCGCTAGTGGAAATCAGCACCCAGCGGGGTCAAGTGCCGGTGATGGTGCAGCAGTTTTTGCCGGAAGCCAAGGCCGGCGATAAACGGGTGATTTTGTTGAATGGCGAGCCGATCGGGGCGGTGAATCGGGTTCCCACCGGCAGTGAGTTTCGCGGCAACATGGCCGTGGGCGGGGCGGCCGTGAAGGTGGCCGTGACCGATCGCGATCGAGAAATTGCGGCCGCCTTGGCCCCCACCCTCCAGCGCGACGGGTTGATCTTTGTGGGCATTGACGTAATCGGCGGCTACTTAACCGAAGTGAACGTCACCAGCCCCACGGGAATGCGCGAGATCGATCGGCTCGACGGGGTGCGTTTGGGCGATCGGGTTTTGGATTGGTTAGCCCAAAATTCCCCGACCCAGTAAGGCTGCATCGGCCCAACCCCCAGCGAATTAGGGATGCTGGCAGCGATCCCAGCCTTCCAACACCATCAAGCTCTTCACGGCTTCCGCTGTGGCCACCTCCGCGTGGCCCAGCCATTGAAGCCACTGTTGCCGGCCCAGGTTCGGATCGCTCAATTGACGGAGGGTACGTCGATCCCAACGGAAACTTTGCCACCGATCGCCGGGTTCAGGAACCCAACCATCTAAGTCGGAACAGCGCTGAATTTGGCCGCTGACGGGGCCGAGGAGGGAAACATGGTAGGACATGACCAAGAGCAGTGCGGAACTCACACTGGCGAAACAGCTCCCCGAGGCCCGCTTGGGGCCGCGAGGGTGGCCTCGCCTTCGCGCGATCGGGGCCACATCCTCATGCTGCCATGGGTTTCAGGAATCGCCCGCCCTGATCATGACGCTTCCGGTGATCCCGGCCATAACTTCAGATTGGCTTTAGATTTTTTGGATTGGCTCTAGATTTTTTGGCTCTAGATTTTGTGAATGGCAGCGGCCCCAATGGACAGTTGCTGAACTCAAGCGGGAAATTAAAATTCCTGATGCTGAGCACTTGATCCTTGACCGGATCCTTGGCCCAATTGAGCCTTCGCTTTCTGCCAAAGGGCTTCCAAGGTTTCAAGGCTGTACTGTTCCAAGGGGCGATCGCTCAGGGCCTCCATCATTCGCAACCGCTGCACAAATCGCTGATTGGTTCCATGGAGCGCCGCCGAAGGGTCAATGCCCTGCCAGCGTGCCAATTGCACCACCGTGAATAGCAAATCGCCCAATTCCGAAGCTTGGTGTTCCGGGTCGCCTTGGGCGATCGCCCCTTGCAGTTCCGCTAACTCCTCGTGAAATTTCTCCCAAACCCCCTCCAGGCTGTCCCACTCGAAGCCTGCTGCCGCCGCCTTTTCCGACATCTTCAGGGCTGCCATCAAGGGTGGCAAGCGGTTGACATAGCGATCGAGTTTGGCGCTGAGGGGGGGCGGTTGGTCGATCGGCTCCCCCTTTTCCGCAGCCTTAATCTGTTCCCATTGCCGATGCACCGCCGCCGCATCGGTGGCCTCAGCCTCGCCAAATACGTGGGGATGACGACGTACCAACTTATCGGCAATGCCGTTGGCCACCTGCCCCAAATCAAAATCCCCCGCCTCGCTGGCCAGTTGCGCTTGCAACACCACCTGAAGCAATAAATCGCCCAATTCCTCCACCGTTTCTGCGCGATCGCCACTGCGAATTGCGGCCACGGTTTCGTAAGCTTCTTCCAGGATGTAAGGCACGAGGCTTTCGGGCGTTTGTGCCAAATCCCAAGGACAGCCCCGCACCGGATCGCGCAACTGGGCCACCACATCGATCAAACGTTGCAAGGCTGTCAGGATTTCAGACGGGCGATCGAGCGAAGACATAGGCAACCATGCATCTGCTATGCATCGAGGAGAAAACCACTGCCAATCCTAACGGTTACCGCCCCGAAAAATTGCTGGCCGATACACCAATCCTGGGGAAGTCATCCTGTGCTAAGACCTAAACGCCGGGTCTTGAGCATGTATTAAACATGTATTAAACATGCACGAGAATGTGCATTGAATGTGGATTTAATTGAATTTTTCCATTGGAGGTTTTATGGCTCTTGTTTGGTCTGCAAAACGCTGGGCGATCGGTCTCAGTACCCTGACGTTGACGATCACCAGTTCGATCGCCCTAACCATTGAAACTGCCCAAGGAACCACACCCTATGGCCCCGCCGTGGAGCATCCTCAAAATGCGGGTTACCAAGCAGAACAGCGCGGAGATTTTGATACTGCAATCATTAACTATCGCCGGTCTTTGAATGCGGCGGCTGGGTTGTCTGATCCCGTCTTACGTGATTGTGGCGTGGCCGGTGCAGAAGCCAGGTTGCGAGGGGCTGAAGCCGCCAAGATCTATATTCAGCAACATGGGCGTTCTTCCGATCAGTTGAGCCAAGCTCGTGAACGCTCACAAGCCGCATTTCAGAATTATTGGAATGAATTTGATCAACGCCGTCCAGATTTAGTGAATGGCTGTCCCTAAATCTTGATCATCGCAATTCGTCGTAGCAATCTATTGTGGTGACACCCAGTGGGCAGCGATCGGAAAGGGCGGTGATCGCTGACAGGCTAGGTGTCACCCCAAATGCTTTGACTAACACGACTGTTCGTCTCTAGATGCAGCCCTTAAATTCATGCCCTATCCTGGACTGCCCTATCCTGGACTGCCCTATCCTGGATTGCCCTCTGGGTTACTCGCTGCATCACTGCTCATGTCCGGCCCCTTCTTTTGGGATTCAGCATCGCCAGAGTTTTGTAACTGTTTCAAATGAATTTTATTCACCTGAATAATAAAACTTTCAACAGCTTCTTGCAGCTTGATGCGACGTTCCCGAGGCGGTAAATCGCTAAAGCGATAGGCATTCGTTACCCCAAGAATGAACTTCTCTAGCTCGGCTTCCAAAAACTCAACAGCCGTATTGGCAGCCACAGCGTTTTCCTGAAAAGGAAAAGACGTGGAAATACTTGTGACGATCGATGCAACAGCCGGGAACAGCACCGGTAACCACTTGAGCCAAGGAAGGCCAGTTTCTGTTTTATCTAGCAGCACCAAAATCGGTGTCACGCCCGACAACACAATGGTCGCTACCTGAAAGACATAATAAATAATTTGAGACTGACTCCGCATGAGCCGATAGTCAGCAATCAAGTCCTCGCAATATTGAATTGCACGACTGCGCAACAAATTGATTGATGCATCATCAACATCTTCATTGTCTGGATTAAACTGCCCGTAGAGAGATCCCTTAAAACTACTCTCCCGTTCGCGGGCCGCTTGGCGAACTGCCTTGCCAACACTTCGGTTCACCAACAAAAGAAAAACAATGAGACCTGTTGCTGCAAAGCTGGCTGGCAACATATTGGAGTGTGTAATTCCCCAAAGGTTGAAGCCCACAATGCCCACAGCGCTGGTGATTAATAGGGCTTGAATGGTGTCAAGAATCAGATAGACCTTGCGATCGCTTTGCGTTAACTCAGCAGTATTCATGGCTCAAAACTCCAGAGCTAGATTCTTGTGTCCGAATGACAATGCATTTGGATTTGGGGCAATGGCTTCCGAGGTAATGATCAGGCTTAAAACCCAAATAACAGCAATAATTTGCAGTGGGTTTTGAATTGACTCTAGCTAATCGACTGCCACAAATCAAATGCAATTTACTGATTGGGATTGGTAAGTGATAACCAACCCATCCTAACCAACCTAAGGCAACTGGCTAAGGTTAACCAGCTCAATTCATTTACCTGACTTCAACAGCCAAGAAACTGAGTAATATAGTCTCTGGCTAAAAGGGCACTAGCTGCCCCGGCGGCTACGCAACAATGGGGCGCAAATTCCCCTGTTTCTTGAAAAGGTTGCGGATCGGTAATATCCCGCGAGCTTTCTTGAATGGTTGAGTTAGGGGTATATTCATGCTGAGAAAATTTGAGAGATGATCCATGGCGCTCAAACCACGTGCGATCGCGAATCCAAAGCAGTGCTAAAAACTCGGGACGTAGACAAAGCAAATCCATCGCGACCCCTGTGATCAGCAAAGTTGCTCCCCCACTGACCAATAGGGCTTGGAGATCAGCAATTTCAGTATATAAATTGACTGTCTGATCTCCCTCTTCATGGTCAAATAATTCCTCTGCAACTTCTCGTAAGATCGTTGCTTCCAAGTTATAAGATTGCTGATCAAAAGGGTCAACACCCGTTGGCTGAAAGATCATCGACGGGACAATATGATACTGACCTGCTCCCTCAGCAACCTGTGCGGATCGCTGATGCAGAAAGTATCGATATTTATCCTTGGAATCTGTCTCAGAACTGGCATTTACAACAAAGCAACAGGAAATAGCGATCGCGGCACTGCGGTTGTGTCCTGTCCAGGCATCTTGCAGCGCCTCCTTCCCTCGGCGATCGCCATGAAGTTTCTGTCGTAAGGGCAAGGCTTGATAGCAGTCTTGGGGGGAAGCATCGAGCGGTAAGGTGGCGATCGCCTGCTCCAATTCAGCTTCCAAAATGGTGCAAGTATTGACAGTATCAAAGTACGATCCCACGGTGCAGTGGAGGCGATCGCCCGCCAGAAAATCTTCAGCATCAGAAGCAGGCTTAAATCGATCCATAAAATCCAATGCATAGGTTTTTCCATTCCATAAATGCTTCCTTGTGCGTTGCATTTTCTCCAGTAACCAGCTACTGCTTGGAAATTGACCTGTTTCCAGCTTTAAGTTGCCTAAAACCTGCCTTGGACTTCGTGGTTTTTCAACCCAAGAGCATAGATGGATTGGATAAACTAAGCCTGTCCCACTGCGAAATAGGGACTCTTCACCATAAAGCCATGCCAAAAAATTGATGGTCATTGCTTGACGAGACAAGGGTGAAGTAGAACAAGAGCTAGAAATCATTGCAATGAAAAACCGCCAGAGAGGATTAACTGAAAAGACTAAGGACTAGGACTTACTTGGCAATCCAAAATCAGGTGCGAAGAATTAATGCTATAGGATCCCGATTGATAGTCCCCCCAGGTTTTCACGATCTGAAAATGATTAGCTTGCAAGAGTGTCATAATCTCTTGTGGCCAAAAAATTCGGAGATCTAAATCTTCTTCCGCAAACTGAACGCCATTGCGATAAAACATCAATGTCATTGTATGGATCTGGCTCCAGGCATGATACTGCCTCCGCCGTTTAATGGTCACCAAAGAGCCATCCTGAGGATCTTGAAGCTGAGAATAAGGATCAATTCGATCCGGATTTTGCAGAATGTCGAAAATATAGTAGGGATTTTTGAAATCTACGATGAAATGACCGCCAGGAGCCAGATGTTGACGAACCCGACTTAAGCACTGCCGCACATCATCAAGACTATGCAAGTGGGTAAATGTGTCATAGGGAAAAATGATGAGGGAGAACTGAGTCTGAAGATCAAAATCACGAACGTCTCCTTGAACCCAATGGGCTTTCTGGGATTTAGTACGAGCCGCATTGAGCATGGATTCTGAAATGTCGATGCCGGTGCAAAGAAAGCCTCCTTCTGCCAAATCAGCGGTAACCCTTCCAGTTCCGCAAGCCAGTTCCAAAATGGGACTGCCGTGAACTTGGGCGATCGATTGCCAAAATCCAATGTCTTGAGATTGAACTGAGTGTCGATAGGATCCCTGAAAAATTAAGTCGTAAAAGCAACCGTTATAAAATAAATTTTGGTTGTCTTGATTTGTTGATTCTGAATGGCTCATAATAGCAATCCTCCTTGAATTTGAAGCTAAAAATGTCGCGTAAAGCTACTACGATTCGCCAGAAATTTCTGGTGTCCCTAGTGCCAAATCTTGACTAGTAGATGTGTTTGATGGGTTGAGAATTAGATTGGGACTATTGTTGTTGCTTCCTGTTGCTCCAGTGCCTGTTTTGGCTAGATAAATTCCGATGGTAATTAGAAAGAAGCCCAAAATATTAAGAGGATCAAGAAATTCACCAAACCACAACCAAGCTATGGCAGCAACAGGGGCTGGCTCTAGCAACAAAACAATGGTGACAAATGTAGAAGAGAAATGCTTGAGACTATAAACAATTAATCCATGGCCAGTGACTTCACTAATTAATGCGAGTCCAATGACTGCAATCCAACCCATGGTGCTAATGGGAAAGATGGTGCTATCGATCGCCCAAACAATCGGTGTTGCTAGGAGCAAACCAATGGCACAGCGCCATACTAAAATTCTTGAGGTTGAAAGACGTTGCCGCAGTTTTTCAACGAGCAGGAAACTGGCTGCGTAAAAGACCGAGGAGAGCAAGGCTGCCCCATCTCCAAGCAAGGCGCTAGTGCCAAAAAGAGCTTCTTTGGGTTGAATCCAGTCACCGATCGCGAGGGTGATTGCCCCAATGACCGCGATCGCCAACCCACTCAAAAACCGTCGATCGAACCGTTGTCCCAAAAAAAGCCAACCCCCAAGGGCCGTGAACAGGGGAGGCATATTCGCCAACATTGCCCCATTGGCTGCGGTGGTGCTGGTGAGCGACCATGTCCACAAATAACGCCCCACAAGATGCACAAACCCCAGTGCCAACAACAGGTTGATGGTTGCCCAAGGTAGTTTTTGTGGTTGGCCTGTTACTGCTGCGGAAGAATGGTCGGCTGCTCCAGAATTTTGGGTAGTATAGCCACCTTCCGTTTTGCTTTCGGAAACTGCTGATGGAGGCTGTTCTCTTTGGAGCCAATTCAACCCCGTAAACGCCAGCGTTGCAATCCATAATCGATTAAAAACCGTTGCTTCTGCACTGATTTCTCGAATCGATAACTTAATGAAAATGGCTGTCGATGAGAGAGCGATTAGCCCCAAAATTAGCCACAAAAAAGCCAGTGATGAATGGCGATTGTTCTGATTTTGGGAATCAGATTCAGAAGTGGGTGACTGGCTGGTGGACTGATTGGTGGTTGCTTCCTCTTTTGAATCGTCTGAATCATCACTGGGAGATGCTTGAGCTTCAGGAGTCATAAGGTTAAGCCACGGTTTTCAGGTTTGGATATGCCTTGCAGAAAAATCACAGCAGCAATGACACCCGCTAGCTTCGAGGAAGCTTGAATGATAGTTACTAATCGACGACTGGCTTAGAGCAAGATTCAATCATAAAAGCTTCAAAAATCACCTCAAAGTGGGCCCGCTCCGGCGAAGCGCAAACGGGCCCCACCTGAACTGTAGGATCTTCGGGAAAATCCGCTAATCGTAATAGGGTGAATTGCTCCCCATTCAGGGAATAGAGAATTGCAATTGCCTCATCTTTTCGGCGCACTTCAAACCAAACACGCTCTGGCTGCCCAGGAAGTGGTGCAACAGACCAGTCCGAGCGATCGCGCGTTACGACTGCACTGGCGTATTGCACGCCTTCAACGTATTCGATGCCACACTTGAGCCAATGCGTTTCACTTGCGCGTACCATCAGTCCGGCTTGATCATAAAGATCTTGATATTGCCCTGAAAAACAAACGCGCGCCCGGAAGTTGCCGCTGATGGCGCAATGATAAAAATGCCCTGAATCTCGAATAAATCCGTAGTGAGTGGTTCGCCAAAAATCGGATTTTAAGCCCGTTTTAACCCAAAGTTGACCATTGCGATCGCTCCATTCGGCTGGTGGATTGTGCCATTGCATAGTTGACCAGAAATTAGCTTCCGAAAAGCTGTTGACCATGAGCTAACCTGTCAAGATTTTTGATTCAAGAGCCATCGCATTCTAATCCTGTTAATCCTAAACCAAGGCCATATCTTCTCGCTTGGATAAACCCTCATAAATTTGAATTAAAATATCATCCAGACTATATTTAAAGTCCCAATCGGGATAGTGATCCTTAAACTTCTGCACATCGCTGACCCACCAAATATGATCACCGAGGCGATTTTGCTCGCTGTAGCTCCAATTCATGGGCTTGCCCACAATTTCGCTGCTGCGGGTGATGGCCTCCATCATTGAGCAGTGGGAATAGCGGCTGCCGCCAGCGTTATACACTTCTCCACAGCGAGGATTTTGATAAAAATGCCAAAACATATTCACCAAATCATAGCTGTGAATATTATCGCGAACCTGTTTGGCCTGATAGCCGAAAACAGTGTAGTGACGACCGGTAATGGCACATTTCATGAGGTAGGCTAAAAAACCATGCAACTGGGTTCCAGAATGGTCGGGGCCAGTCAGACATCCCCCCCGAAAAATGCCTGTTTTTAAGCCATAGTAAATGCCATACTCTTGCACCATGATGTCAGCAGCAACCTTGGAAGCTCCGAAGATGGTGTGTACAGAGCGATCGATGCTCATGGTCTCGTCAATTCCGCGTTCAAAATAGGGATGAGACGGTTCTAGTTCCCATCGAGTTTCCAATTCCACTAATGGATAGTGATTAATGGCATCTCCATACACATTATTCGTAGAGGTGAAAATAAACACTGCTTCGGGGCAATGCTGGCGGGTCATCTCTAAAAGATTGAGGGTTCCATTGGCATTCACTGCAAAATCGGTTAAAGGTTCTGTTGCGGCCCAATCGTGAGACGGTTGAGCTGCTGCATGAATAATGATTTTGATGTCTGTGTTGTAGGTTTTGAAGATGCGTTCTAGGGCTGCTAAATCGCGAATGTCCTCGTTTTCATGCATGTAGTGGGCAACTTCGGCTTGCAGTCGATCGCGATTCCAGGCGGTGGAAGCTTCCTCGCCAAAAAAGTAGCGACGTAAATCATTGTCAATGCCAACCACTTGTAAACCCCGATCGGCCAGGAAGCGCACAGCCGCAGAGCCAATTAAGCCGGATGCGCCAGTTACGATTGCAATATCCATAGTGTTCTGCTGAAATTTCTTGTTCAGGCAAAGGGAAGCTAAGCGGCAAGGGCAATCAAAACCCGAGCAGGTGAATGACTATTTAATTGGCAGCAAATTGACGGTCAAATTAACCTGGTGATCGACGCGCGATCGCTTTGCATTCAAGTCACAATCAATGAACTGGTGATGAGCTAATGGGCAATCAGCACCAGCTCCGTTCACCGATTAATTTCAAGTCATTCGTGAGCATTTCATGATTGCTTGATCAAGCCATTACCGGCAGTGAATCTTTGATCCACTGCCGATCAAACGGATTGGTTAGGACACTTGCGCAAGGGTCAAAACATCAGCAACCGATCGCGCTGCTAACTGCACCCGATCAATGTCTTTCGCATCCATTTGGCTGTGAATGGGAAAGCATAGCAGCGAATTCCAAACCTGATTCGTGACGGGCAGGGGATAGCGTGCATAGCTCTTAGCCCGTGCCAGGGTATGAAGGGCGGGGTTGAAGTATGAGCGACATTCCACCCCTTCTTCCCTCAGGGCGGTAATGACGCGGCTCAGTTCCCCTTGCTTGGCAACCGGCATCAACACTCCCAGGTTTTGGAAATTGGAAATCACGCCCTCGGGAATTCGCTGGGGCATCAGGGCCCCGTGACAGGACTCCTGGAAGAAGGTGCGCAGTTGTTGGGCGTATTGGCGGCGTTGCTCAAGATTTTTGGGGAAGTGGCGCAGGACGTGGCGACCGGTGGCGGCCCGCAACTCATCCATTTTGGCGTTCATGCCCAAGCTCGATTCTGACAAGTTGTGATGGGCAATGCCGTGGTTACGCAACTGTCGCACTTGATTGAGCAAGTCCAAATCATGGCCAACCAGTGCGCCGCCCTCGATCGCTGGCAGCACCTTGGTTGCATGGAAGCTAAACATTTGCAGGCGCGGTTCTGCGGGAACCCGACGGCCATGGGTTTCAGTGCCAAATCCGTGGCAGTTGTCATAGATCAGCTCCGCCCCCGCCTGTTGACAAAGGGCAGCGATCGCCGGCAAGTCAGGCGTTACCCCGAACACATTCACCGGCACTACCACAGCAACATCCCGCTCCTGGTCAAGAATTTGCGCCAGGGCCGTGGGCGACATCGTAAAGGTTTCGGGATCGATGTCGCAGAAAATTGGCTCTAGACCCGCCGACTCGATCGAATTCAAAGTGGCAATGAAGGTATAGGACGGCAACACCGCCTTGCCTTTGCGCCCCAGCACTTGCATAC
Organism: Limnothrix sp. FACHB-881; assembly: GCF_014698135.1. Taxonomy (NCBI): domain Bacteria; kingdom Bacillati; phylum Cyanobacteriota; class Cyanophyceae; order Pseudanabaenales; family Pseudanabaenaceae; genus Limnothrix; species Limnothrix sp. FACHB-881. The sequence goes on from NZ_JACJSN010000001.1 coordinate 214,291, forward strand.
CCAACGTCAGCGCATCCGCACCATTGCTCAAGACCACCACATCGGGCACGCCGAGATACTGGGCCAATTCCTTTTCAAAATTGTGCAAGTGGGGGCCGCCGTTGGTGGCTTGCCCGGTGGCCAAAGATTGCTGGAAGGATTGGATGAGAACGCTATTGGGTGCAAAGTGCGGGCGCACCATGGGCACCACTGGAGGAGTATGGCTGGAACTGCGAGAGAACGCACCGCGACCGGCATCGGGGCTAAGCAGTCCCCAATAGTCGAGGGTTCGGCGCAACCCTTCCTCCATGTCAATTTTGGCTTTGAAGTTTAGGATCCGTTCCAGCTTGGACACATCAGGCACACGCACGGGAATTTCTTCAAATCCCTCGCCAAAAAATTGCTTTCCATCAATGTCTTCGGTTCCGGCTTTGTGGCCTGAGAGGCGAATCATAATTTCCGCCAATTCACGCATGGTAATTGGCTCAGGACGGCCAATATTAACGGCTGAGTGGTTATAGCTACAGTCGGGACTGAGTTCAAGGGCGAGTCTTGCGGTTGCCTCTGCCGCATCGTCGATATAACAAAGGGTGCGCACGGCTTGACCGCCATCCACCAACATCAAGGGCAAACCGTCGCGAATTCTGCCCAGAAACTTACTGATGACACGTCCTTTTCCCGGTGCATCAAGTTGGGGGCCATAGATATTAAAGTATCGAACGGCGGCGGCGGTCAGTCCCAAACGGCCCAGGGCATAGGCGTAGTGTTCCCCGGTGGTTTTGGAAATGGCATAGCTCCAGCGATGGTTTCGAGAAGTGCCATAGATGCGATCGCTATCTTCTTCCAGAATGCCGGTATTTAAGCCGTAGGTTTCGCTGCTGCTGGCAATTAAAACAGGGCGGTCATGTTTCAAGCAAGCCATTAAGACATTGCGCGTTCCCAAGATGTTCACATCCAAAACATCGTGGGGCCGAGTGACATATTCATCCACACCAACAACGGCCGCGAGATGAATCACTCGATCGCAGCGAGCAATCCAATGATCCATGCAATCAGCATCGAGAATATCGCCCGCGACGTTCTCAATTCGATCATCAATATCGACTAGCCGACCGGGATCGTGGCGATCTAAACAAACCACTGACTTGCCCACACTCAGTAGATAGCGTGCGATCGCACTGCCGACAAAACCAGCACCACCCGTAATTAAAACGTCAAAATCTGCCATTTCAATAGCCTCGCCAGCGAAAATTGCTGAACCAAATAGCGGGATTATTTCAGCTCAATAATCCCTTGATCGTTTTGAAATTCAACCAAACGGAAACCCGACTTAACTTAAGCCTTGGAAGATTTTTCGAAGTGACTAGTTCAAGAGAGACAGCCCAACAATGACTCTCATGGACGAAGCTTATTCGCTCAAGCAAGATGCTTGAGTCAAGACCTAGAAATTCCGACTGGAGGGGTGGAATGATCTTAGGTCTAATGCTGTTTAAAGGTCAGATTAACTCTAGGCTAAGACAATTTTGATCGCAAATAGAAAAAGCAGTGATTGTAATGAATCTTAATCTCTTGAATGGACTTAAAAATCGTGGCTCATCGATCAATTTAACGAGCAGATATCATTGGATACATGACCAAGGGGGTTGGGTGTTAAAAATCATACATTTGCCTTGATTTTGAATAACTGAAGCTCAAGAATTTTGGTAAAAATTCTTCTGTTCAACTAAGGTGGATCGCTAACTAACTTCTTGAAGAAAAGTGTAGTTAATCTCCTAAGTCAGATCATCGCCAATGAGGGGTTTGACCCCCTCAGATCCTCGACCTTTCAACGTCAAATCAAAGTTTTGTGAACCTGATCACCCATCCTAGGGCCTGTCGTCAAATCACCTGAAACCCTGATTTCACCGTTGGCAGATCGTGGGGGACAAGATGCTCAAGCCCCTTGTTACGACGACTGGAATATGGAAAATCAATCGTTTCCGCCTAGATCCTAGGAAATGACGACAGGCCCTAAGGTTCTATAACTGAAATTCTGTAAAAAATATTAAGTTCATCAATTGAAATTGTGTGCTTGAAGCGCTGTGCAAACTATGGGGAAAGAGTGGCAATGAGGGGATTGAAAAATAAAGGCAAAGGGGATTAGTCCTTTGCCTGCTGCGTATGCCGCTTGTGTTGTGGTGAATGTTGAGCCGGGGGGTGAGGAGACGAGGTCGCTGGCCCTTGGGGTGGGGGTGATGAATTGGCGTGGAGGTTACAGGGTTGCGAGTTGGGGCCGCAACAGGGCGATCGCCCGGCCGCGATGGCTCAGTTCATGTTTTTGGGTGGCAGACATTTCGGCATAGGTGAGGCCCAACTCAGGCATCAGAAAAATGGGGTCGTAACCAAAACCCTGCTCTCCCCGGGGGGCTGTGGTGATTTCACCGGGACAGATGCCCTCAGCTTCGGCGGCCACCGTGCCATCGGGCCGCACGACCACCAACGCACAAACAAATTGGGCCCGGCGATCGGGCTGGTTGGCCAGTTCGGTGAGGACGCGGTTGATTCGATCGGCATCGGTGACTCCATAGCGGGCGGAGTAGAGACCCGGTGCGCCATTGAGGGCATCGATCGCCAGGCCGGAATCATCGGCGATCGCCCATTCACCGGTTGCCAGGGCCACTTGGGTGGCTTTCAGGCGGGCATTTTCGAGGAAGGTTTGGCCCGTTTCTTCAATCTCTAGCTCCGGGGGCTTCAGGGCCAGTTCCCAGCCCAAATCATCCAAGTAGGCCTGTAGTTCTTTGAGTTTGCCGGAGTTTCCGGTGGCAACGACTAAACGGGGCATGGCGAAAAAAGAAATTTCAGGATGGACAGAACTTCCCAATTGTCCCGATCGGGGGTGGTTTGGCAAAGGGCAACCAACGGTAATGACCACCCAAAAAAATCACCCGGGGATTAGCCCGGGCGAACCAAGTCCAGCAGGTTTGGGTTAAATCAAGAGCGCACGGTTGGTTTTGGGTGGGTGCGCCTGTGGGAATTGAGCAGCAACCTTAGGCGGCGGCAGCTTCGGCCCATTGCTGGGCCCATTCCAGGATTTCATGCACCCGATCGAGCGTGACGGCTTCGCAATAGAGCCGCAGGACGGGTTCCGTGCCGCTGAAGCGCACCATTAACCAATCGCCACTGGTTAGGCGGAATTTATAGCCGTCGGTGGTTTGGCAGTCGGTGACCGCTTGCCCGGCAATCGTTTGGGGTGGGTTGGTTTGCAGTTGTCCCAACAGCCGATCGCGTGCGGCCATGCTGGCCAGGGCTAAATCAATGCGATCGTAGGCATTGAAAAAGTTGGTTTTGGTTTGCAGATCTCCGTAAAGCTCATTCAGGCTTTTGCCCGCTTTCACAACGGCTTCCAGCACATACAGAGCCGAGAGCAGCGCGTCCCGTTCGGGAATGTGGTTGCCATAGCCCACGCCGCCGGACTCTTCGCCCCCAATCAACACCGGCACGCTCAACATCCGATCGGCGATGTATTTGTAGCCCACGGCGGTTTCATGAACCGGCAATTGATACAGTTCCGCCACCTTGGGCATCAGGTCGGAGCCGCTGACGGTTTTAACCACTTCGCCGGTTTGCCCGCGCACCACGGCCAGGTGTTGAATCAAAATTGGGATCAAGATCTGGGAGGTGAGAAATTCCCCAGACCCATCGATCGCGGCGATCCGATCGCAGTCGCCATCAAAGACCAAACCCACGGCCAACTGGTCGGGATGGGCCTGTTGGTGGTCGCGAATTTGGGCGATCGAGCGGGTGGTGTATTTGGGCAACGGCTCCGGCGCGCCCCCTTCAAACAACGGATCGCGATTGGTGTTCAGTTCCTGCACGGCAACATCCAGCACCTTGCTGAGGCCGCCCGCCGAAGCGCCATGCATCGCATCCACAAACACCGCCAGCTTGCCATCGGCAATGGCAGCTCGGATGGCAGCAAGATCAACGAACTGCCGCAACGCTTCACAGTAGCCGCTTTCCCAAGGATTAAACGACTCGATCGGCTCCGGATGCTCCACCTCGGCCGGAACCGTTTCGGCCGCCAACATCGTCTCAATCTTTTGGGTCACCTCCGGCGACACGGAACCCCCAAAGGCTCCCTTGACCTTCAGACCCAAATAGCGACCAGGATTGTGGCTGGCCGTCAGGACGATCGCCCCAAGGGCCTGTTCATGGTGGGCAATCCAGCTAAAGACCGGCGTGGGGGCATAGCAGTCCGACAGCTTCACCCGATAGCCGATCGCCTGGATGGCTTCAGCGGCCACCCGCGCAAAATCTTCAGCCATGAACCGGCGATCGTAGCCCACCAAAATAGTGCGGCTGCCGGTGCTGGCCCCAAACTCCTGGGCCAACGCTTCCGCCGCCAGCGGGGCCACCCGAGCCACCCGCTCGATCGTGAAGTCCGCCGCAATTACCCCCCGCCAACCATCCGTGCCGAATTTGATCGGGCTGGCCGCCGCCGCTCTCAACGATTGACTCATGAATCAAAAACCTCTGCTTTGTGCGCTGCAATACCGCTCAGATTGGGAATCTAGGACGCAAACGACTGGGGGCGATCGTCCTGGGCTGCTTTGGCCGGGCCGATCGATCGCCCCCGTCCCTTCCGGATTTCCTGAACCACCCCACCCCAACGCCGTGCGGGGTCGCCCCACGCAAGCCTATGTTAACAATCGGGTTAATCGGGTTTGCCCCCTCCCGATCGCCCTAGGGATCCAGGTCAATTCCTGACCTTGCCGGCCCCATCTCTCCGCCTCGCACCCGCCCCAAACCCGCCATTTTCGGCACATCCCCCATTTGACAACCCCAGAACAAATCGACCATCATCGATTCGCGCGAGCCACACCCACCATCACCCCATCTTCAGCCTTCTCACGCATCGGTTCGCCCGCAGGACTGTAGCCCACCTTGGAGCGCCCCATGGCCATCATTAACGGTAACAACCTTCCCAACCTCCTCACCGGAACCAACGACAACGACCAAATTTTTGGCAACGAAGGGAGCGACACCCTCATTGGCTTAGCCGGTAACGATGCCCTCCAAGGGGGCCGCGACAACGACATTCTCAATGGCAACGATGGCAACGACTTCCTGCAAGGGGGCTTTGGCAGCGACCAACTCTTTGGCGGCAAGGGAAATGACACCCTTTACGGCAACGAAGATAACGACTTGCTGGATGGGAACGATGGCAACGATCTGCTCTTTGGTGGCCAAGATCCCGACATCCTGCGAGGCAGCCAAGGCAATGACACCCTATGGGGCGACGTGGGAGCCGATACCCTCTACGGTGGCCAGGGCGATGACCTGCTGCAAGGTAACGAGGGCGAAGACATCCTGTTTGGAGATTTGGGCAACGATGTCATCTTCGGTGGCCAGGGCAATGACCTGATTTTTGGCAGCCAAGGGAACGATCGTATTGATGGCAGTCGAGGGGATGACGTAGTTTTTGGTGGCCGAGAAGCCGACACTATCAATGGCGGCGATGGTAACGATGATCTGAATGGTGACAGCGGGGCTGATCTGATTTTGGGCGGCCGCGACCTTGACATCATCAACGGCGGCGAAGGCAGCGACACCCTCAACGGCAACGGCGATGCGGATACGATCAATGGCGGCGACAACGAAGATGTGATCTTCGGCGGAACCGGGGACGATCGCCTGTCCGGGGATAACGGTAACGACACCCTGTATGGCAACCAGGGCAGCAACACCCTGATTGGGGGCAATGGCGGCGACACCTTCATCGTGTCAGGCCAAGCGGGTGGCGTTGACATCATTGCTGACTATGACTTCACCCAAGACCTGATTGGGTTCGAGGGCAACATTGCCTCGCGGGTGGTGGTGGTTCCGGGAACGGGGCTGAATGCGGCCGATACGTTCCTGACGTTGGTGGATACCAACAACACGGAGCGGCTGATTGCGATCGTGAAAAACAGTCAGCGCCTCAGTTTCCTCACCCCCGTGGGCACAGACACCACCACGGGCGGCGTGAGCGGCAGCACGGGCGGCACGGGCAGCACCGGTTCCACCCAGCCCTCCACCGGCAATGACAATATTCAAGGCACGTTTGGGGATGACACGATCGATGCTTTGGATGGCAACGATACGGTCACCGGTTTGGGTGGTGCAGATTTGCTGAAGGGCAGTGGCGGCAACGATTTGATTGATGGCGGCGAGGGCAATGACTCCATGGAAGGGGGATTGGGGTCTGATACGTTGCTGGCCACGGGGGGAAGCGACTTCTTTATTTACAACACGCCCGCTGAAGGGGGTGATGTGCTGACGGACTTTGACCCCACGTTGGACAAATTGGTGATTCGGAGCACCGGATTTGGGGGAATTACGACCCTGCGGGTGTTCTCGGTGGATCCGGAGCGGGGCGGGTTTGCCTTTGTCAGTAGCGGCACGGGGGTCGCGTTGCAGTTCAACAACGGATCCGGCGTGCAAACGATCGCCACCTTCCCCAATGCGCCTGCCAACTTGTCCAGTAGTTTCAACAGTTGGGCGATCCTGGGCTAGGGCTGGGCGATCGGGTAGTAGTCGTAGATTTCGGCCAGGATCTCAGCCCAGTTGCGGGCGAGCAGTTCGATAATCTGTTCGCCCCGATCGGCCGCCGCCGCCGTTGGGTCACCAATCACGCCACTTTGGCTCAGATCTTGAATTGTCCAGGCGTAGGTTAAGGCTCCTTTGGGCCCCAATCGCTTGCCCGGATGGGTCAGGGGCATCTCTGCTTGGGCCCGTTGCATCCGCACCCGATCGGGATCAAGGGCCAACATCACACAGGTTTCCGCATCGCCCGCGTGCATTCCCAGGGTTTCCGCCGGGTTCAAAAGGGGCTTGTAATTGGCCGATCGCCACACAAAACAGGAATAGGTCCAAAAGTCGGGATATCGCTCATGGAGATCCGTGGCGGCAATATCCAACACCTGGGGCTGTCCTCCGTGGCCATTCAGCAACAGCAGTTTCCGAAAGCCCGATCGATAGAGGCTGTGGCCAATGTCCATCACCAAGGACAGGAGCGTGGTGGCGCTGAGGGAAATGGTTCCCGGCAGCGCCAGATGCTCGTTAGATTTGCCATAGAACAACGGTGGCAGGGCATAGGCCACCACGTCAGGCCGTTGTTGATCGAGCCATTGGAGCGATCGCCCGAGAATTCCGTTCACGATCGCGCTGTCCACATTCAAGGGCAAGTGGGGCCCGTGCTGCTCGATCGCCCCCACCGGCAAAATCACCACGGCCCGCTCCCGATCGGGTAGAGTCGCGACACTTTGCCAAGTTAGATAAGCAAAAAAGCGGTGTTCCGGAATGGGCCCATGCATATAGTTGGCTCGTCCAAATCAGCATCAGCGGTTAACCCAGAGCCATGAGCGCCATCAAGCTTCCGGAGTCTCAGAAGCCTCCGAAGCCTCAGTGCTGGGAGCGGCCTTGGCCGCCAAGGCCTGCTCAGCGGAGAGGAAGTCGATGAACTGGCGAGCCGTGCGACCCGATCGCCCATTGTGACGCGTGGCCCACTGCAAAGCTCGGAACCGCAATTCTGCCCGATCGATCCCGAGATTGGCTAAATCAGCCAAATGATTCACGATTTCTAAATAGGTGTCTTGGTCGGCCGCCTCAAAGGTCAACGTCAGGCCAAAGCGATCGGCAAAGGAGAGCTTTTCCTGCACCGTATCCCAGGACTGCACCTCATCCGCATCGCTGGGCCGGGGGCGATCGGCAAAATATTCCCGCACCAAATGTCGTCGGTTTGAAGTGGCATAGACCACCACATTCTTTGGCCGCTCCGTGATGCCGCCCTCCAGGCAAACCTTCAACGCCTTGAAGGCCTCGTCATCCTCCTCAAAGGACAAATCATCCACAAATAGGATGAACTTTTGGGGCGCGCTCCGCAGCAAGTCCACAATCTCCGGCAGATGATCCAACTCTTGCTTGGCCACCTCCACCAATCGCAATCCCCGATCGCCATAGGCCGACAGCAGCGCTTTCACGAGGGATGATTTTCCCGTGCCCCGTGCCCCATACAGCAACACGTTTAGTGCCCGGTGACCGGCCAGCAGAAATTCCGTGTTTTGGATTAGTTGCGCCTTGGGGCCGTCATAGCCGGCCAGGTCGGGCAGGTCGATCGGGTCAGGATGGGTCACCGGCACAAGCTGCCCCGATCGCCAGCGGAAAGCTCGGGACTCGCTGAACTGTCCCCGATCGGCCTCTGCCAAATAGCGCACCAAAGCTGGTGTGGCTGTTGCCCAGTCGTCCAGGTTGCGCAACTGGGCCCGGAGTGCGGCTTTTGGATTGGGTTTGGTTTCTGGCTCGGTGACGGCAGATTGATCCGACACATCGGATTGATCCGACTCGTTAGATTGATCCGACGCATCGGATTGATCAGGCTTATCAAGTTGATCAGGATCAGGCGCAGCCAATTGATCAGGCTTGTGATCGGGCTTGTCCAGTTGATCAGAGACATCAGGCGGATCAGATGCGTCGAGTGAATCCAATTCCATTTCTGAGTCAGCACTGGGCCCACTCCAGGCCACTAGCTCGATCGCCCCACCCGCCAACTCCTGGGCCCACTGACAAGCCAAGGCCGGCTCGAACTGCCACAGTTGCTGAAATGCGCGTAAATCATGCTCGATCGCCGCGATCGTGGCCTTGGGCAATTGCTCGATCGTCTTGCCTTTGAGCACCGGAGCCAACACCGCATCCACCGTCACCAGGCGATCGAGCAAATAATCGCCCCAGCTTTGGCCCGTGGTCATCAGCGCCCGAAACCAGCGCCCATAGGCCAACGTAATATCCGTCGCATCGCGCGATCGCTCCAGCACCGTTCCCAAAAACTGCGCAAAAGCCTTGCCCACTTCGTTATCCAACACTCCCGGCAACACCAGCAGCGAGGCCAGCAACCATTGCAGCCGTTCAGCCTCCTCCTGAATTTCCCGTAACCGACCGGGACTAATTTTCGGCCGCTGGGAGGATGGGTCGTCAGTCCGCAAGTAGGTCATAGGCCAGATCTCGTTGTCTCAATGAGCAGGAGTTTGCACCGGGCAGCCACCTTCAAAAGCCATCAGCGGCGCGATCGCCCTAGCTGGAAGTGGCAACCAACAGCTTAACTGCCCAGAGATCGCTCGCAAAATGAGCCAGCACAAGAATCAATCACCGCCGGAACTAACCAGCCAGCGTTAAGCCACATCAGACCCCATCCACATCAGACCCTATCAACACACAGGAGGGAGAACAACTCAACATTGCTCTCCCTCCCGTGGCGATCGACTGGATTCGTTTTGCGATCCCAGTTTTGAGACCCCGCCTATTTTTTCAGGTCTTTAGCCATGCTGCGGAACGCATCCAAGTTGCGATCGGCCTTGCGGCGTTCCAGGGTTTCGCCGGCCGTGCTGGCCGGAGCGCTGCTGGTGGGTTCCGCAGCCTTGGCCTTGGGTTTGGCCGGTTGTTCAACGGGTGTAGTTCCCTTGGGGAAAGTCTTGTGGACTTCCACTTCCTTGCGCATCCGCTCAATGTCCCCGAAGGTGCGAGCGCTGTCAAAATCCAAGAAAAAGTCCTGGGTTTCCTTTTGGCGAGCGGGTTGGGGCGCGGGTGCTTCTTCTTTTTTGTTGCCGCCGAACAGGCCACGAATGAATCCGGTCATGGTTGGATCTCGTTCTCTAAAGGTTTGGGCTGGAGTTGATGAGAAATTTTAGACAAAACATTAATTTCTGTGAACCAATTATAAGGATTTATTCTTCAAGAAATTTGGGCATTCCCCAAAATTCCGTCAGGATTTCGGGACTGAAGGGGAAGTTCCGGTGTGCCTTTTAAAATTGGAGAGCGATCGCCCCGGCGAGTCGGCTGCAAAATTTGGGTCAAAACCTTTTATCAACCAGCTTAAATTTCAACCCAGATCCAAAAATCTCAACCCAGATCCAACCCAGGAGCCGAGGTTTGTCATCGAATTCGATCGATTGAGGCGAAAATGGCTGATTTTCCTGGCCTAACCGCCTCAAACAAGAGGCTTAAGCCCCTTGCTCCCTAGGATCTCGCCTTGCTTCCTAGGATCTCGCCTTGCTTCCTAGGATCTCGCGACGGCAGGATCAGAGGCTCACGAATCCGAGTCACAGCCCTCAATCCACGATCCCAATCCATCCTTGAATTCTCTGCCCTTCTTAGCACCATGCCTCCAGAGTCTCCCGAATCCACTTTGAATCCGTTGTCTCCTCCATTGGAGTTGCCCCCGCACCATGACTTGCCCCAACAGCCCCCTAAGCTTTCCCTGCCAATGATGTTGCGCTTGGGCCTGTTTCAAATGGGCCTGGGCATGATGTCGGTGCTCACCTTGGGGCTGCTGAACCGGGTGATGGGCAATGAGTTGGCCATTCCCCTGGATGTGGCGGCGGGGGCGATCGCCCTGCACCAGTTCATTGCGCCCGCCCGTGTTTGGTTTGGGCAACTGTCCGATGCCAAGCCCCTGTTCCGACTGCATCGATCGGGCTATGTCTGGCTGGGATCGATGGTTTTTGCTGTGCTCTCGTTTTTGATTGTGCAGGTGATGTGGCAATTGGGCGCGGCCGTGGCGCAGGCGGGCGGTTGGTCTTGGGAGGGAACCACGGGCCTCTGGACGATCGCCCTTGGGTTGCTGTTTGCGGGCTATGGCCTCTCCATCAGTGCCAGCTCCACGCCCTTTGCGGCTCTGTTGGTGGACGTGTCGGACGAAGATGATCGATCGCGCCTCGTGGGGGTGGTTTGGTCAATGCTGATGGTGGGGATCATCATCGGGGCCATCCTGACTTCGATTCTCCTGAAACGGGCCGAAGCGGCCAACAGCCTCGCCGCTTTGCAAGGGGCCTTGAACCAACTGTTCATCATCGTGCCCGCGACTGTGGTTGGGTTGGCCTTTGCGGCCACCTGGGGTGTGGAAAAACGGTTTTCGCGCTATGGCCTGCGATCGCACCTGGCGGAACGGGAAGACCAAATTACCCTCGGGCGGGCCCTGCGAATTTTGACCGCCAGTCGGCAAACGGGCATCTTTTTTGCATTCTTGCTAGCCATGACCCTGGGCCTGTTTTTGCAAGAGGCCGTTCTCGAAAACTACGGCGGCGAAGTGTTCAACATGCCCCCTTCGGCCACCACGAGTTTGAATGCATTCTTTGGCACGGGAACCCTCTTGGGGTTGGTGGCCACGGGCTTTGGCCTGATTCCCCGGTTGGGCAAACAGCGCACCACAAAGCTCGGTTGTTTGCTGACGATCGCGGCGCTGGGGCTAATCATCTTGGCGGGATTTTCCAGCAATCCCAATCCTGGGGCGATCGGGGCTAATCCCACGGTTTTGCAAGCGGCCGTGGGTATTTTTGGCCTCACCTCGGGCGTTGTCACTACCGGGGCCTTGACCCTGATGTTGGATCTAACGGCGGCGGAAACGGCCGGCACGTTCATTGGGGCTTGGGGTCTGGCCCAGGCCTTGGCCAAGGCCCTGTCTACCTGGTTGGGCGGCTTAATTTACCAACGGGTTGGGCTGGCGCTGTTTGGGCAACCGATCTATGGCTTCATCACGGTGTTTGCGGCGGAAGCGTTGATGATGGCGATCGCGATCGGGCTGCTGTGGTGGGTGAATGTGCGGGAGTTCAAAACCGATTCCCAACAGGCGATCGCCAACGTTTTGCAGGTGGAAATGGACTAAACCGCTTGCTGCTGATGGCTGCTGAGTCGTGGCTACGTCGTGGCTACGTCGCGACTGAGTTATTGCCGAGTTACGGAATCATCAGCTCGGGTTGAGCAGGGGGCAGGGTGGGCAATGTCCACCCGTCATCGATCGCCCAACGAGTCTGATCACCCCTGGAGAGAGGTGAATCATGGGGGCATCTTGAGCGAGATGCTCCCATGATTTTTGGGTAAGAAGTTCTTTGCAGCCTGATCAAAAGTAGTTAAAAATCAATACAAAAATCCATAACCCTGATAGTGTCAGCCAGAGCAAGTTCACGCAAATTAATGCAGTCTTTTGAAATTGAGAATCATCATCAATCAATAATCAAGGAGTAATTCAACAACCATCCATGGACTCATCACTGACAATTGGATGAAATCAGAGTCTTAACCCCTATGGCTCAACCCAATTTCAGAATTCTGGGGATGGGTCTTTAATTGATAGTTGATCAGGATTAATTCCTAAATTGCTGGTATTGCGATTTACAAAATTTATCTTTTTTTGTAAAAGTTCAGACAAAATCCAAAGAAGTCTTAAGACATTCTTGGGAGACAGTCATCCCGGGAACAATTCACGATAACTACATCTTAGGGGTGAATTTGTGGACGGAGGTTCCTACCAGCGATCGAGATCACACAGGATGGCGATCGATTATCGACCGTAATGGCGATCCGGCTAACTAGCGCTCCGTGACGAAGATTGTTCGAGAACGCCGCTTCGGTCACTGAGCATTCAGAGGAGCCTCACTACGATAGTTAGCATCAGGGCAGCTTCCCATCGATCCCTATTCCGGCCGCGCGCACTGGCGATCCAGGCTTAAAAACGAACCCATGCGGCGATAGATCGATAGCTATGCAGCAACTGGCGCATTGAGGGTGTTGGACTCGCTTGATTCATGCGCATCTTCGGAGCGGTAGAGACTATGACTGCTATGCCTATCAACTTTTTCGATTCAGATCAATTCTTTAGTAAATCTCCGATCGATTTGTCGCCTGAGTTGTCCAGTGGCCTGCTGGATGAGCAAGAAGACCACTCCGAAGAATCCCTTGATTCCGGAGACCAGGATTTTGATGAAACGACTCTGGAAAATGAGCTGAGTGGCTCAGGATTTGAGGTTGAAGATTTGGGCGTAGATGATTTGAGTGCTGAGGATTTGGGCACAGATGACCTCGGTGCCGATCGCCTTGAGGAAGAGGATGAGGACGTAAAGGCGGCCTTGGCCCAGGATGGCCGGCGCGATCGCCGCAGAACCACCGATCTCGTGCGCCTATATCTTCAAGAGATTGGGCGTGTGCGTCTGTTGGGCCGGGACGAGGAAGTGACCGAAGCCCAAAAGGTGCAGCGATATATGCAACTGTTGCGGCTGCGGGAAACGGCCGCCTGCCCTGAGGAACCGCAACTGGAACGGTTGGTGAACTTGGTGGCTGTGCGCGATCGCCTTTGCGCCACCCTGGGCCATCGCCCCTCGATCGAGCGTTGGGCCCGCGAAGCCGGTGTGACCGTGCCGGAACTGAAGACCGATTTAAACAAGGGCAAAAACCGCTGGGCCGCCGTCGCCCAACTGACCCTGGCGGAGTTGGAAGACATCCAAACCCAAGGCACGCGGGCCAAGGAGCGGATGATCAAGGCCAACCTGCGCTTGGTGGTGTCCGTGGCCAAGAAGTATCAAAACCGTGGTTTGGAACTGCTGGATTTGATTCAAGAAGGGACCCTGGGCCTGGAGCGGGCCGTTGAGAAGTTTGACCCCACCAAGGGTTATCGCTTCAGCACCTATGCCTATTGGTGGATTCGCCAAGGCATTACTCGGGCGATCGCCACCCAAAGCCGCACCATTCGGCTACCGGTGCATATCACCGAGAAGCTGAACAAAATCAAGAAGGCCCAACGGAAAATTTCCCAAGCCAAGGGCCGCACGGCCACCCTTGATGATGTGGCGGCTGAGTTGGATATGACCCCCGCCCAGGTGCGCGAGGTGTTGATGCGCGTGCCCCGGGCCGTTTCGCTGGAAACGAAGGTGGGCAAGGACAAGGACACCGAGTTGGGGGATCTGCTGGAGGCGGATAGCGCTTCGCCGGAAGAGAACCTGATGCGGGAGTCGTTGCAACGGGATTTGCAACAACTGCTGGCACAACTGACCAGCCGCGAGCGGGACGTGATTCAAATGCGGTTTGGCTTGGGTCACAGCAGCCCCTATTCCTTGGCGGAAATTGGGCGGGCGCTGGACTTGTCACGGGAGCGGGTGCGGCAAATTGAGGCGAAGGCCTTGCAAAAACTGCGCCAACCGCGCCACCGCAACCAGGTACGGGATTATCTGGAAGCGCTGTCCTAGGGCAATTTGCGGGTTGAGTGAGCGCGGGTTGATTGAATCAATAGACCTCTTGCATCAATCACGATTTTGATCCTAAATCCCTTTCCAAGATTACTGATTGACTGACAAAACGCTCAAATGCTTGGTTCTCCGGTAGTTCTCCGGTAGGTTGGGTTGAGCTTTGCGAAACCCAACTTGATCACTACGAACCTTGCTGTTGTTGGGTTTCGTGCCTCAACCCAACCTACTAGCGCGACAGGCTTAAAAGGCTGGGTCAAAGTTGCGGAGCCAGTCGTGGTAACAAGGGGCTTGAGCATCTTGCTGATTAACGATCAGGTGACGGTAACAGCCATATCATTTAACCCAGCGAATTAAGGCAGCCACGCTACTACAAAATGATCGTTGATCGGCCGATCTGGAGGAAAGGGGTTTTCGTGAACGAGGTGTAATGAGTAATTGACTCAATGAAAAGAGGAGGGGCGATCGATTAGTTCGATCGCCCCTCCATGATTTTATTGTGTTGATTTTTCGGTGTTGATTTTCTCGCGTTGATTTTTGCTTCTTGGCTGATTGGCCGTTGCTCGGGGACTGGGTTTCGAGACAAGACCAATGCGAGATTGGGCTGCGACCTGCCCGATCGGGTTACCAGCTCGTCCAGTGGGCAAACAGGGAGAAGCGACGAAGATTTTCAGGGCCGCCTTCGCTGGTGAAACTCAGGCGATCGAGGCGATCGAACAGGGGCCGCAGGGGCACTTCCACCAACCGGAACAGGGGGATCAAGCGGCGCACCACTGGGCGGGCAGCGGGCCAGCTCAGGGTAACGTTGCCATCGTTGGGGACAGGCAGGGTGGTGACAACGGATTGCCAGAGGTGATCGCCCAGGAGGGAGGCCGTTTCATCGCGCCCCGCTTGCACTGCTGCGGCCAAGGCGGGAACGGAGGTGGCCAAAATTTCGTAGTCTCCCACCGTGGCCCGGGCCCCTTGCACTTGGGTGCTGACTTGACCCGCATTGCGCCAACCCATTAGGCCGGCGCTGGACGGTGCGATCAGTTGCGTCCAAACGGTGGCTAGTTGGTCGCTGTCCAAGTTCAGGGTTCCGAGGGTCAGGCCCTGTTGTTTGGCCAGGGCATCAATCCGATCGAGTGCGGCGGCGGTTTCGGGAGTGCGGCGGGCCACAAAGACCCAATCGCCGGGAAATTCACCCAAGGCCCGCTCCGCTGCCCGATCGCCCACTTCCACAGGAATTAAGCCCAGGGCAAAATCTTCGGTGTTCCAGGCCAAAAGGTCGTTTTGCAAATTTAGCCCTGAATTGGTTGCCACCCGACTCAGCAGCGGGCCGATCGCCTGGGCGATGGGGCCGTCGCCCAAGATTTGTTGCCACTGTTGGGTGAGTTGTTGCAGGTTTGTGCCGCTGAGGGCAATGGTGGCGGTGCTGGGTAAATAGCGGGTGGCGGTGGCGGGTTCCGTGAGGGGAGATTCGGCCGCCACCAGGGTCAGACCATCGGCCGCCACCCAAGCGGCCTCGGTGACCAAGCCCGATCGCTCGGCCTTCAGGGACAGGGTGGCGCTGTGGGCCGGCAGTGCGGCCAACCACTCGGCGGGTAATAGTGCTTTCGATCGGCGGCGGGTGGCGGTGGCGGGTTCCAGGAGTTCACCCAAGGCCGTGGGGTTCACGTAGGCGATCGCCAGTCGATCGGGCGGGAGCGCTGCCAATTCCCGTTGATAGTCCGGTTCTCGCAACAGGCTCAGGTCAGCCGCTTGGATGTTGTTGATGGCATCCCGCAGGACTTTGGGATCGTTGGCGGCCAACACGAAGCGATCGGCCACCAGGGCCGTGGCCAAGTCCGTTTGGGTCGAAACTCGGCCGCCCTGGGCCAGGCGTTTGGCCCAACCGCGCGGAATCAGATCCAACGCTTCCCCATGAACGATTTTTACGCCCTTGTATTGCTCAAAAATCAGGTTAATGCCGTTCAGGGCTTGTCTTTGCCAGAACAGTTGCAAGAATTCCCGGGCCCGATCGGGATCATTGGCGGCCGCCGCCAGCAAATAGCCCGGCTCCCGGCCATTGTTGGGATCGCGATCGATGTCCACGGTGGTCACCGCCAGGGTCACTTCATCCCCCAGCCAGGGCTGCACATCGCGATCGTAGGTTAGGCCACTACGGGTGAGCCAGGCATCGCGGGCCTGTTGCCATTCGTGGCGGGCCGCCCTGCGCCGGCCCAAGGGCGCGATCGCTTGGCGCAAGGCCTCCACGCGATCGGGGTTCACCAACAACGAAACCATGGCCGGAGCCTGTTTGGGGATCATCACAGCAGCTTCGGGCTGAGCATTAGCCACACCGTCCAACAAGCCCAGGGGGCTGTGGGTGGCAATCCAAACAGCTCCGGCGGCCCCGGCCGCCATCAGCGAAATTGCGATCGCCGCCAAAATTGAAAAAAACGCGCGCCCCTTCATGCTTCTCGCTCGCCCTTTTTGGTGTTCGCTTGTGGCGGCCTCCCGCTTGGGTCGGGCTGCCTAGCCCGGCTCCATTATTCCATCTCGATCGCGGGCGGCCTGTGCAGATGCCTGTCTCGGTTGCAGTTAGCAACAAAATGTTGAAGTTGAGCCGTTGGGTGGCAAGGTTGCTGGGGCTGCTTCCCGATGATTTTCCCGGTTAGTTATTTTCCCAGCTAGTTATTTCTCTGGTGATCTGCCCGCTCAACGGTGACTCTTCAACATTGGCTGGCCTAGCGAATCTCCAGCCGATCGGGCCACCAAACGTAGGTCGATCGGGGATCGTCATTCAAGAGCCACAATTGCGACGGTAACTGAGCCAGCGATCGCGCAATCAAGGGGGACTGACTCCAGCCCAACCGACTCCAGAGGGCTTGGCTCTTGTCCTCTAGCCAACTGAGGCCAAAGGGTTCCCGGCGCGGATATTCCGCCAACACCCAGTCTTTCCCCAGCTTGGCGGCCTTGGCGGCGGCGGCGATCGCCTGATCTAACCCCCCCAACTGATCGACTAAGCCCAAATCCGCTGCGGCTTTGCCCGACCAAATTCGCCCCTGGGCCAACTCTTCCACCTTGGCCCGATCGATCGATCGCGATTGGGCCACATGATCCAAAAATCGATCGTAAGTCCAGTCCACCGACGATTGCAGCAGGGCCAGCTCAGCGGGCGTTTTGCTGCGGGTCACGGAGCCAATGTTGGCAAAGGGAGCCGTGGTGACCGCATCCCAATTCACCCCATTGTTCTCGCCCAGTTTTTGGATGTTAGGCAACAGACCAAAAACCCCGATCGACCCGGCAATGGTGGTGGGTTCCGCCCAAATTTCCGTGGCCGGCGCAGCAATCCAATAGCCTCCAGAGGCGGCCACATCGCCCATGGAGACAATTACCGGCTTGTCTTTAGCCGCCAAGGACACCTCCCGAGCAATGATGTCAGCGGCGGTGGCGCTGCCGCCGGGACTGTCAATTCGCAAAACGATCGCCTTAACATCCTCGTTTTTACGCAACTTCCGCAGTTCCGTGGCGATCGCGGTGCCATTCATCGCATCCCGCTCGCCGTCTGTGGTTTGGGTCACCATCGTGCCCGTGGCATAGAGCAAGGCAATTTCTTGGCCCGTTGCGTTTTTGCGCCGATCGCCCAATTTGCTTTGGGCCGCTTCCACGGTTCCCACTTGGCGCGCATAGTCAGCCACCGCAACCCGTTGGAAGGTGGGTTTGTTGTCTTCCCGATCGGCTAGCTTCAGCACCCGTTCAATCACCTGGTCGTCATAGGCCAGGCGATCGACCAAACCCAGCTTCACCGCCTGATCGGAGCGCAACAATCCTCCCTGATCGGCGATCGCTTGCAACTGGGCGATCGACTGTTTGCGACTTTGGCCCGTCGCCGTCAGCACCGTTTGCCACAAATCCTGAAGTAGGGCTGCCGTTTGGGCCCGATTTTCAGGGCTGAAATCCCGACGGGCAAAGGGTTCCACCGCCGACTTGAACTTGCCGGCCCGCACAAACTGCACCCCAATGCCGTATTTTTCAAGGGCCCCGCTCCAAAAGGTGCTTTCGGCGGCCAACCCGTTGAACTCCAGCCCTCCCGCCGGATGCAACCGCGTTTCATTGGCGGCGGATGTTAGGTAATAGGTACGCTCGTCCCAATCCGTGCCATAGGCAATGACGGGCTTCTTTTTCCGAAACTCCAGAATGGCTTCCCGCACTTCCCGGAGGGTGGCATAGCCCGCGATCGGGCCCGTTCCGGCACTGTCGTAAAGATAAAGACCGGTGATTTGGCGGTCTTTGGCCGCCTGGGCCAAGGTGTCTAGCAACACCCTGAGGGGAATGGTTCGAGGGCGATCGCTGAGCCAGCGATCGATCGAGTCCTCTGCCTGGCCCGGCTCATCCCGAATCGCCAGCGACAGATCCAACGCCAACATCGATCGCCCCTTGAGGGCCACCGGCTCCGAGGAGCTGGACAGGACCGCCAAAAAAGTAATCAAACCAATGAGTCCCAGGAGGCTGCCACCTGCGAAGATCGTGAGGCCAACCAGCGTTCCCAGAATGCTCGCGATTGTTTGTTGTAAAAAACTTTTCATGACGGCTGGCGGTGCAGGGACTAGGGCAGCAGGAACCAAAGCAGCAAGGTTGCGGATCACTGGCAATCCCTGCGAGCTTTTCTATGCTAGACCCAATCCTAGCGATCGCTGCTGGGGCTTGCGCGACAGAGGTTGACGTTGGCCGCTCATGCTGCCCTCTGCTTGCCTGCTTTTGTTCGCCTGTTTCGCCTGCCTTCCGAGATTTCCACCCATGACCAACCCCGACGCTCCGCAATCTAGCGATCCGCAACCCGCCGGTGGCGATGGGGGTTGCGTGACGGCGACTTCGCAACCGTTGGAACCTCCCGTAACCCCTGAGGCAGCTTTACAACAGCTTGTGGCCGGGTTGCCCCTGCCGATCGCCCTGGTGGATGGCCAAGGGAGCTATTGGGCCGCCAGCCCGGCCTGGTTAACGGCGCTATCGCTGCCGGAAGCCACCCCCGGCCAATCGGTCATGACCCTTTGTCCAGAACTGACCACCCTTTGGCAACCGGCCATGGCCCGAGCCAGTCAGGGGCAAACTGTGCGCTCAGAGCAACCCCATTGGCTGCAACGGTCACCCCATCCGGGCCTTTGGTTGGAATGGGAGGTGGCTCCCTGGGGCAATGGCGGCCTTGGGCCGAACGATGCCGGGCACAACCTGGTTTGCATTTCCCTGCGGGTGGTGAGCGATCGGGTGGTGATGGAGCAAGCCTGGAAACAGCTTTTTATCCAATCGGGCAGTTGCCTTTGCACGATCAACAGTCAAGGGGAATTTCAATTTCTCAACGAAACCTGGGATCAGGTTTTGGGCTGGCGGGAAGAGGCGATCGGGCGGCCCTTCACCGATTACGTTCACCCGGACGATCGCACCCGCACCCAGGCGGAAACTCACTTTTCACCCCAAGGAACTCCCACCCGCGTCCTGGAAAATCGCTACCGACGCAAAGACGGAACCTATCGTTGGTTTCGCTGGAATTTCTTTTGGGATCGGGCCCAGGATCTGATCTACGCCGTTGCCCAAGACATCACCGAGCGGCGCGTGCTGCGCTTGGCCCAAGAACAGGCCGACACCGCCTTGCGAGACAACAACGAGCGCTTCCGCACCATGGTGGCCAATGTTCCCGGCGTGATCTATCGCTGTTTGGGCGATCGGGAGCGGACGTTGTTGTTTGCCAGCGAGGCGATCGAACATCTCACCGGTCACCGAGCCGAAACCTTCGTTCAATATCGCAATCGCACCCTGCAAGACCTCACTCACCCCGAAGACCGCGATCGGGTGTGGACGGAAATCCAAGCCGCGATCGCCCAGCAGCAACCCTACCGCGTCGAGTACCGGCTCGGCCACGTCAGCGGCGAACTGCGTTGGGTGGTGGAACAGGGACAACCCAGCTTCAACCACAACCGACAACTGATGTGGCTAGATGGGGTGATTTTTGACGTAACCGATCGCAAAGCCACCGAACAGGCCCTTCAGTCCTCGAAAAAGCGCTGGTCATCCCTGGTGCAACGCATCCCCGTTGCCATCATTGAATGGCTCTCCGATGGGCGCATCATCACCTGGAACCGTGCCGCCACCGAACTCTTCGGCTACACCGCCGAAGACATGATCAATCAACCGTTCGATCGAATCCTGCCTGAAAACGAACAGCCCAAAGTCTATGCCCTGATTGCCGATCTGATGACCGGTCGTGGTGGCAGCCGGTTCCGCAACTACAACCGCACCCGCGACGGCCGCATCATCCTTTGCGAGTGGCAAAACGCCCCCCTTCGCAACGAACAGGGGGACATGATTGGCTGTCTGTCCATTGCCACCGACATCACCGCCCGCATCCTGGCCGAAGATCGCCTGCGCCAAAGCGAAGAACGCTATCGCTGCCTGGTGGAAGCCATGGGCCAAACCCTCTGGCGCACCAACGCCGATGGAGAAGTGACCGAACCCATGCCCCACTGGGCCCACTTCACCGGCCAATCCTTTGCGGACTACTGCGGCCAAGGTTGGTTGATGGCCGTTCACCCCGACGATCGCGGCTATACCCAAGAAGCTTGGCAAACGGCCCGACAACAGCGCCAGCCCTACAAAATTGAGCATCGGTTGCGCCGCGCCGATGGTGAATATCGCCACATGGTGGTGCGGGGTGTGCCCGTCCTGGAAGCCGATGGAACCATCCGCGAGTGGGTGGGGGTGGACACGGACATCACCGAACGCAAACAGGCCGAAATTCGTCTGATGGAACAGGAGCGTACCCTGCGCACCGTGCTGGACACGGCTCCCCTGCTGATTTGGCTCACGGATGCCAAAGGGCGAGTGCAATTGGCCAATCGGCCCCTCTGTCAAACCTTTGGTGTCGAAGAATCCACCCTGCTGGCGGCCAATCACTATCAAGACGTGCTGGGAGAAGAGTCCTGCCGCGTTTGTCTGCTGTCCGATCAACGCTGCCTTTCCCTCGGGAAAACGATTCAGGTTGAAGAGCAGTTTCCCAACGCGGCCGGCGAATTGCGTGATTTTGATGTGGTCAAAACGCCCCTGCGAGATCGCACGGGCGCAATTACCGGATTGCTGTTGGTGGCGATCGACACCACGGAGCGCAAGCAAATTGAACGGGAACAACAGCGCCTGTTAGCCATTTTGGAGGCGACCACGGACTTTGTGGGAACCACCGACATTCACGGCAACTTAACCTATGTCAACCCCGCTGGTTGCGCCATGTTGGGCTACAGCGCCGGGGAAATTTTGCGCTTGAACATTGCCCAGTTGCTCCACCCTTCAGAGCGAAACCTAATTCAAGAGCAGTTTCCCCAGTTGTTGCAGGAAGGCGTGTGGCAAGGGGAAGGCTTATTTTGCGATCGAGCCGGGAATCCGATTCCCGTGTCCCAAGTGGCTCTGGTGCATTACGGGCGCAATGGACAGGTGGAATATTTGTCCAACGTGGCCCGCAACATTGCAGCCCTGAAGCAGGTGGAACAGGCCCTGCGAGATTCCCAGCACTGTTTGCAACGACAGGTGGAACGGGAGCGGCTGATTAACACCCTGTCAACGGAAATTCGCAAAAGCATTCATGGCTCCAAGGAACAGGTGATTGGGTTTGCCTTGGAGGAAATTCGCCTGGCCTTGGGGGTTGATCTAACGACCTTTGCCCTGTATGACCAACCGGTTCATGATCAAGTGCATCAACCAATTGATCAATTCAATCAGCTCAATCAGCTCAATCAGTTAGCTCAGCCACTGGAGGATCAGCAACTCGGTGAGCCAATTAATCAACAAACTGACCAGCCAATTGACCAGCAAGCTGACCAGCCGGCCACAGAAACAATATTGGTGACCAATTCAGCAACTGATTCAGCAACTGAAGTGTTGGCAGAGGGGGCTTGGAGCATCGTGGCGGAAGCGAGAGATCCGGCCATTCCCTCGGTGATTGGTACTTACCATGAGTCCCAGTTTGGCTCGTTGCTGGCAGGGCTAACCCGTATGGAGGTGGTGCAAATTGACGATGTGAAGCAACTGCCTTTGCGAGAGCGGCTAACCCTGTCGCGGATGAAGGTTCGATCGCTCCTCATGGTGCCGGTGCGAATTCATGGCTCCCGAATGGCAGTAATTTCTTGCTTGCAGATGTCCCATGAGCATCGATGGCAGCCAGATGAGGTGGCGTTGGTGCAGGCGGTGGTGAATCAGGTGGCGATCGCTAAAAATCAGGCAGATTTGTTGGAGCGAACCGAAATGGCCGCCGCTGAAGCCCGGGCCAAGGCGATCGCCCTGGAGCAAGCATTGCGAGAATTGCGCCTGACCCAAACCAAATTGGTGCAACAGGAAAAAATGTCGAGTTTGGGGCAGTTGGTGGCCGGGGTAGCCCATGAGATTAATAATCCCGTGAACTTTATTTATGGCAACTTAGCTCATACGGAAGATTACAGCAGAGATCTATTGCGATTAGTGGCGTTATATCGCGACTTTTATCCTGATTTAGAACAGCCGATCGCTGACCTCATTGAGGAAATTGATCTGGACTTTTTGATGATTGATCTGCCCAAAATGCTTGATTCGATGAAATTGGGGGCAGAGCGAATTAAGGAAATTGTGCAATCGCTGCGGATTTTCTCCCGCATGGATGAGGCAGAAATGAAGGTGGTGAATATCCACGAGGGATTGGATAGCACCCTGACGATTTTGAATGGGCGGATGAAACCGAAGAATAATCGGTTGGGTATTGAGGTAATTCGAGAGTATGGAACATTGCCAGAAATTGAGTGCTACGCGGGGCAACTCAATCAGGTGTTTATGAATATTTTGGTCAACGCGATTGACACCTTGGAGGAACGAGATCAGCAGCGATCGATGGCGGAAATGCAAGCGAACCCGAGCCGAATTCGGATTATGACGGAACGCCGGGGAGAACAAGCGGTGATTCGGATTCAAGATAACGGTTTGGGGATTCCGCTGGAGGTGCAGCAGCGGCTGTTTGACCCGTTTTATACCACCAAGCCCGTGGGCAAGGGCACGGGGCTGGGACTGTCGATTAGCTACCAAATTGTGACGGAAAAACACGGGGGGACGCTGATTTGCGATTCGACTCCCGGGGAAGGCAGCACGTTTGAAATTACGATTCCGCTTTGGCAGCCTAATGCGCCCTCTTGAGGGGCTGGTAGCCAAAACGCTGGGCACTGGGCCTGATGGGGTGATGTGGGCCCCAAGGTGATGTGGGCCCCAATGAGAAGCCAAGGAGGAGACGCGAATCAGGAGCCGATCGACTGGTGAGTCTGGGCAGCGGCTGATAGGGGAGGTGGTGGAAATTGTCCCGATCGCACCTCTTGGCAGTAGGTTTCCGCCGCCGCAATCACCGCTGCTCCCAAATCCGCGTAGGTTTTGGCAAAGGGCGGGGTTTGGTCGCTCAAACCCAACAGGTCGGCGGTCACCAGCACTTGGCCATCGCAGGCATTGCCCGCCCCGATGCCAATGGTGGGGATGGTGAGCTGTCGGGTAATGCGCTCGGCCAGGGTGGCGGGCACATGCTCCAAAACAATGGCAAACGCACCGGCCGCTTCCAGGGCGAGGGCTTCGGCCAGGATCCGATCGCCCTCAGCGGGGCTGCGACCCTGTTGTCGATAACCCAGTTGATTCACCGATTGGGGGGTGAGGCCCACATGGCCCATGACGGGAATGCCCGATCGCACCAACCGAGCCACGGTGGCGGCCATTTCGGGATAGCCCCCTTCGAGCTTCACGGCCTGTGCCCCGGTTTCCTTCAGAATCCGACCGGCGGAGGCGATGGCTTCTGCCTCACTGGCTTGGTAGGTCAAAAAGGGTAAATCCACCACCACCAAAGCGCTCTCCACCCCACGGGCAACGGCGGCCGCGTGGTGAATCATTTGGTCGAGGGTCAGGGGCAGGGTGGTTTTGTAGCCCAGAGCCACCATGGCCAGGGAGTCGCCTACCAGCAGCAGATCAACCCCCGCGCGATCGAGCAGACGGGCCCACAGCCAATCCCAGGCCGTGAGAGCCGCGATCGGGCGACCCTGTTGTTTCCATTGCTGTAGCTGTTGAATGCGCAAGGCCAAATTCAGTTCTCCTGTTGCCCGATCACAACGGTTTGGTTCGCAACCCTGGACATTGCCTGATTCTTGGTCTAGACCGAAATTCTGTGTAGACCGAAATTCAACCACAAAATTCAACCCCAAAGGCCATCAAGCTGATGGATGGGGGAGTTTAGACTTTGCCGGTCGATCGCCCGACTCGCTCTCTAGCGCTTAATTTGCATGAGCGCCCTAGGGCCGGCGACCCATTTGTTGCAAGCGCACCCAAGCGCCCAGGCTACAGAGCACCACCACCCCGGCGAATAGTCCCAACGGTGGGCCCGATCGCTGCGGTCGCACCATGGGCTGCAATTCTCCGAAGCCATTGGCCGGAGCGTTGGCGGTGGTGGAATTTTGCTGAAAACGGCGCTCACTATCGGTAGGCAGGAGAGACGGCGCGGGGCTGGGGCTGGCGGTGTTCCCGATCGCCCCTGAAACCTCTGGGTTTTGCCCCACTTGCAACGGAATCACTTCCGCTGGGCGATCCATCTTCAGCAAGCGGACGATCGCCACGCCGCCCACCAGCCAAAACAAAGCCCAAAACACAAATAGCCCAATCAAAACCCGCCCCCGCAACAGGCGTTCCAAAGCGGTCACCACCGTTGGCATTTGGGCCAGCCAGGCCGGTGACGGCCGACGACGACGCGATCGCCCGATCGGGGCGAGGGCCGTTGAGGCGGCCCCGGTTCCGTCACTTGATCGTCCGGGCCGACGATGGCGCGATCGCCCGCGATTTCCGAAGGTAGGATTGGGCTGGGCTGAGTCCTGGTCGGCGGATCTAGATTGACTAGGGTGATCAGTGGGGTCTAGTCCAGTGCGATCCAGTCCAGTGCGGTCTAGTCCAATGCGACCTATGGAGATCGATCGGGGGCGATTTGCACCAACGATCGAGCCGCTGCGATCAGGATCGCCAGGCTGGGGCAGCGCCTCTGCTCTGGGTGCTGGTTCAGGCTTTGGGGCCGGTGTGGGCAGCGGTTGGGGCGATCGCGGCAACGGAGCCGATAGCGGCGGTGGCGGCCCATAACGCGGCAACGGGGCGGGCGCGGCCGGCGGCATCGGGCGCGGCGGCAAAGCAGGCAACTGGGGCGATCCTCGCTTCAGGGCCGCATCAAAAGGATTCGATTCCCCATCCGGTAAAGAAGATGATCGCGATGCTCCAGCCGTCATTTACTGCGCCCCTTGTGCCACGGTATGACGTTCAATTGCTAGCGTTACCAATCGGTGTACTAATTCCGGAAAGGGAATTCCGGTCGCTTCCCACAATTGGGGATACATGCTGGTTGCGGTGAAACCCGGCAGCGTGTTGATCTCGTTCAAAAAGATTTCGCCCGTGGCTTCCACATAGAAAAAATCAACCCGCGCTAACCCAGCACAATCGAGGGCTAAAAAAGCCTCCTTGGCCATGGTTTGCAGGCGATCGACCACCGGGGCGGGCAAGGCTGCCGGAATCACCAAATCCGCCGCCCCGTCGGAATATTTGGTGTCGTAGTCATAAAACTCGCTCTCGAAGGTGATTTCCCCAATCACCGAGGCGATCGGCTGATCATTGCCCAGCACGGCGCACTCCACCTCTCGTGGTTTGCCCCCCGCCGCCGCTTCCACAATGATTCGTCGATCGAAACTGGCTGCACTGTCCAGGGCCGCTTCCAACTCAGCACGCGATCGGGCCTTGGCAATGCCCACGGAGGATCCGAGATTCGCCGGTTTCACAAAGCAGGGATAGCCCAAATCCGCCTCAAGCTGATCGCAAAGCTTCGGAAACACGCAAGGATTTGACCAAACTTCCGATCGAGTCACCAATCGATAGGCCACTTGCGGCAAACCCGCCTGGGCAAACAGCATCTTCATGGCGATCTTGTCCATGCCCGCTGCGGATCCCAGCACCCCCGACCCGACCCAGGGAACCTGCATCAGTTGCAACAGCCCTTGGACTGACCCATCTTCCCCATTGGGCCCGTGCAGCGTCGGAAACCACACATCCACCGTGCTGGCTTCGGGTGGGAATTGCCAGAGCGCCGCGCGATCAACGGGGCGATCGTCACTCGGCAACGGTTGCCCCGACTCCAACACCCCTTGGGCCACCGCTGGCCCTTGCCAAAGCCCATCCTTTTGCAAATAGAACGGCAACACCTGATAGCGATCGCGATTGCTGTCTGCTTGCAGGGCCCGAGCCGCGGCCGCGGCCGATCGAATCGACACCTCATGCTCGCCCGATCGCCCACCAAACAACAGTCCAATACGCAGGGGATTGCTCATGTTGCCAATCGTTCCATTCACCCAAATCAAGACCCGTTTGCCAGCAATGGTCAACGTAGCTACCAGTTAATCACAGGTTGCTAAGAGTTGTGTCTAGGTTGTGCCTAGCCCGCCATTCCCTGGCCACCCACCCCCAAGGGCATCAGGGCCTGTTGTCAGATCGTCCAAAACCCTGATTCCAACCCTAGTGGATCAGCAAAGACAGGGGGCTGAAGCCCCTTGTTACGGCGGTTGGGGCATCCCTGTTGCGGTGGTTGGGGTATCGAAAATCAAGCGCTTTCACCTGATTTCAGGAAATGACGACAGACCTTACCCCTCGATCGGCCTCCGCGCCAAGATTTTCCAGCGAAATCCTCCAAAAAGCCTGCCTTTCCTAGGTTTGATGTAAATTTTCCTCTATCTTCCCTAGATTTTTACACTTGGCGAGTAAAGTCAAATACAGCAAGCCTAAATGCATTGCTAGAGCTTGGTTTTTGCGGAATCGTCACTGCCCAGTCCGCTTCAATTCATTCACCCAATTCACTTGATTCACTAATTCACCCAAATTGAATCACTTGAGTTGATTTGAATCGATTGGCATCCATTTGAATCGGTCCATGCTGATGAACCCCACTTGATAAAATTGCTCTGGCTCTAAATCTGGGCAAAAATTCTCGGTAAAAATTATCAGCTCTTTTTGACTGTTTGGCTGATGATTCTGGGTCTAAATCATCAACGTTAATCTTTGACTGTCAATCTTTAAATGTTGATTTTGGTTATGAATTGACGAATTTGGATTTCAGATCTGAATTTCAATTTCCTCAAGAAATCCCTGTCTGAGTTGCCCCACAGAGCGATCGCCCAAATCATCGCCCCAACCATAGTGGCCATTAATCCATAATTTTTCAATTTCTCGAAAATGAAGCTTAATCAAGACTGAAATTAGCCTGAAAAATTGATCCAACTCTGTTGAGTCTTCAGGATCAATTGAGCCAGCTTTTCTCAGTGAAGTTTCATGAGTCATGTTTCCCATTGTGCCAGTCGTGCTTCACTCTCCTTGCAGGACTGATTCTCCATGATCGCCAAGTCTCGTACCGTGCTGCAATCATCCCCTTCACAGGATCCTTGGTCGCGTCCTCAATCGGCTGCCCGAGGAAATTGGTCACGGCGTTTGGCAGACCTCACGATCGGGAAATATCAACGACTCTTGAATCATTTTTCGCGCGATTGGAGTATTGCACGGAAAGTGTGTTGGGCTTCTGGAACAGCAATTTTTACAGCCATTTTGGGAACCAGTGTTGGCCTATTTGTGGGCAACCGCTATGCCGTCCAAACAGTGGCGGAAATTCGGGCTGCTGATATTCGCCAAGAGGAATTAGCGCACTTTGCAGATGACTGGATGGTCATTCTCAATTACCCATTCGAGTCTTTGTACTTGTTGCGATATCCATCACAATTCCAAGATCGCCAACGACAACACCTCGATAAATTGGCGGAGTTGCGCCGAGAGTTGGTGGAATTCTCGGTCACTATGAAAGACAAGGAAGATGGAATCGATGCGGCTCAGTGGCAACAATTAATGAATCGCCTGAATGAGTCCATGCGTCACTATCAGCGCTTTGCTTCTCCCCTGTTACAGTCATTGACCCTTCGGCCGGGATACACGACTCAGGAATATGAGGTGGCCCATCAGACTCTGGTGAATTTTCTGGTGAGCGACTCCTATCGATCGTTCTATTTAGAACTGAACAGCATTCACCAGGAACTTTTGACTGTTGCGGAAAAAGTAGAAGAACAGGAAAATATTGGCACTGACCAACTACAGGAAATTCGACAAATTCAAGCGCTGATTGTGGGTGGCAGTCTGTTCGTGAGTTTGCTGTTGGGAATTTTTCTGTCGTTAATGGCCGGCAAAACGATCACAACACCCCTGCTGGAGCTGACTGAAACAGTTCAGAAAGTGACCACAGAGAACAACTTAAAATTAAGGGCATCGATTACCCAAGAGGATAGAACCACTGCTGATTTATCCATGGCGTTTAATCAATTGGTTGAATGGGCCGATTTATATATGAGCGAGCTACATCAGACTCAAAGTCGCCTCGTCCATTCGGAAAAAATGTCTAGTCTGGGCAAAATGGTGGCAGGCATTGCCCATGAAATTAATAATCCAGCGGGTTTTGTTTATAGCAATCTCTACCATGCCAAGAACTATGCCCAGGAGTTGCAAGCCCTAGTGGCGCTTTATCAAGAAGCCTATCCTAACCCTCCCCAACATTTGCAAGAGGCGATTCAAGAAAGCGATTTAGAATTCATTCAAGGTGATTTAGATCGTGTGTTTTCTTCGATGGAAGTGGGCACTGGTCGGATTCGCGATATTGTGAAATCCCTGCGAGTGTTTTCGCGGCTGGACGAGGCAGAATTTAAAACAATTGATTTGCATGAGTCGATCGAGAGTGCCCTCACGATTTTGGGCTATCGATTGCGGGAGCAGAATGAACGTCCGGAAATTCAAATTGTTCGTGATTATGGCCCTGTTCCCCCGATCGACTGTTTTGCAGGACAACTCAATCAAGCGTTGATGCATTTGCTGACGAATGCGATCGATGCCTTGGATGAGCGCGATCGATCACGAAGCTACCAAGAATGCCTCAATCAACCGAGTCAAATTCGGATTGCCACAGCCCTGTCCGACTCTGAGCACCTCACCATCACGATCGCGGATAATGGCCCCGGAATTCCCGAAGCCATTCAACCCAAATTATTCGATCCGTTCTTCACCACCAAGCCCGTGGGCATGGGAACGGGCTTGGGGCTAAGCATTACCTATCAAATTGTGGTGGAACATCATCGGGGACAACTGATCTGTCGATCGGCCCTCAATCGAGGAACGGAAATCCTTGTGGTGTTACCGATCCATCGCGCCAATTCCTAGCACTAATTTGCCCTCCTAGAGGATGTCTGAAAAGCCAAAGTTGCTGCTCTGGATACCCCAGCGATCGACATAGAAAAGGGGCTGAAACTCCTTGCCCCTAAAATAATTGGCGCTTCTATTGACGCTTCTATTAATGCTTGTGTCGATGCCTGGCCCGCACTAAAAGATACTTCTCAGACATCCTCTTAGATGGAGGAGCAAGAGTCCTTTGGGCGATCGCGTGCCAATTTGATATCTGTCACTCATGATCAAGGGGCTTGATGAAACCTTTAAAAAGCCCCCAATGCTTTGGCCTGCAACTATTCGAGCACGGTAAACTACCCTTAGAGCGGGTTTGAATTGAAGAATTGTCTTCCCGAGTTTTTTACGATTGATCGATACGGTATTAACCATATAAGACAATCTCTACTCATAATCTGCCAAACCCAATAGGGGTTTAAGCTCTGCTCCAGTTTCGGTAAAGGTTTGATATGCAAGAACGCCAACAGTCGCCAAAGTCCTGAGGTTCGCAGCCCACATAGCTAGCAACTCGGCTGAGATTCAAGATCAGATGCTGCGCCGTAGTTGTGATTGCATTGGGTGGCTGGCGCTCCCAACTTTAGTTGTCCTGTTGTTGTGCCTCTTGCCTATTTAGGATCACTGGCCCATTGCCAATGCCCAAAGTCTCCCAATCCAAGGACTCAACGCCGTTATGACCGCCTTTGCTCAACAGCCGTCTGGTTCCGAACGCCCTAGGGTGGTTACCTGGCCGCGACCTGCCAAATCCCTTGCTGTTCAGGAGTCGATCGCCCAAACGTCGCTGATGCCCCACTTGGTGCCGGAGCTGCCTCGGTTTAACTGCCAAAGCTTGTTGATTCAGGCCCTCACCCATCGATCGCTCGTGCGGGAAAATCCACGGCTGGGTGAGGATAACGAGCGACTGGAATTTTTGGGTGATGCAATTTTGACCTTTGTTAGTGGGGCTTATTTGTATCGCCGCTTTCCCGACTTGGGCGAGGACGAAATGACCCGGCGGCGATCGGCCCTCGTTGATGAAAAGCAACTGGCTCAGTTTGCGATCGCCCTGAATTTGGGTCAGCAACTGCGCATGAGCCGAGGGGTTGAGCAGATGGGAGGTCGCCATAATCCCAACCTACTCAGCAGCGCTTTTGAAGCTTTGGTCGGGGCCTACTATCTCGATCAACATGGGGATGTGGAGATTGTTCGCCCCTTTGTGGAAGCCTTGTTTGACGCAGTGCCGATCGAAGAACTCCAGGCGCGATCGAGCCTTGATGTGAAAAATCAACTGCAAGAATGGGCCCACAAATGCGGTCTTTCCTTGCCGAAATACAACACCCAAAAGATTGCCGGACAGGATCACAATCCCCTCTTTTCCTGCCAAGTTTCGTTGGGGTCTCGAATTTTAGGAACCGGTCAAGGCCGCTCCAAAAAAGAAGCCGAAAAATCCGCCGCCGCCGCTGCCCTGGAAACCCTCAACCAGAAGGCCACCAGCAGCACGAACGCGCCGCGAGCGGCCTTGGCCTAACGGGCTTAACTAGCTTTGGCGAACTAATTTGGGCGAACTAATGTGGGCTGTGTTCCCAGGGAATTCGCACCTCAGGGCGATCGCCGCCCAATATGCACCCAATATGAATAGGTTGTCTTAGCAGAGAGCGGGCAACAAAGCCTCACCGGTCAAACTGAAGGCTCGTACCTCCGTAATTTTGACGGGGACAATTTTGCCGCGCAGTTCTGCAAAATCTCCCGCAAAGAAGGTCAACCGATTGCCATCGGTGCGGCCCATCACCTGGCTCGGATTCTTCGGGTTCACATCTTCCACCAACACATATTCCGTGCGGCCAAAATAGCGCTGCGATCGCTCCGCCGCCTTAACCGACACCAGATGGTTCAACCGTTGCAGGCGATCGCTCTTGGTTTCCTCATCCAACTGGTTGTCCCACAGGGCCGCAGGCGTACCCGGCCGAGGCGAATAGGCCGCC
The DNA here is from genome assembly GCF_014698135.1 of Limnothrix sp. FACHB-881. Taxonomy (NCBI): domain Bacteria; kingdom Bacillati; phylum Cyanobacteriota; class Cyanophyceae; order Pseudanabaenales; family Pseudanabaenaceae; genus Limnothrix; species Limnothrix sp. FACHB-881. The sequence goes on from NZ_JACJSN010000001.1 coordinate 245,540, forward strand.
GTATTGAGCTGATCAAAGCCAATATCCTCAACCAGCTTCAGCGTGTTTTGGAACTGCTCCTCCGTTTCACCGGGGAAACCAACGATCGCATCAGCGCTAATCGACGCATCGGGCATATAGCGGCGAATCGTGTCGATGATTTGCCGGTAGCGCTCGTGGGTATAACCACGCGACATCGCTTTCAGCACCTCGTTGTCGCCCGACTGGAACGGGATGTGGAAGTGCTTGCAAACCTTCGGCAGCTCGGCGCAGGTGCGAATCAGCCGCTCCGTGAAGTAGCGCGGGTGGCTGGTGGCAAAGCGCAACCGCTCAATGCCCTCCACATCATGCACTTCCCGCAGTAAGTCCGTGAAGTTGTACTTATGCCGTCCGTCGGGCAAGCTTCCGGGCAAGTCGCGCCCATAGGCATCGATGTTTTGGCCCAGCAAGGTCACTTCCTTGTAGCCCTGGCGACCCAATTCCTCCATTTCCCGGCGAATTTCCTCGGGATAGCGCGATTGCTCCACGCCGCGCACCCCGGGAACGACGCAATAGGTGCAGCGCTCGTTGCAACCGTAGATCACGTTCACCCAAGCCGTAATTTGGCTGTCGCGGCGGGGCTTAGTGATGTCTTCCATAATATGGACGGGTTCCGTGGCCACCACCTGGCTGCCATTGAACACCTGCTCCAGCAAGTCTTCCAGGCGATTGGCGTGCTGGGGCCCCATGATCAAATCCACCTCGGGCACGCGCCGCAACAGTTGCTCGCCTTCCTGTTGAGCCACGCAGCCGGCCACCACGATCGTCAGGTCGGGGTTGGTTTGTTTGCGCTTGGCCTGCCGCCCGAGGTAGGAATAGACCTTTTGTTCGGCGTTGTCGCGAATCGTGCAGGTGTTGTAGAGAATCAGATCCGCTTCTTCGGGTTCTTCAGTCCAAGCAAAGCCCATGGTGTCAAGGATGCCGGCCATCCGCTCGGAGTCGGCCTTGTTCATCTGACAGCCGAAGGTGGTGATGTGGTAGCGGCGGGGTTGGTTGCTCATGGCTCTGGCGGGGCGATCGAGACTCTTTATTCTAAAGCAGGATGTTTCGATTCAACCGCCAATTGATCAGGACTAGGCTTGACAGTTCTCTTTTTGAGAACTAGGATAAATTCCATAACCCATTCGCTACTCTACCAAGAGCCATTTCAACAGGAGGTACTAATGCTGCAAGGTGCAAAATTTAAGGGCTAGCCAAAATGCATATCATCAGTCGAAAGCCGATTCGTGAGTTTTGTAAGCTCCATCCAATAGCAGAATCTAGCCTACAACGATGGTTCAAGATTGTTTCAAGAGCCAGATGGACAAGTTTCGAGGATGCCAGAAAAACATTTCCCAGTGTTGATCGTGTAGGTGAATTTCTGGTTTTCAATATCTGTGGAAATAAGTATCGCCTGATCGCCGTACTAACAAATTACTGCCATCTTCAATCTGATGGATCACTTAGCAATGCCAAGCTTCTTATCAAGAAAATTTGCACTCATGCCGAATACAGCAAGATTAAAATTCCTGATGACTTGAGAAGCAACTCTAAAAAGTAAAGTTGATATTTGGTTTAGCCACGTCATCAATTAGAGATAGGGGCTTCGGCCCCTTCTCCCTGAAGTTAGAGTAACTTGAACAGCAGATAGCAGGTTTACTCCAGAGATGGATGATATGTAAGTCGTCACTCTCCAAAGCACTGAATCATACATACAAAAAAGCACACACAGAAGCACGCACGCACCCAACCAAGCCATGCTGGCAGTTCTTGATCCAAAGTCTTATTCACAATTACTGGCAGAAGTCCGACCGACCGTCATTCAGACCGAGGAAGAATATGATCGCCTGGTAGATCAAATCGAGCAACTATTCTTGCGTGAAGATCGATCACCTGAAGAATCAGCTCTATTGGATTTACTGACATTACTCGTTAGTAGCTATGACGATCAGCACTATGCGATCGCTGATTGCTCTGGGCGGGAAGTACTGTTGGAACTGATGGAAGACAACGGACTGAAACAAGCTGATTTGATCGGAGTGATTGGCTCCAAAGGCATTGTTTCTGAAGTAGTCAACGGCAAGCGCGACATTTCTAAGAAACAGGCGCAACGGTTAGGCGAATTCTTTGGACTGCCCTACACGATCTTTCTTTGATTATCGCCCTAACTGCCTCAGGCAAGGGGCTTAAGCCCCTTGCTCCTACGATCCCTTCAAGGCGTTTTTTGTCAAAAAACTAATTGTTAATGAGTAGCGATCAGGCGTGAAATCAAATAGCTTGACTGACGATCGCCCCGAGTTTTTTCATCACTTGCAAAACCGTTGCCAAATCATCAGCGCGATCGAGAATTAATTCTGGTGATTTGTCGTACTGCCAACTGTAGAGAGGCGTATCAGCATCATCAGGAAATACCAGCACCTTAGCTAATTTTAAAAATACAAAACTACTGCCATTGGTCACTAAACCAAACCGCGCTTGTCGATCGGGAGCCGCTGCCAACATATAACCCAACACCTGCGGAATCCCCATCTTGACTGAAAATTCAGCCCGCTTAGATTCGATCGCCAACACCCACAAACGACCCATCAACACCAGAATATCCACCCGGCCGCGCAGTTTTTCGCCCCCCATTGGGTTAGCGTCCACGGGGCGATCGCCCACAATTTCTACTGAGGTTTCCGTATCCACATAGAACGGCGGCAAAAAGAAACCGGCGAGATCTAACAGCGGAGCCACCACCGCCAACTTGGCCGTATTTTCTAGCACCGATCTCCGCTCCAAGTTGGCGTAGCTGGCTTGAATTCGTTGCAGCCGATCGCGCTCGATCTCCCCCAACTCCGGCAACCGATCGCGTCACTCTCGAAAGAAATCAGGATCATCACTGCGCTGGAGACCCAACCGCTGTTCCAGATCCTGGAGCGTTAGTTGTTCGATCTCCACTGTGGTTGTCATCCCGTGTCTCCATTTGAGCAGCTTTCGCTTGTTTCCCGCGCCCTGAGGGCGATCCTAAACCCTGGCGACCGGTCACCAGGTTACGAAGTTGATACACTGATTGAGTTGACCTGCAAGAGGCTAACGATCTCCCCTCAGCCGGATGTGATCCGGTCGATCGCCCTAGCTGCCTGCCCCTCCCCCCTCAACGATTCAAGTAAGGAATTGCTAACCCAATGACCGTCGCGCCCGTAAGCTTGCCGCAACTGGTGAAACACGAAGTCAAAGACCTGTCCTTGGCCCCCATGGGTCGCCAACGGATTGAATGGGCGGGTCGAGAAATGCCGGTGCTGCGCCAAATCCGCGATCGCTTCGCCACCGAAAAGCCCTTCGCCGGTTTGCGTCTGGTTGCTTGTTGCCACGTCACCACCGAAACCGCCCACTTGGCGATCGCCCTCAAGGCCGGTGGCGCGGATGCGGTGTTGATTGCCAGCAACCCCCTTTCGACCCAGGACGACGTGGCCGCCAGCCTCGTGGTTGATGAAGGCATTTCGGTCTTTGCCTACAAGGGTGAAGATACCGAAACCTATCTGCGCCATGTGAACATTGCCCTCGACCACAAGCCGAACGTGATCATCGATGACGGTTCCGACGTGACCGCCACCTTGATCCAACAGCGCCAAGACCAAATCGCTGACCTGATTGGCACCACCGAAGAAACCACCACCGGCATCGTCCGTTTGCGGGCCATGCTGCGCGATGGCGTGCTGACCTTCCCGGCCATGAACGTCAACGACGCGCAAACCAAGCATTTCTTCGACAACCGCTACGGCACGGGCCAATCGACCCTCGACGGCATCATCCGCGCCACCAACGTCCTGTTGGCGGGCAAAACCGTGGTGGTTGCTGGCTATGGCTGGTGCGGTAAGGGCACGGCCATGCGGGCGCGCGGTTTGGGCGCAAACGTGATCGTCACCGAAGTGCTGCCCGTCCCGGCGATCGAAGCCGTGATGGATGGTTTCCGCGTGATGCCGATGGACGAAGCCGCCGCCCTGGGCGACCTGTTCATCACCGTCACCGGCAACAAGCACGTGATTCGCGGCGAGCATTTCGCCAAGATGAAGGACGGGGCGATCGTTTGTAACTCCGGTCACTTCGATTTGGAAATCGACCTGAAGGCCCTGAAGGCCCAATCGTCGGAAGTGAAGACCGTCCGCAACTTCACCGAAGAATATCGCCTGAACAACGGCAAGTCCGTGGTGGTGTTGGGCGAAGGTCGCTTGGTGAACCTGGCGGCGGCGGAAGGCCACCCCAGCGCCGTGATGGACATGAGCTTTGCCAACCAAGCCCTGGCTTGCGAATACCTGGTGAAGAACAAGGGCCAACTGGAGCCGGGTCTCTACTCGATTCCCGATGAGGTGGATCAAGAGATCGCCCGTCTGAAGCTGGCGGCCATGGGCATCGCGATCGACTCCCTGACCGCTGAACAGATCGAGTACATGAACTCCTGGACTGAAGGCACATAATCGCCCCAGTCTGAACCCTCATTCCTAGTGCGGGGCAAGGGGCTTCAGCCCCTTGTCTAACACCTGGAACTTTGATGCTTGATTTCACGATCGCACACCCAACTCATCGATTTTGTTCACCGCGTTATTCTTGCTTTCTATGAAAGAGTGGATTGTTGAAATTATTGGTTCCCTGGGCTATTTCGGCATTGGGTTCCTGATGTTTTTGGAAAATCTATTCCCGCCGATTCCTTCCGAATTAATCATGCCCTTGGCGGGGTTTACGGCTTCGCAGCCCAATAACAACCTAGAACTGATTCCGGCGATCGCCGCGGGTGTAATCGGTACGGTGTTGGGGGCCTATCCCTGGTACTACATCGGCAAACTGGTGAATGAAGAACGCCTAGAACGTTGGGCCGACAAATATTTCAAATGGATTGGGATTTCCAGTGAGGATGTAGGGAAATCCAAAACCTGGTTCCAAAAGCATGGCGCGAAGGCGGTGTTTCTCTGCCGGATGGTTCCGGGGGTGCGGACGCTGATTTCGCTACCGGCGGGGATTGAAGGAATGCCGATCGTCCCCTTCACGATCTACACCACCCTGGGCACCATTATTTGGACTACGGCCCTCACCACCCTGGGCTACAAACTTGGATCGAACTATGAGCTGGTGGATGAATATCTCGCCCCGGTTTCCAAGGTGGTGCTAGGGATTTTGGTGCTGGCCTTTGCGGCTTGGCTGGTGAAGAAAAACCTGGATTTACGCAACAAGGGTAATGGGTAAGTCAGCAACTGGCGGAGGGCGTAAGGCGTTACGCCCCTACCAGAGGACTGCCAAAATAATGATCACGTGAATCGGGGTGGGCTGGGCCTGCCCCGATTTGTTTGGGATGAATTGAGCCGGTTAGAGATCAACAACCATGACAGAAGTGGCGGCGATCGCCCTGGATATTGGGCGCAAACGGATTGGGGTGGCGGGGTGCGATCGCCTCGGGTTACTGGCCAGCCCGATCGCCACGATCGAGCGGCAATCCTTTGAGCAAGATGTGGCGGCGTTGCGGGCGATCGCCCAGGAGCGCCAGGCCACGGTGTTGATCGCCGGGTTGCCCCTGACGATGGATGGGGAAGACAGCGCCCAAACCCGCCACGCCCGCAAGTGGGCCAAGCGCTACGCCACGGCGATCGGGCTGCCGTTTGTGTTGGTGGACGAGCGGCTGAGTTCGGTGGAAGCCGAGGAACTGTTGCGATCGCGCGGCCTCCAACCCTCGCGGGACAAGGGCAGCATCGATCGCTATGCGGCGGCGGCGATTTTGCAACGCTGGCTGGATGAGCAGCGGATTTGAATTTAGTCAAAACCAGTCGCTATCCTGGGAAGAGATAGCCCACTGCATCGGTTTTGGAGGATCGGTAAATGACCGCTAGCCTAAGCGCTCCGGTTGCTGCTGAGTCAGCCCCAGAGGCGATCGACCTAAACCAGTTTTTGGCCCTGCCTGATACCCAGCCGGCCAGTGAATTCATCAACGGCAAAATCATTCAAAAACCAATGCCCCAGGGAGAACACAGCACCCTCCAAGCAGACTTGGTAGCAGCCATTAACGCCGTGCTTAAACAGCGCAAAATTGCCCGCGCCTATACAGAATTGCGCTGCACATTTGGCGGCCAGGCTATTGTTCCTGATTTATCAGTGTTTCTTTGGGATCGAATTCCCCGAAATGCGACAACTGGCCGGGTTGCCAACCAATTTTTAATCCCGCCAGACTGGGCGATCGAAATCTTATCGCCCAAGCAAGCAAGCCTGGGCATCATTGACAAGCTATTGCACTGTGCTCAGCATGGAACGCAAATGGGCTGGCTGATTGACCCCGATCAAAATGGTGTTTTAACAATTAATCATGATTGCCAAATTTCAGTTTTTCGGGATGCAAACGATCGCTTGCCTGTGCCTGAGTTCGCGGCTGAATTTCAACTCACGCTGGGTCAGCTCTTTGATTGGCTAGCAGTTGATTAATCGCTTTAATCATTTTGATCATTAGGTTCTGGGTGATGATGAATTCGGTTGTCCTTGGTAATGGAAATACCAGGCCTTGGAACTGCGAATCGCTAACCACAAAAGCATCAGAGCGATCGTGCCCCCTTGGGTGGGCGCATCAAAGGCAAATAGCACCAGAAAAATGCAGAGGGCATCTTGGGTGAAAATTGCCCAAAGGGGCAGCCCTCCTAATCGAAAAAACCAGCCCACCTGCACCAGTTGCAAAACCAGGGCCAACAGGCCTCCCACAATTCCCAACAGCACGGTGATTTGATCCGTCCGATCGGCTGCTTGGGCGATCGCCATTCCCATCACGGCCCCAGCCAAGGGACTAAACACCAATTGCACCAACTGCAAAATTCTTTGCCCCAGCAGTTTTTTGGAAGCAAACAGCTCAAACAGGGACCAACTGACCAGCACCCCAAGCACCCATTGCGGCGACAGTTGCGACAGCAGCGGCACTCGTGACCAGAGGCGATCGCCCTGCAAGAGGCCAATCAACAACAGCGGCAGGGCAATGCGCATCCCTCCCGCCGCCGAAGCTGCCAGCACCGCTAGGAGTTCAACCATGACAATGGGCGCATCCCATAGAAACCTGAACTCGTCTGTAATTGCACCATCGATGCCCCTTTTTGAGTCAATGCCCCTTGTTGAACTGTTTCTTCCAGGATCGGTTGTTGAGATCCGCAAAGGATGGGGGTCGATCGCTCCAATCACAAACTCGGGGCGATCGACCCATGCGACTCGGAAATTTCCCAGTGGCCTTGAACTTTAGGCGATTTTGGTTCACTCAACACGATCGAGAGCCATGGGCGATCGCCGTTGCCTAACCTAGAGTGCCACCAAGTCCGCCGTCAGCCGCTTAAAAGCCAGTCGCTCGTTTTCAATATCAACCCAAATCGTGTCACCTTCGGTAAACTCACCCCGCAAAATGCACTTAGCAATTTGGGTTTCCAATTCCCGTTGCACGGCGCGTTTTAAGGGGCGTGCGCCGTAGGTGGGATCGTAGCCAACCTCTGCCAAGAAGTCGATCGCCGCTTCTGACAGTTTCAGGGCCATTTTCTTCTCCGCTAAACGGGCTTCCAATCGCTGGGCTTGAATTTGGATAATTTGGCGCAATTCCGATTTTTCGAGACCGTGAAAAATGATGATGTCATCAATTCGGTTCAAGAATTCTGGGCGGAATTGTTCGCGCATGGCCGCCATCACCCGCGTTCGCATTTCTTCGTAGCGACTGTTATCGGCCGCCAATTCCAAAATGTATTGGGAGCCAATGTTACTGGTCAAAATGATGATGCTGTTTTTGAAATCAACGGTGCGCCCTTGGGAATCGGTCACTCGACCATCATCCAAAATTTGCAGCATGATGTTGAACACATCCGGGTGCGCTTTTTCAATTTCATCAAACAGAATCACGGAATAAGGACGACGACGAATGGCTTCTGTGAGTTGTCCGCCTTCTTCATAGCCCACATAACCGGGGGGCGCGCCGACCAAGCGCGAAACCGCATGTTTCTCCATGTATTCCGACATATCAATTCGCACCATTGCTTCTTCGGTGTCGAATAGATAAGCCGCCAAAGATTTAGCGAGTTCAGTTTTGCCCACACCCGTGGGGCCCAGGAAGATAAAGCTGGCGATCGGGCGGTTAGGGTCGGCCAGCCCCGCCCGCGATCGCTGAATAGCATCGGCCACCGCCGTGACGGCCTCATCTTGGCCAATCACTCGTTGGTGTAGCTCATCTTCCAAATGCAGCAGTTTTTCCATTTCGGAAGCAATCAGTTTGCTGACCGGAATGCCAGTCCACTTGGCAATAATTTCAGCAATATCAGATTCACTGACTTCTTCTCGCAGCAGAATTTGACCGCTCGATTGCTGAGTCGAAATGGTCTGTTCGATGGTCTGTAATTGTTGATGCAGTTCATTCAGGGTTCCAAACTTTAATTCAGCGGCCCGGTTGAGATCATAGTCTCGCTCTGCTTGCTGAATTTCTAGCTCCACCCGATCAATCTGTTCCTTGAGGGCTTTTCGTTGCTCCAACAGATCTTTTTCCTGTTGCCATTGGGCGTTCAGATGGCTTTGGGTTTCCTTCAGGTCTGCCAGTTCCCGATCGAGTCGTTCCAGTCGCTCCTTGGACGCTGAATCACTCTCCTTTTGCAAGGATAAGCGCTCCATTTCCAGTTGCAAAATCTTGCGATCAATTTCATCTAGTTCCTCTGGCTTAGAGGTAACTTCCATTTTCAACTTGGCTGCGGCTTCATCCACCAGATCGATCGCCTTGTCCGGCAAAAATCGATCGCTAATGTAGCGATTAGAAAGGGTTGCCGCCGCCACCAAAGCACTATCGGAAATCTTGACATTGTGGTGGGTTTCATAGCGGTCTTTCAATCCTCGCAGAATTGAAATCGTATCCACCACCGAGGGCTGATCAATATAAACCTGTTGGAATCGCCGTTCCAATGCCGCGTCTTTTTCAATATATTTGCGGTATTCATCAAGGGTGGTGGCTCCAATACAGCGCAATTCACCCCGAGCCAACATCGGTTTTAGGAGGTTACCGGCATCCATGGCCCCCTGCGTTGCCCCTGCGCCCACAACGGTGTGAATTTCATCGATGAAGAGAATGATATTCCCTTCAGAATCCGTCACTTCCTTGAGCACTGCTTTCAGACGTTCTTCAAATTCTCCGCGATATTTGGCCCCAGCAATCAGTGCGCCCATGTCAAGGGCAATCAGGGTGCGATTTTGCAAGGATTCTGGCACATCTCCTTTAACAATTCGCTGAGCCAATCCTTCAGCGATCGCGGTTTTGCCCACCCCTGGCTCGCCAATTAGAACAGGATTATTTTTGGTGCGACGCGACAAGATTTGGATGGTGCGACGGATTTCATCATCCCGGCCAATGACTGGATCGAGCTTCCCTTGGCGGGCATATTGGGTGAGGTCTCGGCCATATTTTTCAAGAGCTTCGTATTTCCCTTCCGGATCACGATCGGTCACGGTTTGATTGCCTCTCACTTGTTTAATTGCTTCCCGAAGTTTGGCCTCATTTAGCCCAACTTCATCAAAAATCTTGCGACCGCAGCGATCGTCCTTGGCAAACCCCAATACGAGGTGTTCGATCGAAAGATATTCATCACCAAATTCCTTGCGAAAAGCCTCGGATTGATCGAGCAACTTATCCAGGCTTTGTCCCAAATAAACGGAGCCAATATCACCGGAAATTTTGGGCTGTTTCTGCAAAAATTGATCCGCTAATTCTTGTAAGCGACTGGGCTGGGCCCCGGCCTTGCTAAAAATACTGGTCGCTAATCCCTCTTGTTCTAATAATGATTTGAGTAAATGTTCTGACTCTAGCTGTTGTTGGCGATTTTGCTTGGCAACTTCTGGCATTTGGGCAATCACTTCCCAAGCCTTGGTGGTGAACTTATTGGGATCAGTGGGTTGCATGGGGTGTTTGGGGTGTGCAGGAATTACTCCGGTAGGGATCAGCCTCCGCTGCACAACCGTAGCGTTATTGTAGGCAGGGAGGGCGATCGAGCGCGATCGGCTTTTACGACCCAAGGGGTGGGGGTTTGCCGTCTGGGGCAACCCTGGCAGGAACACGATCGCGCCGAGCTGAGCCACTCCCGATCGGGTCATCGTTCAGGCTCGCCTGTTGTTCCCGGTGCTGCTGTTACCCGTTTCCGGCAACCTTGTCGCGATTTTGCCGTGATTTGGTCGTGATTTTGCTGCGGTGCAGGGGGATTCAGATGACTGGGGCGCGGCGCGATCGCCTCCTTTTCAGCCAAGACCAACTGAGTCAGGTCTAGCCGTTCCGGGGTCAGTTGCATGGGTCAGTTGCATCGGTTCGATGGTCAGCCCTTTGAGTCGAATCAGTGGACGCTGTGGGTTGCGGTCAGACCGGGCGATCGAAAAGCTGGGAGCTGCTTAGGATAGAAAACAAATCGCAACCCATCAGGAACAGCTGACCGAATCTGCCGCTCGTCAAATCGGGTAAAGCTCAGGCGAAACTGACCATTAAAGGAAACTGAATATGAGTGAAAAATATGACTGAAAAAACAACCGATTGGCAAACTTTGCTTCTGTCGCCTACGGACTTTCAAACCCTAACTGGTGTTCCTTTCAAAGATGCTCAAGATTTGTCTAAAGCCTTGTATCAAAATTGCAAATTGTCTAAATGGCAAGCAATCGGTAAGCGTTGCTTGAAATATGCTTGGAATGGATTTTGGTTTTCGATTATTTGGGCAATCTTACTCGGAATTTTTGTGATTCCCATTGCCATTGGTGGGTTTTACTTAGTTCGCCTGTTGGGCTTGTTTGCCGGAATCAGTGTCATTAATATTGTGCGCTGGTCTGCCGGTGTTTGTTTGCTGACAGGGATTCCCATGTCCATTTGGTTTTCTTGGGATGAAGAGAAAAAACAAGATACCTTGCGATCGCTCCTGCCCTTGACCCAAGAGGTCGAAAAATTTAATCGACTGGTACGCGCAACGGATGTGAAGGCTCAACTGGCCCAAGCCTCTGGAAAGGTAATTAGCCCTGAGGAACAAGCCCAAACAATTGCCACCCTGAGCCAACTGCGATCGGAGCTGGAAAATGCCTTGAAAGTGGAACGGGTGTTACGTGAAAACCAAGATGTGGTGATGGCGCAAGTGGATGCCTTTGAAGGGGCTACCCTGGGTCAGCATATGCAACTGGTGACGGATCAAGCCCTTGAATATGGTCAGGTACTTGATGAAGCATTAAAACTGGGCGATCGGGTTCGGAACGAGCTAAAAACGTTGCATAATCGACAAGATCAATGGAATTCTGACTAATTTCGCAGGAATGACTCAGAAATTATTCAGCATTCTCTCAACAATTTTCGCTATCCCCTAGCAGGGACTGAACAATCGCGCGTACACTGGACGCAATCTTTTTCTCAATTGCAACCTCACGCAGAGAGCCTGAGTTATGAATTTCAAGCGGTGGAGCAGCCAACTGATTGCCATGGGTCTGATCGGGGTTACAGTCCTCGGCACAGCGATCGAAGGAGCCTTCGCCCAATGGGACAATACCCGACCGGAAAACCGCATTGCGCGGATTCGGTTTCGCAACAATAATGCTCGTAGTTTATACGCCCTCTATATTGCACCTCGCTATTCAGGGGATTGGCAGGAACTCTTAGGCGATCGCATTTTAAAATCCGGTGAAGCGATCGACTTGGAATTTAATTACGACAACCTTTATCAATCTGGGTGTAACTACAAAATCAAAGCCATTTATTCTGATGGTTCCCAGACGGTCTTGGAAGAACAGCCCTATGATCTCTGTGGATTGCGCCAAGTACAATTTGGCCCCTATCCCTCGATCGATCCCTATCGTCCTAATTAATTACTTTTTAGGACATTTTCTCAATGTCAATTGATGCCTGTTGATGGCGACTGATCATACGACCCTTACCTAAAACGATTAGCACGCCATATTGCAGATGCCATATGGTAGATGCCATGACGTAATGATTCGGTGGGCATTGCCCACCCTACGGGCTATTGTTGATGGCGACTGACCATAACTTCAACTAATCGCTAGCAATTTTCAAACTAATTTAGGCAAATTTGCCTACTGCGATCCGTCAGATCTGATCAGTTGAAGTTTCTAGGGGAATGATCCCAAATTCTGACAACTGAATCTGCCTAATTTCGTCGCTCAATTCCGTTAAAATTCCAATAAAATTCCAAGACTCTCCGATCTCTCCCTGCTCTTGCTCTTGCTGTGCCCTTGACCCCTTGGCGACGGATTTGGCGCAATCGCCCTAGAGGTAGCCCATCCTTTCGTAGTCTGTTGCGCGCTTGGTTAACCCGTTGCATCAACCTTCTCTTGGGAGATGGGCGACATCTCAATGAAGCGGAATTTGATAGTTATGTCGCCTGGCGATCGGCACTGATTCATCAGCGCTTGATGCTGGGATTTCGCCTAGGAGTCATTTATTTCAGCACGTTCTCAATTCTGATTGCCTTTGAAGAATCCAGTAAAGGCGACCTGTTCAGTGTGCGTTTAATTCGCCATTTGATGGCAATTGTTTTAATTTTTGCTGGCAGCCGTGAAACCCAGTCTTTAACTGAACGATATTTGGTTCCGGCATCGACTGCGGAGGGCTATTCTGCTGTTTCTCGGCAAACAACTCCTACAACAACTCCTAACACAACTCCTAAGAATATTGTCCCCAAGCCCTTAAGCCAGGGTGGAAAATTGCCACCTCTGATTCAGCCGAAGCGGCCTGAGCACTTGAGCTTGGATCCGGCGATTTTCTCATCCCAATTTGGTCTATTTTTACTGCTTTCAACCACGATTTCGGTGGTGACTAATTTACCCAGCCATTGGGGAACACCCGTCATGCCCGATTTGAAGGGTTGGACGTTGGGCTTTTTTAGCATCGCGGCCGTGCTGCCGTTTCGCTGGCATTGGCATCTCATTTCCCACCTCATTGCCTATGTGAATTATGCTTTGACCAATGGCTTGATGGGTCAGGCAATTTTTCCAGAGCCTTTGGATCCTGGGCAAGTTTTGTTTGATATGGTGTGGATTTCTTTGATGTCAACTTTGGTGGTTGGCCTCTATGAACGCCTATCTCGCACTGAATTTGAAGTTCGTAAACAACTGCGCCAAGAGCAGCGACGTTCGGATCAATTGCTCACCAATATTTTGCCGCGCAGTGTTGCTGATCGACTCTTGACGGATTCGTCCCAAATTGCAGATTTATTCCCAGAAGTAACGGTTTTATTTGCGGATTTAGTGGGATTCACGCCCCTGGCTTCGCAACTGCAACCGGTCGAAACAATTGAATTACTCAATCGCATGTTTTCGCTATTTGACCAGTTAGCGGAGTTCCATGGCCTTGAAAAAATCAAGACCATTGGCGATGCCTATATGGCGGCGGCAGGCTTGCCGAATCCCAACCCTAACCATGCGGCGGCGGCGGCGGACATGGCTTTGGCGATGCAGCGGGCGATCGAGCAATTGAATCAAACGTCCCGCTATCCCCTCTCCATTCGGGTGGGACTCCATTCGGGGCCCGTGGTGGCGGGGGTGATTGGGCTGCGAAAGTTTGCCTACGATTTGTGGGGGGACACGGTGAATGTGGCCAGCCGCATGGAGTCTCAAGGATCGCCAGGCAAAATTCAAGTGACTCAAGCGGTGTTCGATCGCCTGGGGGGAGAAGCGAGCCTTTATCGATTAACCCAGCGGGGGGTAATTGCTGTGAAAGGCCGAGGAGACATGTTGGTTTATTGGCTAGAGGAAGCCCCTAAGAACTAACGGCAAGCATCCACGGAAACGACATACACTTTCCCGATCGATCCTGTGTTGCCTACCTTCACATTTACCTGAAACGGTTGAATGTTTTGGCCGGGCCGACGACGTGGATAGGCAGGCACTTGCACCAGTTGATTCGCTTCAGCATTCACCCGTTCGTCATAGAACTGATCGTTGCTGCTGTCCCCATATTTGAGGAACATTTCAGACTTGTAGCTGCCGGAGTCTTTAAAAAATAAACTGACTCGAAAACTGGTAAAGCTTTGATTGCTAGGAACAACAAAATCGGTGTTCCAATTGTTGCGTGTAAACAGCAGGCTAGGGGCCGAAACCCGCTTCACCACTTCGGGGTCGTTGCCACCAACGGGCATCAGGGGCACGGGGCGGCGACATTCCACCACGGGGGCGCTGCGGTCTTGGGCTTGGGCGTTGATGTGCAGTCCTGCCAAACCAAGGCCAAGGCTGGTGAGGGCGGCGATCGCGAGCGGCCGTTTCATAGCGCGCGGTGGTGTTTCTCAAAAAATGCCCTTTAAGATTAACCCAAGGTCTTGCCGCTGCGTAAAGAGTTATGGAGCACGGGGTTAAACTAAAGGCTCTGAACCGAGAGGAATTTGAGGCGATCGCGTGGCGGCAGAGCAAGATCAACCAGATCAAGAAGCAGTCTTTCACTCGCTGAATTCATCGCTGGACCCTACATCGGGGGCGAGTGCTGTGGAAACCGGTACGGAGCCAGAGACGGCCGATCCAAAGCCGGTAACGGATTTTGAGGCCATGACCCTAGATCGGGCCCAAACGCTTTATGACCAGGGGCGGAGGCTGTTTGAGGCAGGGCGCTATCGCGAGGCGATCGAGTCCTTGGAAACGGGGGCGGCGCTGTTGCCGGCCAATGGGCGTTTGGGGGGTGAAATGCAGGTGTGGTTGGTGACGGCCTACGAGGCTGCGGGCCTGCGGGACGCGGGGTTGCAATTGTGTCGGCAACTGACGAAGCATCCCCACCTAGAAACCCGATCGCAAGCTCGCCGGTTGTTGGCGATTTTGGAAGCGCCCGTGTTGAGCAAGCGCCCGGAATGGCTGACGGAAATTCCTGACTTGTCGAGCTTGGAGGCGGCGGATGGTGCGGGGTTCAAGGCAGCCACCGGTCAGGCCCCGAGCCGATCGCCCCGATCTCGTCCCATGCCGGAGCCAAAGCCGATCGATCCGGATCTGATTGTCCATGAGAATCGCTTTCTGGGCTTTGGGTTGTTGCTGGTGCTGCTGGTGATTGCAGGAATTCTGTGGCTGGGGCGTACCTAGGGGGCTGATGGCTGCTGTGACTGAGGCGATTGGCCAGTCTTCTGGCTGGGCGCGTTAACGACGGCCAGGCCATGAAGACCAGTTAACGAAGGCAACGCAACGCAACGAAACAATCGCCCTCAGTCGGATGGTTTCGGATCGTTTATGCTGGCGATCTGCTAGGTTTTTCAAGTCTGTTCATCGAGTTCCAGCGCTCCCATGCCTGCTTTTTTGTTTGAGGTCGGCACTGAAGAATTACCCGCAAGTTTTGTGGCCAGTGCGGTGCGTCAGTGGCGCGATCGCGTGCCCCAGAGCTTGGCGGAAGCCAACCTAAGCGCCACATCGGTGCAGGTGTTTGCCACACCGCGCCGCTTGGCCCTGGTGATTGAAGGGTTGCCCGATCGCCAGCCCGATCGCCGGGAGGCGGTGAAAGGGCCGCCGGCCAGTGCTGCCTTCAAGGATGGGCAACCCACCAAGGCCGCCGAAGGATTTGCGCGCAAAAACGGTGTGGCCCTGAGCGATTTGGAGTTGCGAGCCACGGACAAGGGTGAATTTGTTTTTGCGGAAGTGTTCACGGCGGGGCGATCGACCCCCGATCTCTTGCAGGAATTGGCTCCCCAATGGGTGCTGGCCCTGGAAGGGAAGCGGTTTATGCGCTGGGGAGATGGAGAATTCCGATTCCCCCGGCCCATTCGCAGCCTGATTGCCCTTTGGGATGATCAAGTATTGCCGGTGTCTTTGACCGTGCGAGCGGCCACCGAAACGCGCCCGGCGGAAGTGCTGACGGCCGATCGAGTCACGACCGGCCACCGGGTGTTGCATCCTGCATCGGTTTCGATCGCCCAGGCCACGGACTATGTGGCTACCTTGGCAGCGGCTTCCGTACTGGTGAGTCCCGAGCAACGGCAGGCGCTGATCATTCAGCAAACCCAGGCCGCAGCGGCCCAACTGGGTGGAGAAGCGGAAATTGACCCCGATTTGCTGGAAGAAGTGCGGGACTTGGTGGAGTTTCCCACGGCGGTGATTGGTGGTTTTGATCAGGAATTTTTGGAGTTGCCGTCGGAGGTGACCAAAACCGTCATGGTCACCCATCAGCGCTATTTCCCCGTCCATCAACCGGGCCAGCCCGATCGACTGTTGCCCAACTTCATCACCATCAGTAATGGGGATCCGACCAAGGCCGCCATCATCGCTGAGGGCAATGGACGAGTGGTGCGGGCCCGCCTCAGCGATGGCCAGTATTTCTACAAGGCCGACATTGCCAAGCCGTTGGAAAGCTACTTGGCCAAGCTGGAAACGGTCACCTTCCAAGACCAATTGGGCAGTATGCGGGCCAAGGTCGATCGAATTGTATCCATGGCCGATCGACTCTGCCACCAACTGCAACTGTCGGCGGACGATCGGGACTTGGTGAACTGGGCCGCCCTGCTCTGCAAAGCAGACTTGGTGACCAGCATGGTCTTCGAGTTCCCAGAACTGCAAGGCATCATGGGCGAGAAGTATGCCCGGGCCAGCGGAGAACCGGAAGCGGTGGCGGTGGCGATCGGGGAACATTACCTACCCAAGGGCGCGGGCGATGCTTTGCCCACCAGCCAAACCGGGCGCATTGTGGCCCTGGCCGATCGCCTCGATACCCTGTGCAGTCTGTTCCGAATTGGCCTGTTGCCGAGCGGATCCTCCGATCCCTTTGCCCTGCGCCGGGCCGCCAACGCCGTGGTGAACATCATTTGGGATGCCGGTTGGTCTCTGAATTTGGAATCGCTGATTGAGCCGGAATCGGTCGATCGTTGGGCAGATTCTGGCATGGGCACGCAACTGGCGGAATTCTTTGTGCAGCGGTTCCGCAGCCTGCTCGAAGATGAACAGGGCATTGATTACGACCTGGCCTTGGCAGTGGTCGGAGAACTGGGCGATCGAGATGCAGCCCTACGCGCCCTCTACGACCCCGCCGATGTGCTGCAACGGGCACAGTTCTTGCAATCCCTGCGGCGATCGGGGCAATTGGCCAACCTCTATGCCACCATCAACCGCGCCTCCAAACTGGCCGCCAAGGGCGATCTCAACTTCAGCGATTTGGATCCCGCTGCTTCCGTGAAATCTGCCTTGTTTGAGCAACCCTCAGAACAGGCGTTTTATGATGCCCTGGTTGCCCTGTTGCCCATCACCCAAGCCACGCGCCAAACCCGTAACTACCAGCCCCTGGCCGATCAACTGGCGCAGGCGGCGGCCGTGGTGGCGAACTTCTTTGATGGTTCCGAAAGTGTGATGGTGATGGTGGATGATGAAGCGGTGCGGCGTAACCGGCTGAACCTGCTGGGCCTGTTGCGGAACCATGCCAGGGTGCTCGGAGATTTCGGGGCGATCGTGAAGGGGTAAAGCATTCATCCCCATTTCCGGCCTAAGGGCCAAGGGGTGTGCTGCCAGTTTTGTAGCAAAATCATCAATTGCTAGACAAAAGACTGCCACACCCCTATAATATTGAACCGTTGCCAAAACTGTGGTTCCCTGCGCTACGCAACCTTAAAACCACAACATTTGCCGATCTGGCAAATTTTCCAGGCAACTTTTGCTGAACCGGATACTGAGCAGGTCGCTGCTTAAGTCCTAGCAAGCAAACGCGCTGCAACGATGCAAACCGCTCCAGCGCAAAATCTTCCCTCGGTTGACTGACATCCGAGCCTTGAGATTCTCAACGATTTCTCAGCGCAGATAAGCGGTCAGTCTACGTCAATCAGAGTGCCCAAAACTCAAAGTCCGTCGGGAAAGTGCTTCTGGCCCTTACGCGCTAGAGGCGCTCTTGTTACGGCTGGTTGACGCTAGGGGGAAGGACTCTCCTAACCATCCCTAGTCTAAGGAGAACGCCATGTCTCTTGGCATTCTAGGTACTAAGTTGGGCATGACCCAAGTCTTTGATGAAACGGGCCGGGCCATCCCGGTAACGGTCATCCAAGCTGGCCCCTGTACCGTTACGCAAATCAAAACCAAAGAGACTGATGGCTACACGGCCGTTCAGTTGGGTTTTCAAGAAGTCAAAGAAAAGGCCCTCAGCAAGCCGGAAATCGGACACCTGAGCAAGGCCAACGCGAAGCCCCTGCGCCACCTGCGGGAATACCGTTTGGTGGATGTGGCTGGCTTTACCCTTGGTGAAGAAATCCGCGCCGATCGCTGCATCGAAGTCGGTCAAATCGTTGACGTGACGGGTAACAGCATTGGTCGTGGTTTCGCGGGTTACCAAAAGCGCCACAACTTTGGTCGCGGGCCGATGTCTCACGGTTCCAAAAACCACCGTCTGCCCGGTTCGACGGGTGCGGGTACGACCCCCGGTCGTGTCTATCCCGGTAAGCGCATGGCTGGCCGGATGGGCAATGAGCGTGTGACGGTCAAGAAGCTGACGGTTGTGCGGATCGACCCCGATCGCAACATCGTGTTGATCAAGGGTGCGGTTCCGGGCAAGCCGGGGACGCTGGTCAGCATTGCACCGTCCAACCTGGTGGGTCGTCAAAAGTAAGCGCGATCGCCCGTAAGTCCGTCGAACGTGGAGCACAGCAATGGTCAACTGCATTGTGAAAGATTGGGACGGTAAGGAAGCCGGCAAGACCGAGCTGGACTTACGCGTCGCCCGTGAAGAAAACGCTCAGCACATTGTGCACCGGGCTTTGGTGCGTCAATTGGCGAATGCTCGTCAAGGTACTGTCAGCACCAAGACCCGTTCGGAAGTGCGCGGTGGTGGTCGCAAGCCCTGGCGGCAAAAGGGAACCGGTCGCGCCCGTGCTGGCTCGAACCGCTCTCCCCTGTGGCGTGGTGGTGGTGTGATCTTTGGCCCCAAGCCCCGCGACTATTCGCAAAAGATGAACCGGAAGGAACGCCGCCTGGCCCTGCGCACGGCGTTCCAAGGTCGCTTGGATGACTTGGTGGTGGTGGAAAACTTTGCCAGCCAACTCAGCCAGCCCAAGACCAAAGACCTGTTGGCCGCGCTCGCCCGTTGGGATGTGGATGCGAACCAAAAGGTGCTGTTGATTGTGGCTGACCAAGACGAAAACGTTTGGCTGTCGGCCCGGAACGTCCAAAGCCTGCGGTTGATTTTGGCAACGAACTTGAATGTGTTCGACCTGCTGAACGCCGACAAGGTGGTGGTGACGGCGGACGCGCTGGAGAAGATCAAGGAGGTTTACGGCGATGATTAAGCGCACTCCTAAGTACAAGACGCGCTTGGACGATCGCACGTTGGCGGATGTGGTTCGCCGGCCGATCATCACCGAAAAGGCCACGATTCTGCTGGAAAACAACCAGTACGTGTTTGACGTGGATCCCCGCGCCAACAAGCTGGACATCAAGGCAGCGATCGAAGGTCTGTTTGAGGTGAAAGTCCAGAGGGTCAACACCTACAACCCGCCGCGCAAGACCCGGAAACTGGGTCGGCTGTCGGGTTACCGTCCTCAGGTGAAGCGGGCGATCGTCACGCTGGCCGAAGGCAGTTCGATTCAACTGTTCCCCGAAGTCTAGCGCTGAAGGAGTTTTAAGACGATGCCAATTCGTACCTTCCGTCCTTATACCCCCGGGGTTCGTCAAGCCAGCGTGGCTGACTTTGCGGAAATCACCCGCAGCGAACCCGAAAAGTCTCTGACTTCTTACAAGCACCGCCGCAAGGGTCGTAACAACCTGGGTCGGATCACCTGTCGTCACCGGGGTGGTGGCCACAAGCGCCTGTACCGGAAGATCGACTTCAAGCGCGACAAGCTGGGCATGACCGCTGAAGTGCTGTCGATCGAGTATGACCCCAACCGGAATGCGCGCATTTCGTTGGTGCAATACGAAGATGGCGAAAAGCGCTACATCATCACCCCCGTTGGTCTGAAAGTGGGCCAAACGATCGTGGCGGGTCCCGATTCCCCGATCGAAGTGGGTAATGCCCTGCCCTTGGCCAACATGCCTTTGGGTACGACCGTCCACAACATTGAGTTGGTGGCGGGTCGCGGTGCGCAAATGGCCCGTTCCGCTGGCTCCGGTGCTGAAGTGGTCGCCAAAGAAGGCAACTACGTCACCCTGAAGCTGCCTTCCACGGAAGTGCGCAAGGTTCGTAAAGAGTGCATGGCTACCATCGGCAGCGTCGGCAACTCCGAACACCGCAACCTGAGCCTGGGTAAAGCCGGCCGCAAGCGTTGGTTGGGTCGCCGTCCGGAAGTGCGCGGTAGCGTCATGAACCCGGTGGATCACCCCCACGGTGGTGGTGAAGGTCGCGCGCCCATTGGGCGTTCTGGCCCGGTCACCCCTTGGGGTAAACCCGCTTTGGGTCGCAAAACCCGCGACAAGCGGAAAGCCAGCACCAAACTCATTGTGCGTCGTCGTCGTAAGTCGTCCAAGCGCGGTCGCGGCGGTCGCAACGCATAGGTTTTTTCAGTGTGGCGATCGCCCGCCCGTTGGTTTAACCCTCCAGCCCTGGGCGATCGCCGCTTGAGATCGCGAATCCCTAAGAGTTCCTAAAGCGTATGTCTCGTTCTCTGAAAAAAGGTCCCTTCGTTGCTGACAAGCTGCTCAAAAAAGTAGAAGCGCTGAACGTCAAGGGCGAAAAGCAAGTGATCAAAACCTGGTCACGAGCCTCAACGATCCTGCCGCAAATGGTGGGTCACACGATCGCCGTCCACAACGGCCGGCAACACGTCCCCGTGTACGTCAACGAGCAAATGGTGGGCCACAAGCTGGGGGAATTTGCTCCCACGCGCACCTTCAAAGGCCACACCAAGGGCGACAAGAAAGGACGCAAGTAACCCCCGGAGAATCGCTCAGATATGGCACTTAGTCCCAACGAAGTCAAAGCAAGCGTGCGCTTCGTGCGGATGTCCCCCCGCAAAGTTCGCCGCGTCCTCGACCAAATCCGTGGTCGGAGCTACGCCGAAGCGCTGATTATTCTGCAGTTCATGCCCTATCGCGCCTGCGAAATCGTTCGCAAGTTGCTGCGATCGGCCGCTGCCAACGCAGAAAACAACAACGGTTTCGATGCCACCTCCTTGGTGGTGAGCACGGCCTTCGCTGACCAGGGCCCCACCCTGAAGCGATTCCGCCCTCGCGCCCAAGGTCGCGCCTACCAAATCCGCAAGCCCACCTGCCACATCACCGTGGCGGTTGCTCCGGCGGCAGAAGCCTAAGCATAAGGAGACGAGGAAACCATGGGACAGAAAATTCACCCCGTCGGCCTGCGACTCGGCATTACCCAAGAGCACCGCTCGCGCTGGTTTGCAGATCCGTCGCGTTATTCCAGCCTGTTGCAGGAAGACCACAAAATCCGGCAATACGTTGAGAAGAACCTGAACAATGCCGGCATTGCCAAGGTGCGGATTGAGCGCAAGGCTGACCAAATCGACCTAGAAGTTCACACCGCCCGTCCGGGTGTGGTGGTGGGCCGGGGCGGCAGTGGCATTGAAACCCTGCGGGTTGGTCTGCAAAACCTGCTGGGGAGCCGCGATCGCCAGATCCGAATCAACGTGATCGAAGTGGCCCGCGTCGATGCCGATGCCACCTTGATTGCCGAGTACATCGCTCAGCAACTGGAGCGCCGGGTGTCGTTTCGTCGGGTCGTCCGCCAGGCGATCCAACGGGCCCAACGCGCTGGAATCGAAGGGATCAAAATCCAAGTCGGCGGTCGTTTGAACGGTGCAGAAATTGCCCGATCGGAATGGACGCGGGAAGGTCGCGTGCCCCTGCATACCCTGCGGGCGGACATCGACTACAGCTACCGCACCGCCAGCACCATCTATGGGGTGTTGGGGATCAAGGTGTGGGTGTTCAAGGGCGAGATCATTCCTGGACAAGAGGAAGTGGCTCCGGCGAATCAGCCTGCGCCGCGTCGTCGCCAACCCCGTCGTCGTCAGCAGTTTGAAGACCGCTCGAACGAGGAATAACCCATGCTCAGTCCAAGAAGAACAAAATTCCGCAAGCAACAACGCGGCCGGATGCGGGGCCTCGCCACTCGGGGCAGTTCGCTGAATTTTGGGGATTTTGCCCTGCAATCGCTGGAATGCGGCTGGATTACGGCTCGCCAAATCGAAGCCGGTCGTCGGGCCATGACCCGCTACATCCGCCGGGGTGGCAAAATCTGGATCCGCGTCTTCCCTGACAAGCCTGTGACCATGCGCCCCGCAGAAACCCGGATGGGTTCCGGTAAAGGGGCACCGGAGTTCTGGGTGGCCGTAATCAAGCCCGGTCGGATCCTGTACGAAATCAAGGGTGTTGCTGAAGAGACGGCTCGCGAAGCAATGCGCCTGGCCGCGTTCAAGATGCCCGTGAAGACCAAGTTTATTGTTCGCGAAGACATCCAGTCGTAATGCCCTATGGCTCTCCCGAAGATTGCTGACGCGCGCGCCCTTAGTGACACCGAACTGGGCGATCGCATTTTGGAACTCAAGCGCCAACTGTTCCAATTCCGGATGAAGAAGGCGATTCGCCAAGAGGTGAAGTCGCACGAAATCAAACATGCAAAGCATGAGTTGGCGCAACTGCTCACGGTGGAGCATGAGCGTAAGCTCGCGGCTGCATCTGAAGCAGCAACCCAAGCGTAGTTCTGGAGTTAACCCCCTATGGCTGCCAAAGAACGTGTTGGCGTTGTTGTGAGCGACAAGATGCAGAAAACGGTGGTGGTGTCGGTGGAAAACCGCTCGGCCCACTCCAAGTACGGCAAGATTGTGGTTCGCACGCGCCGCTTTAAGGCCCACGATGAAGACAACCAGTGCAAGGAAGGCGATCGGGTTCGCATCCGCGAAACTCGCCCCCTGAGCAAAACCAAGCGCTGGACGGTCGTTGAAGTTCTCGAAAGCGCGACCCGGTAAGGGAGGCTCGATCGCCCATGATTCAACAGCAAACCTATCTGAACGTAGCGGACAACAGCGGCGCGAAGAAGCTGATGTGTATTCGCGTCCTGGGCGGTGGCAACCGTCGCTACGGCCATGTCGGTGATGAAATCATCGCCGTCGTCAAAGATGCCATTCCGAATATGGCAGTGAAAAAGTCCGACGTGGTGCGAGCCGTGATCGTTCGCACTCGGAAAACCATCCGACGCGATAGCGGCATGTGCATTCGCTTCGACGACAACGCCGCCGTGATCGTCAACAAAGATGGCAACCCCCGTGGGACGCGCGTTTTTGGCCCCGTAGCTCGTGAGCTGCGTGACAAGAACTACCTGAAGATCGTTTCGCTGGCTCCGGAGGTGCTGTAATGGCCAAGCCCGGCAAGATTCAAGTGAATGCAAACGGCAAAGCCGTGCGCTTCAAAATGCATGTCAAAGCGGGTGACACCGTTCAGGTGATCTCCGGTCGTGACAAGGGAAAAGTTGGCAAGATTGTGCGCGTCTTCCCCAAAACGAGCCAAGTGATCGTCGAAGGGGTGAACCAAAAGACCAAGCACACCAAGCCAACCCAGGAAGGCGAATCGGGCAAAGTCGAGGTGCGCGAGTTCCCGATCCACAGCTCGAACGTCCTGCACTATTCCGAAAAAGAAAAGGTCGCCAGCCGCGTTTGCTACACCTTCACCGACCAAGGCAAGAAGGTGCGCAAGCTGATTAAAACTGGCGAAATCATCGACTAACGTTGCGCCCGATCGCTGAAACAGCCATGCCAGCACGACTGAAAACCATTTACAAGGAAACAATCGTGCCGAAACTGATGGAACAGTTCCGGTACGAGAATATTCACCAGGTGCCCAAAGTGGTGAAGATCACGGTGAACCGTGGTTTGGGCGAAGCGTCGCAGAATGCCAAGGCCCTGGAGTCTTCTCTAGTGGAATTGGCCACCATCACCGGTCAGCGCCCCGTTGTGACCCGCGCCAAAAAGGCGATCGCCGGCTTTAAGCTGCGCCAAGGGATGCCCGTGGGCATGATGGTGACCCTGCGCTCCGACAAGATGTATGACTTCCTCGATCGCCTTGTGCGATTGTCCCTACCCCGAATCCGGGACTTTCGTGGTGTCAGCCCTAACAGCTTCGATGGTCGTGGCAACTACTCCCTAGGTCTGCGTGAGCAGCTGATCTTCCCTGAAATCAGCTACGACAGCATCGACCAAATCCGCGGGATGGACATTTGCATCACGACCACCGCCACCACCGACGAAGAAGGCCGCGCGCTGCTCAAGGAAATGGGCATGCCGTTCCGGGACAAGTAGCGTTGCAAGGAGCGAACTATGGTTAACGATCCCATCGCAGATATGCTGACGCGCATTCGCAACGCCTGCCTGGCGCGTCACCAAAAAACGGAAGTTCCGGCCACCAAGATGACCCGCAGCATCGCCGAGGTGCTCAAGTCTGAAGGCTTCGTCGCCGAAGTGGAAGAAACCGGTGAAGGTGTGAAGAAGACGCTCGTGATCTCTTTGAAATACAAGGGCAAGCAGCGCCGTCCGATCATCTCGAACCTGAAGCGCGTGAGCAAGCCGGGCCTCCGTGTCTATTCCAATCGCCGCGATTTGCCCCGCGTGTTGGGCGGCATTGGCATCGCGATCGTCTCGACCTCTCGAGGCATCATGACCGATCGCGACGCGCGTCAGCAGGGCATCGGTGGCGAAGTCCTCTGCTACGTCTGGTAATCCCTACGACGAAGGAGTTCTCAATCGTGTCCCGCATTGGCAAGCGTCCCATTCCCATTCCCACAGGGGTGACGGTGACGATCGACGGCCAAACCGTCTCGGTCAAAGGCTCCAAAGGCGAGCTGACCCGCACCTTCCCCCCTGAAATTCTCTTCTCCCAAGAAGCAGATCAACTGCTCGTGACGCGCCGGGATGAATCGCGTCCCGCCCGTCAGCGCCATGGTCTCTGCCGCACCCTGCTGGCCAACATGGTCGAAGGTGTGTCCCAAGGCTTCCAGCGTCGTCTGGAAATCCAAGGGGTCGGTTATCGGGCCGCTGTTCAAGGCACCACGCTCAACCTGAGCATGGGCTACAGCCACCCGGTGAATATCCCCGCCCCCGACGGGATTCAGTTTGCGGTAGAAAACAACACCAACGTGATTGTCAGCGGCATTGACAAGGAATTGGTGGGTAACACCGCCGCCCGTGTCCGTGCTGTGCGCAAACCGGAACCCTACAAGGGCAAAGGGATTCGCTACCAAGGTGAAGTCGTTCGCCGCAAGGCAGGTAAGACAGGTAAGAAATAATGAAAGCCACTCGCAAGGATATGGTGCGCCGTCGCCACGGGCGGGTGCGCCGCAAAGTTTCGGGAACGCCCGATCGGCCTCGCCTGTGCGTGTTCCGCTCGCACCAACACATTTACGCCCAGGTGATCGACGACACCCAACATCACACGTTGGTAGCCGCTTCGACCCTGGAACCCGATGTCAAATCGCAGCTTGAAAGCAGCCGCGATTGTGATGCAGCCGCAGCGGTGGGTAAGCTGCTGGCTGAGCGCGCCCAAGCCAAGGGCGTTACCCAAGTTGTGTTCGATCGCGGCGGTAATCTTTACCACGGTCGTGTCAAGGCTTTGGCCGACGCGGCGCGCGAAGCCGGACTGAACTTCTAGGCGAGAACTCAGGAGTATTCACTATGGCAACTCGTCGTAAAGGCAATCGCACCCGCGAGAAAGAGTCCGAATGGCAAGAGCGCGTCGTCCAAATCCGCCGCGTCACCAAGGTGGTCAAGGGCGGTAAAAAGCTCAGCTTCCGCGCCGTGGTCGTGATCGGTAACGAACGCGGTCAAGTGGGCGTTGGGGTTGGCAAAGCCGCTGATGTGATCGGAGCCGTCAAAAAAGGCGTAGCCGATGGCAAAAAGCACCTAGTTGACGTGCCCCTGATCAAGGGCGACACGATTCCCCACCCCACCAACGGTGTCGGTGGTGGTAGCTCCAAAGTGATGATGCGCCCCGCCGCTCCCGGTACCGGGGTAATCGCCGGGGGTGCTGTCCGTACCGTGTTGGAATTGGCTGGGGTGAAAAACATCCTTGCCAAGCAACTGGGTTCCGACAACCCCTTGAACAACGCCCGTGCTGCTTTGGATGCCCTGTCTTCCCTGCGGACTTTCGCAGAAGTGGCCGAAGACCGGGGTGTGACCCTCGAGCACCTGTACAAGTAGTTCCGGTCATCGACGGAGACCAAATCCATGAAAATCACGGATGCACAGCCTAAAAAAGGCTCCAAAAAGCGCGGTCGTCGCGTCGGTCGGGGCATTGCTGCCGGTCAAGGCGCGAGCGGTGGCTTCGGGATGCGCGGTCAAAAGTCGCGTTCCGGTCGCAGCACCCGCCCC
The DNA here is from genome assembly GCF_014698135.1 of Limnothrix sp. FACHB-881. NCBI lineage: Bacteria > Bacillati > Cyanobacteriota > Cyanophyceae > Pseudanabaenales > Pseudanabaenaceae > Limnothrix > Limnothrix sp. FACHB-881. The sequence continues at coordinate 271,780 of NZ_JACJSN010000001.1, forward strand.
GGTTTTGAAGGGGGTCAAATGCCCCTTTACCGCCGGGTGCCGAAGCTGAAGCACTTCACGGTGATCAACCGCCAAGCCTACACCGTGGTCAACGTCGGCAGTCTGGCTGGCCTGGCGGCCGGTTCGACCGTCAACTTGGCCTCGTTGATGGAAGCCGGGATTGTTACCACCAACGATGGCCCGCTGAAGTTGCTGGGCGATGGTGACCTGTCGGTGAAGCTGACGGTGGAAGCCGCTCGCTTCACGGCTAGTGCCAAGGAAAAGATCGAAGCAGCCGGCGGAACTTGCACGGTTGTCTAAGATTGAAGTTGGGAAATCCGGTTGCTGAAATTTGCCTGAGGTGTACCAACCATGGTCGTCAGTCGAGATAAAGCGCCAACAGCCCAAGAAACCTTCATGCAAATGGCCCAGGCGGCTGGCCTGCGGGGGCGGTTGCTGGTGACCGTCGGCCTGCTAGTGCTGGTGCGCCTTGGGATCTTTTTGCCGGTACCGGGAATTGATCGTGCAGCCTTTGGCAACGCGATCCAAAACAGCGGTCTAGGTGGGTTGGTTGGCTTCTTAGATATCTTCTCCGGGGGCGGTCTATCGCTGCTGGGGATCTTTGCGTTGGGAATTCTGCCCTACATCAACGCATCCATCATCATCCAATTGCTGACGGCGGCGCTGCCTTCTCTGGAAGACCTCCAGAAGAATGAAGGGGAGGCGGGCCGTCGCAAGATTGCCCAAATCACCCGCTATGTGTCCGTTGCTTGGGCCGTGATCCAAAGCGTGGGGATCGGTCTCTGGGTGTCGGCGTTGGGGGCCACGACGGAGCCAGCGGGCCTGTTTGTGGTGAAGACGGCGCTGGCCCTGACGGCCGGTTCGATGTTTGTGATGTGGATTGGCGAGCTAATCACGGAGCGTGGCGTGGGCAATGGTGCTTCGCTGCTGATTTTCGTGAACATTGTTTCGACCTTTCCGAAGTCGGTGGGTCAAACGCTGGAGCTGGCTCAAAGTGGTGATCGATCGACCATTGGCGGCATTGTGCTGTTGATGTTGGCGTTTATGGCCACCATTGTCGGCATTGTGTTTGTTCAAGAAGGGGCCCGTCGCATCCCGATCGTGATGGCCCGCCGCCAGGTGGGTCGCCGCCAGTATCAGGAACGCAGCAGCTACTTGCCCTTGCGCCTGAACCAAGGGGGCGTGATGCCCATCATCTTCTCGACGGCGGTGTTGGTGGTTCCGGCCTCGCTGGCCCAGTTCACGAACAATGAAGCCTTGGCTCGGGTGGCCACCTATCTGAGTCCGACGGGCCCCACGCCCTGGCTTTACGTGTTGGTTTACCTGGCACTGATTCTGTTCTTTAGCTATTTCTATTCGTCGCTGGTGGTGAACCCGGTGGATATGGCTCAGAACCTGAAGAAGATGGGAGCGAGCATCCCCGGGGTGCGCCCAGGTCAAGCCACGAGTAAGCGGGTGCAGCAGATTTTGAATCGGCTGACCTTCTTGGGGGCAATTTTCTTGGGCTTGGTGGCCATTGTGCCGACGGCCGTGGAAAGTGCCACCAATGTGCGGACGTTCCAAGGGTTAGGAGCAACGTCGTTTCTGATTTTGGTTGGGGTCGCGATCGAAACGGCGAAGCAAATCCAAACCTACGTGATTTCACAGCGCTACGAAGGAATGGTGAAGCAGTGACGCGATTGATTTTTTTCGGCCCACCGGGTGCCGGTAAGGGCACGCAAGCCAAGATTTTGTCTGAGGAATATGGCATTCCCCATATTTCCACGGGTGATATCTTGCGCGCGGCCGTTGCCCAAGGCACTTCCTTGGGACAGGCGGCGAAGTCCTTCATGGATCGCGGTGAATTGGTACCCGATGAATTGATCATTGGGATCATCAAAGACCGGCTCGCAGAACCTGATGCTCAACAGGGCTGGATCCTGGATGGCTTCCCGCGTAATGTGGCCCAGGCCGAAAAACTCAATGACATGCTGGCGGCAACGGGTCAGGCCTGCGATCGAGTGCTGAATTTGGTGGTTGCCGATGATGTACTCAAGGCCCGTCTCCTGAGCCGAGGCACAGCGGAAGGTCGCTCGGATGACAATTTGGCGACCATTGAGCATCGCCTGGCGATTTTTCACCAAACGACGGAACCGCTGCTGAAGTTCTACAGGGCCCAGCAGGCGAACCTATTGGCGGAGGTCAATGGTGACCAGCCCCTCAGCGATGTGACTCGTGACCTGAAACAGGCGATCGCCCCAACGGCTTAGTTCACCTCCGCTGAAGTTTGGTGCTGAAGCTTCGTGCTGAAGCCGGGAACCAAACCAGAAACCCAGACCCGATCGCCCATTGTGCTAGTTTGGCAGTGAGATAGCGCTTAACAGCAAGTTCACTGATTGTCAACCAACTCGACGTTCATACAGGAGAGCTGATCCTTGTCCAAGCAAGATCTGATCGAAATGGAGGGAACCGTAACCGAATCACTCCCGAACGCAATGTTCCGGGTGGATCTCGATAACGGTTTCAACGTCCTAGCACATATTTCTGGCAAGATTCGCCGTAACTACATCAAGATTCTGCCGGGCGATCGCGTCAAGGTTGAGCTGACCCCCTACGACCTGACCAAGGGGCGCATCACCTACCGTTTAAAGAACACGGGTGGCAAAAAATAACCCCCAAAATAGCCACCCGATCGCTGGTCTAGCCAAAGACTTGCCCCGATAGGTTGATCCGGTACTCATTTTTCTCTAAAATTCCAAGTTTGGAGATTTTAACCATCATGAAAGTCCGAGCCTCCGTCCGCAAAATGTGCGAAAAGTGCCGCGTGATTCGTCGTCGCGGTCGCGTCATGGTCATTTGCCAAAACCCCAAACACAAACAACGCCAAGGGTAAAAGACAGCGTTAGGGTGGTTGTGTTTGCCTGGCACCCATCTAAAGACAGAGCATTAAAACGTTAGGGAGAACCAACGTGGCACGTATTTCCGGTGTAGATTTACCGCGCGAGAAGCGCATTGAAATTGGGTTGACCTATATTTACGGCATTGGTCTAACCCTGTCGAAGAAAATTTTGGCCGCAACGGGTGTGAATCCGGATACGCGCGTCAAAGACCTCGGCGATGCAGACATCTCTGCCCTGCGGGCCGAGTTGGATAACTACCAGGTGGAAGGTGATCTGCGCCGCTTTGAGGCCATGAACATCAAGCGCCTGATGGACATCGGTTGCTATCGGGGTCGTCGTCACCGCGCAGGTCTGCCGGTGCGGGGTCAACGGACGCGCACCAATGCCCGGACTCGCCGTGGTGGTCGTCGTACGGTGGCCGGGAAGAAGAAGGCTCCTCGCAAGTAATCGACTGGTTCTGTCCCCTTTCTACGAACGTTTTAGTTCTGTTCAACAGCTATGGCAAAGCAACCCAACAAGCGCTCTGGCCCGCGTAAGCAAAAGCGCAACGTCCCCAGCGGTGTCGCCCACATTCAATCGACTTTCAACAACACGATCGTGACGATCACCGACCTCAAGGGTGATGCAATCTCTTGGGCCTCGGCTGGTTCCAGCGGTTTCAAGGGAGCCAAGAAGGGTACGCCCTTCGCCGCCCAAACCGCCGCTGAAGCTGCTGCCCGTCGTGCCTCTGAACAGGGGATGCGGCAGGTGGAAGTGATGGTGAGCGGCCCCGGTTCGGGTCGGGAAACGGCGATTCGGGCCCTGCAAGCGTCGGGTCTGGAAATCACGCTGATTCGTGATGTTACGCCGATTCCGCATAATGGTTGCCGGCCGCCGAAGCGTCGTCGGGTCTAAATCACCCCGCGATCGACCCGCGCTAACTCACGGGCGCTGCGATCGCATCCTGCAAGCCAGCGGTAACCCTTGGTCACCGCGAATTTTTTTCTGTTACGGGGCGGCTTCACTGCCGCATATGGATCGACTAGGCCGGTTGGGAGGCACAAAGCGTGTCGCAATTTCAGATCGAGTGTGTTGAATCGAGCACGGAAAGCAATCGCAATCTCTACAGCCGTTTGGTGCTGTCCCCCCTCGAACGTGGGCAGGGCACAACGGTGGGGAACGCTTTGCGTCGGGTACTGCTGTCGAACCTCGTGGGTTCCGCAGTGACGGCCGTCCGGATTGCGGGCGTGAACCACGAGTTCGCGACGGTTCCCGGTGTGCGGGAGGATGTGTTGGACATCCTGCTGAACATGAAGGAATTGGTGCTGCGCAGCCACACGGATCAGCCGCAAATTGGTCGCCTGTTGGCCAAAGGGCCGCGGGTGGTCACGGCAGACCTGTTCGATTTGCCTTCAGAAGTGGAAGTGGTTGACCCAACCCAGTACATTGCCACCTTGGCCGAGGGGGCCACGTTGGAAATGGAGTTCCGAGTGGAACGTGGGGTGGGCTATCGGGCGATCGATCGGGGTCGTGATGATGCATCGGCGATCGACTTTTTGCAGATCGACTCGATGTTTATGCCCGTCCGCAAGGTGAACTACACCGTTGAGGATGCCCGGGTGGGCGAATCCCTGGAGAAGGATCGCCTGGTTCTGGAAATTTGGACGAACGGCAGCATCACCCCCCAACAGGCGCTCAGTCAGGCTGCCACGCTTCTGGTGGATCTGTTCAACCCGCTCAAGGACTTCACCATCGAAGCCACCAAGAGCGATCGCCCAGAGTCCCAAGACCCCAGCAGCCAAATCCCGATCGAAGAATTGCAACTGTCGGTGCGCGCCTACAACTGCCTGAAGCGGGCGCAAATCAACACCGTTGCCGATCTTCTGGAATTCACCCAAGAAGATTTGCTGGAGATCAAAAACTTCGGAGCCAAGTCGGCTGAAGAAGTGATCGAAGCGTTGCAGCGGCGTTTGGGCATCACCCTGCCGCAAGAAAAGGTGGCCAAAGCCTAGCTGCCACCGTTCACCCCCGGCTCTAGCCCGTTCTAGATCCGACCCCCCTAGTTACTAATCAGTTGAGTAGAGATCGGAGCTATGCGTCACGGTCGTCGCGTTCCTAAACTTGGTAAGCCCGCTGACCAGCGTCGCGCCCTGCTGCGGGCCCTGGCCACGGAAACCATCCGCAATGGTCAAATCACCACCACCAAAGCCCGGGCCCGGGCTGTTCGCGCCGAGGTTGATCGCATGATTACCTTGGCCAAGGACGGTTCCTTGGCTTCCCGTCGTCGGGCCTTGGGCTATTTGTATGATGCCGATTTGGTTCATGCCCTGTTCGAGCAGGCTCCCCAGCGCTATGGTCAGCGGAATGGCGGCTATACCCGCATTTTGCGCACCGTGCCCCGGCGTGGTGACAATGCCGAAATGGCCATCCTGGAATTGGTCTAGGCCAAGACCAATCGCTGGGGTGTAGAGCAACAATCATGGCCGACTGTCCCGCCGATCAGCAACGTGTTGCTTTGGTGATTCAGTACCTGGGAACAGGGTTCTGTGGTTGGCAGCGGCAGATCCGCGATCGCAGCGTTCAAGCTACGATCGAAGACACGATCGCCGAGATTCTGGGGCATCCCGTTGTCATCCATGGTGCTGGACGCACCGACACCGGAGTTCATGCCTCTGCCCAAGTGGCCCACTTTGACGTGGCCAGCCCGATTCCCCCCCACCGTTGGGCGAAAGTCCTCAACACAAGGTTGCCAGATGATATTCTGATTCTGGCCTCCTGTGCGGTTCCGGGGAACTGGCACGCTCGGTTCTCGGCCTCGTGGCGGCGTTACCGCTATGTTCTCTACACCGATCCACAGCCGAACCTGTACCTCAAACCCTTCAGTTGGCACTATTACGAGCCAATTCAAGTGGAAAAGATGCAGGCGGCGATCGCCCCCCTCGTGGGTCGGCATCACTTGGCTGCTTTCCACCGTGCCGGATCAAAACGTCCCCATTCTTGGGTGGATGTTCAAGAAGCCTGGTGTCGGCGGCGCGGGCCGATTGTGGAACTTGAAGTTCAAGCCAGTGGCTTTTTGTACGGCATGATGCGGCTGCTGGCGGGGATGTTGGTGTTGGTGGGGCGCGATCGCCTCAGTGTCGAAGAGTTCACCCAAATTTGGCAGAGTGAACGCCGAGACCTGGTGAAATATGCCGCGCCACCCATGGGATTGTGCCTACTGCGCATTGGCTACCCCAACTCGCCCCTGCCAGAGATTGCTCGTACCAACACCCTGCCTTGGTTTGACCTGACCCAGGACGGCCCGGCAACCTTCAGCCCTCCCGTTACATAAAGATTCTAGGCTTAACGCACTACGCGATCGCCCTAGTTATAACTTCCCCGATTCAGCGACTTTCGCAACCCAACCAACCCCTATGTCCATTCCCACCAAGACTGCCCTGCCCTCCGTAAACGACGTTGACCGGCAATGGTACGTCGTTGATGCCGCTGGTCAACGCCTTGGCCGCCTGGCCACCGAAGTGGCTTCCGTCCTGCGGGGCAAAAACAAGCCCACCTATACGCCCCACCTGGATACCGGTGACTTTGTGGTGATCGTGAACGCCGACAAAGTGGAAGTGACCGGTAAAAAACGGACTCAAAAGGTCTACCGTCGTCACTCTGGCCGTCCCGGTGGGATGAAGACGGAGAGCTTTGAAAAGCTGCAAAATCGTTTGCCCGAGCGGATTGTGGAACATGCCATTAAAGGGATGCTGCCTAAAAATGCCCTCGGTCGGCAACTGTTCCGCAAGCTGAAGGTTTATGCCGGTGCAGACCATCCCCACACGGCACAACAACCCCAAGTCCTGACGATCAACACCATTCCTGGAGGTGAAGGCTAATGCAAGCAACGGATAACAACGGGCGCGTGATGTATCGCGGCACGGGCCGCCGTAAAACCTCGGTCGCTCGCGTGCGCCTGGTGCCTGGCTCTGGCCAACTGACCATCAACGGTCGTCCTGGCGATAACTACCTGCAATACAACCCGGTTTATCTGGCTGCGGCCAAAGCACCTCTGGAAACCCTCGGTTTGGAAGGGGACTACGATGTGCTGGTGAGCGTGGTGGGCGGCGGCCTGACTGGCCAGGCTGACTCGATCCGCTTGGGTGTGGCTCGGGCCTTGATTCAGCTTGATCCTGAAAACCGTAAGCCCCTGAAGGTTGAAGGCTACCTGACCCGCGACCCCCGCGCCAAGGAACGTCGCAAGTACGGTTTGAAGAAAGCCCGGAAGGCTCCTCAGTTCTCGAAGCGCTAATTTTCCAAGCGCCGACTTTCGAGGGGGAGGCCTCGGTGGCTTTCCCCAACGAATGGGCAAGCTGGGGGCTGGTGATCAAAAGACCCCGTTTGGAAGTCGTGATCGCCAGCTCTTTTGTGCAAATCCCCGCGATCGAATCCATGCACTTGAATGCGGTTCGATCGCCCTTAAATTTCCTAAACCTTGGTTGAGGTTCACATCATGGCAAAAGAAGGCATTCACCCCGAGTGGTACCCCGATGCAAAGGTCTATTGCAACGGCGAATTGGTGATGACGGTTGGTTCGACCCAACCGGAATTGCATGTGGACATTTGGGCTGGTAATCACCCGTTCTTCACCGGCACTCAGCGGATCATTGACACTGAAGGTCGTGTGGAGCGATTCCTGCGCAAGTATGGGATGGCAACCGAAACCAAAAAGGACTAGGGTTCCTTGGTTTGGTCGGCCAACTAATTGGCCAACTAAAATTGGCAAACTCAAAATTCTTCAACCAGAAGAAACAGAAAAAAGGAGCAGTTGCTGAACCAGTAACTGCTCCTTTTTATTTTCTGGGCTTTTATTTTCTGGGCTATTTTAGGCTCTATTTTTTCTAGGCTCGGTGCTTGGCTAGAGATTACCCATGCGATCGAGGGGCCAAAACCGCCAAACTGCATGGCCCACAATCAAATCTTGCGGAACGACTCCCCAGCAACGGCTGTCGTAACTGCGGTTGCGATTGTCGCCGAGCACGAGATAGGAGTTGGGGGGCACCCGCACCGGCCGGGCCAGAAAAGGTTGCGGATCCCCTACGCAAACATTGGTATCCGTGCGCTGCACCGCATTGCCATCCGCGCTAAGGCTGGCTGGGCGCTCCCCTGAGCCACTCGCAGGACTGGGGCGACCGGTTGTTAAGACGGACTCACGGGCAATATAGGGTTCGTTCAGGCGCTGGCCGTTGATGTAAACCTGGCCATCTCGCAACTCCACCAGTTCACCCGGCAGACCAATCACGCGCTTAATAAAAGCATCTTTGAGGTTGTGGCGGCGCAGTTCGGCGGTCGGCATGAAGACGATGATGTCGCCGCGCTTGGGGCTGCCGCCAAACCGGTATTGCAGTTTTTCGACAATCAACCGATCCTTCACCAGCAGCGTCGGCACCATTGATTCAGAGGGAATCCAGCGAGCTTCGGCCACGTAGGTACGAATGCCCAGGGCCAAGATAATGCTGAGACCAATGGTTTTGAGGACTTCAACCCAAGCGCTGTCGGTGGGGGGATTGGTGGATGGCTCTTTATGCGAGGAAGCGGGTTGATCGGTCACGAGAAAAATCCTAAATGCACTAAAGCAGTAGACGAGGGCGCTTCTTAAAACGCTGGGCGCTGAGCACCTTGGGCCAAGCCCGGGAAACGCAAACCAGGAGAAGCGCGATCGGGGTTCAGGATCCAAGACTGGGACTTGGGGAATGCGGGCGTTTCGGCATGATTGACCATTCTGCTTGAAAACTTGGAATCAATCCGTGCGCCGTTAGCCAGAAACTGGAAACTCTCAACTCTTATTACAGGCTATTACAGCGGTGAAAATTCCGGCTGGTCTGTTGTTGAGAAGATATACCGCAAAACCGCGAAAAAACCGCGAACGATCGCCGTTGACTATTGAGGAACTGGATCTGGCGAGGCTGTGGGGGTGATCGGTGCCCCCCAGCGATCGAGAGGAAAAAACCGCCACATCACCCGCCCCACCAAGGCTTGGCGCGGCACGTAACCGTAGGTGAAGGTCAGGGCTGGGGCAGTACCTAAGGCGGAACCATCGCTCATGACAAAGTAGGTGGCGGCGGGAACTCGCACGGGGGCAAGATCACCAATTTCGATCGCCAGGGACTGGCCATGGGCGATCGGGCGCTGATTGACCAAGAGTTGACCGCTTTGGATTTCAACCCGATCGCCGGGTAAGCCAACGGCCCGATTGACCAACACTCCCTGAGGTTGATTCGGCGCGCCGGGCGGCATAAAGGCCACTAACTCGCCTCGATCGGGGTTGCGCCACTGGTAGCTCGCTTTGTCAATGAGCAGGCGATCGCCCGGTTGCAACGTGGGCCTCATGGTCGGCAGGGTCACCAGATAAGAATCGATGACGAGCGATCGCATGGCCCCCATGGTCAGGAGCACCACCAACCCCGATCCCCACCAATTTCGCCGTTGCCAAGTCCAAGCGGGTGCTTGCCGCAGGGTTGCCGTCAGGGAAGGGAGCCAATGCTGCCAATGCCACCGCCCGCCCTGGTTGCCCTGGGGAGCCGTGGCGGATGCTGCGTTGCGGGAAAAGGGGCGCAATGGTTGCCCGTTTCTCAACCGCTTGGACTTTGGGGGTTGCGTTGACATGGGCGTGGCGCTTGATTGTCGGTTGACCTAGGGACTGTCAACCTCATTCAGGATACCGAATCCAGACCGGGGGATCTGCTGGATGGTGGTGGTTGATACGGCCTGGGTGCGATCGTGATTCCCCGTGATTGGTAGCCAGCACAAGGGGCGATCGCCCCGCCGGAGTGATCGCCCCTATCCAAGATCTTGGATGCTTCCCACAGTCCAAAAACTGTCAGTGCTGACGCTGAGCGGGAACTAACCCCCCACGCGCAGCAATTCCACATCAAACACCAGGGTGGCGTTAGGAGGAATCACCCCACCGGCTCCCCGGGCCCCGTAGCCCAAGTCCGGCGGAATCACCAGCTTGCGGCGACCACCAACCCGCATGGACAGGACACCTTCGTCCCAACCCTTGATCACTTGACCCACGCCAATGCGGAAGCTGAAGGGCTGACCCCGATCGCGCGAGCTGTCGAATTTTTTGCCGTCAGTGAGCGTGCCGGTGTAGTGAACCGTGACGTTCTGACCGGGAGTGGGGGCTGCGCCGGTTCCCACGGTGAGGTCTTCGTATTGCAGGCCAGAATCGGTGGTGGTCAGGTTGCTCGCGTCGGCCACGAGGGTTGTCTCCTGGGTATTGGTGGGCAGAGTGGCGATCTCAGGCGATCGCAGTTGGGCGGCCGCGTCGCTAATGAGACGGGCCGCCAGCTTGGAACCGTTGGCAGTGGCTTCGGCCGCCGGTTGACTGGATAGGGGGTTCGCTTCGGCGGTGGGGGTTTTGCCCGTGAAGGTGACCATCAACACGGCCACTAGGCAAACCAACATCACCCCAAAGCTGATTAACACATCACGCAAGGGTCTAGTCTCCTCGATCAATCTGCGAGCAAAGTGGGTCGTTCTTGATCCTAACGAGCGATCGCCCTAACGCCACAGTCGATTTTCCAGGTCGCGCACTTGGCGCTCTAGCCGATCGATCCGGCCGCGCAGTTCGTCCACCTCTGAGCGATCGGGCACACCAAAATCCTTCATCACCTTCCGAAACTGCTGCTGAATCAGGGAATCAAAACTTTCGCTAGGGGAGGGATTGCCGCCGGACTGCAAACGCTGCATCAGGTCATCCACCACCTTGCGGGCCTGTTCTGGATCCAAGCGGCCGCTGCGAACCCATTCATCGCTGGCTTCCTTGAGGCGTTCTGCAACAATGGCCGTTGTGCCCAGACCAATGGTCAGCAGTTGTTGCAGCCAGTTATTTCCATCCATCGGACGATCGACTCCGTATGCCTACCAGGGTTCATCAACAGCTCGGGCTGACGCTCGGACTGAGTGGCCCCGCCAATCATCGTTAGGCTAACACGGGCGATCGACCCTTGTGGGATGCGGATCAGTCGCGATCGCCGCCCGATTCGCCCCAGGATTGCCCCCGGTCTAACCCAGGGTGCTGGAAACGACGGGCATCGGTTCCGGCAGGGTTAACCCATCCCGATAAATCAACAAGTCAAACCAAAAAATCGTCCCCACACCCACTTCACTGATCAATTTGACGCTGCTTTGGTGCTTGTCAATGATGTTACGGACGATCGACAGGCCCAGCCCTGTGCCTTCGAGGGTATGCACCCGGTTTTCGACCCGATAGAACCGATCAAAAATGGCATTACAATCTTCGGGGCCAATGCCAATGCCGGTGTCGGCCACTTCCACCCGCACCACGCTCACCACCTCGGGCTGAGATTTGGCTGGGCCGGTTGCCGCATTCACCGGGCAGGTATCCCAGAGGGCCGGTTGAACGGTGGGGTCTTGGGGAATATAGGCGCGGATCGCCACCTGGCCGCCCTTGGGGGTAAATTTCAGGGCATTGCCCACCAAGTTGGCGAACACTTGCAGCAACAGATCATAGTTACCCAAAACGGGCGGCAGGCTGGGGGCCAGCTCTTGGGTCAGTTCAATTCCCTTGTCGCGAGCATTGAGCTGGTAGGTACGCAGGGTTTGTTCGATCGGCTGTACCAGGTCGATCGCGTCAAAAGTGTAGCTACGGCTGGATTCCAACCGAGAGAGATCCAACACGTCATTGACCAACCGGGTGAGGCGATCGGTCTCGCGGTTGGCGGTGTCCAAAAACTCCCGCTGCTGCTCCGGCGACAGCTCATCGCCATAGTCATGGAGCGTTTCAATAAAGGACTTGATGTTAAACAGCGGCGTGCGTAGCTCGTGGGAAACATTGCTGATAAATTGGCTTTTGGCCTCATTCAGCTCCACTTCCCGGGTAATGTCCTGCACCGTGACGGCAATCCCTCGGATGCTCTCGCGGTAGCGATCGCCTGGGGCTTCGCCATCTTGATCGGCATAGAGATTACATTCCCTGGCCAGGGGCCGTTGGGCATCGCTGCACTGATCCTGCTGATGGTGCTCGCAGGTGTCGCACAAGTGCCCATCCCCGATCGCCCGTTGGGATAGCACCGGCGATAGCAAAATGCGCACCGTCCGCTTCACCGGCTCCATCAGGGTAATGCGAAATTCTTCACCCTCGTCGGCCTTGCCTTCCGCCAACTGGTAGAGCGGGCGCGTGAGCTTCACTTGCACCTCGGGTGGAAACTCATAGAGCACATTTTTGCCAATGATCGGCTGGCCGTCCGTTTCGCGATCCCAGCCAAAAATCTGGCGGGCCGTGGGATTCACCAACACCACGCGCAGATCCGTATCGAGCAGCAGGGCCCCATCGACGATCGTGGCGATGAGGGTTTCGAGCTTGGCCTTGCTGGCCGTCAGCTCTTCAATATTCTGTTCTTCGTAGCGCTCTAGGCGCTCCGCCATGTCATTAAAACTGGCAATTAGCTCCCCGAGTTCACCGCCAAACGGCAGGGTAATTCGCTGCTTAAAATCCCCGGAGGCGATGTTTTTGACACCGATCAACAATTCCTTAATCGGCTTGGTGATGGTGAGGGCGTTGAACACAGCCCCCAAAATCACCATCACCCAAATTGACACGAACACTGCGATCGTCACGTCGCGAGTCAAGCCCGACGAGGCCACCACCGTCGGATTGGGATTGGTACCCACGGCCAACACCCCCAAGTATTGACCCTCGTGGGTTAGGGGCACAAACACATCCGTGACCTGACCGTTGGGGGTGAGGTGTTGACGCACCAAGGGGCGATCGAGATCGGCCGCATAGTCCGGCGGCAACTGAATCCGACGACGCAAGGTTAGGGAGTTCTTCACCTCCGTGTCGGAAAAGGGGATGCCGTAGAAGATATCCCCGTCCACGTCGGCATAGAGCAAGTACCGAACGCTGGAAGTGCTGTTATAAAACCGGCGCGAGAAGCCAGCCAAACCGCCCAAGTCTTGCTCCGCCACCAGGGGTGCAGTGTTGGCGGCCAAGAGCAGCCCCAAATCTCGCCCAAAACGAGTGTCGTTGAGCCGGGCATCCTGCTGGATGGTGTTGACGGCCCAAAAGGTTAGCCCGCTGGTCAGCAGCGACACCACCAGGGTTGCCACCGCCATCAATCGGGTTTGGAGGGTGAATTCTGACCACCAGCGACGCAGGATTTGCCGCAACGTAACGATCGCCTCAAGCATGGTCTCGGGGAGCGTGCAGATTGATTCGATCTTAAGGGGCTTCGGTGGGCATAGGGTCACTGGCGGCGATCGCACCGGGCAAGGGCAGGGTTTCCCAAGGTTGTTGGCGGACTTGATAGCCAATGTCGCGACGATAGGTTTTTTCGGTGTAGTCAATGGCCTCGATCGCCCGGTAGACGGTTCCGAAGGCTTCGTCAAAATCTGCCCCGATCGCCGTGACCCCTAGGACGCGCCCTCCATCGCTGACCAGTCGATCGGTGTTGCCGCTCGATCGCACCAGCCGCGTTCCCGCATGAAACACCATGGCCCCCACCGCTTCCGCCTCTGCTAAGCCCGCGATCGGAGTGCCCTTGGCAAAACTGCCCGGATAGCCCTGGGCCGCCACCACCACACAGCCGGCCACGCCCGATTTCCAGGCGATCGGGGGAAACTGGGCCAGCCGCTGTTCCACACAGGCCAGCATCAGCTCATGAAGCGGCGTTTCCAGCAGCGGCAACACCACCTGGGTTTCCGGGTCGCCAAAACGGCAGTTAAATTCCACCACCTTGGGATCCCCCTCAGGCGTGATCATCAACCCCGCATACAAAACCCCTCGGTAATCAATGCCGCGTGCCGCCAGGGCCCGCACCGTGGGCTGCAACACTTCCGTTTCAATGCGCGCCATCAGATCCGGCGTAACCAAGGGAGCCGGGGCATAGGTTCCCATGCCGCCCGTGTTGGGGCCGGTGTCTCCCTCGCCAATCCGTTTATGATCTTGGGCTGGAATCAGAGGGCGCACGGCTTTGCCATCGGTCAGGGCCAGGACGGATACTTCCCGCCCTTCCATAAATTCTTCGATTACCACGCTGGAGCCAGCGGAGCCGAATTGGCCGCCAAAAATAGACTCCACCGCCTTGAGTGCCTCATCCAAGGTCATGGCCACGGTTACGCCCTTGCCCGCTGCCAGACCATCGGCCTTCACCACGATCGGGGCCCCGGTCTGCTGCAAATAGTCGCGGGCGGGGGCCAGCTCCGTGAAGGTGGCGGACTGGGCCGTGGGCACACCCGCTTCGGCCATGAGCGTCTTGGCCCAGGACTTGCTTGCTTCAATTTGGGCCCCCGCTTGGGTGGGGCCAAACACGGGAATTTGTCGCCCGCGCAAAAAGTCCACAATCCCGACGGCCAAAGGTGCTTCGGGGCCCACTACCACCAGGGAGACCCCTTGGGTTTGGGCAACGCGGGCGATCGCTTCAAAATCAGTTGCAGCGAAGGCAAAGTTTTGGCAACGGGGATTCAGGGCCGTTCCCCCATTTCCGGGAATACAAAAGACCCGCTCCACCTGTTCCGACTTCAACAACATGTGGGCGATCGTGTGTTCACGGCCACCATTGCCAACCACTAAAACCTTCACAGAATCTTTAACCCGCAGTTGTGAACAGAACTCGGCCAGGAGCCAGTATCTCAGAATATCGCACGTCCGCTCCTCTCACCACCGATCCCCGCTGGGAGGCTGGATCTTGTCCAATTTCGACTCAATCGCGGTTGATCGCCAATCATCAACGACCATTTCCGGGTTGGTTGTTTCCACGTTTGGGTGCAAAACTTCCTAGACTGGGCTAGGCGCTGGGCCAAAACTTGGGCTAAACCTAGACCAGCGATCGCCCGATCGCGCCAATTTCCCCTCAACTATTGCAAAACGGCGATTTCTGAACTCCCCATGACTACCAGCATCGTGACCGGCGCGGCCGGCTTCATTGGCTCCCACCTGGCGGAAACGCTGTTACTGCGAGGCGATCGGGTCATTGGCATTGATCACTTTAATGACTATTACGACCCGGCCCTCAAGCGACAAAACGTTGCGCCCCTGTTGGATCATGGCCAATTCCAACTGCTGGAGGTGGATTTGCGAGCCATTGACTGGGCCCCTCTGCTGGCGGAAGCGGATGTGGTCTATCACCAGGCGGCCCAGGCGGGGGTGCGGGCCAGTTGGGGGACTGGGTTCCAGGACTACACCGATCGCAACATCACGGCGACCCAGCGCCTCTTAGAAGCCGCGAAGCAGGCCCCGAATTTGCAACGGTTGGTCTATGCGTCCACGTCGTCCATTTATGGCGATGCGGAAACCTTTCCCACCAGTGAGTTGGTCTGTCCCAAGCCCGTGTCGCCCTACGGGATCACGAAATTAGCGGCCGAACAGCTCGGGCGGCTCTATTGCAACAATTTTGGCGTGCCGTTCGTGGCCCTGCGCTACTTCACGGTTTACGGGCCCCGACAGCGGCCGGATATGGCGTTCCACAAGTTTTTTAAGGCGGCGATCGCCCATCAGTCCATTCCCATTTATGGCGATGGGCAACAAACTCGCGACTTTACCTATGTCAGCGATGCGGTGGCGGCGAATTTGGCGGCGGCGGTGGTTCCAGCGGCGATCGGGGAAATTTTCAATATCGGTGGCGGCAGTCGCGTGGTGCTGACGGAGGTGCTGGAGCAAATGGAGGCGATTGTGGGTCACCCGATCGCGCGTGATTATCAGGATCGGGCGATCGGGGATGCTCGCCACACCTCCGCCGACGTGACCAAGGCTCGCAATCTTTTGGGCTATGACCCTCAAGTCACGATTCGCAAGGGTCTTGAGCAGGAATGGGAGTGGATTAAAACCCTCTACGCCGCTTGACCATTGCTCGATCGACCATTTTAAAAAATTATTGCAAACCATTGCCAAACCTTGACTGATACTGGGCTTGACAGTCTTGGACAGATCTGGACTAAATGGGTCTGAAGCATTTCACGGCTTCAGTACTGACTGACAGGATCAAGGACAATGAAACGGTTTGTATCTTGGGTGATCGCTCTGGTTGCTGCTTGGTTGAGCTTTGCTGGTGCTGCCCATGCGGCTGATGTGGCCAATGGAGCCAAAATTTTTAGCGCCAACTGCGCCGCTTGTCATGCGGGTGGCCGTAACGTGGTGATGGCAGACAAGACCCTGAAGAAGGATGCCTTGGAAAAATACGGCATGAACTCGATCGAGGCGATCGTGAAGCAGGTCACCAACGGTAAAGGTGCGATGCCGGCCTTCAAGGGCAAGCTGACGGCAGACGGTATTCAAGATGTGGCATCCTTCGTGCTGTCCAAGTCGGAAGCCGGTTGGTAAGTCATGGAAGCCGGTCAAGGCAACATTCCTCCACAGATGCCTTGACCGGTTTTGAGCGCTGGGTAGCCCTGGCGCTGTTCCCGCTGGCTAACCCACCCAATTGAACCCGAGTGTTGAATTGCCTTTCGGTCATTCAACAGGCTTCTGACCCTATGTCCGAACCCGATCGAACCGGGCGCTGGGCGATCGCGCTGCTGCTGAGCGTGGTTGTTTGGGGCCTCGCAGCTACTACCTACTGGCCATCCCGACTGACTCCGGCTAGCGTCCCGGTTTCTAGTCCGCAGGACCCGATGGCGCTGGGTGCATCAGCTTTTAGCCGTGGTGATTACGCAGATGCGCTAGCGGCCTTCGCGATCGCTGCCGATCAGACCCCGGATGCCCACCGGCAAGCCCGGGCCCACCACAACCGCTGTCTGACCTGGCTGGCGATCGCTGACTGGGCGGCTGCGATCAGGGACTGCACGACGGCGCTGGAACTCAATCCCCAGCTTTGGGATGCATACCTGAACCGTGGTTTGGCCTATCGCGGGCAACAAAACCGGGCCGCCGCCACCCAGGATTTTGAAACGGTGCTGCATCAACATCCCTTGGATGGACGCGCTTGGTATAACCACGGGCTGGTGATGGCTGAACAACAGCAGGGGCGCGAGGCGATTGAAGATTTCAACCGAGCCATTCTGCAATTCGGCCACGAATCACTCGATCGCCTCGCTCAGGTGTATTACGACCGGGCGATGACCTGGCTGGATCAGGGCGATCGGCCCCAAGCCCTAGCTGATCTCGATCGCAGTTTGCGCTACGGCCCTCAACAAGCCAATGGCTTTCATCTGCGCGGTTTGGTGCTACAAGCCCTGGGTCGTTCCACGGAAGCGATCGGCAGTTTTGACCGGGCGATCGCCCTGGCTCCCATGAACGGCCTGTCCTACATGGCCCGCAGTCAGCTTCACCAACAAATGCATTGCCATCAAGCGGCGATTCATGACTTGGAATGTGCTGTCCGTTGTTTCTATGACTGTGGCGATTGGGGGGCTTTGCAAACGGCCCTAACGGCTCTGCGCCAACTCCAGCAGAGCAGCTCCGTAGCGATCGGCTAAAGCTGCTAGTTAGACCGCCCGTTGCTTAGTTTGTTCACGCGCTGAATCATTGCGCTGAATGAATGCGTTGAGCTGTTGGGTGGGTCGTTAGTTGGGTTGTTTGCTGAGTTGTCCAGTTGTGCGCGCCTTACCCCGCCGTCCCCTTTGAGAAGGTTGGTCACCGGTTCACGATTTCCTCTGAATCCCCAAACTACCCTTCGCCTGCTATGCCACTGAAGTTATTTCGTTCTCCTGTTGCCTTGCGATCGGTTGGCTTAACTCTGGCGGTGACGCTCCTCAGCCCGATCTCCCAATCGATTTACCAGCCCGCCCGGGCCGATGGCAATCATCACCATCACCAATCCAGCCCCCCTGCCAGCCCTTCAGCCAGCCCGCACAGCCCTCACAATGGCAGCGGTCACGGCGGCGAGCATCAGCACGGTCGCTTTGATGTTCCTGCTGGTCAGCCAATTCCCACTGTCAGTCTTTCCGTATTGCCGGATCCCAAACAGGGTTGGAACCTGCAACTCACGGTTCAAAATTTCCGATTTGCCCCGGAGCAAATTAACCAACCCGGTGCTTGGAACCAAGGTCACGCGCACCTATACCTCAACGGGCGCAAACTCACCCGGCTCTACAGCAACTGGTATTACTTGGAATCTCTGCCGAGTGGCAGTAACCAAATCCAGGTGACCTTGAATACAAATGACCACAAGGATTTGTATGCCAATGGTCAACGGGTTGAAGCCCAAACGGTGGTTCAGGTTCCCTAGTAAATGGCTGGTTTGGAGACCATGAAAAGCAGGGTAGAGGGCTTTAAAAACAGGCTTCAAAACCAGTCAAAATAGCCCTGAAATTCTGTGACCAATTCAGAGTGGGAAGTGTTACATGGCGTTGCAACTGATGGCGTTGCATAACGTTCAATATCGATCGCGTCACACTCGAAACCACCGCGCCTCGTGATCTTTAGGATCAAAAGGAATGGGGTTGGTTTCGGGTTGATCGCTTCACACACCTCCAACCGGCCCCTCCCCATTCATGGAGACCAATGCGCTTGCGGGTTCCCGCTTTCTGGCCATAGACCGGGCGATCGAACCCGCATCCGAGAGCCATTCAGGTTCGTAGGAGGGCAGGGATGATGGATCGGATCATGCAACACCTCATGCAACACCAGCCGCCAATCAACACCGGGAAAGTTGGGGGTGAAGGAACCTGGCTGAGAAAAACCTGGCCGCGATCGAGCGCCATTGCTTTGTTGACGGGGTTGTTGGTGCTGATGCTGGCCCAGCGTGTGGCCAGCCAAACGCCACCGCTCCCCGAGGGCAAGGCCCAAGACCTGACGGTGGCGGGCGGTTTGGAGTGTGATCGCGCGGCCATTTTGCCCATGTTGGCGCAGCTTGAGTTGCCCTACAGTGAGCTAGCCACTTGCCAGCAATGGGTGGAATATGGGCTAGGGGGCCCCGAAGAAATCCCGCCAATCGTGGATCCAGGGGACGGCTTGGAAGTCTACTACGGGCCCGAAGGGGAATCCGTGTTGTTGCTGAGTGCTGGGGCCAAAACCGAGCAGCAGGCTCGCTATGCCCAAGGAATCAGCACCGAAGACAGCGGGCGATCGAACCTATGGCTATTTGGTCGCCAGGGCGATCGCACGCGGCCCAGCAGTTGGGCGGCCACCCAGTTGCGATCAAATCTGGGCCGCCAAGAACCCCTGAGCCAATTTGCCCCCGACGATGACCAAACGGCCCTGCGGTTGGAATGGTTTCTGGGCCGCCCCACGCCCTAGGTGCTTCTAGGGTTGATTGTCCATGACCCAATCGTCGGAACAAGGGGCTTCAGCCCCTTGTCGTTCACGATCTGCCACGATCTGTCGCAATCTGCCACGATCTGTCGCGATCTGCCACGATCTGCCAGCGGTGACGTGAGGGTTTTAGGCGAGTTTAATGATCAGCCCTACACCGTCGGTTCAAACCTCAAGGCCCGACCACGCACCGATTCATTAACCTGGCCGTTTTCATAGGCCACCTGGCCGCCCACGATCGTGTAAACCGGCCAACCCGTGAGATTCCAACCCTCAAAGGGACTCCAACCACATTTGGACAGCATTTCCTCCCGCAGCACCGGACGGTAGTTATCGAGATCCACCAACACCAAGTCCGCATCCAATCCGGGAGCGATCGCCCCCTTGTTGGGAATGCCAAACCCCTTCGCCACATTGGTTGACATCCACTGGGCCACCTGAGCCACCGTGCAGCGCCCCGCCGCCGCTTGGGTCAGCATCAGGGGCAAGGAGGTTTGCACCCCCGGCATTCCGCTGGGACTGTTGGGATAGGGTTGCGCCTTTTCTTCCAGGGTGTGAGGGGCGTGGTCAGTGGCAATGAAGTCAATGACTCCATCCAGCAGGGCTTGCCACAAAATTGCGCAATCTTCGGGCGATCGCAGGGGGGGATTCATTTGCGCAAAAGTGCCGATCGTTTCGTAAGCACTCACATCCAGCAGCAAATGTTGGGGGGTAACTTCACAGGTCACCCATTCGGGCTTGTCCTGACGCATCAGGTTCGCCTCATCACCCGTAGACATGTGCAAGATGTGCAGCCGCCGCCGATGCTTCCGCGCCAACTTGAGGGCCAGTTGTGTAGCCTCCAGCGCGGCTTGGTTGTCTTGAATTTGAGAATGGATGGCCGGATCGGTAATGCCCGCAAATTGCTCTCGGCGCTGACGAATCCGGTCTTGGTTTTCGGCATGGACAGCAATTAAGCGCCCATAGCCCGTTTGTCCCGGCTGTTGCCCCATCGCGAAAATTTGATCGAGGATTGGCTCCTCATCCACCAACAAGGGGCCATGCATAGACCCCATAAAGATCTTGATGCCGCAAACGGGGTTCGCCGTGATCAAATCCGGCAACCGATCGGCAGTCGCTCCAATGAAGAAGCCATAGTTGACCACGCACTTACTCGCCGCGCGATCGAGCTTGTCTTGCAGCGTGGCTTGAGTAGTGGTTAGGGGCTTGGTGTTCGGCATCTCCAAAAAGGAGGTAACACCGCCCTTGGCGCAGGCATGGCTGGCGGTTCGGAGATCCTCTTTATGCTCTAAGCCCGGTTCGCGGAAATGAACTTGGGGGTCGATCGCGCCCGGCAACAGAGTCAAACCCGTTGCATCAATTTCACGGGCGATCGGCCCAATTGTGTCGGGGGAAATTTCAGGAGCCACCTGCCGAATCTGATCGCCTTCAATCCACACATCGCCTTGCAGGAAGTCTCCGTCAGGCAACAGGATGCGAGCGTTCCGAATCAGCAGCGCAGGTCGATCGGTCATGGTTTTAACCCACTGAAGGAAGAGAGAACCAAGCGGCAGAAACCCGAGCTGGGAATCTTTCCAGCTTGGCATTGTCTCCGATTCCTCTCGATCTCTTGCAGGTGCTTCTTTAGATTTCCTGCAATCTCCCCGATCAGTGATCCCGTGGCACAGCTTCGGTGTGCCTATTAATCAGCCTAGTCAGCGCGGCGACGACGCAGCCCCAGAACTCCCATCACCCCCACCACCAACAACGCCCCGATCGATCCCGGCTCTGGCACTGACACCGGATCCGTGGGCTGTGTGGGTTGCGGCGTAGGCGTTGCGGAGGGGCTGGGGGTTGGGCTAGGGCCGGGTTCCGGAGTCACAGTGGGTTCGGGACTGGGTTCCGGAGTCGGCTCAGGAGTTGGTTCAGGACTGGGCTGAGGGGATGGCTCCGGAGTCTTGACCTGAGACAGACCGCCCACCGTCATGTTGTCAAAGGCAAAAACATCGCCTTGACCCGTTGACATGCTGAAGGAAACGCTACTGAAAGCCTCCTCCATGGTTTCCGCAATAATGCCAAAAAACAGCACAGAACCGTCCGTACTGCCCGACGAGCCGATCGTGTTATTAACCGTCACCTGTTTTGTGGTGGACGCGCCCGCCAAAGTCAGGGTTAATTGGCCACCAAAATCACCAATATCAACCCCATAAAACCCAAAAGCTCCTACCTGCTGACTGAAATTGATTGTGAAGCGCCCCCCAGCGTCCACTTCCCAAAATTGAGTCCCGGAAACGGCATAGCGACCCACGCCATTTGTCCAGCCCACGGGCACGCTTGAAATTCGACCATTTCCCGAGAGTGTTGCGGTTCCAGCTCCGGGAAATGACACATTCAGAAGATTGTTAGTACCGGTGATTTGACTTTCAAAGGTCTCAGTACCCACACCGGTCAAATTTGACAAAAAAGCGGCTTCCGCTGCCTGAGAGTTGGTGAGATTGGCAGCCGGAACCCAAGGATTTGAATTTAAATCTTCGCCTAAAAACATTCGATAGGCTTGGGCTGGTGCAGAAACTGCCAAGCAGGTGGCCACTGAAGAAGCGACAATCGCAGTCAAGCTCAGAGCCGTTTTAAGAAGCTTCATAGATCTATGGGGGGAATATCAAGATGAAGACAATTCAATGACTGTCACCCTGCATTGATTATATCGATAGATCCGGAGATAAATAAGCTTTGATGTATCAATTGAAACCTGAAAAACAGCCGCCAAATCAGGCGTTTTTGAGTCTATTTTTCACAAAATCTTTAATTCAATCAACTAAAAACCTTTTTTCAGACAATCCTTCATTTAATCTTTAATAAAAGCCTTTAATCGTTGCAAAAGCGGGGGCCAACAGACCAAGCAAGGGCGATTGCTCCCCCATTGAGTGGACAAAACCGCCATAGGAGATAGTGACGGTGATGGCGACTAAGGGCGATCGGGTGGGCTGGTGTCCAATGAAGGATGACTAGGCAGGGCGATCGCATTGCGATAAAGCTGCGTCAAGGTTCCTGTGAAATCAACGGATTTCAACTGAAACTGATCGGCGCGATCGGGACTGTAGGTAGTCAGCACCCAATCATCCCCCGTGCTGCGGCGAAAGCATTCAACGCGCTGGCAACTGGTGTTAATCAGGGCATATTCTTGGAGGCTTTCGATTTGCTGATAGTCAAAAAACTTGCTACCGCGATCGCGAACTTCCGTCGTATCTGACAGCACTTCAACAATTAAGGTTGGGAACTGTTTGGCGTAATTATTTTCAGGCGTAATGACCGTATCTCTGGGGTCACAAGTCACCAACAGATCCGGATAAAAATAGCGATTTTTGTGGACAATTTGCAGACGCATATCGGTCATATAGAGCCGACAGGATGGCGCAATATGCCCCAACAGTGCCGCAAACAGATTCCCCACGATCGCCACATGGGCATCGCTCGCCCCAGCCATCGCCACCAGATAGCCATCCCAATACTCATGCTTGGTGGGACTCACGGCTTCTAGGGCGAGGTAATCAGCAACGGAGAGGCGATCGGGCAGAGCAACCATCGGGGTGAGCAACGCTGCAAACTAAGGGAACTCAACCCCAGTCTAGCAAGGGCGATCGCTCCCCTATTGAGTGGACAAAACCGCAAGATTACTGGAGACTTTGGCGAAACTCACGAATGGTGCGGGCGCTGCCGATCGCCTGGGCCTTGGCGAGTTGAGCTGTCACAATCGCTGGTAGATCCAAATCGGGAAACAGCAAACCGCGATCGCGCGGTTGGTACTGTCCCGCATCTAGCACAAAAATCTTGAGCAAGCCATCAGCATAAATCCAGACCTCTGGCACTCCCAGGGCTGCATAGGCCGCGAGGGAGGTTTTGGAAGTTACATCGGCCTCAATCGCCAAGTCCGGCGGTGGGTATTGGTCTACATCCACCCGCCCTTGGCAGTCGCGCACGCGATCAGCATTGGCCACATAGAAACAGGTGTCGGGTTCCAAACCGGCCAGGTTCTCGCGCTCAAAACGGGTCGAGCCAAAATCTTCCCAGTCCAAATTGCGGGCATCGAGTAGGGCCGTCACGAGGTAGCCAATCAGCCGGTGGGGGCGCTCATGGCGAGCAAGGGGCGACACGATTTCAAGTTGTCCTTGGTAGTAGGTCAAGCGGGTGTGGCGATCGTCCCCCAGTTCGGCGGCAATCCGCTGGAAAGCTGCCCAGTCGAGATCGGCGATTGCGATCGCGCTGCCGGGCCGCAAAGTAATCCGATTGAGGGGAACAGTGACGACCATAGTATTGAACCCACTAAAGAACACCTGGGTTGGGCTGAGGTCGTGCAAATTCGCTGATAATGTTGGTGTCACAGAGCATCGTCTAAGACTACTCAAATGCACTGGGACGATCGCGCCGCTCAGGAATCTCCAGGGTATAGGCTTCTTCCTCGCACAAATGATGCAGATTCAGCAATTGTGTGGCCGCAGCAGGGGAAGTGACTAGGGGAGCTGACGGTGGTTCTGTTAATGGGTGATGTTGCCTGGTTAGGGGCAGTAGTGTTTTGAAGACACGCCACAACAACACTAGCCGATCGCGCCAGGACAGGTAGGAAATTTGGGCAGTGGCGCGATCGAGCTGGGTTAATGTCATGGTGGTTGAAGCTGTATCGTCTTTGTCCCTAGTCTAGCAAGGGCGATCGCTCCGTGATAGGTCACGACCATAGTGCTATAGTCGCCTTATCAAACTCGGATCACAGCCATGATCTTTAAGGCTGCTGATCATCGAAGTGCATGATGCTATTTTAGGGCGAATCAAATTCACGAAGAATTTCAAGGATTTCTTGCGAACTAATATCTGTACGATCGCTTTTGCTGTAAATCGTTAATAGAACAATTCGTCCTGCCAGTTCTGCGTAATAAATCAGACGATATCCAGCGCTTTTCCCCTTGTCAATATCACTGTTTTTAATTCGTACTTTGAAGATGTTAAGCGACATGCCTTGGAGGCGATCACCGGGACGTTTTCCCTGTTCTAGTTGATCCAGGATCGGCTGTAAGTCTTGGCGCAGACTTCGATAACGCTTAATCAGAGTGCGAACTTTTCGCGTGAAGGTGGGTGTAACCTCGATTGACATGGCTGGTTAATTGGCTTCGACGACCAGCCACATTTGTTCGATGGGGAATGTTTGTCCTGATCGCATTTCTTGAAGTGATTGTCGGAGATCGTCGGCGGGCGATCGATCCAATTCTGTTTCAACGTCGCTGAAAAGATCGTCACTGAGGAATTGCCACAGTTGCAGTCGATCGCTCCGATCCCAATGGGCGATCGCTTCTAAAAGAATCTCTAGGGAAATTTCCAGCGTTAACAGAGCCATAGGGTTGTCTCAGATCTTGCGGGAGCGATCGGCTGGTGATTCCCAGTCTAGCAAGGGCGATCGGGAAATTCTGCGTCAATAACTGGAGAACCGGGCAAAGCGATCGCGCGATTCTCCCAAGGGGATGACCACCTATCGGCGTTGATGGGCAAGGGCAAAAATATCGGCGGCAGTTAGGCTCAGATCAAAACCTGGCATGGGTAGGCGATCGCCCCCGGTGTAAATGTTCGGTAAATCATCGCCTGCCCAGACCCAAATTTGTTGGCGATCGAGGTCGATTAACCAGGCTGATTGAGTGCCATTTTGAAGGCAGTGCAAAATTTTGGTTTGTGGGGTCAAGGCGCTGTGGTCGGGCGATCGAATCTCGATTAACCAGTCCGGTGCGCCATGAAACGGCCCATCTTGCTCGGGGAGGCGATCGTGGGCGATTGCCACAATATCGGGTGCAGGCGAATAGGGCGGAATGATACAGCGCAATTCTTGGATTGCTTCAAAGGCTTCGCTGTGAGCATTCAGCCAATTCACCAAATTCCGTTGCAACCGCGAGTGAAACAAGGTGGGCATCGGCTTCTGGATTTTGCGCCCGTCAATGATCTTCCAAGCCGGAGATTCCTCCAGGTTCACGTGGGCCAGGAATGCTGCAAGGGTCTTTTTCTTTACGTGTTATAGCTGAACGTAGTTAGCAGGGTTTTGGTGCTGGCCGTTCAACTCTACTTGAAAGTGCAAGTGAACGCCCCTTGAGTTTCCTGTATTTCCTACCACCCCGATTTTTTCACCTCGAATAATATCCTGACCCACTTGGACAGTAATGGAATCAAGGTGCATGTACACGGTTGTTACACCATAGCCATGATCAATCTCGACCAAGTTACCGTAACCACCATTTTTAAAGCTTGCCCAGGTGACTTTTCCTGAAGCAGCTGCATAGGTATTAGGTTTGTCTCCGTAGGGAGGCGCCAAATCAATCCCCCAATGTGTTCCTGTTGCGTCATGTCCAGGAGTTCCATAAGCATTACTGATGCTGTAGGCAGTTTTGATTGGATTCTCAAAGACAACATAGGTTAACTGCCTTTCAACAGCTTCGAGGCGTTTCTGGACTTCAAGTAGTTTTTGTGGCTGTTGTGCCATCTCTTTCTGCAATTGAGCAACTTCATATTCCAATTGCTTAGATGGAGAAGCAGTGGAATTTGGGTAGGTAATAGGAGTGGAGTTCGGGTAAAAAGAGTAACCGAGTTGA
This sequence comes from Limnothrix sp. FACHB-881, assembly GCF_014698135.1. NCBI lineage: Bacteria > Bacillati > Cyanobacteriota > Cyanophyceae > Pseudanabaenales > Pseudanabaenaceae > Limnothrix > Limnothrix sp. FACHB-881. Next base: position 297,432 of record NZ_JACJSN010000001.1, read on the forward strand.
CTCGACGCAGCAGCTAATTTGCCTGGCAATGACTCAAGCACTGACTTTTCTTGCTGTAGAATCTCCCGATCTCTTAGTAACCTCTCTTTAGCTGTATTGAATGCTGCACCACCTTCTCCAGTGCGGGGTGTGCCACCTTTGCCGACCACTTCAACACCATTGTTGCTGCCACCAGTCCAGGTACCGCCAGCTCCACTGCTGCCCCCAGTCGGAGCGCCACTGCCTGCACCGGTTGTTTCTGTGGGAGCCGGGTTAACGGTCAAGTTGAAAGTGTTCGTTTCACTCCAAGCTTTGCCATCAAACGCACTGATTTGAACTGGGTAAGTACCAACAACTGCGCCGTAGATACGCATTTCATCCAGTTGGTTACCCCGAATCAAGAAAGTGCCCGCAGGTTGACCGGCCATATTCGGGCCTTCCATCTTGACCTTCGTTGGATCAAACTGAATCTTGTAGAGCTGAATTTCATCACCATCCGGATCAGAAATTTCGATCTCATGGCGATACTGTCCCAGCGTAAAACTCACCCCTTGCGGCAGCGTGAAATGAGGCACAGCGATCTTGGGCGGTTGATTCCTTGTCGGAATCTCATGGGGTTGATAAGCCTTCACGCTGTTGTCAGCCGGATCAAAGAATAGGTAGCCCCCTTCAAAGTCCGTCCGCCGCCCGTATAGCCAGTCATATTCCCGGCGAGTGGGGAACCCGAGCCACCCCGAAGAGCCATTATTCTGGCCATAGACCTGATTCAGACCAAACCACAACGGCACAGCCCCATAACGCCCCGAGTAATGAATCGAGCCGTTCTGATATTCCCGCCAAGAACCCGTCGTGCCTTGCGGTGAAGTCCCCGCAGGTCTGATATCGCTGGTCGGATCACCCAGGATGTTGTCATAACCAGAGGTCAGCGCCAACCCAGTCAGCCGCTTTTCCTCTTCTGTAACAGTGATGCGATCGCCGATCGGGAACAGCTTCAGGTCTTCATCAGGCACAACGCGCGCCAAATTCGAGGCATTACGCCCTGGACTTTCAAAGGGACGCAACTCTCCCTTCTCCAGGCGATAAACAATGCCGCTGTTCAACCCCTTGTACCGGGTCATCTCTTTATCAGCTGGACGCACATTCGTTTCAATTTGGAATAGTGTTTCCGGCGAGGTCAGCCGCGAACTAGCTCCCGGTTCTACCACCAAGTAATAATCACCACCCGGTAGAATCCGCCGGAATTCTTCCACGCTCTTGCCAGAGCGCACCATCGAATAGAACTCCTTAGTCACAGGATTCCATAGCTTTAAGTCGGCATCTTCAGACATACCTGCCAACTTGAAACTAATATCCCGTAAACCGGCCAGGGTGAACTTGTAGTAAACCGCTTGCCCAGATGCGCCACCAACTTTACCGACTGTACGATCCCAGAATCCGCCGCCAGTTTTGTTGTATTGATCACGATTGGGATCGTCGAACAAGTTGACCGCATTGGTCATGATCGTCGTCGCTTGCGGATCAATCAATGGCGTGGGCTTGTTGATGACCCGTTTGGTTGGATCAAATCCCTGACCCGCTGGATTGGTATACCAATATTGCCGATTACCCGGGCCCGGCTGCTCAACCAAATAGCCATTGCGGTAGTAGTGCATCACCACACCACTACTAGAGCGCACCGTTCCTAGGAAATTCCCTGCACCGGCTGGAACCAACCCCGTTCCTGGCAAATAAGTTGGCACAGGAGCCGGAGCCGGAACTGGAGCCGGAGTAGGCACAGGCGCAGGCGTTGGCACAGGGGTTGGAGTCGGAACTGGTGTTGGCGTTGGAACCGGTGCGGGAGCAGGTGTAGTTCCCCCCGATGGAGCCGGAACTGGTGTTGGCGTTGGAGTCGCTGGTGGCGTATAAGGGGCAGGCATTTCATTGAACTTAAATGCCTGTGTGAAGTAGCCGTTCCAGTACAAATACCCCCCATCAAAATCGGCACGCTTGCCACCATTCCACGCATATTCAGCTTTCTTGGGCAACCCTAAGAAGCTCTGGGCTTCACCCATCTCTTGATATTCACGGAACAGTTCTCCCCATAAGGTCACGGCTGTTCTAGGAGAACTCGGAGACCAATAAACCGCCCCCTTCTCAAATCGCCGTACTTTACCAGTGACTCGTGTTACTGAGGCAATGTCTACAGGGGAATAGCTTGTTGGCTTTCCTAAGGGAACTGGATAACCACCGCTCCATCCAAACTGATCGCCGAACCGCTCTAGCTCGTCGCTGATTGCGGCTTTCCACGGGCCAGACTTAATTGTGATCGAGCCATTAGCAACGGGCCATTCGGATGGCGTTACCACACCAGCTCCCGACCAGTCATCCGGTGCGAACAATGGCTCGGGTTTGTAGGCTTCTGGGGCAGTCATTTTGGCCAATGCTGCCGCTGCTGCTGGATTGACAATCCCATAGCCGCTGAGTTCGTCATAGCCAGGCGACTCGATATCTGTTGCCGTTTTGGTCAGTGCATCCTTGACTTGTAAATAGTTCAGATCAGGATTCGCCGCCCAAGCGATCGCCGCCGCCCCCGTCACTTGGGCCGCTGCCACTGATGAGCCAGCCATGATCCCGGCTCCCGCAGCAGTTAGCGAGAGCACTTGATCGCCAGTATTCCCGCCGATCGCACTAATCGTCAGCTTCTTGCCGCTGCTGGAATAATCGGTTTTAGCAGCCCCATCGGCGATCGCCACCGAGCGATCGATCTGTTCCGCCGCCGCCACCGAAATGATGTTGTCAAACTCCTGAGCCGCTTGGGCCAACACGGACATATCCCCCGTGCCGCTGTTGCCCGCCGCTACAACCAGGACGACACCCGCTTGGCGTGCCCGCTCGATCGCCACCCGCTCTTCGGGCGTGAACTCGTAGCGCGTCGAAATCGTCCCGTCAGCATTCTTTTGGGTCAGGTCAAAGCTCAGGTTCACCAACCCGCGCGTTTGACCCTTGCTCTTGATGTAGTCCACATAGTCCACCAAGGCCTTGGCCCAACTGCCCGACCCCACGGCCCGTGCTGCCCAAATCGGTGCATCGGGCGCGAGTCCGTCAATCCCTACGCCATTGTTGCGGAGCGCGGAGATCAGACCCAGGATGTGAGTGCCGTGTTCGTTGCCCTCACCGGGATTCAGCAACGGATCGGCATCGTTATCGATGTAGTCCTTGCCCCAGACAATTTTGCTGTAGTCCAGATCAGGGTTGCTGCGGGCAAATCCCGTGTCGATTACTCCAATGATCGGGAACTTGCTAGTGGGTGTGATGGCTGCCGCCGCTAGGTCTTCGATCGTTGGGTAAGTCCAGGGGAAGGTACCCAGCGGCGAAGTGACAGGCGTGGTGCTGGGAACTGGAGTGTTGAGGGCCGGGGATTCTGTGGTGGGTGGTGTTGGGCTGGGGGCTGGGGTTGGTGGGGTGGTTGTGCTACCGGATGGCTCGTTGCCCGTGGCGGGACTAGGGCTAGGACTCGGGGTGGGGGTGGGTTGCGATGGCTCAACGGTGACGTAAGGCAGGGCATCAGCTAACAACAGCTTGCCCGCTTCTTCCTTGCGCCAGTCTTTGTTGGGGTCGATGTATTGGTCGATCGAGGGGACAGAACCACTAAACCCGCGCAACCGCACAACGATATCGTTGTAGTCCCGATCGCTCCCTTGATCAAGGCGCAAATCCTCAAACACGTAGGTGTTGCCTCGGGTTGGGTCTGAACCCACCTCCACCAACTGCCCAGCTTGGAAGAGCTGATCCGGGTTGGCGGTGGCCATGGAATAAAGCGGACGGCGCGATCCCACCGCCTGTGCTGCGCCCGTGGCAATGTCCGCCAGTGCGCCATCGGGAATCAGGATCAAGCCATATTTGGCCCCGGGAGTGATGCTGAAGGTTTTGACTCCGTTGAAGGGGCCTTGGTTGAAGTTGTCTTCGTGATTCAGTTTGCCGCCGAACTTTGCGCCTTCGGTGCGATCGTCAATCAGCAGGTGACCGCTGGGGGAGTTGGTGGTGGCGCGGCGGGCGGCTTCTCGGTGGAAGGCATCGCCCGTGAATTGCTCCATTCCTTCCAGGGAAAAAATGCCTAACTGAGTATTGCTATAGCCGCCACCATCCCATTGAAATTCAACGCTGGCCGTTGCGCTCAGGGCCGTGAAAGCGCCGGAGGTGAACTGAATGCCGGGGGACGTGGGGGTGGTGGGTGAGCTGGTCGGGGCGGGCGTTGGCTCGATCGCCCCAGTGCTGCCGTCCGGTGTGGTGGATGAGTCATCCAGTGGGTCACCGGTCAAGGGGTCGATTGGTGGGGTTGTTCCGCCCAGTCCGCCATCGCCGGTTGGCGTGGATGTGCCGTTGCCCAGTGCGGGGTTACGGCGCACGTTTTGGGTGCGGCCGGCTGGAATCGTGGCTTGTGGGTCGGAACCTAAGATGGGATCCGTGAGGCTACCGGTTTGTAATTGCTGGATTTGTTCCAACCGCTCGCTGGCGGAAAGGCCATTGGCCAAGAGGGGTGGCAACAGTCGGCTGAGGTCGATCGCTGGCTGTGAATTTGGCACAACACCGAAAGGATTGGGTTCTGCAAACTCAGACAAACCGAAGATAGAGTCCGACATGATGATGCCACCGAGCAAGAGTAGACGTGCGACCTAACTGAAATCAACTTAAGTGATCAAAAAGTTAAATCACAAGACTTATAAACAAAAACTGTCGAGATCAAAAACTGGATTAAATAAATTGAAGTCAAAATTGCACAAATTTGGCATGAAGAGATCGATAGAGGTAATCTTGCGCGGTTTGGTGATTTAAAGGCTGATCGAGTGTGGATTTTGCGACAGGTGTTGCGAGGTCACCGGCAGGGGCTAAGGCGAAGACTGAGAATTCTGGTCTCAGAATGGGTTTCGCGGCATTGAGTCAGCAAAATTAGCACCTTTAGAGAAACTGAGGAGCCTGTGATTGGGTAATGTTAATGTCCAATCTTGGGTATTTTTGGTCACATCGCTGGTCACATGGATCGATCGCCCCGGTGATTTAACTCGGATCAGCGAAGGCTCGCAGATGAACCATGAATTGGCTATTGCTTGGGTGTGGATCGCTTGATGCGAGATTGAAGTTTTGTGAATTGTTGAATTAGGGAGAACACCCAGGTGATTTTCTGGAGATTCGCTTCGAGGGCCGGTTCAAAGGCCCGGTAGGTTTGGCGAAATCCATAGATGCCGCGCTGGCCGATCGCGATGTTTTGCGGCGCATTGCCCAGGACGGCATGGGTGCTGCGGGCGGCGGATTCCAGGCCCTGGGCGGTGTTCCGAAGGGTGCGCCGTAGTTGCCACAGTTGCCAAGCCAGCCACAGCAGGCTGATCGAGAGGAGGCCGTCAATTCCCACAACCGCCCACAGGCCGATCTCGCTGGGAACCGAAGGCACTGTGCCCACAACAGTCTGAAGGAGGAGCAAAACCATGGGGGCCAGGGGCAATCGGGACAGAAAACAGCAGTTCCCCGTAGGCTAGCACGGGTGGCAGGGACGATCGCATCTTGCGTGCTCCTTATGTTTGCTTTGCTCAAGTCCCCGTCAAATCCCCGGTCGATCGAGGGAGGATAACGGGTTCATCTGTTCACTTGGCCAATGGGCGGTTGGGGAGCAAGGCCTGTTGATGGAGGGTGGCTTGCACCAACTGTCGGAAATAGCTGATGGGTTGTAATTGCAGTCGATCGCGCGTGGTCACCAACACCACTTCTCGCTCGATCGCTGGATCCGCCAGCGGTAACACTCGCAAACCTGGATCCTCCTTCGCCTCCAGCACGGCCGACTCTGGCAAAAGGGCCACGCATTTTCCCTGGCGGACAACCCCCCGAAAGGCATCGAGGGTGTTCAACTCCAAGGCAACCCGCAGGGTAATTCCCTCGCGGGCAAACTGTTCCTGTACCAACCGCTGCATTCCGTAGCCATCCTTGAACACCACATGGGGATATTCCCCCAGATCTAGCCAGGACACTTGCCCATGGTTGGCGAGGGGATGGGATGCGCTGACGAGGGCCACCACGGGTTCCTTGTAAAGGGAATCCACCACCCAATCGGTGTTATTGGTCAAAAACCGGTTATTCATGACCACGGCCACATCAACTAGCCCATCGCGCAACACCTTGAGCGATCGATCGCTGCCCAAGGCCGTCACCCGTAACTGCACTTGGGGATAGGTTTGGATAAAGTCCTGCAAAATGGCGGGCAGTCGGTAGGCACAAACGGAGTGAATGGCGGCGATGCAGAGTTCCGGTTGTTGCCCTTCGCGCAGGTTGGCGATCGCCCGATTGGCCAAGTCCCACTCCTGCACCATTCGGCGGGCGTGGGGTAACAGTTGGTTGCCAGCAAGAGTGAGTTGGATGGGGGTGCTGCGACGAATCAGGGTTAGCCCCAGGGTAGACTCCAGGCTCTGAAGTTGGCGGCTGATGGTGGATTGGGTGACTCCGCAACGCTTAGCGGCGGCCTGGAAACTACCGGTATCCGCGATCGCGAGGAAGGCCTGTAACTGTTCGAGTCGCATGAGCTGGGGCAAGCAAGGAACCCAAGGGCGCGATCGGGGACGTTGGGAAAATAATCCGCATCAAGACCCGATCACGGCCTAAGCCAGCAAACTTTGCCATAGTTCCCCGTTTCCTTGCGCGATCGCCCTGAACATTGCGCGACTCCGGCCCATGCTGTTTTTGAATGATGGGTTAATCAACGGTCGATTAATTACGGTTAATTACGCCTGATTACCCCTCATCACTCCCACTCACTCCTAATCATTCATGGGCCAGCCCAGCGGTTGTTGATTGACCCTGCGATCGAATGAGGCGCTGCACTGCCGCGATCGCGGGATTCAGTTCTGGCCCCTTGCGGTGAGGATCTGCCTCAAACGATCGTTGCTCCTGCTCAATCATCAACACATCCTGCTCTACCAACCCTTCCAGCAACTTGGCCGCCGCATTAAACATCCGATCTTTCACCCACTGGCGGATCGCCACCGGCAACTGATGCAGCCGCTCGAAGGCGTGTAGGGAGGTGAAATGCACCAAATAGGCCCGGGTGTGGGTGGCGCTGACGGGACAAAACAGGCAATAAATCTTGAACTCTTGGCCCAAGCTAGAAGCCCAGTGGGGATAGACATAGCTCACCCGGAGCGGTTCCGGGTGTAGTTTGCGCATGGCGGGGATAAACAGTTGCGCCACCGCCCAAATTTTGTCAATTCGGTAGTAGCTTTGGGCTTCGTAGAGAGCATCGACTCGATCGGGCAATTCGGTGAGCTGCTCCAACTTCGCGGAAGCCCAAGCCTGGTAGTCCTGATGCAAATGCCCATGGTACATATCCATCAGGTTTTCGATCAGAAAAGAAAAATGCCCCTGACAATCGATCGTGGTCATGGAAGCGATGTAGTTTAAATGGCTCCATTCCGGCAGTCCCATCGGTTCCGGCAACACCTGCCCTGGTTGTAATTTCCCTGGCCACAACCAAATGAACCCATCCAATTCCCGCACCGGGTAGGTACGAATTCGGCAAGTGGGCAGCTTTTGGTTATCTCCCAGGTAGGGCACATCCACGCAGGCCCCAGCATTGTCGAACTGCCAACCGTGGTACATACACTCGATCCGATCGCCCACTACGCGCCCATCCGACAACTTCACCAGTCGGTGGGGGCAACAATCCTCCAGGGCTTGCACTTGCCCTTGGGTGTCGCGGTAAAGCACAATTGCCCGCCCCCAAAGTTCCACGCCCAGCGGCTGGCGAGTGACTTCCCGATCGCTCGCCACCACATACCAATGGTTGGGGTCGATGCCGGTTGCGCGTAGGGGCACTGTCTTGGCTGGTTGAGCAGTCGTGGGGGTGGCAGTTTCAGGAGACATAGGCAAAGGAAAAGGGAACTAGGCAGCGCAACGGGCCAGTAACTGACGATATGCTGTGGGGCCCGCGACTGAGATTCGGAAAATCTCGGCGCTTTCAAAGCTAGCAAATCATCGCTCAGAGACCAATTTGCGAGACTGGACGCTGTTGGTTGCCGCTGCCCAATCCATGCCTTGCGATTGAATTTGGGAGCCAATCCAGAAGATCGCTATGATTCCGGTGGGCAGTCGATTCCTACCTTGGGTGAAGTTCTGCAACAAATTCCTCGGTGGGCCCGATCGCCTTTTGCCTGATCGCCCAGTTTTGTTTGCGGCTTGTTTGCGGCTTGTTTGTGGTCTTGTGTGGCCTGACGAGCTTGTTGTTGGTTGGCTGGTAATTAGCTGTTAGTTGGTTTTTGAACTAATCCGCCCTAGCTCTCACCTTGTCTGATCTACCCGACTGGATTCGTTTGCAAAAGGCCCTGGCCGTGGAAGCGGAACGGGGCTTTGGGGATTTGGCTGGGCGGGAATATCGATTCAGTGAATTTTTGTGTTTGCAGTTTGGCCGCCCCCCCCAGGGATTGTCTGCGAGCGATCGACGGCGGTGGCGAGAAACAGCGGCCCAGTTTGCGGAATATCCCCATTTGGACTTGGCCCAACGCAAGCGGATTGTGGTGAACACGCGGCAGTTTTTGCACCAGGTGCAGCGTGCCTGCGAGGGGGCGATTGCCGAGGCCGCGGCTCCGGAGGCGGCCCCCCGATCGCCCAAGCGCCCAAAAACAAAGGATTTGAACCAACTGCAACCGGCAACCATTGCCCGATCGCTGACTTTGGATCTGCCCCTGTCGCAGGTACGGGCGATTGGGACGCGATCGGGGGGGCGGTTGGCCAAGTTGGGGCTGTTGACGGTGCAGGATTTGCTGTGCCATTACCCTCGCGACTATATCGATTACGCCCGCCAGGTGAATATCCGCGACTTGGAAGGGGGCGAAACGGTGACGATTGTGGGGACGGTGAAGCGCTGTAATTGCTTTACCAGTCCCAAAAACTCAAAACTCACGATTTTTGAACTGATTCTGCGCGATCGCACGGGCCAAGTGCGAATTAGCAAGTTTTTTGCAGGAACCCGCTTTAGTTCGATCGCCTGGCAAAAGAGCCAACAGAGTCTTTACTCCTCGGGCGCACTGGTGGCCGCGTCCGGCCTGGTGAAGCAAGATAAATATGGCATTACGCTCGACAATCCCGATTTGGAAGTAATCGACAGCGCCGACGGGACGATCGCCTCCTTAACGGTGGGGCGGGTCGTGCCGGTCTATGCCCTCACGGAAGGGGTGACGGCGGATTTGGTGCGGCGATCGGTCTTGGCCGTGTTGCCCGCCGCTAGCCAAGTGCCGGAAGCCTTGCCCCGTACCTTTCGTGAACGCTACAACCTGATCAAAATTGCCGACGCGATCGCCCAAGTGCATTTTCCCGCCGACGATGATCAGTTGGCGGCGGCCCGACGGCGGTTGATTTTCGATGAATTTTTCTACCTCCAGTTGGGATTGCTCCAGCGGCGATCGCAACAAAAACGCCAGGAAACCAGCGTGGTTTTGGCCACCACTGGCCCTCTGATTGACCAATTTCACCAGGTGTTGCCCTTTGAACTGACCGGGGCCCAAAAGCGCGTGGTGGGCGAAATTCTAGAAGATTTACAACGGCCCACCCCCATGAACCGTCTGGTGCAAGGGGATGTGGGATCCGGAAAAACCGTCGTGGCCGTGATCACCATCCTGGCGGCCATCCAAGCGGGCTACCAAGCGGCCCTGATGGCTCCCACGGAAGTGCTGGCGGAGCAACATTACCGAAAAATTGTCGGTTGGTTTAACCTGTTGCACTTGCCCGTGGAGTTGCTGACGGGTTCCACGGGAGCCAAAAAACGACGCGCCATCCATGCCCAATTGCAAACGGGAGAGTTGCCCTTGTTGGTGGGAACCCATGCCCTGATTCAAGACAAGGTGGAATTTTCCCGTTTAGGCCTGGCGGTGATTGATGAGCAGCACCGATTTGGGGTGCAACAGCGGGCCAAGCTGCAACAAAAGGGATTTCAGCCCCATGTGTTGACCATGACCGCCACGCCGATTCCGCGCACCTTGGCGCTGACGATCCATGGGGATTTGGATGTGAGCCAAATTGACGAGTTGCCGCCCGGTCGGCAGGCGATTCAAACCACGGTGCTGCGATCGGGCGATCGCCCGGCGGCCCATGACCTGATGCGCCGAGAAATTGCCCAAGGTCGCCAGGTTTATGTGGTGTTGCCGCTGGTGGAGGAGTCAGAAAAACTCGATTTGAAATCCGCGATCGAGGAATATCAATACCTTTCTGAGGTGGTGTTTCCGGAGTTTCAGGTGGGTTTGCTCCATGGGCGCATGGGTTCGGCCGATAAAGACCGGGCGATCGAGCAATTTCGGCAAAACGAAACCCAGATTTTGGTGTCCACCACGGTGATTGAAGTGGGGGTGGATGTGCCCAACGCCACGGTGATGGTGATTGAACATGCAGAGCGCTTTGGCTTGTCTCAGTTACACCAGTTGCGCGGTCGGGTGGGGCGGGGGGCAGCTCAGTCTTTTTGTTTGTTGATGAACACCAGCAAAAGCCCGGAAGCCAGCCAGCGGCTAGAGGTGTTGGCCCAATCTCAGGATGGCTTTTTTATTTCAGAAATGGATATGCGGTTTCGTGGCCCCGGTGAAGTGTTGGGCACGCGCCAATCGGGTTTGCCGGATTTTGCCCTGGCCAGCTTGGTAGACGATCGCGATGTGTTGAACTTGGCGCGATCGGCCGCTGAGGATTTGATCAACACCGACCCAGATTTGGCAAACCATCCTCGAATTGCCGCCGAACTGGGCTATCGGTATCGCAAGCTATTGGGGGGTATGATTTTGACCTAGGCGACTTGGCAGCGGCGATCAAAATGTGCCCCACCGCTCAAAGCCCATAAAGCCCGACCTTTCAGGATACCGAGTCATGCGAGATGCTGTGGATCGCCGTGGGACAGTGCGGCGTGTTTGTCGGCATCTCTGTACACATCCATATATATGTATTGTCGAACACAGCTGTTGGGCCGGCTCAAGTGGGCCCGCTCAAGGGGCGATCGCGGGTTGTCGTCCGTGGCAGCGGGCCGGGGCCCTGATCCAATCGAGGTTGGCCGGGCAAAACAGGGTTGACCGGGGCTGCTGTTTTCCTGGGGAAGTTTCCTTGGGGATTCCTGGGGGGCGATCTTGATCGATTCACGATTGATTATGTTTTTCAATCGCAATTAATGATTGGTAATTGTGATATTTAGCGAGTTTTAAATTATTTTTGATAATCAATCGAAATTCCCGGTCAGTGATTAAAAAAATCTATAGTTGTCAGCCTCCCGGAGCGGGCGAATCAGGATGAAAAATCTTGGTTCGTTTGACGATCTCAATTTAGCGGTTTGGGGTGAATTTCCCTAAAATACCGTCGTCTCAGTTCCTCAGTCGCCAAGAAATTCCATGCAACCACAAATTGTGCTGGTTAATCCTCAAATTCCGCCCAATACGGGCAATATTGCCCGTACCTGTGCTGCCACCGGTACGGAACTGCACCTGGTGGGCCCTTTGGGCTTTGAAATTACCGATCGCTACCTCAAACGGGCTGGGCTGGACTACTGGCCGTTTGTCAAGCTTCGCTATCACGCCGATTGGCCGGCATTTGCCGAATTTCACCGCTCAATCGGGGGACGACTGATTGGATTTTCCAGCGGTGGCAGCACGTCCTATCACCACATCGCCTACGCCCCTACGGATTGGCTGTTGTTTGGCAGCGAAACGGAGGGGTTACCGACTTCGGTGCTGGAAATTTGTGACCTGATTGCTCGTATTCCCATGAACTGCGCAGGTGTTCGTAGCCTGAACCTATCGTCAAGCACCGCGATCGGGCTGTTTGAGGCTCGGCGGCAGTTGGGATTGTTGGGGTAAGTCCTGTTGCGAGTCCAGGCCCCGGGTAATGAGGAGGTTGAGGGGTAATGAGCAGCGAGGACGGTCACGGGATGGCGATCGTCTGGAATTGGCTCATCTTGCCCAGGGCTGACGGGGTTGATGGATAGCCAACTGTCTGAATTTGACCATCCAGGCAGATGGGAGCCGATCACGATCGCCCGTCAGCGGCTAAATAGAGTCGATTAAGGCGGCTTCTGACTCCCGATCGCTGGTCGATCGCGGCTGAACCATGGCTGGGTCGTGATTGCTCAGGCTTAGTCAGCCTTTCACCTCTTCGGGGCGATCGCTGTGGCGGGACTTTCGTGCCTTGGTCGGGGCGATCGGGAGTCTGATTAATAAGAAAATCCTATCGATGAATCGTCCGAATTTTGCAGCGAATTTTACATTTTTTTTAATTCATCAGGCTCTAAAACGACATATTCCCTCCTCGGAAATCTTGACTAGGCAATCCAAGACACAGCGTAGGATTACGGTGATCCTGACCTGTCGGCTAAGTCTTGAAAGGCAGGTAATCTGATACGCGTTGTCAATGGTTTGAGCGCCTGAAAGTCTTTTGAGAAAAGGGCTTTGGAAAAATGATGATCAAATAAGGGGCACAATCCTGAACAGCAAAACATCACCGAAAGGCCCAATATTCATCAAGAAAACAAATACCGAAACTGTCACAAATCAGTTGCCAATCTGGTTAAACTTGCCTAAACCACAAAAGCAGGGTAGTCTTGCCTAAGCCTTAACTCGTATTAAGACCCCGGTCTAACCGAGCTTATCGCTGGCCGCCGCGTCGCACCTGAGCGGTGATCTAGCCATCCAAGGCGCTTGGGACGGCAAGGCTGATTCAATCGCAGTCCAATGGGCAATCAACGATTGAGCACCCCACCCACGACCAGAGTCGAGGCGAGTTCTGTGGTTTACCAGCCCAAGGCTTGCTGACTGCTGAGTTGCCAGCGCCCCAATGACCAACAATCCACATCGTGCGATGACCGAACAGTACCAACAAGCTCCCACGGAGACTAGTCGGAAGACCCGCGCCTCGATCGCGACGCTAGGGTTGGCAATCTCAATGGGTGCAACAGGGTTGCTGTTGCCCCGCCAAGGCGACCACGCGATTGCGGCAGAACCCAACCAGGCTCCGTCCCTCAGTAGCCAAACCGTGGCGGCGGCCACCAGCAAGACCCATACGGTTCAAGCCAACGACACGATCGCGACCATCGCCCGCCAATACGATGTTGCGCCGGAAGCCCTAGCGGCGGCGAACCACCTGTCGATTGATGCTGTCCTGAGCGCTGGTCAACAACTCACCATTCCAGCCCGCAGCATTCCCCAACGCACCGTTGTTAGCGCGATCGAGCCAATCACCGCCGAAGTGGAAACGGCGACCTTGAGCGCGCCCACCGTCGAAACGAGTCAGACAACGGCTGAAGCGAATTCCGAGCAATTTTCCGTCTCCCTGGCCCATGGCGAAAGCGAAGCCGACAGCCAGCCCACAGCAATCACCCTTGATCGCAGCCGAATCCCAGCCCTCCCGGAAAACCAGGTTGAAGTGGCTGCGGTTGCCCCTGAAGCAGCGGTTGTGATTGATGCTTCGTCCACTGCGGCCGAGTCGCCTAGCGCCAACAGTCCTGCTGTGACGCAAGTTCCCGTCGCGGAAGCCCCCTCTTCGCCCAACACGATCGACCTGCTGGCGGATGCCGCTGCCATCCGGAGCATCGATCGCTTGCAGGCTCAGAGCGATCGACTGAGCCAAGCACTGCAATCGCTGGCGGCGAACACCGGAAACCTCCTGGGTTCGACCACCGAGGCGATCGAGCTGCTGGCCCTGGAGCCGCAACCAACCACTGAATCAGCAGAGCGTCCCACGACCGATCGCACCGAAGAAACCGTTGCACTTCAACCGGCGACTACGGCCGAGCGTGCTTCTACAGATGCGGTGACCCCCACTGCCAATGACCTGGTGGTTAGCATCCCCACCGCCGCTGACTATCGACTCACGGCCGTTGCGGTTCCCACGCAGCGCCTCGATCTCCCGGCTGTGCCCGTGAGTGCCGCAGCCGCCCGCACGGTTGCAACGGAAGAAGCCGGCGGTGGTGCTGTCAATCTTCTGAGCCATGCTGCCACTGCTCAATCGCTGGCCGGCGCTGCCGATGTGCCCACCGCCAGCAGCCGCCTCCAACAGGGGACGGCCAACAGCGACCTAGCCAGCCCGCGCTACAGCCCCTACATCGACGGTCTGCGAGCTGAAATCCAGGCCCTGCAAGCTCGCTACCAAAACCAAACCGGCGAATCGAGCCGCAGCGGTGCAATCAGTCTGTTGGCTCCGGCCGCCGCCACCGCCGTGGCCGCCAGCCAAGCCAGTACCGTGGCCAATCAGGTGGCAACCGTAGCTGTGCAGCCGCCCTCTGCGCCCCTGAGCGATCGCCCGCTGGCCCTGAGCCAACCGATGCCGGAAGCGGATCCGCGCCGCAGCCAACTAATTGCCGCTGCCTCCGAACCGCTGAACGCCCGTAATCCCCGCGTGCAAACGCTGCTGAATGCCAGTGTTTCACCGCAACTACCGCCCCTGTCGGATCCTTCGGCTTACCTACCGGGCGCACAACCCCAGACCATGCGCGGCTACATCTGGCCGAGCCAAGGCATTCTAACCTCTGGCTATGGCTGGCGCTGGGGCCGGATGCACCGAGGTATTGATATTGCAGCCCCTGTGGGTACACCGGTTGTGGCAGCGGCTGACGGTGTGGTGGCAGTCTCCGGTTGGGACAGCGGTGGCTATGGCAACAAGGTGGATATTCGCCACCCAGACGGCAGCTTCACTCGCTACGCCCACAACAGCCGTCTTTTGGTAAGGGCTGGTCAAACCGTCCGCCAAGGTCAACTGATCGCAGAAATGGGTAGCACGGGCCGCAGCACTGGCCCCCACCTGCATTTTGAAATTCGCCCATCGGGCAAAGGCGCAGTGAACCCGATGGCCTTCTTGCCGAGCGGCGGACTACGGGCGGCTCGTTAGGTTAACTGACGCTCCAATCCCTGCTTAGGTTCCCCTAAACTAAACCCGTGCTGGACGCGATCGTTGCATCCAGCATGGGTTTTTTAGTTGGCATTTTTATGGGCATTTTTATGGGCATTAACTTTGGGTGTTTGGGGTGAGTCTTGCTGGAGGTGCTTTTGGGGAACCGGTTGAAGTTTTCGAGTTTAAACTGAAAAGCATTGTCCCTAACGGGCCATGCATCAGGTTGACCTTGCTAGTGGCTTTGCTTGCTAGTGCCTTTGCTTGTTCGTGGCTTTGTTAGATCGAACCGTTTGCGGGAGAGAACCATGCGACTACTTCACACCATGCTGCGGGTGGGCGACTTGCAGCGATCGCTCGATTTCTATTGCAATGTGTTGGGGATGAAACTCTTGCGCCAAAAGGATTATCCCGATGGCAAGTTCACGCTGGCCTTTGTCGGCTATGGGGACGAGTCGGAAACGGCCGTCATTGAGCTAACCCACAACTGGGGCGTGGAGTCCTACGAACTCGGAACGGCCTACGGTCACATTGCTCTGGGGGTAGATGATATCTATGCCACCTGCGAGGAAATCACGACGCGGGGCGGGCGAGTGACCCGCGCTCCCGGCCCCATGAAACATGGCTCGACGGTGATTGCCTTTGTGGAGGATCCAGATGGCTACAAGGTGGAACTCATTCAGCTCAAAAATCAGGATGCTGCCCCATCGCCATCCCTAGCGACGGCGGCTTCTTAAGTGTGGGTGGTTTAGACAGAGTGCGGGGCCCGTTGAAAGTACCCGGGCCCCGCGCGGCAGGCGGTTAAGAATCCATCAACCCGGCGGCCAGGCGAGCGATCGCCCACCCAGCACATGGAAGTGCAGATGAAAAACCGTTTGTCCGCCATCTTCGCCGGTGTTGGCCACCACGCGATAGCCCTGATCCAGGCCTTCCTGTTGGGCAACTTTTTGGATCACAAGCATCAAATGCCCCAACAGGGCTTGGTCTTCCGCCGTGGCCGCCGCCAGGTTCTCGATCGGCTTTTTAGGAATCACCAACAGGTGGACAGGGGCTTGCGGATTCACATCCCGAAAAGCCAAGGCCAAATCGTCTTCATACACGATCGCGGCGGGAATTTCGCGGCGGATGATTTTGCCAAAGATGGTGTCGCCACCGACAGTCATGGGAATAGGCTCCTTCGGAACGCAGAAATAATGCAGAAATTGGGAACATGAAGGCGTGGGGGTGCGAGCAGCCCTGGTGCGGGAAACCGCTCGCCGGCCGGGCGATCGAGTAGACTCTAGCACTCTGCCATGGGTTCAATGACGGTTCGATCGCCCCCCCAATTGGGCTGCGTCTCAGAATGGATCGGAAAGCCGATCACGCTGGCGGCCGCCCTGAGCCGAGATGACCAACCAAGATCATGGATCATGATCAAGGGGGGCAATTAACCAACCGTTACGGTTAATCCTCAGATTTCTTTAAGATTTGCGGCGAAAACGTTACATCTGGTAATATTCAGATGAGCGAGAATCCTTAGCCCATCAAGACCTTGGCCCATTGTTGGTCAATGCAACCAACCGGAATTGATCTCAATCAGTTGTGATCCATTCCCTAAACCGTCGGTTGCTGGTGACTTGTCAATCCATTGGGTTGAAGAGCGATTGCGTTCAGACCGCACCGTATTTGACAGACGTGCATTCACGTTTCTTAATTTTTCTTTGGCGACTGAATGACACCATTCAACCGTCGAAGCCCCTTCTCCGTTGATTGCTGAAGTGTTCATCAATCGGCTGTGATCGGCTGATTTTGCTCGAATTGTTCTGACACAATTCATGAATCAAAATGACCAGCCCAATCGGCAGCCAACGTTGATGAATAACTGCAAGCTTTTTAAATGAAATCAACAAAAATGTTGGCAGAAAATTCCTTGCAGACGATCACAGAATCAGGGCGATCGCGCGGCAAAATCCTGATTGTCGATGATGAATCGGCATTGCGGATGATCCTGACTACGCGCCTTTCGCTGGCGGGGTATGAAGTCGTGTCGGCGGCGGATGGAGAGGAGGCCCTCGAGGTATTTGACCGCGAGGATCCCGATCTGGTGGTGTTGGATGTGATGATGCCGAAAATTGACGGCTATGGCGTTTGCCAAACCCTGCGCCAAAACTCCGATGTGCCGATCATTATGTTGACGGCCTTGGGCGATGTGGGCGATCGAATCACTGGCTTACAAATGGGAGCCGATGATTATTTAGCTAAGCCTTTTTCCCCTAAAGAATTAGAGGCACGAATTGCCTGTGTGCTGCGCCGGGTGAAGGACAAAACCACGCCGCCCCCGATCGGGAATGGCACGATTCAAATTGGTTCCCTGCGAGTCGATACCCGGAAGCGCCAGGTTTATCGCAGCGATCGGCGAATTCGTCTGACCCATACGGAATTTAGCCTGTTGGAATTGCTGTTTAGCCGCAACGGGGAAGCCGTGCCCCGGGGCGAAATTCTGCAAACTCTCTGGGGTTATGCCCCTCGGATCCAAGCGGACATGCGGGTGGTGGATGTGCATGTGGCGCGGCTGCGATCGAAACTGGAAGACGATCCGCGTAATCCGGAAATTATCTTGACGGTACGCGGCACGGGCTATGCGGCTCCTCGGATGACCGACAGTTCTGAGGCGATCGGGGCTTAAGGACTCGCCCAAAGGGATCTGCTCAAAAGAATCCACTCAAAGCTGATTGCCCAACTCGTGGTTAATCAATCGGCTGGGGGGCGCGGGGTCAGGGCATTTCATGATCGTGCTGTAATCGCCTTGATCGCCTTTCTCCTTCTGGGCTGGTAGCTCGATCGCAATCCAGTGCGCCCGTTTGCGAGGTCGGTTGCTACGATCGAAGGGCGGGGCAAGCTCGATCGCTCCGGCTGGATCAGAAGGCAACATCATGACATTTGACTACGACCTCTTCGTTATTGGTGCAGGCTCCGGCGGGTTGGCCGCTTCCAAGCGAGCCGCCAGCTATGGCGCAAAAGTGGCGATCGCAGAAAGCGACCTCGTGGGTGGCACTTGCGTGATTCGCGGTTGCGTGCCCAAAAAACTCATGGTCTATGCATCCCAGTTTGCCCATTGGTACGAGGATGCCACGGGCTACGGTTGGTCAGCAGTGGAGCCAGAACACGACTGGTCTAAGCTGATCAACGCGGTGCAGACGGAAGTGATGCGCCTTAACAAACTGCACATCAGTTTTCTGGAAAAAGCGGGCGTAGAGCTGATTTCGGGTCTGGGGCGCTTTGTGGATGAGCACCGGATCGAAATCGTTAGCCCCAGCGGCACTCGCGAAGTAACCGCCCGCTACATCCTGATTGCCGTGGGTGGCGAAGCCGTGCGCCCAGACGTGCCCGGCATTGAACATACGATCACCTCTCGGGAGATGTTCCTGCTGAAGGAGCGCCCCCAACGGTTTGTGGTCTTAGGCGGGGGCTATATCGGCGTGGAATTTGCTGGAATCCTCAAGGGCTTAGGCTCTGAGGTGACGCAGGTGTTGCGGGGCGATCGAATTCTGCGCGGCTTTGATAGTGACATTCGGGATCAAATCCAGCAAGCCATGGTCGATCGGGGCATTGCTGTGCACACCCACATCGATGTCGCCACCCTCCAAATTGAAAAAACCAATGCCGGTTTGCGAATGCAGTTCAAAACCGCCGATGGTGTGGCCCATGAGTTGATGGCCGATGCCATCCTGAGCGCCACAGGCCGCAAACCCAAGCCCCAAATTGAGCCGCTGAATCTGGAGCTTGCCGGGGTGGAAGTGGTGAATGGGGCGATCGCCGTGACTGCCGACCACTGCACCAACCAGCCCCACATCTACGCCGTGGGCGACTGCACCGATCGGGTCAATCTCACCCCCGTGGCGATCGCGGAAGGGCGTGCCTTTGCCGACACGGTATTTGGTCACCAGCCCCGCACCATCAGCCATCGCAACATTCCCTCCGCTGTGTTTTCGCAACCGGAAGCCGCCACCGTGGGCATGACCGAAGAAGAAGCCCGGGCCGTCTATGGCGATCGGGTGAAAATCTACCGTGCCCGTTTCCGCCCAATGATCTACAGCCTGACCGATTGCACCGAAAAGGTGTTGGTCAAACTGGTGGTGGAAGGTGAAGACGAGCGCATTTTAGGCGTGCATATGGTGGGCAAAGATGCGGCGGAAATTATCCAAGGCATGGCTATTCCTGTGGTGATGGGGGCAACGAAGGCCGACTTCGATCGCACCATTGCTATTCATCCTTCCACCGCTGAAGAGTTCGTGACTTTGCGATAGATTGCCCAGGGCGATCGCCCCATTCTTGATTAATGGATCATTGATTAATGGATCATTAACTCATGCACAACTCATGATTGATGTGCGATGTATCGATGATCAATTCATCCATGGGTTGATCGTGCTTGATGCATTCATGAACAATCAGCAGCTTATGGCCAATTGGTTGGTAGTTGGTTTGCAGTTAATTTGCAGTTAATTTGCAATTGGTTTGCAATTCGTTCATGATCAAGATCACGATCAACGCAATCATGATCAACCCACGATCAATTCATCATCGATCGGTTAGCAACTCATTGGCGACTGATCAATGATTCGGTAATTGATTCGTGGTTGGTTTTCCCGATCGGTTCTCGATCACCACCTTTCAAACACCCTAACTCTGGATCGCTATGACCCTCGCTCAAGATCGCGCCCAAGAAACCAACGCTCGGGATTTGTTCCGGGCCGCCTACGAAAATCGCTATACCTGGGATGCTAACTTTCCGGGTTACACCGCCGATGTGGAACTGTGCCAAGGGGAAGAAAGCTATCGGGGATCCGTGGCGATCGCGGCTGATTTCAGCGTCAGCGTCACCGGCATTGATCATCCCGAAGTGTTGAAAACGTTGGAACATCAACTGCGCGATATTGTCACCCATCGTCAGCGCAGCAGCTTTGACAAAGCCCACGGCCAAAACGAATTTACCTTGGGAGCCACTGACGAAACGGGCGCGGTGGAGGTGTTGGTTTCTGGGAAATCCATGGGATCCAGCTACAAAGTGCGCGATCGGGAAATTTGCCATGTGGAGCGTCCCGTGGGCCCCATGAAATTCATCATTGACACCCAAGCAACGATGGATACCGGTGAAGGCTATTTGCCCACCTTGACCGATGCCAACTTCTATAAGCTGCCGGAAAACCAACTGGTGAAGCAGGTGCGCTATGAAGACACCCACGAACGGGTGGGCAATTACGTTTTGATGAGTTCTCAAGCCATTCGAGTCAAGGAAGGAGACCAAGAAATCGTCACAACCATGACGTTCTCCAACTTGAAATTGCAAGGATAAACCGGATCAAACTTTCTCTTGGCTAGCCCTTGTCGATGTCGGTTGCTAGTGATTGTCTAGTTGATGATCAGTTGATTGCTAGTTAGTGACTAGTAAATGACTAGCGATTTTCCGATTGCTTGCTAATCACTGGCTAATTACGAGTTGTTCATTTGCTAATGATCGAATAACCATTGACCAATCATTAGTTCATGGCGCGGGTGGAATTTTTCCGCCCGCGTTTTGTTGTGCATAACATTGTGAACAACATCAAGCGTGAATCACATCAAGGATGAATCACAAGGGCCCTCAGCCATTGCTCCGGGAATTGACCTCGCGCCTAGAATGGGAGAAAGATTGGTTCGATCGCCCCCTATGCCTTACCCGCTGCACGTTGCCTTTGTTTGGCATCAACATCAGCCCCTCTACAAAAGCCGTGGCAACCTGGCCGAAACAGCCTTGGCAGACGTGCCCCAACAGTCGGAAGAAGCGCAATATCGACTGCCTTGGGTGCGGTTGCATGGCACCAAGGACTATCTCGATTTGATTTTGATGTTGGAACGGTTCCCCCGGTTGCGCCAAACCGTGAACTTGGTTCCTTCTTTGATGTTGCAAATTGAAGATTATGTGGCGGGCCGGGCGATCGACCCCTACTTGGCCTTGGCGCTCACCCCTGCTGAACAACTGCAACCGACACAAAAGCGCTTTGTGCTGGAGCATTTTTTTGATGGCAACCACCGCACCTTGGTGGATCCCCATCCTCGCTATTGCCAATTGTTTGAACAACGCAATGATTTGGGAATTCCTTGGTGTTTAGACCATTGGAAACCCGAGGATTTTGGGGATCTGTTGGCTTGGCATAACCTGGCTTGGATTGATCCGCTGTTTTGGGATGATCCAGAAATTGCCCGTTGGTTAGAACGGGGCAAGGATTTTTCTCTCACCGATCGCCAGGAAATTTGGGCCAAGCAACGGGAAATTTTGGCGCGAATTATTCCCAAACACCGATCGATGCAGGAGTCGGGCCAGTTGGAAGTGACCACCACGCCCTACACCCATCCCATTTTGCCCCTGCTGGCCGACACGGACGCGGGCCGGGTGGCCATTCCCCAAATGCAACTGCCCGCGAGCCGGTTCCAGTGGGCGGAAGATATTCCCCGGCATCTGGAACGGGCCAAAACCATGTACCAAGAGCGGTTTGGCTGCTTGCCTCGGGGGCTGTGGCCTTCGGAGCAGTCCGTGAGTCCGGCAATGTTGCCCGATGTGGCGGCGGCCGGTTTCCAATGGTTAATTTCCGATGAGGCGGTGTTGGGCTGGACGATCGAGCATTTCTTCCACCGCGACGGCTCTGGCAACGTTCTAGAGCCACAGTACCTTTACCAGCCCTATCGCCTAGCCACGAATCAAGGAGATTTGGCGATCGTCTTCCGTGACCACCGCCTTTCGGATCTGATTGGCTTTAGCTATGCGGGCATGGAACCCCAAAACGCTGCCCAAGACTTGATTGGCCATTTGGAAGCGATTACTCGGCAACTGAAACAACGCCAAGGGGACGATCGCACCAGCCTAGAGCAGCCTTGGTTGGTGACCATTGCCCTGGATGGGGAAAACTGCTGGGAATATTACGATCGCGACGGGCTGCCGTTTTTGGATGCGCTCTATAGCCGCCTCAGCCAGCATCCTGAAATTGAGCTGGTAACCGTGGGCGATTATCTCGATCGATTCCCGCCCCGCGAAACCCTGCCGGTCGATCGCCTGCACAGTGGCTCTTGGGTGGATGGCTCCTTTTCCACCTGGATTGGCGACCCGGCCAAAAACCGCGCCTGGGATTTGCTGACGGCGGCCCGCGAAACCCTGGCTCGCCACCCGGAAGCCACCGAAACCACCAATCCGGCCGCTTGGGAAGCGCTTTATGCGGCGGAGGGTTCCGATTGGTTTTGGTGGTTTGGGTTTGGCCACTCGTCGAATCAAGATGCCATTTTTGATCGCCTGTTTCGGGAGCACCTGTGCGCCATTTACCAAGCCCTGAATGAACCCATTCCCCCGGAATTGTTGGAGCCGGTGGAAGTCCATGAAGCCACGGGCGATCGCACTCCCCAAAACTTCATTCACCCAATCATTGACGGCTGTGGCGACGATCAGGACTGGAACCAAGCGGGCCGAATTGCGGTGGGTGGATCCCGGGGCACGATGCACCAATCCAGCCCGATCCAAACCATTTGGTACGGGGTGGATCACCATCACTTCTATGTCCGGCTAGATTTCCAAACCGGCAAACAGCCCGATGAAATTCACCTGTGCTGGTTCTATCCCGATCGCCCCGCCCACAACAGTCCCGTGCCCCTGGAGCAATTGCCCGATTTGGCCCCGGCCAACTATCATTACCGGCATCACATTGGCCTGAAGTTGCCCACCAAAACCCTCTGGTTCTCGGAAGCGGCGGAATTTAACACCTGGCGGGCCCGACCCAGCCGCGCCCGCTTCGCTGTGGATAGCTGCTTGGAGTTGGCGGTTCCTTGGGATGATTTGCCCGTGGAGCCTGATTGGGGGCTGCGCCTAGCCCTGTTTGTGGCCCATCGGGGGGAATTTAGCGAAGTGTTACCCGGCGAGGACTTAATTCAAATGGGCGTGCCCTAGGAATAGTACCTGGAGCAATTGGAGCGATCGCCTGGTCAGCGCCCCAAATCCGCCAGCAACGGGACTGAAGCTCCACCTCGGGAAGCGCGAACCCCAAAAACTCGAAACCCAAAAAACAAAACAAAATCGGCTAGACCGGTTGTATTGCCTCAGGTCTAGCCGATTTCGTTTGTTTGACTGCAACTGAATTGCGGGTCAGTTTTGATGATCAGTCTTGGATGATCAATCTTTGATGATCAATCACTTTGGATGCGAAAAAACAGGGAACCGGCAGAACCATCCTGCTATTGCAGAGGCTCCACCAACCGATCCCAATCGGCGAGGATGGCGGATTGGCGCATCCCGGCTAGAGGATCGCTAGCGGTGACGGGCACGTTATAGGTGGCATAGGCATTGCGATCGACCGAGAGCAAGTAGCGCAGCGAACTGTTGCCCAGGAAGTAGACCACCACCAGGGCTGCCGCTGCTGAAGCAACGAGGGTTCCGGCCAGCATCAGCGAAAACTCCTTGTTGCTGAGGGCCTGTTGCATCAGGTGCAATGACCAAGCTACTAGGGCGATCGCCAGCAGCAGAACGACAACCATGGACAGAGTGCAGATCAAGATTTATGAGTGTGTTTTTACGTATTGTAAAGGAAATCTTGACAATCTGCCAGCAATTTATCGTTTCCTAAGGTTTTCTACAGAGTTGCGATCGCCCCAGTGTGACGCACTGGCAAGCCCGCTTGCTGCAAATCGGTCTTAATCTCGTCAATGCTGAGTTGACCGTAATGTAACAAGGAAGCGAGCAGGGCGGCTTCGGCCTTGCCTTCAGTCAGGGCTTCGCGGATATGTTGGCAGTTGCCCGCGCCCCCGGAGGCAATTACCGGCACAGCCACGCGATCGGCGATCGTCCGGGTCAGCTCCAGGTCATAGCCCGCCTGGGTTCCGTCTGCGTCCATGCTGGTTACTAGCAATTCTCCCGCGCCGCGCCGCACCACCTCTTCGGCCCAGGCGATCGCATCCAAACCCGTATTTTCCCGGCCGCCGCGCACATACACATCCCAGGCACTGGGCACACCATTTTCGCCGGTTCCGGGGCGGCGGCGGGCATCGATCGCCACCACAATGCATTGATTGCCAAACCGGGCACTGGCGCGATCGATCAAGTCCGGATCCCGCACCGCCGAAGAGTTGATGCTAATTTTGTCGGCTCCGGCTCGTAACAGTTTTTTAATCGTTTCTAAGTCACTGATGCCGCCGCCCACGGTCAGGGGAATGAACACCTGCTCGGCGGTTTCATAGACCACATCAAAAATAATTCCGCGATCTTCGTGGGTGGCCGTGATGTCCAAAAACACCAGCTCATCGGCCCCGGCGCGATCGTAGGCCCTGGCCAGCTCCACCGGATCGCCCGCGTCTTGCAGATTCACGAAGTTCACGCCCTTAACGACGCGACCAGCTTTGACATCGAGGCAGGGAACGATCCGTTTGGCGAGCATAGGGCGGAGGAGGGAAGGTGGACAGCCGTGAATAGCCACAGATCAAACTACGCGATCGCGATGAACCTTGGCCCCGGTGGTCTGAGCAGATGCGTCAATATAAATAATACAAATAAATCAGAGGTTGATTTATAAGATTCCCATAATCAAAATAAGAACAGCCCGCAGCAAGCTGGAGAAATCGCCATGAACCTGTCCTCAGCCCCCTCCCGTCGATTGCCCCCCGTCCAGTTGTTGACCGCCAGCGATCGGCCCACGGAAACCGGCGGGTTTCGATCGCGCTTGGTCTGGATGTTGGAACGGGTACAAGACGCGATCGCCGTGTCCCTTTGCCTGGGGCTATTTGGCGTGATGGTGGTGCAACTGCGCGTCATTTTCATCTCCCTGCTGGAACCCCCAAACTTTCACCTGATTACGGCAGATATCCTATCGGTGCTGATTTTGGTGGAAATGTTCCGGCTGCTGATCATTTACTTGCAAGAACAGCGCGTGTCGATCGGGGTGGCCGTGGAAGTGGCGATCGTTTCCGTGCTCCGGGAGTCGATCGTGCGGGGGGTGTTGGAAGTGCCCTGGCAGCAACTCTTGGCCACGGGCGTATTTCTGTTGGTTTTGACCCTGATTCTGTTGGCCCGGGTTTGGTTGCCGCCCACCTTTGAGGGCATTGACCCCGAAAAGCGGATCATGGAGCGCTATCGCCATGTCGCCAGTGGGGATCTGGTGGATTAGGCCAAAAGCCCCCAACTCGCGATCTCGCCACCCCATCGATCGCGGCGATCGGGTCAAAATGCAGTAGTCTTATTAGCTGTGGATTCAGTTTACTAGAGACGGTTCCAGTGGTGATTGAGCTAGGTCAGCGCGTCAAAGTGCGCCGGATTCGCGATCGCATGTCCACCGCGATGGTTGAAAAAATTAAACAAAATCCGGTCGGTACGGTTAAGGAATACAAAATGGTTGACGGCAGCGGCATCGGCGTTGTCGTTGAGTTTACGGGTGGTTTGGCAACTTGGTTTTTTGAAGACGAACTCGAAGCGGTCTAAGCAACGAGTGAATAAATTACGCCAGTGGGAGTTGTTCCACTGGCGTTTTTATTTGGGACAAATGATTTGGCCAGCGCTAGTAGTGGCGTGACAGGCTTCATTCATTTAGATCTCTTGCACAAATGAAACCCCTCTGAATCACGATGGGCTGATCAACGATCATCTCGTAGGTTGGGTTGAGGCACGAAACCCAACAGCAGTAAGGCTTGCAGTGATTGAGTTGGGTTTCGCAAAGCTCAACCCAACCTACTAGCTGGAGAGCGATCGCCCCCGCACCGCCCCACAAGAACTTGCTAGGCTGTGGGTAGCGACCTCACCCCGATCGCCCCATGACCACCGAAACTCGCCTCAACACCCTCGAAGCCCAGCTCCAGCAACTGACGATCAACGTCACCACCCTGGCCAGCGTCACCACGCAACAGTCCTTTGATTGGAATCAGCGGTTTAGCCACCTCGCCGAACTGACGGCCGCGAATACGCAGGCGATCGCCACCAACACACAGGCGATCGGGGAACTACGCTTGGCGATCAACGGTCTGCAACAGGCCATGGAAGGGTTAAATAACCGGATCACCCAATTGGAGCAGATCGTAGACGATCGCACCGATACGTTCCTGGGCTTATTTGACCAAACCTTTGCCCGCATCGATCAACTCCAAGCCGCTAGCTTTGCCCGCATGGATCAGATGCAAGGCGACATCAACACCCTAAAAACAGATGTCACGGGCCTGAAAACAGATGTCACCGGCCTAAAAACAGAAATTCAACGGGTGATCGAAATTTTGGGCGAGATGCGCCAGTAAATACACGCCGGTCGGCAATCGTTGGCACAATGGGGGGCGACAACGCTAGAGGAGTGCGATCGTGGCTTTCACGCTGACGCTGTTGGGAAAAGGGGGATCGGGGCGATCGACCCTGGCGATCGCGGCGGCGATGGCCCTGGCCAACCGAGGCAAGCGGGTGCTGCTGTTTGGGCAAGATGCGGGGCCCACCCTGGGCATGATGTTGGGAACGGGGGCGATCGGCTCGGATCCCCAGGCGATCGGCTCTAATCTTTGGGCCGTGCAACCGGCCGCCACCACCCTGCTGGAACGGGGCTGGGATGAAATTAAGCGCCTAGAGTCGGAATATTTGCGCCAACCCTTTTTCCGCAATGTCTACGGTGAAGAACTAGCCGTGTTGCCGGGGATGGATCGGGCGCTGACGTTGAACACCTTGCGGCAATACGAAGCGTCGGGCAATTACGACGCGATCGTCTATGACGGCAACAGCGATCGAGCAACCCTGCTAACCATCGGCGCGCCGGAGGTTTTGTCCTGGTATGTGCGCCGCTTCCAAAAGGTGGTGGCCGAGTCGGATTTTGCCAAGGCGATTTCGCCCTTTGTGCAACCGATTTCCATGGCGGTGTTGAGCAGTGGCGGTATGTCTAGCACGCCGTGGGAAGGCCCCTTGGGTGAGTTTCAGGACTTGCTCGATCGGGGACGAAACTTGCTGGCCGATCCGCGTCGTGTGGCGGGCTGGCTGGTGGCCAATGGCGATCCGGTTTCGCAGGCCTTGGCTCAATACCTGTGGGGCAGTGCGCAACAGGCGGGCTTAACCGTGGGCGGGTTGTTTTTGAATCGATCGAGCGATCCGGGGGCGATCGGCTCGGACTTCAACCCCCTGACCGTGACGGCAATTCCCGAGCAAACCATCACCCCAAATTGGGATGCGCTGATCCCGCTGATGCCGGATTTTGCCACCTTGGCCCAGCAGGCTCCCCGCCCGATCGAAATCGACTTAGCCACCCAACAGGTGAAGCTGTTCCTGCCAGGGTTCACCAAGGAGCAAATCCACCTGACCCAATCGGGGCCAGAGGTGACGATCGAAGCGGGCGAACAACGCCGCAATATCTTCTTGCCGCCGTCCCTGGCCGGGCGATCGGTCAAGGGCGCAAAATTCAGCGATCGCTACTTGATCATTTCCTTCTAAGCCACGAGGCGATCGTTAAAAACACCAGCCACAAGGGGCTGCGGCTCCTTGTGCAACTGATCGCATCAATATCACACTATGGAAAAGCAACAACTTGAACCGATTTTACAAGTCCTGAAGCAAGGGCTGATTGAGCGATATCAAGACTTACTCTCATCGATCGTTTTGTATGGTTCCCAAGCGCGTGGAGAAGCTACAGAAAACTCTGATATTGATATCTTGGTAATCTTAAAATCCTTAGTCCATCCCTGTGATGAAATAGATAAAACACTCGACTTTATCACCCAAATTTGCCTGGATTATGATGTGGTCATTTCCTGGCAATTTGTCTCTCTCGAAAAATTTGAGTCCCAGAATTCCCCATTTCTCGCCAACGTCAAGCGAGAAGGGGTTCTGCTATGAAACCCAAGTCTCAACAATTACTAGACAAAGCGCGGGCTAGCTATCAGGCATCACAGCTTTTGGCCCAACAGGGATTCTATGACTTTGCGGGCGCACGAGCATACTACACAATGTTTTATATTGCCGAAGCATTTCTTTGGGAAAAAGACCTTAGCTTTTCAAGTCATGCAGCCGTGATTTCGGCATTTGGGCGAGAGATTGCAAAGCCTGGAATCGTGCCCATCGAGTTTCATCGGTTCTTGATTAATGCCCAAAATAAACGGGCTAATGCAGATTATGAAGTGGACGATGAGCTACAGTTGCGAGCGGCTGATGTTGAGGTTTTGTTAGAGCACAGTTGGCTATTTTTACAATACGCCGAAGAGAATTTGCCTCGTAGCTAGATCGCGTCGATCATGAAGTAGTTGTCATTCCACCCTGGAGGCAATGTGGCCATAACGCTGCCAACCATCACCCCTACGTTGACCCTGGCGGACTTTTTGCGGCGGCCGGAAATTGACGAATCGCCCGCTTGGGAATTTCACGATCGCCTAGCCCACCAAAAACCTATGCCCGGAGTTCAACATAGTCGGCTGCAAATTCGGTTGGCGGTGGCGATTAATGCGATCGCCTCCGGTTGGGAAGCGTTGCCGGAGTTGCGTTGTACCTTTGGCGATCGGTCGATCGTGCCGGATTTGTCGGTGCTGAAAACCGCTGAGTTGCCGATCGACTCCCAAGGAATGGTGATTACTGAAGGGATTGAGTTTGCTCCGGCTTGGGCGATCGAGATTTTGTCGCCGGCCCAGGGCGAAACCCGTGTGATTCGGAATCTCACGCATTGTCTAGCCCATGGCAGCCGGTTGGGATGGTTGGTGTTGCCGCGCGATCGGGTGGTGGTGGTGTTTTTGCCCGATCGCGCTCCGGTGGAACTGGCCGGGGGCGATCGGTTGCCGGTGTTGCCGGACTTGGATCTCAATTTGACGGGCGATCGGCTCTTTGGCTGGCTGGCGGGTGCTGCGTCAACGGAGCGGGGCTAACCCAAGAGAGACGGGCATTGAGTGGGTTGCTTATACTAGCGGCATCCCTTTTCCCTTACGAAACGCCCGTAGGGTGCATGGAAGAACGCTTGGCAGGCCATAACAATCCCCATTCATTTCCCATGCACCGCCACCCGTCACGCCTGCAACGACGATTCTCGATCGGTTGGGTGGCGATCAATTTTCGGTGCATGGGAGAACAAATGCAGCGTTTCGTGACCATTGGGCCTTGCTCCCATGCACCCTACGATTTTTCTGCGATAAAGAAGCCGCCGACAAATCGATTGGCTTTTTTAAAGCCATATCCCAAATTCTTCCCAGCCTATCGAGTGCGATCAACGGCTTGCTGGGTCAAATTACGGCTCTGTTGGGCTGAAATGCCCCCGATCGCTCAGCCAACAAACAGCAGCGAAACGGACAAAGCTGATCGATTCCCGTAGGGGCGCATCGCCATGCACTCTCCGATAAGCGAGATCTACGAGAGACCCTGGCGGAGGGCGTACCGCTGTACGCCCCTACTTGTTTGTTGTTTTTGCAAGAAAACAGCATGGTGATCTCGAAGGGTGATCAGCGCATGAAAAAGATGACCCGCAAACAGCGCGATAGGAACATCCAAAAGCTCTTTCCGCCAATTGCCGACATTAAGCCGATGATGCTGCCGGACACGAGCATAATTGTGAGCAAACTGCTGCCGGTTGTTGCACCGCCAACAACGCCCAAGGTAATGGCTAAAAGCGGTCCAAAGAGTGCCCCTGCTAAAAAGCGCACCAAAAACATGACCCATGGAGCGGTTGGTTTCTGCTCTGGTGGGGGAGCTGCAATACCAGCGGGAGAGGCTGTCGCTTTCGGGGGCGATCGCGTCGGTGACAGGTGCTTAGGCTGGGTCTGTGCTGCCATGCTGTCAGCAAGGGATGGCAGTTCACGGTGAGTTGACAAGGGATTAGAGGAGTCATTGGGTGATGACTCTGAAGAAGATGGTGGGGGAGGTTCGGCCATAGGGCGATCGATCTCATCCAATCCAAATTGCGTGAAGAATTACGTCCGATTACAACACCAAATCAGGCGCTCCTCCGTTCTAGCGCAATTAGTATTAATAGGAATTGGGCGCAGTTTGTGTGGCAACAATCGGCAGTCTTGCTCTTTAATTCCACGCTGACGGCGGGTTGAGTGGGAGAGCAGACGCGATACCATGGCTCCCAACGACAAGCAAGATCCAACCCATCGATCGAACCATGACCACCGAACCCAACACCGAGGCGATCGAAACGCCCACCCCCGCCGAAGACAGCGGCTCCAAGACCCGGCAAATGCTGGGGATGAAGGGAGCCGCCAGCGGGGAAACCAATATTTGGAAAATTCGCCTGCAATTGATGAAGCCGATCACCTGGATTCCCCTGATTTGGGGCGTGGTCTGCGGGGCGGCTTCCTCGGGGCATTATGAATGGACGCTGGAGAATTTCCTGAAATCGGCGCTTTGTATGTTGATGTCGGGGCCGTTGCTGACGGGCTACACCCAAACGATCAACGACTACTACGATCGGGAAATTGACGCGATCAACGAACCCTATCGCCCGATTCCCTCCGGCGCAATTTCGATTCCGCAGGTGGTGACGCAAATTTTGGTGTTGCTGTTCGGGGGCATCGGCGTGGCCTACATCCTCGATCGCTGGTCGGGTCACGAATTCCCAATCATCACGGCCTTAGCGATCGGCGGTTCGATCGTCTCCTATATCTATTCCGCACCGCCCCTAAAGCTGAAGCAAAACGGCTGGCTCGGTAACTACGCCCTCGGCGCGAGCTATATCGCCCTGCCTTGGTGGGCGGGCCAGGCGCTGTTTGGCACGCTCACGCCGACGGTGGCGGTGGTGACGCTGATCTATAGTTTGGCGGGCTTGGGCATTGCGATCGTCAATGACTTCAAGAGCGTGGAGGGCGATCGCACCTTGGGTCTGAAATCCCTGCCTGTGATGTTCGGCATTGGCACGGCCGCTTGGATTTGTGTGGCCATGATCGACACCTTCCAAATCGGTATTGCGGGCTATTTGGTCAGCCTGCATGAGAATTTGTACGCCTCAATTTTGGGTCTGTTGATCATTCCGCAAATCGTGTTCCAGGATATGTATTTCCTGCGCGATCCGCTGAAGAATGATGTGAAATATCAAGCCAGTGCTCAGCCCTTTTTGGTGTTAGGAATGTTGGTGGCTGGCCTAGCCATGGGTCATGCTGGAATTTAGATCAGATCACCAATCCAAGCCAGCACCAGACAAGGGACTTAAGCCCCTTGCCCCAAGAGTTTTGGGATGATTGGTAGGGGCGCACCGCCGTGCGCCCTTTGCATTTTGGGACGGTAAAAACGGTTTTTTCGAGCAGGAGAAACGATCAATGGCTGATGCAATGCTGTATCAAGAAAATGAATATTTTGTCGTGCTCGAAACCAATCAGCCCGAGGTGATTTTGTCCGTGGAGGAGTTGCGCGAAAAACTGACCGGCGTGGTGGAATCCTTGGGCGATCGCCTGCCGCGTGACTTGCAACGGTTGACCACCACGGAAGCGCGGGTGCGATCGCTCATTGAAGAAGCCTGCGAGCTGGACTTGGGCCCCGATCGATTCTTGCAGTGGTATGCCGTCCGCCTGGCAAAGTAAATTGGAGACTCAGGGATGGCCCGGGAGCATTGTGCTCATCACTGAGAACCATGGCCCGCAGGTGGATAAGCACTCATGATTCAGGCAGCAATCTTGGCAGGTGGTCAAAGTCGCCGAATGGGGCGCGACAAGGTGTTGCTGCCTTGGAACGGACAGCCCATGCTCCATCGGGTTTGTGAGGTGGCCATTTCGGTGACGGAACGCCGACCAATTATTTTTTCGCCCTGGCCGGAACGCTACCAAACCCATCCCGCCACGGCTGCCTTGCCGGTGGATTGGTGGCGGGAGTCGGCGGCCGATCGGGGGCCGCTGTTGGCTTTTTCAGAGTTGCTCGATCGCGCGGCCCGAGACCTAACCGACATTAACTGGGTGTGGCTGCTGGCTTGCGATTTACCCTGTTTGGATGGGCCCGTTTGTCGTTCCTGGCTCGATCGCCGCCATGCCCTCAGTTCTAAGCAAGTGGCGCTGGTTCCACGCACTGATCGCGGTTGGGAGCCCCTGTGTGGGCTATATCGACCCGCGATCGCGCCCCAACTGCGGACTTTTATTGATCAAGGCGGGCGATCGTTTCAGGCCTGGTTAGACCAACTGGCGACGGAACAGCGAGCCATTTATCTACCGCTGACGACACTGGAGGCGGCTACCTTGCGCAACTGCAACAGCCCTCAGGATCTGCAAGATTTTTTGCGTCACCGGGCCCCGGTCTCAGAAGACTAGGATCAGATTGCTCTGGGTTAATCAACAGTTAGCGGAATTGGTGAATGGCGCTGGCCACAATCCCCAAAATCTTAAACACCATCCCTTCGGTGATTTGCAAAGGGGCATAGATCGGATTTTCGGAATGCAGGAAAATGCGACCATCCAGCACTTGTAGCCGCTTGACCGTTACCTTGTCATCCACCAACGCCAGTACGATTTGTCCCGTCTGGGCGTTATCCGCCTCAGAGGCATCAATCACCAGCATGTCATCGGGATAGATGCCAATGCCGATCATGGAGTCCCCCGTGACCCGCACCAAAAAAGACTCGCTGGGATGCCGACTGAGATAGGTGTTCAGGTCGATCGCGTCGGGTTCCGTGTCCTCTTGGGGCGCAAAGGCATGTAACCCAGCGGCCGCCGGCATTTCATAGAGGCGCAGGGGTGGCGTGGGGTGGTCTTCAATGCGTTGGAGCCGGCCATCGGCGATGGCTTCCGTTTCCAATTGATCAAGCTGCCATTGGGCCAGGAGTTCCGGCAGGCGATCGACAAAACTGATCGGCAGTCGAACCGCTTTGGTGGGTTCGCCATATTTACCTGTGCCTTTGGGACGACCCGCGCCCGGACGGCGACCGCCTCGACCGGTCATAGTGACTCCTTGGATTGAATATGCTGAATTTTGAAGATGATCGGTAAGCTAAGAAAGCAGCGGTGGGCCATGAGTTTGTTGGCGATTTTGCTGCCCCCATCGGGTTCAGCGCCAGGGCCAAAACTTGCCCGAACATTTACCAGATAGCCAGTTGGTTTGGCGTTTGCTGATTTGGCGTTTGCTGACTTGACGCTGCTGATTTTAGGTTGCTGAAATCTTGGCTTGGGTTTTCTGGCTTGAATTTCCTGGCTTGGATTTCTTGACCTGGATTTCTTTGCTGGGGTTGCTGAATTGCTATCAACGCATTGATTGCAGTACACGAATTTAGACTAGCACGATCGCCCGAAAGAGTTACTCCACAGAATTGAGAAGAATTATGAGAATTTGGGAAAGCATTATGAATCGCCAAAAGAGTCAAAATATCCAAACAGACAAAGGAAGCGTTCGATCGCCCCAATTGCCCGA
The DNA here is from genome assembly GCF_014698135.1 of Limnothrix sp. FACHB-881. Taxonomy (NCBI): domain Bacteria; kingdom Bacillati; phylum Cyanobacteriota; class Cyanophyceae; order Pseudanabaenales; family Pseudanabaenaceae; genus Limnothrix; species Limnothrix sp. FACHB-881. The sequence continues at coordinate 330,580 of NZ_JACJSN010000001.1, forward strand.
CTGGTGGATGGGTTGGCCTGCGTTGGGCAAGGCCTTGGGGTTGTTGTTGGCGGTTGTGCTTTGGGGTTGGGGGCTAATGCCGGAACCCGCGATGGCGAGCCTGCATCCCTATCCCCTTTCGGGCGATCGGGTCTTGTGTCGATCGTTGCAGTCCCTGCGAGATCAGCGCGATCGTAGTTGGCAATTGGTGTTGTTTGGCGAAGCGGCCAACGGACAACCACCCACAACAGGATTTCGGTTGCGGGTGGTTGGGTTTCCCAGTTTGCGGGTCAATCGCGATCGATCTTTAATCGTCACCAATTCCACAGGGGCCGTTGCCCAGCTTGCGGATCAGTTCCCGATCGATTCATTAGCCCTCAACACCGGAGAATATGAATTTGATTCCGTGGCAGGTCGGTTAAATCAATTAGGTATTTTGCGATTAACCATCCCCGTCGGTGATGCTGATCAGGCAGAAATTCCCGTACCGCCTTTTGTTTTACAAGAGTGGAAAATGCTTCAAAAATCAGGATGTCCCAAGGCTTGAGGCAGTCAAAATTGTGGTGGCATAGGATACTCAACAGACCCTAATTGCAAGTCTGAATTGTCCAAGGATGGTTCAACAAATTGCTGCTGAATCAATTACCCATGAAGGAGTAATCTTCAGTTGGCTAATTCAGTCTCAGCGGGTGTTTAAAAAGCTAAATTTGGTAGGCAGCTTGCTCGATCCACAACAAGGGGCTTAAGCCCCTTGTCCCTAAGGGCTATGGTATTTAGCAGATATTTAGCAAGCGCTTCCAGATGCTTTTCAAGCAACCTCTAAGCAGCGGAAGAGTTCTCGGCAAAGCGTTGGGCCTTGCGGGGTTGAATCACGCCGTAACCGCCATGGTTCCGTTCATAAATCACGTTGATTTCACCCGTTTCTGAGTTGCAGAACATGAAGAAATCGTGATCAACCAGCTCCAGTTGCTCCAGGGCCTCCGCGATCGTCATCGGGGCCATTTCAAAGTATTTCGTCCGCACCACATCCGCCGGCAACTCGGGTTCTCGGGGCGGAATAATGGTTCCGACCGGCATTTCGCCCAGCACTTCTGCGGTCTTCACCGGCTCGCGGCGACGTTCTTGATGTTTTTCCTTATACTTGCGAAGTTGACGGGCAATTTTGTCAGCAACCATGTCAATGCTGGCATACAGGTTCTCGCTGCTTTCTTCAGCTCGAACAACTGTGCGGTTCGCGTAAATGGTCACCTCAGCCGTTTGGTTAGAATCAATCCGGGGGTTGCGAGCTACCGACAGGTGCACATCCACTTCAAGAGTTAAGTGTTGAAAATGGCTGACGGCCTTTTCAATTTTTTGCTGAACATAGTCACGCAGTGCATCGGTAATCTCGATGTTTTTACCCTGGATGACAAGCTTCATAGAGCTTCCTCCCCTTCGAGATGGGTGATACTTTCAACGTAGCACTTTGGGATCGGGGGAAGAATTTCCTTTAAAATCTTTTGCATCTGTTGATGATTCTTGACCTTTTCTTCAGTGATTCCCCACAAACCATCACCAAACTCCCCTTGGCAATTCTCAATCTTTATGGTTAGGGCTTTATGGTTAGGGCATTCGGCTAGAGTTTATGGTTTGTGATGCTGCTACTGAAACCAATGGGGAAAGTGCCGGGCCGATCGCCCCCTGTTGGCAACTGAATTTGCAAACCACAGCTTACGAAGTGGCTTGGGGTTGGCAGCGCCAGTGGCAGGCCGATCGAATCGCGGATCCGACACTGCCCGATGGGTTAATGCTGTTGGAACATCCGCCGGTTTATACCCTGGGGCGTGGGGCCGATCGCGCCTTTGTGCGGTTTGACCCCGCAACCCATCCCGTGCCGTTAGTGCCCATTGAGCGCGGGGGCGAGGTGACCCACCATTGCCCTGGGCAGTTGGTCGGCTATCCGATTTTGAATTTGCGCCGCCACCAACCGGATCTCCATTGGTATCTGCGCCAGTTGGAAGAGGTGTTGATTCGGGCGATCGGGACTTGGGGCTTGGGCGCGGAACGACTGCCGGGCCTGACGGGGGTGTGGCTAGAGGGGTGCAAGGTGGCGGCGATCGGGATTCAGGTCAGCCGTTGGGTGACCCTGCACGGCTTTGCTCTGAATGTGGATTGTGAGCTAGTGGGCTTTCGGGAAATTGTGCCCTGTGGAATTGCCGATCGCCCCGTGGGCCGATTGGCAGATTTTGTACCTGGCCTGACGGTGGCCCAGGTGCGATCGGTGGTGGCAGAACAGTTTGCGGCGGTGTTTGGCCTGCGCTTGGAACCCTGCCCCCCAAACCACCGACCGGCGGGCGCATTGATGTTGCCCTAGGGAGCCAAATCGGCGGTGGCCAGAGGACAGGCTCGATCTCGCTGAGCCAAAAGCCAGTCGTACCAGTCGGCCAACCCTTCGCCGGTCAGAGACGAGAGGGGCAAAATTCGCGCCTTGGGGTTCACCTGCTTCACGGCGGCGATCGCCCGGTCTAGATCAAAGGGTAAGTAGGGCAGCAAATCGATTTTGCTCAGCAGCACCAAATCGCAGGCCCGAAACAAGTGTGGGTACTTCAGGGGTTTATCTTCACCCTCAGTGACCGAAAAAATCCCGACCCGGGACGCTTCTCCCAAGTCAAACAGCGCAGGACAAACCAGGTTGCCCACATTCTCGATCGCCAAAATGCTGCCCGGTGGCGGTTGCAGTTGCTGACAGCCTCCTTGCACCATGGCCGCGTCCAGATGGCAACCCGTGCCCGTGTTGACCTGAACCACGGGGCAACCGGTGGCCCGCACCCGCTCCGCATCATTCAAGGTGGCCTGATCCCCCTCAATGACGGCGAAGGAGACCCGATCGGCCAAATCCGTCAGGGTTTTCACCAGCAGCGTTGTTTTGCCGGCCCCGGGCCCGCTCATCAGGTTCAGGGCCCAAATGCCCTGGGTTTGGAACCATTGGCGGTTGGCGGCGGCCAGTTGGTTGTTTTTGTCTAGCAGCCGCGCTTCGAGGTGCAGGGTTTGGGTGACCGGATCCGTTGCCGTCAGAGAGGGGCGATCGGCTAGGTGATGATCCAAACCGGCCTGGGGATGGTCGTGATGGTGAGGATGGGAATGATGGTGATGACCAGGGCTGGGGCTGGGTGCTGCGGGCCCGTGGCGATGCACCACCACTGAACCATCGGGATGTTGGTGACTGTGCCAATCGGAGCCGATCGGGGAGTGGCCCAAGGCGGGATCGATCGCCTCGGATTGGGTCAGCTTATTTTGGGGTAGGTTACTTTGGGGCCGCTCACTGTGGGATAGGTTGGTGATCGTGACCGATGCCCCCTCATCACAACCGCAGGTTACGCACATGGGATGATCTCCAAGGTTTTTAAAATCAAGTCTTGGCCCGCCTCGATCGCCCAATCCAAGCTGTTGCAATGGGGGCAAATCCCCACCACATCATCCAGGGGGAAATCCCGGCCGCAATGGTGGCAGCGGGCCCGGCCCGGCACGATGGTGATATCTAACTCCGCCCCCTCCAGGGCCGTGCCCATGGCGCAGGGGCCAAAACAAAAGGCGATCGCCTCCGTGGAAATGCCGGACAGGGCCCCCACGGCCAAACCCAGTCGGCGGATGGGGGCCCCTTGGGCCTGAGCCAGCGCCAACCGCACCAGTTCCTGAGTAATGCCTAGTTCGTGCATTGCCTTTCTCCTGTGTTCGATCGGCCCGAACCGATTAGCTCAAACTAATTAGCTCAAACCAATTAGCCCCGATTAGCTCAAACTAATTAGCCCCGATTAGCTCAAACCAATTAGCCCGAATCCATCGGCCCTAGCAAAATCGGCCCTAGCAAATCCGAGGCAAGGGATCGCCCATCGGCCACTCAATAATTCGTTCAGAACCAAAGCGCGTTTGCAAAATCACCACTGGTGGATCCGCCTTGGTCACATGGCCCACCAAACAGGCCTCCCGCCCTTCCGGCAGCATTTGCATGGCCATCAGGGCCCGAGCTGCAAATTCCCCCGGAACTACCGCCACCAACAGACCTTCGTTAGCCATGTGCAAAGGATCGAGACCCAACACTTCGCAGGCGGCGGCCACGGGCGGCCGCACGGGCAACGCCGCCTCTTCGAGCACCATGCTGACGCGGCTGGTTTGGGCAAATTCATTCAGCACGGCCGCCACACCGCCCCGAGTGGCATCGCGCATGGCCCGCACGGTGGGACAAGCTTCACAGAGGGCCGCCGCCAGATCATGCAGGGGCTGGCAATCGCTGGTGATGTCCGCTTCGAGGGCCAAGTCTCCTCGGGCTAACAAAATAGCCGTGCCATGGTCGCCCATGGGGCCACTGAGCAGAATGGCATCACCCGGTTGCAGGTAGCGCGGCCCGGGCACTTGGTTCGATCGCGCCACACCCACCCCGGCGGTGTTGATATAAATCTGGTCACCTTTGCCCCGAGGTACAACCTTTGTGTCGCCGGCCACCACCTTGACACGGGCCGTGTCGGCGGCCAGTTTCATGCTCTGGGCAATGCGGCGTAGCAGGGCGATCGGGGTGCCCTCTTCAATGATGAACCCACAGGAGAGATAGAGCGGCTGGGCCCCGGTCACGGCCAAATCATTCACCGTGCCATTGATGGCCAGGCTGCCGATGTCGCCGCCGGGAAAAAACAGCGGATCCACCACGAAGGAATCGGTGGTGAAGGCCAACCGATCGCCCCGGGCCATGAACAGGGCTAAGTCCAGCCGCGCACTGTCATCCAGCGCATTGAGGGTATCGCTGCGAAAGGTTTCTAGGAAAATATCAGTGATCAGGTTATGGGTGGCCCGGCCGCCGCTGCCGTGGGCCAGGGTGATGTAGCCTTCGTCGCTCGATCGGGTGCGGTGCTGGGGCTGTTGAAACTCGAGCACGTTAGATGGGGGGGTGGCGAGGGAATCGGACGGATGATTAGAAGAAGCCATAGCATCAGGAGGTGAGGGCGAAAATCACGGCGATCGGGCCAATGCAGCTATCGGGCCAATTCTGATTGCAGCGGGGGGCGGGCGGACGCTTCGGCAAATCTGCGGGGTGCAGCTATGGGCGATCGGGGGCCCCCGTGACCGTATTTGTAATAGGCAGCGCAGGCCCCTTCGGAGGAAACCATGCAAGCGCCTAGGGGATGGTCAGGGGTGCAACCGCGCCCAAAAGCACTGCATTCCCAGGGTTTGAGCTTGCCCTGCAAAATGAGGCCACATTGGCAAACGGGTGAATCCTCACTGGCTTGGCTGGGTAGGCAATAGCGCTGTTCTGCATCAAAGGCCGCAAAGGCCGGAGCGATCGCCAAACCCGATCGGGGCAAGGATCCCAAACCGCGCCACTCAAATTGCTCTCGCACCGTGAATACCTGGGCCAGGGCGGCCAGGGCTGGGCTGTTGCCCTCGGGCTTCACCAGCCGGTGATATTGGTTTTCCACGGCACAGCGCCCTTCAACCAACTGCAACAGCAACATCCAAATCGATTGGAGCAGGTCGATCGGTTCAAAGCCTCCCACCACCACCGGTTTCTGATAGCGATCGACCACCGCTTGATAGGGATCAGTGCCAATCACGGCGCTCACATGGCCGGGGCCAATGAACCCATCCAAACGCAAGCCGCTGGCCTGGAGCAGAAATTCCAGAGCCGGGACAACGAGCACATGGTTGCAAAAGACGCTGAAGTTGGCTTGCTGGGCGCGGGCCGCCGCCAGGATGGTCATGGCCACGGCGGGAGCGGTGGTTTCAAAGCCCAACCCAAAAAAGACCACGGGCCGATCGGGATTGGTTTGGGCTAAGGTCAGCGCATCGAGGGGTGAATAGACCACGCGCACATCGGCCCCTCGGGCCTTGGCCTGCATTAGGCTGCCCCGCGCCCCGGGCACTCGCAGGGCATCGCCAAAGGTGGCAAAGATCATGCCCGGTTGTTCTGCTAGGGCGATCGCATCGTCAATTCGGCCCCGAGGCATGATGCACACGGGACAGCCGGGCCCATGGATCAGCTCCACGGTTTCCGGCAGCAGGGCTTCGAGGCCATGTTTAAAGATGGTGTGGGTCTGGCCGCCGCAGACTTCCATCAGGGCCACGGGGCGATCGAGTCGTTGCGCTAAATGGGCAATTTCCCGCACCCACCCCGCCACCGACGCGGGATCACGAAATTCCGTCACAAACTTCATCGTAAACTCCTGAAACGGCTCTTCAAACGGCTTTTGGGTAATGACTGCTTCAGCAAATGACTTCTTGAAATGACTTCTTAAGGCACAGTTTCTGGAACAAGGTTTGAGACAGGCAGACTGGATCGCGCGGGAACTGAATCACGCGGGAACTGGATCGCGCGGGAACTGAATCACGCGGGCGTTGTCAGGCGATCGATCCAAGTCAGGGTTTCCGTGGCTGCGGCCACATCTAACTCTTCCAAGGCAAAACCCGCGTGAACCACCACCCAGCGCCCCACCCACTGCTCGATCGGGCGATCGGGCGTGACCAAACAGGCCAAGCTGACCGATCGCCGAACACCGCTCAAATCAACCGTGGCTAGCTGTTGATCTCCACTGACAATGGCCACTACTTGGCCCGGAACCGCTAAACACATCCTGAAACCTCTCAATAACTCCTAAGGGCTGGCGTTGAATGGCTTGTGATATGGCTTGTGATTTTGATGGCTTGTGATTTGAATGGCTCGTGATTCCCGGTGATTCCCATTGGCGACCAGCACAGGATCACCGAGACCCTAAACATGGCCCAACTGGAGCCAAGCGGCGGCGATCGCCGTTTGCCCCAACGCCAAGCCCCCATCGTTTACGGGAACCTGTTGCGGCAACAGCAACGGATCGTGCAGATTGCTGGCCATCAGGGCGGCTTCCAAACACTGCAACAACAGCCGATTTTGGAAGACTCCACCACCACAGGCGATCGCCCCAAAGTGCAATCCCTGCTGCTTCAAGGTTTGGGCCGCTTGCACCAAAGCCTGGGCCAAGCCGCGATGGAACCGCAGGGCCATCACCGCCTCGGGCAGCCCCAGGGCCCGATCCAAAATCAGGGCTTCCCAAAGGGCTTGGGGATGCAGCCACAGCAGCGATTCCGATCGCAGCTCGATCGGGTAGGCCTGCTGATCTTGATCCCAAGCTTGGCGGGCTAGGTTTTCGAGGGCGATCGCCGCTTGCCCTTCATAGCTCAAGCAGTCGGGCGCACAGCCCAAAAAGGCCGCCACCGCATCAAACAGCCGTCCGCAGGATGAAGACCAAGGGCTGTTGAAACCCGTTTGGGCCATGCCCGTCAGCAGATTCAGTGGCTTTTGAGCAAACCACTTTTCGGAGTCCACCCGATCGAGCAGGCCCGTGGCGTGGAACTGGGCGTATAGATTGCGCCAAGGCTCCTGAGCAGCGCGGTTGCCCCCCAGTAACCGTGCCGGCCACAGGGCCCCGACTCGGTGATATTGCTCGTAGGTTGTCCACAGCAGCTCGCCGCCCCAAACCGTGCCATCGCTGCCCCAACCGAATCCATCCAGGGCAATGCCCAACACGGGCGGGCGATCGAATCCCCATTGGTTGTCGGCCAAGCAGGCGGCAATGTGGGCATGGTGGTGCTGAATGCGCAACAACGGCACTTCCAAGGCCTTGGCCAAGGATTCACCCACTTTCACGGCTTGGCCATCTGGGTGCAAGTCCACGGCGATCGCGCTGGGGCGGTGGTCAAACAAGTTGCGCAAGTCCGCGATCGCGGTGCTGTAGGCCTGGAGGCAGGCGGGCGAGTCCAAATCTCCAAGGTGAGGCGAAAGGATCGCTTGTCCGTCCCGCGAGAGGCAAATGGTGTTTTTCAGATCGCTGCCCAGGGCCAAGATCGGCGGGCTGTTGGTGAGGCCCGGCGGCAGGTTAATGGAACTGGGAGCGTAGCCGCGCGATCGGCGAATCACCTGCACCGAAGTGGGCAACACCCGCACCACCGAATCGTCCACCCGATTCAGGATCGATCGGTTGTGGAGCAAAAAAGCATCGGCGATCGACTGCAACTGCAGATGGGCTTCATGGTTGTCAATGCATTGGGGATTGCCGGCCCGGTTGCCGCTGGTCAGCACAATGGGCCGATCCACCGCGCTCATCAGGAGATGGTGCAGGGGAGAGTAGGGCAACATCACCCCCGCCTCTGTCATGTCAGGAGCCACCGACGGGGCCAAATAGTGGGGATCGCGGATCGTGAGCAGCACGATCGGGGCAGCCCCCCCCAAGAGGAGCGATCGCTCGTGATCACTGACTACGCAAAACTGCCGCACGGACTCCAAATTGCGGGCCATCACCGCTAAAGGCTTGTGGGGGCGATGTTTGCGGGCCCGCAGCCGTTGCACCACGGCTTCCTGGGTGGCATCGCAGGCTAAGTGGATGCCGCCCAAGCCTTTGATGGCCACGATCGCTCCCTGGCGAATGGCTTCCGCCGCCTGGGCGATCGCCTGCTCATCCTTCACAATCGGCCGTTGCTGGCTGGGTCGCTCAAACCAAATGCGCGGCCCGCATTCCGGGCAGGCCGTGGGCTGGGCATGGAAGCGGCGATCGCCCGGATTATCGTAATCGCGCTGGCAGTCGGGACAGAGCTGAAACCCCACCATGCTGGTGCGCACCCGATCGTAGGGCAGGGAGCGAATGACCGTCAGCCGCGGCCCGCAATGGGTGCAGTTCACGAAGGGATAGTGATAGTACCGACTGTCGGGATCGTGCAAATCCCGCAGACAGGCGGCACAGGTAGCCGTGTCCGGCGCAATTTGGGTGCGCACCGGGCCCGACTGGCTCTCCAAAATCCGAAAAGACAAGGGCGATCGCCCCAGGAGTTCCGCCGAGGACAAATCCAGGGCTTGGCTGCGATGGGAAACCGGCAAGGGAGCCGATCGAGACACGATCGGGGTTGGGGGTTGCAGCGGCGTATATAACGCGGGCCCCGGATCCGCATCATCCACCACCACCGGCACGATCGGCCCCAGGGGAGTTGTGGGCGGTTCCGTCGGTTCCAAGGGCCGCAACCGATCGATGGCCGGCTCCAAGAGTTCCGCCAGCTCCTCTGCCAAGGAGTTGGAAAGTTCTGGATCCAGGGGCTGATGTAAGTCTTGAGCTAAATCTTGGCCTAGACCGTGATCCAACCGATTGGCATCTAACTTGGGATCCGACGGGCCATGGTTCAAATCTTGATCGCTGGGCCCCACCCGATCGCCCAATCGCCGATCTGAGATGCCAGGACGGACATCAGGACGGATGCCAGAACGCGCCCCCCAATCGCCCGATGGTTCGCTGGGAGCAGCCGTGGGTGAGCTATCAAACAACTGATCCAAGCGCGATCGAGACAGGGAATCGCTGGCGGGGGCTGCGGCTCCGTTGCCATCAACGGCCAAACGGGGATCATCCCAATTGCCCCGATCGCCTAAATCCGTCTGATCCGCGCCGGAATGCCCATTCAACTCAGTCCGCACCGGATCGACCTGATCCAACGGCCCAGCGCTCTCGGATTCCGCGCCATGCTCAGGGTCGATCGGGGACGGCCGCTCACCTTCGGGGCCCCTGTCTAACCAGCGCGATCGGCCATGGTTGCCCGCTTCCCCTTGCCCCACGCTTGATCCTTCCCGAGGATCCATCGCCATCACTTCTCCGTAGGTTTTCCCAGCCTGCCGCTCGATCGTGCCGTCATCGGCAACCGCCACGGTACTCCATGGGGCCGGCTGCGCGGTTTCCGCCGTCACCACCGACCCCTCCGCCAGCGACTCCGCCACTGGATCATCGGTATAGCTGGAGCGATGTTCTGGTCGCAAATGCAAAGGGCAGCGGGGGCCCTGAAGTTGGTTCTCGGTTGATTGCCCTTGGTGACTGTGGGCCCGGGTGGCCTGGCGATTGCGCTGGATTTCCATCGCCGTTTGTTGCCCCAGGGCGATCGAATGTTCATCCCAAGTGAGATCGTCGGATCCAGACTCGAAGGTCGCTGTGAACCTGGATGGCCCGGTGGGCAAGCTTGTTAGCCGCTCTGTCGCGGATTCGGTTGCTGATTCTGCGGGTAATTGCTCAGGTAATTGCTCAGGGGCCGCCAGCTTGCCCAATGCACCAGATTCCGACGGAGAAACAGCAGGCAGGTTGCCACTCGACGATGGCAGTCCTGGCTCCATCAATTCCGACAGGGCGATCGGGGTTCGGATCAGCGTATCAATGCGGGAAAGGGGCGGTTTTTCCTGATAAAGCCGTTGTAAAAAAACATCAATTTGATCCGGATATCCCGCAATCCGAATCACCACGCCAACTCCATCATTCGCCACCGATCCCATCAGTCCACATTCGATCGCTAGTCGATAAACCGTGGGACGAAAGCCGACTCCTTGGACAACGCCAACGACCCGAATTTCTTCGGCTCTCATCGTCAACGATTGCTCGTCTTGAGTGCTGGCCATGGCATATTCTCCCAAAGGAGCGGCATCAAACATACAGGTTTACTTAGGTTGGTTTCCTTAGCAGGGACTAGGAACCAGGTTCAAAGGCTCAAAATTCCCTATGTCAGATGTAGCGCGTTTGCCATGAAAATAGAGGAATCTTTTTGTTTTTTTAGCTTTTACTATCAGCAATCTTTAGAAACCTCTGTGTTTTTTAAAGATCATCAACAATGGTTCTTGAATCCGGATTCGATTAAAGGTTCAAATCCATACTCGAATTTCTTGGATCTTTAAGAAAGATTTAATGTTTGAATTATTTTTTAGAAGGGTCTTAGGTCTGATCTGGGTAGATTTTGAGTGTATTTTCAGTATATTTCAGATCCCCTGTCTATGTGTTGTAAAGATTACGTAGTATTTTTGCAAAAATGGTCGCAAAAATAACAAAGAAGTGTTTTATAAATGGTTCAAAAGAAACTTAAAGATGCTTTGGAGATAATTTGAAAAATATTTAGAAACGATCTAAAAAATTCACTTCTTGAATCAACTTGAAGCGTAATGTGTTGAAGAATAAAGTGAAAAAATCAGAAAACAGTCTGACCTGCTGCCTGCTAGGTTTTACGAGGAACTCAAAAAAATTTATACCTCGATCTGAACTTCGACTTAGAAATGAAATTCAAACAAGTTTGTACTGTTATCTAGATTTGAATGGCGGCAATTACTTTCAGCTCTCAGGGGATGTCTGAAAGGCCTAAACGGCTACCTTGCGGGTCTCACCAACTGACGAAGACAAGGGGCTTGAGCATCTTGTTCCCCACGATCCGCTAACGGTAGATCTAGGGCTTCGGGCTAAACGACGACATGCCCTAAGCCCCTTTCCCCGACGATGATGATTGCTTGAGCTGTGCCGAAAATCACTCTTCAGATATCTGAAGAGATACAGCCTTTACCTAAAATAATTGGCACGCCATATCACAGATACCATGAGGCAACGGCTCGGTGGGCAGTGCCCACCCTACGGGCTTCAGATATTCCTTCAAACATCCTTTCAAATACTCTTTCAAATATTTCCTGCAACCCTTCGTGATGCTGATATCCAGTTGCCTAATCCCAAAGGCGACGACCCCAACGGCCGCTGAGTCGATCGTGGGTGTCTTGCAACAGGTCGGGAATGTTTAATTGTTCGGGGCAACGGGGCAAGCAATCCCCACATTCTGTGCAGCGATCGCCCCGTTGTCCTGGAAACCAATGTCCAGCATTTTCAAACATGCCGTAGCGGTAGCGCCCAAAGTCCACCATTTTGAAAGCCACCGCCAGATTACGCAGCCGCAACACCTCTGGAATTTGAATTTCCTCGGGACAGGGCAAGCAGGCATAGCATTGGGCACAACGATCGGTTTCGAGGGCCGCAATTTGGTGTCGATCGAGCCGATTAAAAATTGCCTGCTCTTCCGCGCTGAGGGGTTCGGTGCGCTCAATCCAGGGTTCGATCGCCCCCAACTCTTCCACCTTGGCGGGGCCCACGCTCAGGGTGGTGATCCCCGGTTGGGCCAGCAGCCAACGGTAACCGGCTCCCAAGGGCGACAGGGGCGCACAGAGTTGGCTCAAGGTGGGCGGCGGGGTGTAGAGCTGTCCCCCTTTGTCGGCGGGAGAAATGATGAAAATGCCCAAATCCCGATCGAGGGCCGCTTGAATAGCGGGGGCATTGCGTTGAAAAAAGTAGTTGAAATGTAAATTGACAAACTCAAATTGATCGGTGGCAATGGTCTGCAAAATCAAAGCCAAGGGCCCATGGGTGGAAAATCCCAAGTGGCGAATTCGACCATCGGCTAGGGCCCGATGCAACGCGGCCATTCCCGATTGTTGGTCTTGAATCCAATCCAAATGTTCTGGCAGATTCACCCCATGAATGGCTAGGCAATCTAAATAGGGCGTTTGCAGGCGTTCCAGGGATTCGGTCAGTTGCCGATCGATCTCTTCTGGGCTGCCGGTGGGTAATAGTTTGCTGGTGAGAATGACTCGATCGCGCGGCACAATTCCTTGGGCGATCGCCTGACCGACAAAAACTTCGCTGGCTCCATAACCCCGAGCGGTTTCAAAATGGTTAATTCCCAGCTCGATCGCCCGAGCAAACACTTCGGCCGCCTGCTCGGCAGAATCCAAACACCGCATTGTCCCCAAGGAAAAGACGGATAGTTGGAGATTGGTTTTGCCAAATCGTCGATATTGCATGAGCCAGCTTGCGTGAGCCATAAAAATGGGCGGAATTGAATCCGCCCACCCCGTGTAATTTTTGGATGGGTCAGAGTTCCTAACCCGATCGCCCGTTTAGCTGTTCAAGATCTTGGGCACTTTGAAGAAATCTTCATCGCGATCGGGCGCACATCCTAACAGACCTTCCCGATCGGTGTAGCGATCGAGTTGATCAGGGCGCATCACGTTATTCACATCGATCGCCCGGGTGGTGGGTTCCACATCGGTCACGTCCAACTCGCTCAACTGTTCCACATAGGTCAGGATGTTGTTGAGTTGGGCGGCGAATTTTTCCTCCTCTTCAGCAGTCAGTTGAATTCGCGCCAAATGGGCAACCTTGCGAACTTCGTCCAAACTGAGGCTCATAGCAGCTCTAATTGCGATGGTTTGCTTGTTGAAAGGTCAATTTCCAGGATCTCAACAGATCAAGCAATTGAATCCTAAGTGGCAATACTAGGCGATCGCCCTCGGGCCTGTCGTCATTACCTGGGATTCAAAGGATTAGCCCAGATCATGAGACCTCTTTTCCGAAAATTCCTCTGCTCAAGATCGGCTGATCAACAATCATCTTGTAGGTTGGGTTGAGGTACGAAACCCAACAACAGCAGGGTTCGTAGTAATCGAGTTGGGTTTCCCAAAGCTCAATCCAACCTACCGGAGAACCAAGCATTTGAGCGCCTTGTCAGTCAATCAGCAATCTGGTAGAGGAATTTAGGATTAGGATTTTGATTGATACAAGAGGTCTATCGACTCAGGAATCAATCTAGATCTCAACTCGAAAATGAGCATCCAATCGATTGAAAAACGATGGGGAAATCAACCTAGAAGAAGATATCCATGTTCGATCGACCGGTAGTTTTTAACCAGTTTTGGGCCTCGATGTAGTTGTTGGGTGCTAAGCGGATGGCCCGCTTCCAATATTCCGCTGCCTTGTCGAACCAACGCTCGGCTGCTTCATCTTCACCGCTGGCTTGGGCTTGCTCGCCGTTGTAGTGATAAATCACGGCGATGTTATTCAAGGCCTGGGGCATTCGCGGATTCTGATCAAGGGCTTGGTGATAGTAATCAACGGCTTTGTCCCGTTCGCCATTGCTGGCAAAAATCAAAGCCATGTTATACAGGATGAAGCTGCGATCGTAGGGATCTTCTTCTAGGTTCAGCGCTTCTTCGTAGTTTTGCAAGGCTTCTGCATATTCACCTTCGCCTTGGGCAGACATGCCATCTCGGTAATAAACAAAAGCTTCTTTCGCTTTTTTGTTGGTGGGCAGCACTTTCAGAATCAAGTCCGCCATCACCGTAAAGGTTTTGTCAATAAAATTGTCGTTTTTTTGAGTTCGAGGCATGGGTCAAGCTGCTTTTGAAGCCAAAATAGGGAACGATTGCTGATGGAGTCTGCTCCATAGCTTAACGCCATGGGTTGCCGCATTGCGCGGTAGGGGGATGATTCGTTGCCATGGAGTTGTCGGAGTTTCAATTGGCGCTCGATCGGGGACGGCGTGACTTTCCTTGGGTGAGTCTGGAAGGGCAATGTTTGCGAAAGCTGTCGTTGGTGGGGCTGTCCCTGCGCCAAGCCAAGCTCGATCGGGCTGATTTGAGCGAAACGGATTGCAGCGGGGCCACGTTGCTGAAGGTGTCGGCCACGGAAAGCCAATGGCGTGCGGCCCGGCTCGATCGAGTCAATGCCCAGAAGGCGAATTTTAGCGGAGCCAGCTTTGTCAATGCCCAACTGTTGGCGGCCCAACTGCAAGGGGCAGATTTGTCGGCGGCTGACTTTCGGCAGGCAAATTTGCGGGGGGCGAACCTAACCGGCGCAATTTTGACCGGGGCTTGTTTTGCGGCCGCAGACTTGACCGACGCGATCTTCGACTGGGACTCGGAACCGATCGCCCAAGGGGATTTCACCGCCGCCACCATGCCCGATGGACAACCCTTCAGCGCCGATTGGCAACCGGGCCCCGTCGATCCCTTGCCCCAAGCGCAACCGACCACCGATCGAGCGATCGATGCAGGGCGATCGAATCCTGTCGATCGCGCCGTGACCGAGGCGATCGAACCCACCGATGCAACAACGAACGCACCCCCACCCGATCGGCCCCATCGCTATTTGTTGAGCAATCCCAACTTTGCCGTTCCCAACGCCGGCCCGCCGCCGCCGCCGCCCAAACCCGCGAACCTCTGGGAAGCCGGCCAGCGCCTACCGTTGCCATTGTTAACCCTCTGGCTTTTGGGTTATGCGCTCTGGGGCAGCAGCCTTGCCGTTTTGGATCCACCGCCCCACAGTTGGTTGCTGCTGGCCTGTAGTTCCTTGGCGGGGATGGCGGGGTTGCAATGGGGTTTTTTGGCCCTAACCGGCGGGGCCATGGCAATCGTTCTGGCGGTTCCGCTGCCTCAGCAGGTATTGAGCATTCTGCTAGGTGGGGCCACCGGGTTAACCGTTGGCCTGCTCACCAAATTTTTGATGCATGTTTCCTGGAGCGGGGCCCTGCGCAACGCGCTGTTGGCCTTGGCTTCCGCTGTCACGGTCATTAATTTGGCATTGGGGGTTGTCTGGCTGGGCATGGTGGGAGCCTTGGCCTTCACCTTTTCCGCCATGCCCCTTTGGACAATCATGGTTGAGCAAAATTTGTCCCAAACCCAACGCCTGTTGGTGATGGCGGGAGTGGCCACCTTGGGCGTGGCGATCGGGCGCTGGGTTGCCTAGGGGCGACTCTCTAGCCGCGATCGCGTAGTTTGATCGCTTGATCGCCTAGTTTGATTGTTCGATCGCCCAGTGCGGTCGCCTAGCCGTGATCGCCCAGTGTAGTCGCCTAGCCGCGATCGCCTAGTTACGATCGCCTAGTGCAGTTGTTCCCAGGTGCGAGCCACCACATCACTCAGCCAGCGCCGGGACTCGCCATCCAGCAAGTTATCATCCGCCAGCACTTCCGCCGTCAGATCTTCCAAGGATTGGCCCTTGGCCCGGGCCGCCGCGATCGCCACGGTGATGGCATCCGCGATCGAATCGATCAACCCTTCACCTGAGGGGATTAACTCCGCCCGTCGGGGGCGCGGCTGGCCATAAGTTGGATTAAACGCATTCACAACCGAAACTCCGAATCGAAAAGGTGTGTTGAGCGGGGAGCGATCGGGAAGTTTATTTCCCAAGGACAGCAAGCGAAACTGCAACGGGCAACGAGCACTGGGTCCCACAGATTTGTCCGGTTTTGGGTTGGCAAGGGCAGGCGCGATCGGGAAGAGATAACCCAATTTCGGGTAGCCATCTCATGTAGCAATCTCGCTGAAACCCCCATCCAACCCCAGTCAAAACCCAATTCAATTGGTCATCCTGGGGACAGGCGAGGTCGGCCATTCGGTGGCGCAGTGGGGTAACCCATCAACCATCCGGCTTGATCAAGCTCGCCTGTCCCCAGACCACTTGCAGATCTAGGGAACCCGCAAGGTGTTCACAGACAGGTCAATACAGAACAGGTCAATACGGGCGGGGCAATTCCGAATCTTTAGGGAGCGATCCCGATGCGATCGTCCCTGCCAAGTCAGCCCTGTTAAGTCAGCTTAGGCAATTACTCTCGATATTTGTAAACTTCTGTAAAGTTTATTAATTATTTTGAGTAAACGGAAGGATAGCGCATTTCTTTCATCTGTCAAGGATATTTCCAGGATTGCTTAAGATCACAGGTGAAACCATCTCGCCTCCGGGGTTCGTGGCCGCTGAGCAGGGATCCGTCGCTTGGCTAGGGCCTCGGAAACACGCGATGATGGAAATGATCGCCAAAGCCTGAGATGCTTTTCAGGCGAGCTTTGCAGCGTCCACAGCACCCCAAGGGCTGAAAAACTTCACCCTAAAAAAGGAAACACTCCCGCTTTGGTTGCAAGTTTGTTGCAAAACGCTTCTTTTTACGCCCGTTTACGATTTGAGTAATCAGAACCCAATCCATGAAAGAACTGCTTTATCTGGAAGTGCCGACTCCGGAAGCCGCAACGGTGCTGAACTGGTTGCAGCAAGAGTTTATGGTTCCCAGCGGGGTGAAGGTAGCGGCTCCCACGGGGTTTCGCTGGCAACCGGCGGGCGATCGGGATGGGGAAACCGTGGCGGGTTGCGTTTGGTCTTTGCAGCGCACCACCTATCTCAAGCTGTTTCGGTGGAGCGATCGCCCGATCGCGGGGGAAGGGGCCTTGGTGCGGGCCCTGCGGCAACAGGTGGCCGAAAAATTCCCCACCACCTACCCAGAACTTCCTGAGATTGACTTAACAAAGAGCAATATTTTCGAGGCCCTTGCGCCCAAATATCCGCAAACCGCTAAGTATTTCCAACGGATGCCCAATGGTGAACGGGATTTGCTGCGGGCCTATTGGTGGGAAAAGCGCTGGCGGGAAGCGGTGCGGAATCCTCAGCAACATAAGCAGGTTATTTTTCAGGGCCAGACTTCTCAGGGCGCGACTTCTCAGGGCGCGACTTCTCAGGGGCAAAACCCCGACCCATTGCCGGCCATTACCTATGACTTGATCTACGTGGGCGGGGCCTTGGGGGTAATTCATGCGGCGATGATGGCGCGGTTGGGCTATCGGGTGTTGTTGCTGGAGCGGTTGCCCTTTGGCCGCATGAATCGGGAGTGGAATATTTCCCGGGAAGAGTTGCAAGTGCCGATCGACCTGGGCCTCTTCACGCCCGCTGAGGTGGAAGGATTGATCGCCACGGAATATCGCGATGGGTTTCACAAGTTTTTTGATGCCAACAATCCACCGCAAGCGCGGGCCAATGTGCTGCACACGCCGACGGTGCTAAATGTGGCGATCGCGGCCGATCGCATCATTCAGCTCTGTGGCCAAAAGCTGCGGGAAGCGGGCGGCGACATTTGGGACGAAACGGAATTTGAACGGGCGGACGTGATGGGCGATCGGATCACCATGACCGCCAAACACTTGCCCACGGGGGAAACTCGCCAAGTAGCCGGTCGGTTGCTGATTGATGCCATGGGCACGGCTTCCCCGATCGCCTGGCAACTGAACGGAACCCGCGCTTTCGATAGCGTTTGTCCCACGGTGGGGGCCGTGATTGCCAATGGGATTGATTGGCCGGTCTGGGATTTGGACTATGGCGACGTACTGTTCAGCCACGGGGACATTTCCCGTGGCCGGCAACTGATTTGGGAGCTGTTCCCCATTGGGGGCAAGGCCGTGACAGTTTATCTGTTCCACTACCACCAAGTTCACCCCGAAAATCCCGGTTCCCTGCTGGAAATGTATGAGGACTTTTTCAGCATCCTGCCGGAATATCGCCGCTGCGATTTGGATAAGCTGACCTGGGGCAAGGCCACCTTTGGCTATATTCCCGGTCACTTCAGCCAAAGCGAGGGCGAGCGGCGTGTCTCGTTCGATCGCCTCTTGGCTCTGGGGGATGCCGCTTCATTGCAATCTCCCTTGGTGTTCACCGGTTTTGGTTCCATGATTCGCAACTTGGGCCGGCTCACAGACCTGCTGGATACGGCCTTGAAACATGACTTGCTGACGGAACAGGACTTGGGTTCAATCCGGGCCTACCAAAGCAACGTGGCGGTTACTTGGATGTTCTCGAAGGGGATGATGGTTCCCACGGGTCGCACGCTGCCACCCCAGCGGGTGAATTCCATGCTGAACACCTTCTTTGGCCTGCTGGCCGATGCCGAAGAGGATGTGGCCGATCGCTTCATTAAGGATCGATTTGATTGGTGGTTGTTCAATCGCCTGGCCCTGAAGGCGGCGGTGCAAAATCCAATGCTGCTGTGGTGGATTTGGGATTCGGCGGGCCCTTGGGATCTGTGGCGCTGGATGGGCAGCTATCTTACCTTTACCCTGTCGAGCTTGGTGGCTTGGCTGCTGGGGTGGCTACCGGCGATCGCCCGCCGAATTCAGCCCTGGTTGGAGCAGCGCGCGCCGGGTCTGTGGTTGCGGGTGTTGGCCCGGTGCTATGCGATCGACCTCACTTGGGGGCAACGGGCCCGCGTGGCTCGCACGGTTCCCCGATCGCCCACGGAAGCGGTTTCCAGCAGCACGATCTAGGCCAGGAGTCGCCGGGCGATCGAAATAGGGTGATCATCCCATCTCGATCGCCCAATCCCATTGCAGTTATTAACACAGGCTTGCCCCACCGTTGGGATCGCGTACGATCGCCCATGAGCAGCGTTTGCATAAGAGATGCAATCCTATGGGTGAGATAAAACGAATCGGAGTGCTGACCAGCGGCGGAGATTGCGCAGGGCTAAATGCTGCCATTCGGGGTGTGGTGATGCGGGCTGCCAGCTACGGCTGGGAAGTGATGGGCATTCGCCACGGTACGGAAGGGCTAACCCGGCAGCCCACCGAAGCCCTGCTGCTGACACCGGACAAGGTTGAGCGGTGGTTAACCTTGGGGGGAACCCTGCTCGGAACCATTAACCGGGGCCAACCCTTTCAGGTGACCTTGCCCGATGGCACGATGCACGATCGCACCTTGGACTTTGCCAAGGGCTGTCGGGAGTTGGAGCTATCGGCCATTGTTGGCATTGGCGGTGATGGCAGCCTGAAAATTCTTCATGATCTGATGACGAAAGTGGGCGTGCCCTTTGTGGGGATTCCCAAAACGATCGATAACGATGTGGCCGCCACGGAACAATCGATCGGGTTTGACACAGCCGTGAACATTGCCACGGAAGCCCTCGATCGGCTCCACTTCACCGCCGCCAGCCACGATCGAGTCATGATCCTGGAAGTGATGGGGCGCGACGCGGGCCACATCGCCCTCCACGCCGGCATTGCGGGCGGGGCCCATGTGATTTTGATTCCCGAAATTCCTTACAAGCTGGAAGTGGTGTCCCAGGCCATTCGCGATCGCCAGGCCGCTGGCAAGGCCTTTTCCGTGGTGATTGTGTCCGAAGCGGTCTGCACCAGCGGCGGTGACGTGGTGACGCAAACCCAGGCCTTTGGGGAATGTCGCCTGGGGGGCATCGGGCAATATTTAGCCCAAGAGCTGGCCCAAAGCACTGGCGCTGAAACCCGCGTCACCGTGCTGGGCCATGTGCAGCGCGGTGGCGTACCCTCGCCGCTCGATCGATTGATTGCCTCGGCCTTTGGTGTGGAGGCGGTGGATCTGATTGCTCGGGGCGAGTTCGATCGGGTGGTGACTTGGCAACAGCGCCAGGTGGTGAGCGTGCCCGTACTGGAGGCCATTTCCCACTGCCGCATCGTTGACCCCAATGATACGCTGCTGAAAACCGCACGGGGCCTGGGGATTTGCCTCGGGGATTAGTAGGCAAGCCAGGACAAGAGGCGACATAGCAAAGGATTAACCAAAAGACCAACCAAAAGACAGAGGACACCCTAAAAAGACAAGGGGCTGAAGCCCCTTGCCCCCATCATCAATGGCACTGAGTCGGGATTGGAAAACTGAATCAAGAGGCTTTCAGAACCAGCCTCAAAACCAGTCCAGAAACCAGTCTTGAATCGATCTCAAAACCACAGACAATCTGACCAGGAAGGGGTGAACTGTACTGTTCCGGTCGTGACTCCATTGCTGGGCTGATCCAAGCGCGTAATGCGCTGCAAAATTTCTAAGTTGGTGGGATCTCGAAAGGTCGCAATTCCAATAAAAATTAGCCCCATCACCCAAAGCTGGCTGTTGTCCTTCGGTGGTGGCGTGGCATCCTTTAAGGTGCAGACTTTGACCTTCCCTTTTTTGGCCTTGGCGATCGCGGCGGCCTCGTCTTTGTCGGTAAAGTGGATTGCTTTGCAAGCGTCGGGCACTGAACCGTTGGGGACATAATAGGAGCCATCGGGCAATTCGACAACGTAACACATGCTCAATTCCCTGATCGATGATCCTGAAAGGATGGAAATTTTAGACAGCACAAATCCGCACAGCTTTTGATGAAGAAAGCTGCTTTGGGTTGACCCTCAAGGTCAAGTCAATTCAGTGCAAAATAGAGAGCGAGAAATGACGAAGACGGCGCATAACCATCCGTCTCGTTTCACGCCTTGTTTTGCATTCAAAAATTTGTACTAGTCATCTATC
Organism: Limnothrix sp. FACHB-881; assembly: GCF_014698135.1. NCBI lineage: Bacteria > Bacillati > Cyanobacteriota > Cyanophyceae > Pseudanabaenales > Pseudanabaenaceae > Limnothrix > Limnothrix sp. FACHB-881. Next base: position 351,231 of record NZ_JACJSN010000001.1, read on the forward strand.
GAGAAAGCTTCAAAAAATTATGCAAACCTGACCTGATCGGGATCATCCGTTAGGTTTTGGGCCTCGCCAAGATCAACTAGCCGAGGGCATAGAGCCAGCCATCGCGCCCACTCAGATAGACCGTTCCATCCCAGACGATCGGGGTGGCCTCAAAGGAAGATCCCGGGGCAAAGTGCGCCAACAGAGTGACCTCCAAGCGAAACCACTGGCCCCGACCATTGGGCAAAGCGGCCGGGTCTTGGGACTGGGTGGGCAAAAAGCGCAACTGAAACAGCCGCACCCCGTCGTAGCTGGCGGCCACGAGGCGATCGCCCTCGGTGAAAATCGGGGTGGAAATGGTGGGGCCAATCCGGGTTTGAAAGGCCACGTAGGGCGAGTTGTGTGGCCCATCCCGCTGTGGCCCCCAGTGGGCCAGGCCGGTGGTGCGTAACTGGGAGCCAATGTAGAGGATTCCATCGATCGCTCCCGTGGCAAACAGGGGCGGCTGTCCCCGATCGCGATAGTCATCATTCAGGGCCGCTGAGCCGATAATTCCACCCTGCCAATCTTGGTAGCGTAAGGAGCCGGTGGGTAAAAACCATTCCACGGCCTCGGCGGGCGGCCTGGCCGGATTCAGTTTAAAAAGACCGCCGGGCCCGGATGTATATTGCCGCTCGATCGCGCAAAAGAGCTTGCCATCGCGGGAAACCACCGCCGTTCCGTCAATATCCGTACCGGTGAAGAAATCCCAGTCAATTTGCCGACTGTTCAGGTCAACGCCATAAATGTGACCGGAGCCAGCCGCCACAAACAACCGATCGCCCAGTCGCGACGGAGAAGATTCCGCCACCAGGTTGCCGCCATGGCGGGCCCCATCGCCCGGGGCATAGAACAGCAATTCCCCCGCGATCGCCGGTTGGGTGATGCCGTCCCGTTGGGTGACCGTGTTCAGCGCGGCCCCCAAAAAGGAACCAATCCCGTTTTCGCCCACATTAAACAGCAGCCCATTACGCAAATCGAGGGGGCTGCTGTCGTTGTCGCGGCTGTAGCTGGCGGTTTGGCGCACGTTCCACCGCCACAACTCTTGGCCCGTGCGAAAGGAAATGGCCCGCAAACTGGGAACCACCCGCGCCGTAAAGGGCACATTCACCCCCTGGCGACTGCCCTGAAGCACAATCACTTGATCGAGCGGTGGTGCGGTGCGATCGATGTAGATCGTGGCTGTTCCCTTCAGCACGTCGTCAAATCGATAGCGCCAAACCTCTTGCCAAGTTTGCAGGTCAATTTTGCGCAGGTGGTGGTCAAACGCGCCGATCAGCAGATAGTCTCGTCCCCGATCGCGCACGAGGGTGCATTGCCCCGTCCAGCCCGCACCGCTCCAAACCTCCAATCGCCGCCCAATCCTTGTTGGGCCGGATCCCAAAAAGAACTTGCGCCGTACCCCCAATCCCTGGGGAATGCCTCGGCCATAGAACCGGCGGGCTTGGTTACCCAAAAAGCTGGGAATCAGCAGTTCCACTTCGGCGCGGGGATCTTGGGCGGCGGCCAACTGTTCTTGGGCCAAGCGATCGGCCATCCGCAGGCGATCGGCCCAGGCGGCGGGTTGTCCAGGAATTAACGGCGCGGCCTCAGCCTGTTGCCGCAGCTCGCTGACCCGCTGGCCCATGGCGGCTCCCATGGATCCCAACAATCCCCCTTGGGCAATCCAGCGGGTGACGGTACGACGCGAGGGCACGATCGACTCCTGAAGCGAGGCCTAAAAATCAGCCCCATCATCGCAAGATTTCCAGGGTTTTTCAGCCTGCTGTGGAGAAATGGCCGATCGGGGAGGGCGATCGAACCGGGCTACACCGTCGCCGTGGATCGGGGCCCCGGGTGAATTGTGTTTTGAAGCTTGCTGGATCCGCAAATCGGCAGCTCAATGTAAAACTCCGTGCCCCAATCGGGACTGGACTGGCAAGTCAGCGCCCCGCCGTGCTGTTCCACAATCACTTGATAGCTAATGGACAGGCCCAAGCCCGTGCCTTTGCCCGTGGGTTTGGTGGTGAAAAACGGCTCAAAAATTTGATCGCGTACCTCCGGTGGCATTCCTGGGCCATTGTCTCGAAACCGAACAATCACCAATTGCTGATTCAACGTGGCCGTGGTGATTTCAATGCGGCTGGGATTTTGGCGCATTTCCGCAAGGGTTCGGCCCGCATCCCGCAGGTCGATCGCATCGATCGCATTCACCAACAAATTCATAAACACCTGATTCAGATGTCCCCCGTAGCATTCCACTAACGGCAATGGGCCATATTGCTTAATTACCTCAATGGCCAAGCGATCGGAGCGGCCCTTCAGCCGGTTTTGCAAAATAATTAATGTGCTATCAATGCCCTCATGTAAGTCAAACGTTTGCAACTCTGCTCGATCGATCCGAGAGAAAGTCCGCAACGATTGCACAATGTCCTGCACGCGCCGCGCACCCAACTGCATCGATTGAAAAGTCTTTGGCAAATCCTCAACCAAGAAATCCAGCTCTAACTCCTCTAAAGCTTCACGCAAGGTTGGCTCTGGGTCTGGATAGAACGTGTCAAACAAACTCATCGCCTTCAGCAGGCTTTGAACATATTCTTCCGCGTGGGTTAAGTTGCCCGCAATGAAGTTAATAGGATTGTTGATTTCGTGGGCTACCCCTGCCACCAACCCTCCCAGGCTTGACATTTTTTCCGTTTGAACGAGCTGGGTTTGGGTCTGTTTCAGTTGGCTGAGGGTTACTTCCAAGTCCTCCGTGCGCTCTGCCACCCGCTGTTCCAATTGCTCATTTGCCTGGTGAATTTCTAGAAATCTTTCCCGCAAACTTTCGGCCATTAACTGCCCATTGGTTGATAGTTGATCAAACTCCTGAACTGGGCTTTGTGGCCAATCCACATCTTGTTGATCATTCACGCGATCGGGCAGGTCTGTGGTGATTTTTGCCAAAATTTGCAAGGGCTTAACCAAGGCCTTGCTCACCCAATAGGCCGCCAGCATACTGCCATAGACCACCAACATCACAATCCCAAATCGCTGGTTATAGGCCACCTGTAAATCATCCATGTGGGGTTGCGCGGGGAATGAAATCCACAAATGCCAACCCAAATCGCCCGGCAGGATACTATCAAGCCAATAGGTGGACTGGCGAGCACGCACCATCGGCGGCCGAACGGGATCGTTGGTCAAAACCTGATAAAACTCGGTGCTGCCGGTTCCCAGTCGCCGCACCCAAACCTTCGGTTGCTTGAGATTAAAAACATCCTGCGGATCATAGGCGGGGTTCACACTGCCCATCACTTGCTGGTTTTCATTCACCAACACCGCGCCCACCGCCTGATCGTAAATTTTCACCGGACTCGTGAGCGCATCAATGAATCGATCGAACCGCAGATGGGCAATTAAAAATCCCGTGAACTCCAACCCCTGGGTTAAGGGCCGCACCAACCAAAGCTGATGCTCATCGCCAGTTTTGTCCTTCGGAATTGCCACAATTCGCCAGGCTTGAAGCTGATTGGGTTGACTTTCACGTAGCTCCAACTGCGATAGGGACTGAAGGCTGAGAGACACATCAGGATTATTGGTTGCCTGGGTCAGAAAACGTAGTTTGGAATCCAGCACCCAAAGACCATCAATCAGCACATTCTGTTCCAGGGCCGTGATTAACTGAGCTTCGGTCAGGGACTCCGCTTTGAGTTGGGAAAAATCCGTGGCTGTTTCCCAAATTTGTCGCTGCCAATTGCGAATTTGCTCAATGATTGGCGCACTTGCCAGTTGTAAATCTGTCCTGACCGATCGCTCCAAATCCACCAACATTCGGTTGGCATCCAGGGTGAAGAGCAACATAATCGGCAGCAACACAAAAGCTACCAAAATATCGTTCAAAACATCCCGCAATGGCCAGCGAACCGATTGAAACCTTTGTGGAAATCGCTGTCCTAAAAAAGAAAAAATTCCAAGGATGCCGCTGGCAATTAGAGCATTACAGACCCCATTCAGGGCTTGTTTCAGCAAAATGAGCTGCACCTGTAAAACGCCCACCTGCAACAGGGCCCCATAAAACAGAGCCACCAACAACGATCCCACCACCAGCCAATACAGACCATCCAGCAACAGCAAACTTTGGCGATGGCGCTGGCGAACCCACCCCACCAGGGCCGCTTCCACCGTGAAAATAATCATGGCGTAGGGGTGGCTCCAAAGCACCCAGGTATAGCTCCCGATCGCTGCCCCGGCAATGCCACCCCAAAGGGGCCCATAGAATCGTGCTGCCAGTAGAGCGGCCACACTCCCAAAGATAAAATCAACGCCTAAAAATAACTTTGCTCGGTAGTAGTTACCGAGTAAGCCCAAAATAATTAGCCCAATAAAGCAAACAATTTTGAGTCCTTGGGGATGAACCCCCTTTTTCGAAACTGTCATTTTGCCCATTGCTTGAGGAAAAATCTTATTGATCTACAGATATAGACTCAACCGGCACAGATTCCACAGATACAGACCCAATATGAATTTAATTTCATGGAACTGAGTTTGGGCCTCTTGGCGCGACGGACGAGACCGATCGCCCGCTGGGTTGCCGATCGGGTCGGGGAAGCCCGCTATGATGGAGAGGCTTAGAATTATGAAGTTTTTTTGCTAGAAACTTATCAATGGCCATTGCACCGAACCAAAACATCAGTTCCGGCTCCGACGCGATCGCACCCCAGGATCCGCCAACGGGGCGATCGCCTGGTCTGCGCTCGGCGATCGTTGAAAAGCTTTTCTTTGGCAACGAGCCAACCCCGGAACTGATTGCCATTTTGCTGGTGTATCTGGTGCAGGGCATTTTGGGACTGGCTCGTTTGGCCGTCAGTTTCTTTTTGAAGGATGAGTTGCACCTGAGTCCGGCGGAAGTGGCGGCCCTGATGGGGGTTGTGGCCATTCCCTGGATGGTGAAACCGCTGTTTGGGTTCATGTCTGACGGGTTGCCTATTTTCGGCTACCGGCGGCGACCCTACCTCATTCTCTCGGGCATTGGCGGGGCCCTGGCTTGGGTGGCGATGGCCACGGTGGTGCATACGGGCTGGACGGCCATGCTGGCCATTGCCCTGTCTTCCCTGTCCGTGGCCGTCAGCGATGTGATTGCCGATTCTTTGGTGGTGGAACGGGCCCGCAATGAGTCCACGGGCACGGCCGGATCGCTGCAATCCCTTTGCTGGGGGGTTTCGGCGCTGGGGGGCTTGTTGACGGCCTATCTCAGCGGCGTGTTGTTGGAGCAGTTCAGCGCCCAAACGGTGTTTTGGATGACCTCCATGTTTCCGCTGCTGGTTTGCTTTGGGGCCTTTGCGATCCACGAAGCGCCTTTAACCACTCGCCCAGACCTGAGCGTGGTTCAACAGCAGGCACGGGATTTGTGGCAAGCAGTTTCCCAAAAGGCGATTTGGCTGCCCACGTTGTTTCTGTTTCTCTGGCAGGCCACGCCCTCATCGGATACGGCGTTTTTCTACTTCACCACCAACGAGTTGCAGTTTCCGCCAGAGTTTTTGGGGCGGGTGCGACTGGTGACCAGTGTGGCGGCCTTGATTGGGGTTTGGGCATTCCAGCGGTTCTTCAAAACCGTGCCTTTCCGCAAGATTTTCCTCTGGAGCACGTTGGCTTCCACGGCGTTGGGAATGACAACGCTGCTGTTGGTTACCCATGCCAACCGGGCTTTGGGCATTGATGACCGCTGGTTTAGCTTGGGCGATAGCCTGATTTTGACTGTGGCGGGGCAAATTACCTTCATGCCGGTGTTGGTGCTGTCGGCGCGGCTTTGTCCGCCGGGGGTGGAGGCGACGCTGTTTGCGCTGCTGATGTCGGTTTATAACCTGGCGGGGGCGGTGTCCAGTGAGTTTGGGGCCCTGCTGACCCATTGGTTGGGGGTGGATGAAACCCACTTCGATCGCTTGTGGTTGTTGGTGACGATCGCCAACTTGTCAACCCTGTTGCCGTTGCCGTTGGTGGGCTGGTTACCACAGGATGAGGCAACCGATGGCGCTGCCCAGCTATCGGAGTTGCCACCGGAGGTGACAGCCGTGAAACATCGGGAGCCAAACCTGGTGCCAACCTTTATGCCGGAGATGTCTCCGCAGCCCGATCGGCGCGATCGCTCCAAAGCTTAGGGGGCAAGTGGGTGATCTCCCCCCGATCGCCCGCTTGAGATTGAATCATCAAAGCCGTTCAAAGCCGTTGGGCAATTGGGACGATCGGGGCGATCGCAAAATCCACCACACCGCTTCTAGCAAATTAGCCGCCACAAAATCCGGCTGAGTCGCGTGTTGATAGTTGCCCGCCAACACCTGCTCCCCAAACCCCGTCGTCACCAAAATGCCCGTACAACCGGCATTCTTGGCCAGGTCAATGTCCGTTGCCTTGTCACCCACCATCACACTGCGCGACAAGTCCAAATCCCAATCCCAGGCGGCGGCGACCAGCATTCCGGTGTTGGGTTTGCGCCAGGTGCTGTAGCGGGTGAATTCGGGATCCTTACCGCCTTCGGGGCCGCTTAGGTATGGGCAGTAATAGAGCGCATCCAGCTTGGCTCCGGCTTCTTGATCGAGCAGGCGACAGAGCCGATCGTGCAGCGCGTCCACGTGGGATTGGGGATAGTAGCCCCGGGCCGGGCCGGCTTGGTTGGAAGCCAAACAGCAAAACCAGCCCGCCTCGTTCAGTTGGCGCACCGCTTGGGCCGTGCCGGGGATTAGGTGCAGGTCTTCGAGGCGGTGAATGTAGCCCGCCTCTTGGTTTAATACGCCGTCGCGATCGAGAAATACTGCCGGTCTAGACACCCAACTTCTCCAAAATGGCGCTGGGGGGAATGTCACTCATCCGATCGGTCGGGGACTTGATGGCCACGAAGCGATCGTCACCGGGCGGCAGCAGCTTGGTGGGATCGGTTGGGCCAAACAGGGCGATCGTGTACGTGCCCAGGGCCACGGAAATATGCATCGGGCCGCTGTCGCCACAGAGCATCACATTCGCCCCCGCTGTCATTGCTGCGAGCTGGCCAATGTTGTTGGGAGCCACCAGTTTCAGGCTCGGACAAGCGGTCTGCAACGTAGCCACAAAATCCGTATCATCGGGCCCCTTCACCAGCACGATCGGCAGTTCCGGCTTGGCCTGCTGCACCTTGGTCAACACCGCCTTCCAAGAGTCCACCGGATAGACCTTATCAAAGCCCTTCAGCTTGGCCATGGCGCTGGAACCGCCATGTACTAGTAAATAACCCTGGCCCTTGATGCCTAAGCGGGCTTGCTCTGCTTCAGCCCAGGCCAGTTCCTTTTGGGGCACTTGCAGTGACAGGGCAGGCCGGGGCGCTGTGATCCCAAAGCCGCGCACCAGGTCGTGGTAGAGATCGCCCGCGTATTGCTCCAGGTTCAGGGGCACGGGATCGGTCAAAAACATCTTGCCGCCGGCTGCATAGCCCACGCGTTTGGGAATCCCCGTCAGCCACAGCAGCAGCCCCACGGCCCACCGCCGCCCCAGCGACAGCACCGCGTCATATTCCCGATCGCGGATGGTGCCCAGCAGGTTGCCCCAGTCGGCGGGGCTGTTGCGATCCTTGAAGTCAAAGGCGATCGTGTCGCGCACCGACGCACAGACTTGGTAGGCCGCAACCGATCGCGGTTCCACCACCACGTCAATCTGTGCCTTGGGGTAAGTCTGCTTCAGTTGGGTCAGGGCGGGGAAAAATAAGATCTGGTCGCCAATGCCACCAGGTACGAGGGCGAGGATCTGCATCATAAAACTCGCGGGGTTGCCAAGTAGCGGCGGTAAAACAATATCGAAATCTGTGAAATGAAGCCTGAAAGACCGATAGCAAGCGATGGCGTTTCGACCCGCGAGGCCTTCGCAGGCGAATTCCAATTGCTACGGCAAGGAATCGCTCTCAATTTTAGAAGGATCTGCTCTGGGGTCAACTCGATCGCCCAAATCAACTCCAGGGTTTAGGGCAGTCCCATCCACAGCCTTGCGAATTCCCGAGAAAGTCGATTGAATCTTGATCGGGCGATCTGCCCAATCCCATTGGGTTCAGTCACAACATCCACAACATTATTTAGGAAACCGATTTTGTATCTCCTAATTCCGGCGGCCGGCTCCGGCAAGCGCATGGGCGCGGATCGCAACAAACTCCTGATCGACCTAGCGGGCGAAACAATCTTCGCTTGGACGCTGAAGGCCGCCCAGGCCAGCCCGTCGATCGCTTGGATTGGGATTATGTGTCAGCCGATCGACCGGCCGGATTTCGAGGCGATCGCCCAAAACCTACACCTGACCAAGCCCGTTGTGTTTATCCAGGGCGGCGACACCCGCCAAGCCTCGGTTTACAACGGACTGCAAGCCTTGCCCCCCGAAGCCGATCGGGTTTTGATCCACGACGGGGCCCGCTGCTTGGCTACCCCAGACCTGTTCGATCGCTGCACGGCAGAGCTGGCCACCTGTCCGGGATTGATCGCCGCGATTCCCGTCAAGGACACGATTAAGCAAGTGGATGCGAATCAAATTGTTAGCAACACGCCCGATCGCGCCACCCTCTGGGCCGCCCAAACGCCCCAAGGCTTTGAAGTGGCCACCCTCAAGGCCTGCCACGATCGGGGCTTGGCTGAAAACTGGGAAGTCACCGATGATGCGGCCCTGTTTGAGCGGTGCGGCTTGCCCGTAAAAATTGTGATGGGCGAAGAAACCAACCTGAAAGTGACCACGCCCCAAGACTTGGCGATCGCCGAGTTCATCCTCCGCCAGCGCCAACCCTAGCCGTTCCCCAACAACCTAACAACCCAACGCCGCAATCGCCAAAGCGAGCGCTACCATAGCGATCGCAGCCCCCTACGATCGTCTTCAAGACCATTGTGGGAGTGGCTTTCAGTTGATTCGGAGTGGTGAATATCTTGTCTAGCAATAACCCACCGGCTAAATCCGAACGCTCCGGCGTGCCGGCCAGCGACCAAGTGGTCAGTGATATTTTGCGACTGGGCGATCGGGGTAACCTCGTGCAGGTCGTCCAGCATGAATTAAACATGCGCGGTTTTGATGCGGGACAACCGGACGGTATGTTTGGCCCCCAAACCGAAATCGCCGTCAAACAGGCCCAATCCGCCTATGGTCTCACGCCCGATGGCATCGTTGGGGCAGACACCTGGGAGCGTTTGGGCTTCACGTTCCGCTAGATTGCCGCGAGCACGTTCCACCCCAAAACCCATCAACCAAAAACCGACGCGGGGCCCAGCAGCCCCCCATCGGTCAACTCAAAACGGCACTACAGTCCGCTGTTGGTAATTCAGACGCAAAATCTGATCATTACCCGCAATTGATCATCCAAAATTCATCACTTGCAATCGATCACCAGGGAGGAGCTAGAGTGCCCCTCTCTGGTGCGGTGACGTTGCCCTAGACCGCCTCTAGGTTCTTCTCACCGGTCCGAATCCGGATGATTTGTTCCACGGGCGAGATGAAGATCTTACCGTCGCCAATTTCGCCGGTGCGGGCCGCGGTGATGATGCACTCAACGACCATATCCACGTCCTTGTCGTCCACCACCACTTCGATCTTCAGTTTTTGCAGGAACTCAACGGTGTACTCCGATCCCCGGTAGCGCTCCGTTTGTCCCTTTTGGCGGCCAAAACCGCGCACTTCGGAAACGGTCATCCCGACAATGCCGGCGTTGACGAGGGCAATTTTTACATCGTCCAATTTAAAAGGACGCACGATCGCTTCAATCTTTTTCAAGGCTAGTCTCTCCCTTTGAGCATTCGTTATAGGTCTTGGTGATCACTGGGCCATTGTGGCTTTCCCCTTGGCACACCTCAAAATCCTCAGGTTGGGATCGGGTTTGCATCGGAGTTGTTGCACACAGAATCTCAGCGATCGCCCGGTTCTAGCCTGGGTGTTGCAGCCCCATCACCACCCCAGGGATCTGGCTCCTTGGGAGTTGGCAACCCAGTTTGGTAACCAAGCTTGGCAACCCAGTTTGGCAACCCAGTTTGGCAACCCAGTTGGGGTCAACCAACACCCAAGCATAGAAGGGTTGGCCGTGGCCTGCACAACAAACCGATATCTCTGACGAAATCGGCATTCTATTAACCCGGTTATCAACCTGGTTATCAACCCGGCTAACGGGGCAACCGCCAGGCGGCTGAGCTAGATCAGAGATGAACAACGCCGTGGGGCGTTATCCACAGGCTGACCCTTGCAGGCTGGAAAGTGCTGAGCTTGACCCCTGAGTTCGGCCACCGGACGAGGTTGCACGTTGGCGCAAGTGCCTGTACAGGCCACGCTAAAGCCTGGAACTGCCCACCTGCAAGAGCCAGAGAACAGTGGTTGGCATTTTTAAGGCTAGCCTATCAAAAGCCGGGGGCGCTCAGGCTAGTGGGCTGTATATCCCTGGTTGCGTTGGGTTAACAGTTAGCACTGGATCTCATCAGGGTTTTGTAATGTTCGTTACCGGTTGTTGAGCAAGACCTATCCCGAGGGGGGAGGGTTGGGTGCGGATCAGACAAGCAATGGCCCTTTGTCGTCGGTAGCCCTGCTGGCTTGCACTTGCTATGGGATTGGTATCTATTCGTAGGGGCGGCTTTGCTCCGTCATCGGTCGCGCCCGATCGCACCCAAACCTTCCGTGCCCTGGTCTTGATGACTTTGGTAACGGCGCTGATCGGATCCTTGGCGTTTCGCCTCAGTCGCTTGCAACTGGTGGAGGGGGCTGTGCAGCGCCAGGCCGCAGAGCGGAATCGATTGCGGGGGTTGCCCTTGGTTCCCGATCGGGGGGCCCTGTTCGATCGTAAGGGCCAGGTGCTCGCTCGGAGTCGCTTAATCCGCAGCGTGTATCTGTCGCCCCAGCGCCACAGCCCGGCCGAGTGGCAGCGGATCCTGAAGCCGATGGAAAGCATTTTTGATCGCCCCGTTGCGGCCATTGCCCAACAGATTGCCACTCAGCGTCAGCAGGGCCGGGGTGATATGCCCATTCGGGTGGCCCGGGATCTGACCCCTGAAGGATTTGTCCGGCTGGCAGAACTGGATCCGGGAGCAGGCATCCTCGCCGTGCGCGTGGAAGCCGAGCGGGACTATCCCCACGGTTCCACCGCCGCCCACGTGATTGGCTATTTGGGGGAAGCCAACCCCGAAGATATTAAAAACAACCCCGATTTGCCCATGGGAGCCACCGTGGGCAAGGCAGGCATCGAACGCTTGGCAGAATCGACCTTGCGGGGCACTTGGGGCTACGACTGGATTGAGGCCGATGCCAAGGGCCGTCTCCTGCGGCCGGCGGGCCAACGGCCCCCGAAGCCGGGTCAGCCCCTTCAGTTAACGCTGGATTTGGCCGTGCAACAGGCGGCGGAACGGGGACTTCAGGGACGACGCGGCGCAGTGGTGGCCATGGATCCCCGCACGGGGGCCATTTTGGCCATGGCCAGCAGCCCCACATTCGATTCCAATTGGTTTACCCAGCGCATTACCAAAAACCAGTGGGCCCAACTCCAAGACCCCAGCCGCCCCCTGTTGAATCGGGCCCTTCAGGGCTATCCCCCGGCCAGCACGTTCAAGATTGTGACTTCGGTGGCGGCGATCGAGTCGGGAGCCTATAGCCCGAATGCCACGGTGGGCACTGCCGGGGCCCTGTCCCTGGGGGGGACGGTGTTTCGGGAGCATGGGGGCGGCGGCTACGGCACGATCGGCTTTGCCAGGGCCCTCGAAGTCAGCAGCAATACCTTCTATTACCAGGTGGGAATGAAGACCGGCCCCGAGGCGATCGCCCAATGGGGCCAGGCCCTGGGCATTGGTCAGCCGCTGAAGTTGGGGCTGTTGGGCAGTCGGGGCATGTTGCCCACGCCGGCCACCAAACAAACTCTGTACCGTCAACCCTGGTATTTGGGCGATACGGTCAGTATGTCGATCGGGCAAGGATTGGTCTTAACCACGCCTTTGGAACTGGCCACGGTCGTTTCCGCGATCGCCAATGGAGGAAAGCGTGTGGTTCCCCACCTGTTGGCTAACCAAACCAGCCAATCGGACTTTCAACCCCAGTTGATCGGCCTGAAACCCGAAACCCTGAACGTGGTGCGCCAAGGACTCAATGCGGTGGTGCGTCAGGGAACCGCCAAAGTGCTCAATGATCCCAGTCTGCCCCCCAGCGCTGGCAAAACGGGAACCGCCGAAGTGCCCAGCGGCCCCAATAACGCAATGTATGTGGGCTATGCCCCGGTGGATCAACCGCAAATTGCCCTGGCGGTGGCTGTGGAAAATGCTGGCTATGGGGGAGCTGTGGCGGCCCCGATCGCGAAGGAAGTGTTCAAGGCTTACTTTGGCCCAAAACCGCCCGCCTCTAATCCGCCCGCGAATCCGTAGCAGATTCACCAAGGAGCAGATTCGCAAAAATCCACGAAACTCCTGTCAAAAGCCTGCCCAAGACCCATCAAGACCACTCCAGCGAGCGGATCCTTCAAGGCCAACCTTCTGTAGTCCCTGGATCTCGGAACAGTTAAGGGCAGGTCAGTCTCAGCAACTCAGCAACGATTTAGGGGCGATCGCACTAGCCGATCGCCCCTAAATTTATTGATTCGCATCCATTCATGAGGCTCAATTCAGGCAATTGCTCAAGATTTTGAGCCTGATGTCATCAAATCATCAGAATCCCAGGTTCAAAATTTCGAGCCTAATGTCATCAAATCATCAGAATCCCTAATCAGCCCTGCGCCCCAAGCCACAAAACAGCGTTCCATCAGGTCTTTGCGGAACCCGATCGCGCCAAATGCCCAAAACTGGTTTGGTCACCCTCAGAATTTCCGGTAAAGTATTGGGCGACGGCCGATTGGGCATGGGTGACAAACAGAAACCCTCATCAATGGGTCACTTAAGCGCCCGCCGCCCATCAGCAAACCCCCGATCAAATCCCCAAAAGCCTAATTTTTGGGATTCCAAGGGTTGTCGTGTTCCTGGTTTTGTTTTTCCCGTCCCGTTGCTTCTTCCCTGTGCGATCGCCCCGAGCCATTGACCCCGAGCCATTGACCCCGAGCCTATGCGTTGATGCTCAGAGCTAGACCAGTTGGCCCATGACCTGCACCTGTTGGTTCGATCGCTAACTGCTCTTGCGCTTGCTGATTGTTGTCCGCTTGGGATTTTTCCCCTTGCTCCCTCTTTCCATCGGCCGATCATCCTATGACGCTGTTACAACCGCTGTACGATCGCCTCAACACCGATGGCCGCACCATCGGGCGATCAAATCAAGGTTGGATTTTGATGGGTGTGGTTTCCCTGTTGATCTTTGGGGGACTGGCTCAGCGCCTAGTGCATCTCCAGCTCATGGAAGGTGAGGCCCTGCGGGCCCGGGCCGAGCGCAACCGCATTCAAACCATCCCCAAAATTCCTAGCCGGGGCAACCTGCTCGATCGCAACGGCAACCTGCTCGCGGGTAACCAGCTCACCCACTCCGTTTCCGTTTGGCGCACAGCGGTTAACCGGCCCAACTGGCCCCGACTGCGGAATGTTCTGGCCACCACCCTCAATATTTCAGAAGACGATCTCCAGGCCCGGGCCGATCATCTAGATTTTGAATCTCGCTTTCTGATTCCTGTTCAGCACAACGTGAAACCCGAAGAGGTCGTGCGGTTGCGGGAATATGGCGTGGATTTGCAAGGGGTGCAAATTGAACGGGAAACCAGCCGCTCCTATCCCTACGGTGAAACGGCCGCCCACGTCTTGGGCTACATCGGCGAAATCAGCAAGGAAGAACTGGAAGGCAACCGATTTCGGGCCCAAAAATCTGCCAAAGGCTATCGCTATGGCGACATTGTGGGCAAAATGGGCCTTGAAAAATCCCTGGAATTTACCCTGCGGGGCCAGCCCGGTAGCGGTCGGGTAGAAATTGACGGCAAGGGCAACCTGATCAACATTCTGGACGATCGCCCCGCTCGACCCGGTGAAGATATCCACCTCAGCTTAGATGTGGACTTGCAGCGGGCTTCGGAATCGGCCTTGGGGGGACGCAACGGGGCCGTGGTGGTCATGAACCCCAAAACCGGCGAAGTGTTGGCCCTGGCCAGCGAACCCCGATTTGACCCCAATATCTTCACCCGCAAGATTGACCAACGCACTTGGCAAGCCCTGCAAAAGCGTCGCCATCCCTTCGTGAACCGAGCTTTGCAGGCCTATCCCCCCGCCAGTACCTTCAAGGTGGTGACCACCGTGGCGGCGGTGGAGTCGGGCAAGCTCCCGCCGGATGCTGTTCTGCCCACCTATGCCTATTTGCCCGTGGATGGTACTCGGGTTTGGGATTGGAACAAATCCGGCTTTGGCCCCATGAGCTTCATCAGTGCCATGGCCATGAGCAGCAACACCTTTTTTGGGCAAGCAGGCCTGCGGGCGGGCGAAAAAAACCTGGTCACTTGGGCCCGAAAGCTGGGTTTTAGCTCACCAACGGGCATTGAACTGCGATTTGAGGAAGCCAGGGGACTGATTCCCAGTGATGAATGGAAGCGGAAAAATGACTTGGGACGTTGGCATCGGGTAGATACAGTCAATGCCTCGATCGGGCAAGGCTACGTGCAAGCTTCCCCCCTGCAAGTGGCGGTTATGTTTTCAGCCGTGGCCAATGGGGGCTATCGGGTGCAGCCCCGGTTGGTGCAGTCCACGCCGATGCAGCGGGAGTCTTTGGGTTTGAAACCCAGCACCTTGGAACTGTTGCGGAAATCCCTGCGCAGTGTGGTGACGGCGGGTACGGGCAAAGCCCTGAATGGCACGGTGTCGGTGGCAGGCAAGAGCGGCACGGCGGAAGATCCGCCCCGGGAAACCCATGCTTGGTTTGGGGCCTATGCGCCCTATGAAAAACCGGAGATCGTGGTGGTGGCGTTTTTGGAAAATGGTGGCGGTGGCGGCAAGGTGGCCGGCCCCGTTGCCCGATCGGTGATTGATGCCTATTTTGCCAAGGCTCGCCAACCCCAAAAGGGCAAATCCAACACTGCCCAAGCCTCAACGGCCAACCAGCCCACCGGCAACAATCGCCAATCTCAGGATTAGCCATTGGGAATCCAAGGCCGATCGACTGAGAAACCGGTTGAGGCAGTCCCGCCCACGGGGTTGCGCCGTTCCCTTGGGCGCGGAAGCGATGTGAATTAGCTTTATGAATTAGCCCTAATTGATTAGCTCTAATTGATTAGTGTTAATTAATCAATAATGAATCAGTGCCCCAAAACTGGGTGAAACCCAACCGGACTACTCGTGAACCCAAACTCCAACCCGATCGCCCAAAAACCTGAATGGCTCCGCGTCAAGGCTCCTCAGTGGGAGCGCGTGGGCAATGTCAAAGATATTTTGCGGGACTTGGCCCTGAACACGGTCTGCGAAGAAGCCTCCTGCCCCAACATTGGCGAGTGCTTCAATGCCGGAACGGCCACGTTTCTAATCATGGGGCCCGCCTGCACCCGCGCTTGTCCCTATTGCGACATTGACTTTGAGAAGAAGCCCAAGGCCCTGGATCCCACGGAACCAACGCGGCTGGCGGAAGCGGTGCGCCGGATGCGGCTGAACCATGTGGTGATTACATCGGTGAATCGGGATGATTTGCCCGACGGCGGGGCGGATCAGTTTCGCCAATGCATTGCGGCCGTGCGATCGGCCTCGCCGGGAACCACGATCGAGGTGTTGATTCCGGATCTCTGCGGTAACTGGGCGGCGCTGGATATTATCCTGTCGGCGGGGCCGGAGGTGCTGAACCACAACACGGAAACGATCGCCCGTCTTTATCGCCGGGTGCGCCCCCAAGGGGACTATCAACGCACCTTGGAACTGTTGCAACGCGCCAAAACCCTTGCCCCTTGGCTGTATACCAAATCTGGAATCATGGTTGGGTTAGGGGAAACGGCGGCGGAAGTGGAACAAGCCATGGCCGACCTGCGATCGGTGGATTGCGATATTTTGACCCTCGGCCAATATCTCCAGCCTTCGCCTAAGCATTTGTCGGTGCAGTCTTTTGTGACTCCGGAGCAGTTTGAAGCTTGGCGGGTGGCCGGGGAAGCCATGGGCTTTTTGCAGGTGGTTTCTTCGCCGCTGACCCGCAGTTCCTACCATGCGGAACAGGTGCGATCGCTGATGGAACGTTATCCCCGATCGCGCCCGCAGCCTGCTGAGGCGCTTTCCGTCGGCTAGGCAACGGTTAACGGATTCCTCAAATTGAATCCTCAAATTGAATCCTTTCGCTCCAGAACCATGGCGCAGCTCATTGCCCATCGGGGCAGTTCCGCGATCGCTCCCGAAAATACCTTGGTGGCGATCGAACAGGCGATCGCTGACCGGGTTGATGTGATCGAGCTGGATGTGCAGGAGCTGGCGGACGGCACACTGGCGGTGCTCCATGACACAAACTTGCGGCGGTTAGCCGGGGTCGATCGCCCCAGCCATCAACTGACCGCTGCGGACTTAGCCCAATTGGAGGTGGGATCCTGGTTTAGTCCCCGGTTTGCGGGAACCCGGATTCCGACCCTGGCGGCGGTGTTGGCCCAAGTGGGTGATCGGGTGGCCCTGAATTTGGAGCTGAAATGCCATGGCCACGAACGCCAGTTACCGGAAGCCGTGGTGGCTTTGTTGAGGGCGTTTCCCCAAGCACAGGTCACGCTCACGTCTTTTAATTGGGCAATGCTGCAACGGGTGCGGGCGATCGCGCCTGAGTTGCCCTTGGGCCCGATTGCGGCTGACCCGCTGGATTGGGCCGCGCTCGATCGGGAATTGGGGGCGGTGGCGGTGGTGTCGTTGCACCATGGCCAGCTCACCCCCGAAGTGGTGGCTCTGGCGCGATCGCGGCAGGCGGCCCTCTGGGTTTGGACAGTGGACGATCCCATCGAAATGGCGCGGGCCCTGAGCTTGGGGGTGGATGGCGTGATCACCAATGCTCCCGATCGGGCCCGGTTCGATCGGCTGGCTGCGGCGGCTCCTAGCCCGATCGGCTTGGACGGTCAATAGCTCACCAGCGCCCAACGGGAACCCCAGAATTTCAGGGCCCAACTGGCCCAATTACAGGCCAAATTCGCGCTTAATCTGGGCCACCCAAGTGGCAATTCGCTCATCGGTCAAGTCCGGTTGGTTATCTTCATCCAGCGCCAACCCCACGAACCGATCGCCCCGTTGGGCCTTGGATTCGCTGAAGTCATAGCCCGCGATCGGCCACATGCCCACGGTTTGGCCGCCCAGGCTGGCGATTTTTTCTTCCAGTAATCCCATCGCGTCTTGGAAATTGTCCGCGTAGCCCACCTGGTCGCCGGGGCCAAAATAGGCCACCTTTTTGCCCGCAAAGCTGATGTCGTCTAGCTCTCCGTAGAGGCCGTCCCAGTCGCTTTGGAGTTCGCCAATGTTCCAGGTAGGGCAGCCCACAATCAGGTAGTTGTAGGGCGCAAAGTCTTCGACGCTGGCATCCGCCACATCGTGCAAATCCACCACGGAATCGCCGCCCAGGGCCGCTTGAATTTTTTCAGCCAAGGATTCCGTGTTGCCCGTTTGCGTGCCGTAGAACAGTCCGATCGTTGCCATAGGTTCGATTCGTTGAAAGGTTGAGGTTGTTGAGGTCGGCCGGCCGAGTACCGATCTCGCTTCAGGGGCGATCGCCATGCACTGCTGGTTACTGACGATTGACCCTTGAAAGCTTATCTAATGAAACTTACTCTCAATAAATAAGCAATAGCAGCATAGCAAGCTTTTCTTAATTGAGAAAGAGTTTTAATAAACTGAAAATGCCCACCCAACCAGAAAAAAGGGGATCGATCGCCACCCCCAGCGACGGAGCAGCCCCGAATCCCCCCAGTCCTCGTAATCAGCCCTCCATGACCGATTTCGATTTCTGTAAATGACTGACTTTTGGATCAAAAACTCAAAAAACGGTTTGAACGATGCTGGCCAATCAGGCTGGTCGCGGGGCGATCGCCTAGAGCGCCAACAGGCCCGCCCCCTGGGTCAACAGCAGGAAGGCAAAGATCGCGCCGCCCATGCCACCTACCAAGAACATGGCGCTGAACTGGCTCCAGCCGTCCGCCGTCCGCAGGTTTTCGGGCAGCACAGCCGCATTCGCGCTCACGGCCTTGGCCATGCCTCGGAATTGATCCAGGGAGCGATCGCCTCGATTCGGGAAAGTCACCGCCCCGTAGAGCGACAGGCACAGGGACAAAATCAACAGCAGCCCCATGGTGGCAATCAGCCCCACCAGTTCCGCCGATTGGCTCGATCGCATCGGCCCCAGCTTGATGAACGGCCCCACCAGGAAGTAGCCGTGGGCCATGCCAATTTCCAGACCCCGCGACAGGGGCGACAGATTCGGGCGATAGATCGGCAGGTATTGCACCAGGGCCAGGGTCACATCGGAAGCGCTGACGGGTGTGTCCAACGTGCCCGCTTCCGGGGAGCCGCCACCGGGCCGGATAAAGCTATCGCTGCCGAACTTGAAGCCCACGGCCTCCGCCCGCACCCGCAGGGCGTGCCACAAATGCCCCGCCAAAAACAGGATCGCAAACACAAAGTGGAAAGTTGCGAGCCAGCCCCGAGCGGTCACCGTGCCGTCCTGGGTGACGATGCCCAGGGGCCCATAGAACACTTCGGGATAGGCAAAATCATTCACCGACACAAAGTAGGCGGCGAAGAAGCCCATGTAAGCCAAGGCTCCCAAGCTGTAGGACAGGTAGGCTTCTCCCGTCCAATAGAACACCCGCTCCACCCAGAGCCAGGGACGGCTGAGGATGTGCCAGAGGCCGCCCGCGATGCAGAGACCGCCGACCCACACATGGCCACCCACCAGGTCTTCGAGGTTATCGATCGCCGCCATCCCTTGGCTACCGTGGGATCCGACCAGATAACCCCAAATCGTGCCGAACTCCAGGGTGGGATGCTCAACCAAGCGCACCGAGCCGATCGCCGGGTCATAGAGACCGCCCCAGGCCATGGCCTTGGCCACCAACAGGAAGGCCCCCGATCCCAACAGCAACAGGTGAATGCCAATAATCGTGGTCATTTTGTCCTTGTCGCGCCAGTCGTAGCCAAAGAAGCCACTGAAGTTGGCGCGATCGGTCGGCAGCACCTCGGGGCCCAGCACGGCGTGATAGATGCCGCCAGCTCCCAACACTGCTGCACTGACCAGGTGCAACATGCCCACCACCAAATAGGGATAGGTGTCAGCGATCGCCCCATCGGGCCCCAAGCCAAACCCCAAGGTGGCCAAGTGGGGCAACAGAATCAGCCCCTGAGTCCCCATCGGTTGGCTCGCGTCGTAGCGAGACAGCTCAAACAGGGTCATGGCCCCCGCCCAGAGCACAATCAGCCCCGCATGGGCCACATGGGCCCCCAGCAGTTTGCCCGACAGGTTCACGAACCGACCGTTTCCGGCCCACCAGCCCAACTGCGGCATCGCGGGGGCCGCCGTCCGAGAGATCACAGCGCTCATGCAGCAGCCTCCTGGGTGGATTGAGTGGACGAATCAGCGGTGTTAGCAGTGGCCGGGGTGGTTTGCCCAAAGCCAAACCGCACACCAGCCGCTTGCAGGGCGTGGAAAATGTGCCCTTGCAGGAAAAAGAAGCCGAGCCAGAAATGGGCATTGGCCAACCAAACGCGGGAGGTCAATGCGCCATCGGGGCTGAAGAAATAGGGCACGCGATCAAACCCGATTTGCAATGTGGGGCCAAAGAATGCCTCGGGGAAGGCGACAGCGTTCACGGACACAAACAGGGTGGCCACAAAGGCCATCAGGGCCAACGCCCCCAGGCTGTAGGACAAATAGGCTTCGCCCGACCAAATAAACAGGCGCTTCACAACTGCGGACGGCTCCGAAACGATGTGCCAGAGGCCGCCACCGATCAGGATTGCGCCTAACCAAGCGTGGGCCCCGACGATCGTGGGCAGGTCATTGACGCTGGCCAGCCAGTAGCGACCGCCGGCCCCAAAGAAGTAGCCGAGGATTTGCCCCAAATCCCAGTTCAGGTCGCTGACCAACTGGACACGGCCCACCGCCGGATCGTAAAGACCGCCAAAGGTGGTGGCCTTCAGCACCAGCAGCCAAGCGCCCAACCCGAGCAACACCAGGTGAATGCCCAGAATTTGGGTCATTTTGTTGGCATCATCCCAGCGGTAATTGAAAAAGCCGGTGCGATCGAGCCGTTCGGGCCCCTTGAGGGCATGGAACAAACCGCCCGCCCCCAGGAAGGCGGCGCTGATCAGATGAATCGCCCCGATCGCAAACCAATCATCGGTTTGGGCGATCGCCCCGTCGTTGCCCAGGCCCCAACCCAACCGGGCCAGGTTCGGCAACAAAATCAAGCCTTGCTCGTACAGCGGCCGACTCAGATCGCAGCGGGAGACCTCAAACAGGGTCATTGCCCCCGCCCAAAGCACGATCAGTCCCGCATGGGCCACATGGGCCCCCAACAATCGTCCCGACAGTTCCGTCAGGCGGGCATTCCCCGCCCACCAAGGAATCGCGATCGCCGTCTGTGGCGGCGTGGTGGTGACAGTCATAGGAAGTTCCCAACAACAGCTTGCAGCGTTTGCAGTTTTTGCAGGTATGCGCCATTCGGTGCAGATTCGAGTAACTCTCGAATCTTTATTGAAACTTTATAGCAATAAAGCCTGAATCAAGATTTGGAAAATGTCAAGAATAATTTTCAATAAGATTTAAACAAGCAAGTCCAACGGCTGGAGATCCAGCGGCTGACGATCGCCCCGTTTCGTCGCGCCGGTTTCAACCGATGCTCTGGACGGCCTGAAGTAGGGGCGTACGGCCGCACGCCCCATCAAGGGTCAATGATGCGAACGGTTGAGCGAAAACCGTTGAGCGAAAACCGTTGAGTTAAAGCGGATGGTTGCCGGCTTGCAATTGCTCAGAAATTGGGCGATCGCGTGAGATGACGCGGCCTTGGGCCTGGCGACCGAGCAGGCTGCCTGTCAACTCACTGCTGGGGGGTAACCACAACAACCAACGGCTGCGATCGGGCAATTGACTGACCCGATCGACCGCTGAAGTGAGCCACAGCACGGCCCGGGAAGGCGGTTCATGTTCAGCTAGCTCCCCGGCTTGGGTTCCGGCCAGGGTTTCCAATACCACCTGTCGCCCTCGCACCAGCCCCGTGGCCGCCGTCCAAAGGAAGGGATCGAGGTAACAGCGGCTGGCATAGACATACATGGAGGCGGCCGCTTCCACGGCCTGCTCAAAGTCTTCGGGATCCCAGGCGATCGCACTATCGAGGGCCACAATCAGGTCGGGCCCCGTGGCGGCGGTTTCCAATTCCCGCACCTGAAGCTCCCCAAACCGGGCACTGCTGCGCCAATGAATGAGCCGGGTGGAGTCGCCCCAACGGTAGGGCCGCAGGGAGCGGGTGAGGCCTTCGGTTCCCAAACGTAAGGCGCGATCGCCCGCTGCGTTTTGGGCATCCCCTTCGCCCATCCAATCCACGATCGGGCATTGGGCTAGGGGCCAAACTCGAGGATAAACCACCAACTTGGCCGGTGCAGCGATCGGCTGTTGTCGCCAAAACAGACCGAAGGGCGCACCCGATCGCAAGGTGAGACTCGGCCAACGGTAGATGCCGCGCCGCTGGGCCCGAAATTGGGCTTGGATGGTGATGCTGCCTTGGGCGGGAATCAGGGCGATCGAGCCGCTGGCAATGGGCAGGGGGGCCGGTGGCCGATCGACCCATTGCAATAGGGAGCGGGCCGATCGGGCATGGTTGGTGATCCGGCATTCCACCACGGCCAAATCATCAACACTGATCGGTTGAATGGGTGATCGGCTGGCGCTCAGGCCCCCGAGCGATCGCGCCGTCAGCACCGCCGCCACCAACATCAGCGCCAACAGCACCCCACTCATCACATAGAGCCAACCGGCCATGGCGTTGGTGGCCGCCCCAAACAGAAACAGGGTGATCGCGCCCAGCAAAGCCCCCTGAAACGAAGGACTCACCAAACGGGTCTCCCAGCCCATCAGCCACATAACCCAGCGATGGCGCACCGTTGCCAGCAGTTTGAACATGATTGAAAGGGGGATCAGGGCCTTGCGATCGCAGCTTGGACTCTGGAGATCACTTGCACTGTTGATTAACCCATCATAGGGCGATCGCCCCGAATCGCCAGATCCGCCTATTGGCCGAGGGTCAGCTCTTCCTTCTTGCCCAAAATGCCCTGGGGCCGCCACATCATCAGCACCACCAAAATCAGCCCAATGACCATTAGCCGGAAAGCACCCAAGCGGGCATCATCCAAGGGCAACAGGGCCGGCAACACAAACCGGGTGAGGGTGGTGTATCCCCAAAACAGGACAGAACCCAACAGCGTGCCCGCATTGTTGCCCGCACCGCCCAAAACCACGATCGTCCAAGCTTGGAAGGTCATCAGCGGAATGAAGCCATCGGGGTTAATGAAAGTGAGATTCCAGGCATAGAAGGAACCAGCGACCCCCGCGATCGCGCCGCCCAACATCAGGGATTGCAGTTTGTACCAAAACACGTTTTTGCCCAAGGCCCGCGCGATTTCTTCGTCTTCGCGGATTGCCTTGAGCACCCGGCCCCAGGGCGATCGGCCCAGTTGTTCCAGTTGCCAATAGACCAGACCCAAAACGGCCACCACCAGCAACATCAAGCCGCCTTTGTAGTTGAAATCCCAAAGGGCGATCGCCCCACAGCCATAGAGCAACAGCCCCAATAGGGCCGAGATGCCACCCAACACCAGGCGACCCTTGGAGGGGGGCTGTTGGGTTGTGCCGGTGACTTGTCCTTGGGCGGCCTGTTGGCGCGATCGCAAGGCCTGCCGGAACCAACGCCACAGAGACCAACCCGCCGCCCCAAAGATGCCCGTCCAAAGGGCGATCGCCACCGGAGCTATCCAAGGCGCGTCCGGCACTTGGGCCAAGGGCAGCGGGTAGCCATAAACGCCCCTTGCGCCTCGGGTCAGCCACTCTTCATTCAAAGCCACCAGCCGCACCACCTCCGACACCCCGATCGTGACGATCGCCAAGTAATCTTCCCGCAGGCGCAGGGTGGAAATGCCCACCAACAGGCCCAGCAGAGCCGCCAACCCTGCCCCGATCGCCACCGCCAGCACAATCGGCCAACCTTGAAGCGACAGCAAAATGGTGGTGTAGGCCCCAATGGTCATGAAGGCCACATGGCCAAAATTAATTAAGCCCGTGAGACCCCATTGCAAATTCAGACCCAGACCAAAGAGGGCAAAGATGCCTGAAAAGATAATCAGTGAGGTGAGGTAAGCAATCATGGGGGCGCGATCGAGCCTCAGCGTAGGAATAGCCCAAATTTCACGCCCCATTGTAGGGCAGGGAGCTGATGGATCGATGGTTTAGGCGCTGGTTTAGCCTGGCGGGCCAGGGTTGCTTTAGGCGCTGCCCAAGGCCGCATTCACCACCTGAGGAAACAGACCCGAACACCACCAAACCCCCACGGCAGAACAGTAAGGCAAATGGCCCGCCGGGGCGCTGAGGCTGAAGTTACGGCTCTTTTGGCTGGTCCAACCCAGGCGATCGCCAAACCGACACCAAGCCTCCACGGGGCTGGCCGTTTGGCTGGTGACCTCTAGCCAAATGTCGTACTGAATGCGGAAGCCAAAGTGATTGTTGCTGTGGATGGTCCAGAGGCGATCGATCTCGGTTAAATCGCCCTTGGGAAATTGCTCAATGTCTTCCACCCGCAACCAACTGGCCCCCTCGCGGCCCACCACCTTCAGCATGATTCGAGTGGTTTCCCGATCGGCCTCCAGCCACTTTTGCGCTTCCAACAACTGGGACAGCCGCCCGTAGCGATCGACCGGGGCCGGAGTTGGCCCCGGCGAGGGCATCACAAACTGCAAAATGGTCACCTCCTCCTCCGTGGGCAGCCCGTGGGCCGGCGGCATGGGGGCGGAAGGGCGATGTTCCGGCAGGTGGAAAGGATTTTCGTTGCGATCGGGACTTGCCACGGTTGGTTCAGGATTGACCGCCGAACTCGGATTGCCCGTGTCTTGCAGGGCGGCTGTGTCCAAGGGGCCCAAATCAAACGGCAAGGGATCGGATCCCGACCCGATCGGATGGGATTGTGTCGGGGATCCTGCCTGGGGCGATCCTGTCTGTGGTGATCCCTTCTGTGGTGACCTTTGGGGCCCCGCACTCTGTTTCAGGGCTTGGATCTGTTGCTGGAGCTGACCCTGAAGCTGTTGCAGCGTTTCCAACCATTCCGGCGAAAGGGTTTGGAGCAGCAGTTTTTGCGATTCTTGTAGTTGTGTTAGTTCCAAATACAGGTGCGATCGCTCCTGGCGGGCCCGTTTCAGTTGGCCTTCAATGTGGTTTAACTTGGCATCCAAATTTAATCGCTGCCAAAACTCCCGGGCCCAAGTGGTGCGCACCTGGTCGCGGGCCCGCAACAGGGCAATGGTCGCCCGATCGCTCCCCGTGCCCACCAGCGCCTCCGGTAACGGGGAATTATCCCAACCACAGGTTGGGCACAGCACTTCGGTGTCTGACAACTCGGTGGAACAGATAGGACAACGCACAGCAGCCATGGGTCAAAAGGGGGGTGAGGGCAGGGGGATGCTACTGCCGCCCCTATTCTACTCAGCCGGTTGGCACTGTCGGGAACTGCGCTCTCGGCCCAGACGCAGGGGGGCCGGTGTCTGATGCAATCGTTACCGTGATCGGGGGTGGGAGCTGGGCTACACTCAAGGCGCGATCGGGACGATAAAAAGACGATAAGAAGGAGTGTTTATGACCGGCACTGCGTCATTGTGGCAGCGTTACCAAGACTGGCTCTACTATCACGAGGGCTTGGGGCTGTATCTGGACGTGAGCCGGATGCGGTTCGATGATGCATTTGTGGCTCAGATGCAACCCAAGTTGGCGAAAGCGTTTGGGGACATGACCGCTCTGGAATCGGGGGCGATCGCCAATCCCGACGAACAACGGATGGTGGGTCACTATTGGCTGCGGCAACCGGACTTGGCCCCAACACCGGAATTGCGAGACGACATCATCAACACCCTTGACCGCCTCGAAACCTTCACGGCGGCCATCCACAACGGCCAGCTCACGGCCAACGGTCAGCCTTTTACGGATGTGTTGTCGATCGGGATTGGCGGTTCGGCCCTGGGGCCGCAGTTCGTGGCGGAGGCCTTGGCTCCCAATCAGCCGCCCTTGGCCATTCACTTTGTGGACAACACCGACCCCGACGGCATCGATCGAATTCTGTCCAAGAGCACGGGCGGCTCCCCCCTGCGCGATCGCCTGGCCACGACCCTGGTGCTGATCATCTCCAAGTCCGGCGGCACACCCGAAACCCGCAACGGCATGGTGGAAATTCAAGCGGAATTTGGCCAAGCCGGTTTGCCCTATCACCGCAACTTTGTGGCCATTACCTGTGAGGGCAGCGCCTTGGATCAACGGGCGATCGCGGAAGGTTGGCTCGATCGATTCCCGATGTTTGATTGGGTCGGTGGCCGCACCTCGGAACTGTCGGCGGTGGGGCTGTTGCCAGCGGCGCTCCAAGGGATCCAAATTCGGGAAATGCTCTTGGGCGCGCAAATGATGGATCAGGCCACCCGAGACCGCAACCTAAAAACCAACCCCGCCGCCCTGTTGGCCCTCTGTTGGTATTCCGTGGGCCGAGGCAAGGGCGAAAAAGACATGGTGGTTTTGCCTTACAAAGACCGGCTACTGCTGTTTTCGCGCTATCTCCAGCAGTTGGTGATGGAATCCTTGGGCAAGGAACGCGACCTAGATGGCAACTTGGTCTATCAGGGCATTGCCGTGTATGGCAACAAGGGCAGCACCGACCAACATGCCTACGTGCAGCAGTTGCGCGAAGGGGTTCCCAACTTTTTCGCCACCCTGATTGAAGTGCTGGAAGATGGCGGCTCGGGCGTGGTGGTGGAAGACGGGGCGATCGAGTCCGGCGACTACCTCAGTGGGCTATTGCAAGGCACGCGCCAAGCGCTCTACGACAATGATCGAGAGTCAATCACCATTACGGTTCCCCGCGTCAGCGAGCGCATTGTGGGGGCCCTAATTGCGCTCTACGAACGGGCCGTGAGCTTCTATGCCTCCCTGGTGAACATCAACGCCTATCACCAACCGGGCGTTGAGGCCGGCAAAAAAGCCGCCGCCAACATCTTGGCCCTGCAAAAGCGGCTGGTGTCGGTCTTGCAAGACGCGGGAGAACCCCTGTTGATTGCGGAGTTGGCAACGCAGGTGGGGGCGATCGAGCAGGTGGAAACGATCTATTGGATCCTGCGGCACTTGGCGGCCAATGGGCGCGGCCCGGTGCTGGTGGGTAATCCTGGACAACCGGCCAGCCTGAAGGTGTCTTGGAAATAGGTGTTTGGGAAATCTTGATCCATTGCTGAGTTTGCGGTTGCCGGAATTCAATCGCAATTCAACCATTTCCCGGTTTACATTAATGTCCAAAATTAATGTTTAAACCAATGTCCAACTAATACCCAACTAATGTCCAAAAGCGAGTCGGGGTAGATGCAAAACTACCCCGATTTTTTGGGCGATCAATTCCCAATTTGGCTTGATGCAACCATGCGCCCCGCTGCCCTATTCCGGTTCTCGCAGGCGATCGGGCCCCACCCACTCATCCCAATTTTCGTCGTAGTCGTCATAGCTAATGTGGTGCAGGCCATACCAAGCCTTTTTGATTGTTGCGGGATACCAATCGCCCGCCTCATCCTGCACCTCCACCGCCGCTCCCAGGTCATACATCACCGGTTCGTAGGGACGGATGCGATCGGGCGTGACCCACTCTTCTGACTGATCCACCACGTATTGCACTCGGTATTGCGGATCGCCGTCTGAATCGCTCACCTCCACAATTTTTGCCCGATACCAATCCTCCTCATATTCCACCTCCACCCGGCGGCCCAATTGGGGATCGAACTGATCGGTAACTCGTGACAGTTGCATTTGGGGATCAAAATCATGAGTTGTGAAAAACATTGATTTTTGGTCTTCAATGAATGCCACTTCCAATTCCGTGTAGCGGGCAAAATCATAGAGCGTAATCACCCGATCTTCATCCAAATCAACCGTGGGATCTCCTTGTAATCCCTTCAGCAAAGAAGCCGTAAAAGTCCAAGCGCCCGTTGAAGTGTTGTGGGCATAGGCAGAGGTCACACAGGCGTAAGCAATTTCGCTTTCCCGCCGTTTGGCTTCATCAATCAGTCCCCCAGAGAAGCAACAGTCCGCCATCAGTAAGGCATGGGAACCATTGAAGTTTTCTTCAATATCATCAAAGATGCTGGACACTTTCCAATAGGTTTCCGTATCTTCCGCATCGGCATCATAATTGTAAAAATAATGTTCTCCCGATTCGGAATCCCAGCCGCCATGACCAGCAAAGTAGAGCATTAAGAGGGCATTTTCATCGGTGCTGGCCAAAAAATCCGGCAGTTTAGATTGAATGGCGGAGAGGGTGGCTTGACGATCCTGAAGATAAATAATTTGGGATTGAGGCACACCTTGGTTGCGGAAAAATTCCACTAACTGCGCGTCCGACCGATTGGGGACAGCATCAGGAAAAGGGGCGAAGGCTTCTGAGTCTTGCCACTCCAGCAAACCCACCGCAAAGATCCAAGTTGTTTCGGGATTCCATTCCATGGTCAAGGGCATTCTAGGAGGATGCTGTGGGGAGGATAAGGCTACGACTGGGTTCGATCGAACGGCTCTTGGCCGCCCTTGAACTTAGGACAATCGCGATCGGGCGGCGCAATTGAGGGGCAATTGGGGCGCGATCGAGCCATCCTCCGCACATCGGGCCCATCTTAATCCTGGCGTTTGGGATCTGACCACGGGCCCAGTTCGGTTTTGGGTTGCCAGAGGATGATCCCGGCCACCGAGCGATCGCCCTGGTTTTCAGGATTTGGCTCGCTTTCCATGTGATCTTTCCTTGATCTCTACTTGATCCCTGCCTGGTTCTTGCTTGAACCCTGTGGCTGGCGAGCAAACCGTAACAAAGACTACAATTTAAACAGGAAGGTTGCTCCAACTACCTTCAAGGAACGACCCGAAGCATGGAAAGCCAATCGCTGTTTGTGGGTGCGCGCCAAAATCTCGATTTGGCCCTGAAGCATATCGCCATTTCGGAAGATGCGATCGAACATTTAAAGCATCCAAAAGCCAGTCTGCAAGTTTCAATTCCCGTGCGGATGGATGATGGATCGTTACAGGTTTTTCAGGGCTATCGAGTTCGCTATGACGATACGCGCGGCCCTGCCAAAGGTGGGGTTCGCTATCATCCTCAAGTGTCCTTGGATGAGGTCACATCCTTAGCATTTTGGATGACCTTTAAATGTGCAGTGTTGGATTTGCCCTTTGGCGGCGGCAAGGGTGGAATTACGGTTAATCCTAAGCAGCTTTCGCGTTTGGAGTTGGAGCGTTTAACGCGCGGCTATATTGATGCGATCGCGGATTTTATTGGGCCCGATGTGGATATTTTGGCCCCCGATGTTTACACCAACGCCACGATTATGGGTTGGATGATGGATCGCTACAACATCATTCAGCGCAAGTCCTGTCCGGCGGTGGTGACGGGCAAGCCGATCGCCCTGGGTGGCAGTGCGGGCCGAGAAACGGCCACGGCCATGGGAGCTTTTTTTGTGATGCAAACCATTTTGCCCAAGTTCGATCGCCCACCGGACGAAACCACCGTTGCGATTCAAGGATTTGGCAATGCGGGCAGTTTTTTGGCGGAACAAATCTATCGTGCGGGCTACCGAGTGGTGGCGGTCAGCGATTCCAAAGGCGGAATCTATGCTCCGGCGGGGTTAGATATTCCTGCCATCCGCCAAAACAAGGAAGCGGGGCGCGGCATGGAGGCCCTTTACTGCCATGGCACGGTTTGCAACATGGCAGATCATCAATCGATTACCAATGCAGCACTCTTGGAACTGCCCGTTGATGTGTTAATTCCGGCGGCGCTGGAAAATCAAATTACACCGGAAAACGCCGATCGAATTCAGGCCAAACTGATCTTTGAAGTGGCAAACGGGCCGATTACCTTTGAGGCCGATCGCATCCTGAATCAAAAGGGAATTTATGTCTTGCCGGACATTTTGACCAATGCAGGTGGCGTGACCGTTAGCTACTTTGAGTGGGTGCAAAATCGAAGTGGTTTGTATTGGTCGGCGGCGGAGGTGGAACAGCGGTTGGCGGAACGGATGACCCGCGAAACTGAGCGGATTTGGCAGCTCGCCCAATCGCTGGATTTGTCCCTGCGGACGGCGGCCTATGTCCATGCGCTCGATCGCCTGCGGGCAGCGATCGAGGTGAAGGGCACACGCGACTATTACGCACAAGCCAAAGCCTAAGTTCCAATTTCAGCCGAGTTCAACAGCCGGGTTCATTCCCGGTGGGCAGCGGTCACAACCCGATCGCGCCATTGGTTGCGGGTTTCCGTGAGTTCGATCGCCCAATGAATCGCCTCAATCATGCTGGTGGGGTCGGCGATCCCTTGGCCAGCAATGTCAAAGGCCGTGCCGTGGTCGGGGGAGGTGCGCACAAAGGGCAGGCCGATCGTGGTGTTGACGGCGCGATCGAAGGCCATCAGCTTCACGGGAATCAATCCTTGGTCGTGATAAAGCGCTAAGTAGGCATCGGGCAACCCGGCTGGAAGGGTGGGCCCAAACCAAGCTTGGCCCGCTGTCACCCACATGGTGTCTGGAGGAATGGGGCCGCGCAGGGTGGCGTTGGGGTAGCGATCGCGTGCTTGGGCTAACCAGGGAATCAGCCAATCGCGCTCCTCAGTGCCCAGTTGTCCCCCTTCGCCGCTGTGGGGATTCAGACCGGCGATCGCGATGGTGGGATGCGTGATCCCCAAGTCTCGATCGAGCATGGCGATCAGCAAATCCAGCTTCCGATCGAGCAGTTCTGCCGTGAGCACCACAGGAACCTGATGCAGGGGAATGTGAGTGGTGGCCAGGAGGGCACAAAGTTTCCAACCGGTCTGGGGCGATCGACCTACAAAGGCCATCCCAAACCGATCGACCCCGGCCCGTTCGGCACAAACCTCCGTTTGTCCAGGGAAGGCGTGGCCCGCTGAATGCCAGGCGGCTTTGCTGATCGGCGCGGTGACCACTCCCGCAAACCGGCCGGCCGCCGTGGCCGCCAAGGCCGCATCGAGCCAAGCGAAGCTGGCGGCTCCGGCGGCCGCATTTTCAACCCCCCAATGAATCGATCGCTCCAACAGCGGGTCGATCGGAATATCCAGAATCCTCAATTTGGCCGGATCAGCGATCGGCTGGGAACTGCGCGGCTGAAGTTGCGCATAGGTGCGGCTGAGAATCGATCGGCTGCCCACCAGCACCGGCCGCAAAGCCGCCACCGCCGGATCCGCCAGCGCCTTCAGCACGACTTCCGGCCCAATGCCCGCCGGGTCGCCAATGGAAATAGCTAGTCTAATCATCTTGGGATCTGGAGCGTTGTTGTCGAGAGAGGGGGTGAAGGATGGGGCGCGGCATTGCCAAGGGCCTCGGGTCGATCGCCTGGTTGAGTTCGGCCCTGGCCGCTTGGGCAAAAGACCGAAACGTCCAGCCCGCTGCCCGAAATACCGGCCGATGATCTAACCAGACGGCTCCTAGGGTCAGGGTCAAAAACCAACGGTGGGCCACATGGGTCAACTTTTGATTCAGGGGCGATCGACCCCGGCGCAATTGGGCCAGTAACTGACCTTGCATTTGCAAATGTTGGCTTTCGTCCCACTCAATTTGCCATGCAACCGCTTGGGCGATCGGGTGGTCTGTGGCCCCCTGCAATGCCCGGGCATACAACAACCCCATCACCTCCGCCGTTAACAACATTGCCAGCGCCAATTCCCAATTCATGCCCCCCCGCAGCCACCGAAAAGCCGCGTCGGCCCAGTGGTGTCGCAGGCGGGGAAGCTGTTCGCGATCGAGCAGTCGCCCCAAATCCGCCGCGTGGCGCTGTTCTTCCCGCACAAACCACTTGAACACATCCACCCAAACGGGATCCGCTCCTTGGGCAACCCAAGCCCGCACCGTTCGCATCAACCGATGGCCCTCGGAACTTTCCCCCAACTGGAAAATCGCGATCGATTGGCGAAACCGTTTTTGTTCTTGGGGGGTGAAGCCCCCAGTTTGCTGCCAATTAATCGGCAACAATTGGCTGTGATTCTGTTGGAAGTAAGCGAGCCAATCGGCGGCCGTGACGCGATCGGTTGTTGTCGATCGCGCCAACGAAATTGGGTGCAACATAGGATGTTTTTGCCCATGCTAGCGCACCCATTTTTCTATGGGGTTAATAATCGCCATTGGGTCGATCGCCCTTTGGTTAACCGAAAAGGTGCTGACTGTTGCTCAGTTGGGGAGTTTAGTCACCCATTGAGTCACCCAAATTAGCAATTTCGATCGGGTCGATCGCCTCCGCTGGTTCAAAGCCAAAAACCTTGGCATAGAAATAGAATTCTCCGTCCAGAGCGCGACGGATATTTTCTGCCTTGCGGAATCCGTGCTGCTCCCCTTCAAAGGGCACGTAGGCCACCGGAATTCCCTTTTGCTGAAGCGCATTCACCATCATTTCCGCTTGATTAGGCGGCACAATTTTATCTTCAAGTCCCTGGAAAAAGGCCACGGGGCAATTGAGCCGATCGATGTGATGAATGGGCGATCGATCAATGTAGATATCCTGGCGCTCCGGGTAGGGGCCAATCAGTCGATCGAGGTAGCGAGCCTCGAACTTGTGGGTATCTCGGGCCAGGGCTTCCAAATCGCTCACGCCGTAGTAGCTGGCTCCGGCCTTGAACTGGTCACGGAAAGCCAAAGCGGCCAGGGTTGTGTAGCCCCCGGCGCTGCCCCCGGCAATGGTCAAGCGATCGCCATCCACCAATCCCCGATCGACCAAATATTGCGCACCGTTCACGCAATCATCCACATCCACCAGCCCCCATTGGCCATCCAACCGGCAATGGTAGGCGCGGCCATAGCCCGTGCTGCCGCCATAGTTCACATCCAACACCGCAAAGCCGCGACTCGTCCAATATTGAATCGACAAATTCAAACTACTGGAAGTTTGGGACGTGGGGCCGCCGTGAATCTTGACTTTTAATGGTGGCTTTTCGCCCTCCGGTGCTTGGAAATCACGATTTTTCGGCAGATACAAGAGGGCATAGGCTTCCCGATCGCCCGTGGTGGGAAATGCGATCGATTGCGGTTCCGACAAATAGCCCGAATCAATTTCTAAAGTGCTGCTGATTTTCAAAACCTCGATTGTTTCCGTTGCCAAATCCAGCCGGACAATCGCCCCTGACTTAACGGCTGAACCACCCCCAAAAATGACGAAATTCTGCGCCACAAAGGGATCAGAAATTGAAGTATAGGGCTGGTTAATGACCGTTAGTTTTTCATCAGCAAGGGCCAATTTTGCCAATTGCCACAGACCATTTTGGGTATAGGCACAAACCAGGGTTTCTGAGTCCACAAACCCATAGGTGGTCATCCCAAAAACCCACTGCGGCAAGCCAAATTCCGCCTCCATGGGGCAAAGATGCCGCGCCTTGCCATCGGATTCCTGGCGATATAAATTCCACCAGCCGGAGCGATCGCTCACAAAATACAATTGGCCGTCGGGCGACCAACTGGGCTGAAACACGGATTCTTCGGCCCCGCCGGCCACGATCTGGGAATTTTGCAGGGAGCCATCATCGGCAATCGCCGCCACCCACAGAGTGGTGCTGTCCCAAGGCAAATTGGGATGGTTCCAAGTCAACCAAGCCAACTGCGACCCATCGGGACTGAGGGCCGGCGAGGCGTAAAAGTCCCAACCTGTTGCCAATAGGCTCACCTGTTGTGATCCATCCAGGGCGATCGCCACCAACTCGTTCACTGGCTCCCGATCGGGCTGGCTGTGATCTTCACGGATGCCAATCACCCGATCGCGCTGGGCATCCACCACAAAATCCGCATAGCGCCAGGGTTGTTCAGGCGTGAGGGCGATCGGCTCCTGGCCCGGCTGGGTGCGATACAGTCGCTGATCGGCAAAGTTCACAAAATAAATCCAGCCCCGATCGACCGTCCAAGCACCGCCACCATACTCATGCACCCGACTGCGAGCGTTCCAAGGAGCCGCAATCACATCTTGGGTTTGGCCCTCGGGCGATCGGGCCACGATTGCCACACGTCCACCCTCAGCCGGCCGCGATTCACTCCAATACAACGTTTCGCCTTCCGCACGGCCACCGCCCAGCCCGATCGTTCCCGCCACGATCGCTTCGGAAGTAATCGGCGATTTCCAAGTCCCGTAGGGCGCAATTTGAGGCATAGAACCCACTACAACCAACAGTTTCTAAACAATTTCTCATCATCATCCAGCCTTGATCCTGTCGCAAGCAAGGGGAACCGTGACACCTATGGTGGAGAGTCTTTATCAGTGAAAGCGAATAATAGTGAATAATTATGAAGAATAATCTTAATTAGTTTCAGAGGTTTACCTAACCCTAAACCTGGGCTAGGTTGGAATTTATCCCTTTCTAGTTTTTGCCCTGGATAGCCGATGGATAGTGGACTGATTCTTTCCAATATTCTCAATCCTCCCATTTTGTTCTTTTTCTTGGGAATGTTGGCCGTTTTCTGTAAATCAGATTTGGAAATTCCTGCACCACTGCCCAAGCTATTTTCGCTCTATCTATTGGTGGCGATCGGGTTCAAAGGGGGCTATGAGCTACTAGAAAGCGGCATTACTCAGCAGGTGGCTGGCACGCTGCTTGCTTCGATCGTGATGGCTTCTTTGGTTCCAATTTACACATTTTTTATCCTAAGAATTCGCCTGGATCCACCCAATGCGGCTGCCATTGCGGCCACCTACGGTTCCATCAGCGCCGTGACTTTTATTACGGCTAGTTCTTTTCTGGATCAACTGCACATTAGCTATGGCGGCTACATGGTAGCAGCTTTGGCGCTAATGGAATCACCCGCCATTATCATCGGCCTAATTTTGGTGCGAATTTTTGATGCCAAGGATGATAAGGACGATCCCGATCATCCCTTTGCTTGGGGTGAAGTGCTGCGAGAAGCCTTTTTGAATAGCTCTGTGCTGCTGTTGGT
The DNA here is from genome assembly GCF_014698135.1 of Limnothrix sp. FACHB-881. Classification (NCBI taxonomy): domain Bacteria; kingdom Bacillati; phylum Cyanobacteriota; class Cyanophyceae; order Pseudanabaenales; family Pseudanabaenaceae; genus Limnothrix; species Limnothrix sp. FACHB-881. The sequence continues at coordinate 385,286 of NZ_JACJSN010000001.1, forward strand.
GGGCAGCGTGATTATTGGAATGCTGAGCGGCCCCAGTGGTTGGCACAAACTAGAACCCTTTACGCAGGGCATCTTCTATGGTGTGTTGACATTTTTCCTGATGGATATGGGCATCATTGCTGCCAAACGAATTCGAGATCTGAAAAAAACAGGACTATTTTTAATTGGCTTTTCGGTAATTGTGCCGCTGCTGAATGCGGTGCTGGGGATTGTGATTGCCAAGCTGCTGGGCATCGGTGAAGGCAATGGGCTACTGTTTGCGGTGCTTTGTGCCAGTGCTTCTTATATTGCGGTTCCGGCAGCAATGCGGATGACGGTTCCGGAAGCAAATCCGAGTTTATATGTTTCGATGGCGCTGGCTTTGACCTTCCCATTCAACATTATTGTGGGAATTCCGCTGTATTTAGAACTGGAAAAAATCCTGGGGCTGTAGGGGCATTTTTGGGGTTCATGGATTGGCTTGTTGGCTAGTAGGTTGATATGCAATTAACAAAACGTGTGGAAATTATTGTTAGCTCTTTGGAGCTAGAGGAAATTTTGGAAATGCTGGATGGCCTGAAGTTTCCGGGTTATACGGTAATTCGCGATGCTTCGGGAAAGGGCGATCGGGGAGAATTTACCAATGATTTAGGTCGAGAATTTGGCAATTGCTATATTCTGACCACTTGCCAGGATGTGACCCAATTGGATCAGTTGGTGACGTTAATTCGCCCGATTTTGAAGCGGGTTGGGGGGCTTTGCTTGGTCAGTGATGCGGCTTTGGTCATTCACTAAATTCCGATGCAGCTAGATCCGCCAGATGGGGCCCGCCTCCCCGTTCGTCCAACTGGATTGAGTCAAATTTGCCCCATCTATTTTGATCTATCTATATAGATAGAATAGATAGACAACTGGATAGGCAACTGCCATAGATAGACAACTGCCATAGATAGATCGATTAAGGGCGCACTAGCAAAGTACCGGTGCATTGGAGTCCTTCCGGTTCGATCGACAGGCTGTTGATGGCCACGTCTTCGCCTAAGGGTAGGTGCACGGAGGATCCTTGGGCGATCGGCTCACCTGCCTGGTTCAGCCACTGGGGATTGCAGAGTTGCAAGGTTTGGGGGTCAACCAATTCCAACCCCAGGCAGAGTTGCACTGGTTGCCGCTTGATCGCCCCTGACAAAATTAACTGCCCCCCGGCTAGGGTGGCTTGGGGTTGCTCGAAGGTGACGGGTCGCCCCCAAAGGGCCAACAGCGGAGCCAGAAAGTCTGCCAACGCCGGGGCCAGCAGGGGAGCCGCCAAAGAGGCTGCCAAGTCGGGGGCAAAAAGTTTTAATTCCGCACTGACGGGAATGGGTTGCAGTAGCCTGAGGGGTTTGCCGCGCAGCACTTGCCCCAAATTGACGGCAATGTTGGTGGCTTGCAGGTTGAGATGGCTGAGGTGCAAGCCCTGATAGATCACGGATTCGGCGTTGATCTGGGCTTGGGGCAGGCGGCCCGCGAGAATGTCTCGATCGCGCCCATCCAGCCGCACGGTGATTTCAGTGGCGGCTTCTACCTGGGATCTCAGCCAGAGTTTGACCGCTGGCGCAACTAGGGAGGTAATGAGGCGGCTGCCCGTGCTGGAGTTGCTTGGGGCGATCGACTCTTGATTTCCACTACCCATCAACCGAAAACCTCTTGATACACTGGACAGCAATTCTTGCAATTTGTAAACGGTGTGTCCGGCCCTATGTTCCTAGAAGAACTCAAACCCCTTGTTGAAGAAGGCCTCAAACAGCCCGTGAGCTTCTTGGGTGGACTGGCTTCCGGCCTGTTGCGCCTGGATCTGAATCAGGATCCAATTAAGAGCTGGTTGGAGCAACAGTTGGGGAGCGATCGCCCCAATGGCTCCACGGAGTCTGCACCCAGCAGCCCCAGCGGCGGCCCTCAGTCGATCTCGATCGAGTAACTGGATTCAAGTCAATGAATTTGAGTGAATGGGTTCAAGTCGGTGAATTTGAGTCAGCGAATTCCTGAACCCATCGTCAACGTCTGAACCTGAGCGGCCAAAGCTGAAGGCTCAATGGGCGGGATCCCGCTGAGGGTTCCTGGGTTATTGGGGATCCTTATCCATCGGGGATCTTTATATAGATAGATAGGGATCCCCGGGGGATCGAGGCTGAGAGCCGGGCGGGAAGCAACGGGGCGATCGCCCACGGCCACCGAGGATCCGGACAATTGGGGGTGAAGGGTCGTCAACGATTGGTAATGATCGCGAAGGGGCAATTTGCCCCCAAATCCAAGCCATTTACCCGCTGCCAACCCCTGACTTACCCCGGATTGCAAAATAAACTCCCAAGTTTACGCCAGTAGTACCCCTTTAGGGCGCTATCATGGTGATGTTCTTTCAGCTCCTTTTGTTTTGAGCGCGATCGCGATCGGGCACAATCTCAATAGACTTGGGGCCTAGCACCGCGTGGGAATTTAGTTTGTGGAACTGTGTCCCAGTCCGCTAACCCAAGTTCTCATGAGACAAATTGAACTGAAGACTTCACGCGCTTGTTTTACCGTTCCGGACTCAAATGACGATTTACGTTGGCAATCTTTCTTACGACGCTACCGAGCAGGATCTCCAAGAAGTTTTCTCGGAGTATGGCGTTGTTAAGCGTATCACCCTGCCGATCGACCGCGAAGTGAACCGAATTCGCGGTTTCGCCTTCATCGATCTTGAAAGCGACCAGGCCGAAGAGCACGCCATCAAAGAACTCGATGGAGCAGAATGGATGGGCCGCCAAATCCGTGCCAATAAGGCTCGTCCTAAGGAGCCTCGCTCCGGTGGTGGCGGTGGGCGCTCGTTTTTCCACAACGCGTTCTAAGTCTTCAAAGATGGAGCGCGGCGGAAAACAGTCTGCCTAGTTCAGAATTGCCCGATCGGGGAACCAAGATTTTGGTTCCGCTGAAATAGCAATACTCTTCTGGAAAAGGGGTCAGTCTACGAGACTTGGCCCCTTTCGTTTTTGGATATTGCTGGGTCTTGAGCGATTGGTTGGACGATTAAAAGTTTGTTGAATGCTTGCCAGGACACCAACAAACGGGCGCAGCGAACCATTCATCGGTCAATTGCGACGGACTGCAAAGGACTACGACGAACTACGACGAACTAATGAAGTTTCTCTAAAAACACCCCAGCTTTTCGGAAATCGGTTCCTACACTGAAGGCATGACCCCCGGGGGCAATGTTCCGTTGTCGTTCCGTCGTCAGTCACGAGAGGTTCTGAGATGGCTGATGCTGCCAGTGTTGATTCCGCCAGTTATGTCGTGACCCAGGAGCGATCGCTCGATCGAGATTGCACCACGCTGGGTCGCCATGTGCTGCAACAACTGCAAAGTTTTGGCTCCGATGCCCAAGATCTCAGCGCCCTAATGAACCGAATTGCCTTGGCGGGCAAGCTCATCGCTCGCCATCTGAGCCGATCGGGTTTGATGGAAGATGCGCTGGGCTTCACGGGCAGCACCAACGTCCAAGGCGAGGCCGTCAAAAAGATGGATCTCTACGCCAACGATGTTTTTATCTCGGTGTTTAAGCAAAGTGGCTTGGTTTGTCGCTTGGCTTCCGAGGAAATGGAGCATCCCTATTACATTCCCGAAAATTGCCCGATCGGTCGCTATACCCTGCTCTATGACCCGATCGACGGTTCCTCCAACATTGACATTGATCTCAATGTGGGATCCATCTTCGCCATTCGCCAGCAGGAAGGCAACGACGAGACGGGTGAAGCCGCCGACCTGCTGCAATCGGGTCACAAGCAACTGGCCGCTGGCTACATTCTCTATGGCCCCAGCACCATGCTGGTTTACTCGATCGGGCGCGGAGTCCATGCCTTCACCCTCGATCCCAGCCTTGGAGAATTTATCCTCAGCCACGAAAACCTGAAAATTCCCCCCAGCGGCAAACTCTACAGCGTCAATGAAGGCAACTTTGGCCAATGGGAGCCAGCCACCCAAGCCTGTATTCAATACTTTCGAGAGGTGGGCGGCTATTCCTCCCGCTACAGCGGAGCCTTAGTGGCCGACCTGCACCGCATTCTGTTTCAAGGGGGCGTGTTTCTTTACCCAGGAACCCGCCAAAAACCTCAGGGCAAGCTGCGTTTGCTGTATGAGGCGGCTCCCCTCGCCTTTTTGATTGAGCAAGCGGGTGGTCAGGCCAGCGATGGCCAGAAACCGATCATGGATCTGATTCCCGATCGCCTCCATGCCCGATCGCCCTTGATTATTGGCAGTTCCGAAGAAGTCAACCGAGTGGAATCTTTGCTACAGCGGGGATCGGGCTAACCCCCGACGATCGAGACGAACGGCCCGCAAACACCCTATCCGGGCGATCGATCCTCGGCCTTTTCTCCGCTACCCGTGATCATCGATTTCCCTGCCCAACCCCCTTCCTCATTCAGCCTCGATCTTTAGCCTCGATCGCCCCTTTCAGATCCCACTTCCCCAATGCTGACCTTCCAAGAAAATCCCCTGCGCGTTGGTCTTCAGCAAGAACGCATTCCCGAACCCCAAATCCTGATTATCTTTGGGGCCTCCGGCGACCTCACCCAGCGCAAACTGGTACCCGCCCTCTACCAAATGAAACTAGAGCGGCGACTGCCCCCCGAACTTACCATCGTCGGAGTTGCCCGCCGGGAATGGAGTCACGACTTCTTCCGCGAACACCTGCGCGAAGGCATCGAAGAATTTGGTGGCGGAACCCAAAGCGACGACCTGTGGGAAGACTTCGCCAAAGGCTTGTTCTATTGGCCCGCCAACATTGACGTACCCGAAGACTATCAAACGCTCAAAACCTTCCTCGGAGAACTGGACGAACTCCGGGGCACTCGGGGCAACCGGGTCTTTTACCTGTCCGTAGCGCCCAAATTTTTTGGGGAAGCTATCCAGCAACTGGGGGCCGCCGGGATGCTCGCCGATCCCGACAAGCAACGTCTCGTGATCGAAAAACCCTTTGGTCGCGACTTTGCCACCGCCCAACAGCTCAACCGCGTCGTGCAGGCCGTCTGCTCCGAAAAACAGGTTTATCGGATTGACCACTACCTCGGCAAAGAAACCGTTCAAAACCTGTTGGTGTTTCGATTTGCCAACGCCATCTTTGAACCCCTCTGGAACCGGCAGTTTGTGGACTGTGTGCAAATCACTGTGGCGGAAACTGTGGGGCTGGAGGGACGCGCCGGATACTACGAAACTTCCGGGGCCCTGCGGGATATGGTGCAAAACCACCTAATGCAACTGTTTTGCCTCACGGCCATGGAGCCGCCCAACTCCCTTGATGCGGACAGCATCCGTAACGAAAAGGTGAAAGTGCTGCAAGCAACCCGGCTCGCAGACCTGAAAAATTTGGATCTCTGTGCCGTTCGGGGCCAATACAGTCGTGGTTGGATGCGTGGCAAGCCGGTTCCGGGCTACCGCGAAGAGGACGGGGCCAGCCCCACGTCCACTACTCCCACCTATGCGGCCCTCAAGCTATGCATTGATAACTGGCGCTGGAAAGGTGTGCCCTTTTATTTGCGCACGGGCAAACGGATGCCGAAAAAGGTGACTGAGGTGGCCATTCAATTCAAGGAAGTGCCGCTGTTGATGTTTCCGTCGGCGGCGCGCCAAACCAACCCAAATGTGTTGGCCATGCGGATTCAGCCGAATGAAGGGATCTCGATGCGTTTTGAGGTGAAAATGCCGGGTGCATCCTTGAAGACGCGATCGGTCGATATGGATTTCCGCTATGAAAGTGCCTTTGGCCAATCCCAAGGCGAGGCCTATGGTCGTCTGCTGATGGACTGTATGTTGGGCGATCAGTCCCTGTTTACACGAGATGACGAAGTGGAGGCTTCTTGGCGGGCCCTCACGCCGGTTTTGGAGTTGTGGGATGCGCCTGCGCGACCGGAAGCGATTCCGCTCTATGAAGCGGGGACTTGGGAACCGGTGGAGGCGGAGTTATTACTGGAGCGTGATGGTCGGCACTGGCGACGACTTTAGGCAGAACGGGAGGTTATCGAAATCAGGTGTTGCAACTCGGCAATTCGGAAATCAGGCGTTGAACCGTAGGTCGTTCAGCGCTCTCAAGCAGATTCCTCAACCAGATCTTTCAATCAGATCCCTCAGCAGGCAAACCATGACCACAACGATTACACTCCAAACCCCCAAGGATATTTCGCTCGGGGAAATTGAGGCAGAGTTAAACAAGATTTGGCTGAGTCAGGGATCCGGTGATGCGGCGATCGCCACAAGAGCTGCCACGTTCTGCATGGTGGTTTATGAGCCGGAGGAGTTTCAGCAATTGTTGGGTTCCCTGGGGTTTTATAAGGGGGCGATCGATGGGTTGCATGGCCCCGACACCCGTAATGCCATCAAGTTGGCCCAGTCGGCCTATGGGTTTCGGGCGACCGGGCGCGTGGACATGGACACCCTGCGGGCTTTGCGCGAAGACCACGTGAGCTTTGGGCAAACGCGCTCCCCCAATTTAGATTTGCGCGGGGCCACTGTGAGCGACGCGATCGCGGCGCAAAATCCTTCTCGGATTATTGCCCTTTGTCCCACCCTGGGGCCCGATGAAGGGGTAACTGCCCAAGTGTCCGCCTATTGCCCCGTGCAAAAGAGCAAGAGTCGGAATTTGGTTTGCTGCGAATACATCACGCTGCGCGGAACCAAGGAGGCCCTGGAGCGGGTTTCCGATTTGGTGGTGTCGTTGTTGATTCCTGATTTGCCGAAGTTTGCCTGGTGGAAGGCCACGCCCAATCCTGAGCAGGGCCTGTTCCAAGCGCTGTCGGAAACGGCCAATTGCCTGATTTTGGATTCGTCTTACTTCAGCGATCCCGAGGCGGAATTTTTGAAAATTCAGTCGCTGATTGATCAGGAAACCTACATTGCTGATTTGAATTGGCACCGGTTGTCCCTCTGGCAGGAGTTGACGGCGGCTTCGTTTGATCCTCCGGAGCGGCGGATGTGGCTGGGAGAGGTCGATCGAATCTCGATCGATTACGAAAAAGGCAGCGCGGCTCAAGCGTTGATGTTCCTCGGGTGGTTTGCGAGCCGCCTGGGGTGGGAGCCGATCGCCTATCGGGCCACGGGCGGCGACTATGACTTGGTATATGTGGATTTTGAACGCGGTGACGGGCGATCGATCCAAGCAGAATTGGCCGCCATTCCCACGGCCGATGTGGGTGAAATTCCGGGGGATTTGATTGGGCTGCGTTTGGCTTCCACCAATCCCAATGCTGACTGTGCCACGATTCTTTGTTCAGAAATGACGGGCTGTATGCGGATGGAGGCGGGGGGCAGTGCCCAATCGGCCCGCACCGAGCAGGTGACGGCTTTGCCCGACCAAAAGGCAGAATTGCTGATGGCCCAACAGCTTCAGCGTTGGGGCCGGGAGGTGCTGTATGAAGAAAGCATGGCCGTCACCATCAAAATTCTGCAATTGCGGTAGTCCGGAAAAGACCGACTAACGATCGACCAACGATCGGCCAATCATCGATTCACGGTCGCCTAGCGGTGGCCTAACAGTCGCCGGTTTGTTCGCAAGCGCCGATGCTGACCCAGTTGCTGGAACCATCGGCCCAAAATTCTTTTTTCCAAATGGGGGCGTTGTGCTTCAGTTGGTCGATTGCGTAGCGGCAGGCCTCGAAAGCTTCCGATCGATGGGGAGACCCGATCGCCACCAGCACGCTGATTTCGCCAATTTTTAGCTTGCCGATCCGATGGTGAATCACCACCCGATTCACCACGGGCCAGCGTTGGCGAATCTGGGCGGCAATTTGCTGAAAGATAACGATCGCCATGGGTTCGTAGGCTTGATAATCCAGGGCCACCACGGGTTTGCCGTCTGTTTCTTGGCGCACAGTGCCATTCATCACCACGATCGCGCCGTTGGCCGGGTCATCGGCCAAGCGATATACCGCGTCCAGCGAAAGGGGCGCAAAGGTAATGGCGAAGGAGTCGCGTGAGTCGGCCAGGGGCGCGGCTTTGGCAAGGGGAGACGGCACGGACAACATGGCTCTGATCAGGCTCGATCGGGAACGGCGACTCCTGCTATCCTAACGCCTGGCCTTGGACGATCGACACCAATGGCGAGATGGAATCCTGGAACAGATCCATCAGCCGTTCTTAGCTTGTGGTTAGCCTGAGCTTGAAGTCAGCCTTAAGCTGGCTTAACCGGCGCTTGAGCTGGCCGCGTCCTCGAAGCGATCGATGATCCCGCCGCCGAGCAACACTTCACCCCGATACCAAACGGCTGCCTGACCCGGCGTGACGCTGAATTGTGGCTCATCAAACACCAGCTTCACCTGATCGCCCCCCTCTAAGGGCACGATCGTGACCGGCACGGCGGGCGATCGGTAGCGAATTTGCACCTCCGCGTGAATGGGGGTGCGGGGCGGGGCGATCGACACCCAATTCACACGGCTGACCGTGCAACTGGGGCGGGTGGCTCGATCGCGCGTGGCCACCACCACTCGATTTCGCACCGCATCCAGCGCCACCACGTAAAGCGGTTCCGGCGCTGAAATGCCAATGCCCTTGCGCTGCCCGATCGTGTAGTGATGAATGCCTTCGTGTTGGCCCAACACCTTGCCATCGAGATCCACAATCTCACCCGCCTTGGGGGTGATGTACTTGTCGAGGAAGGCCTGCATGGAACCATGGGCCTCAACCAGGCACAGGTCTTGGCTTTCAGGCTTGTCGGCCACATGCAGCCCAAACTTGCGAGCAAACTCCCGGGTTTGGGCCTTGTCATATTCCCCCAGGGGAAAGAGCACCGCGCCCAACACGTCCTGATCCAGGTCGTAGAGGAAATAGGATTGATCCTTGTTGCGATCGAGCGCCCGCAGCAATTGATAACGCCCTTGATCCGGGTCGTAGTCTGTTCGGGCATAGTGACCGGTGGCAATGCGATCGGCTCCCAACTCCTCGCGGGCATAGCGCAACATGGGGCCAAACTTCACCGCCTTGTTGCATTGGGAACAGGGTAGCGGTGTGGTGCCGCTTTGGTAGCCATCCACCAAATAATCGATGATGTAGCTTTCAAAGGTGTCGCGAATATCCACCACGTGGTGGGTAATGCCCAATTTTTCGCAGAGTTGGGCCGCGTCCACCATGCCTTCCGAGCAGCATTGGCCCTTGCCGCGCATCAACCAAAGGGTGACACCCAGGACTTCAAACCCCTGCTCTTTCAGCAACACGGCCGTGGTTGAACTATCGACTCCACCGGACAAACCGACGGCGACTTTGGAATGGAGGGTGGCGTTGCTCATGGCGCGACGAAAGCTGACCCAAGGGGTGTTTTCAACGGGGCGTTTCCTATGATATGGGCGATCGCGGATCTTGCGGATCCAGACCGACTCCAAAAAAATGGCGAATTCCGGACGAATTTTCCTGGCCGGTGCGGTCTGGTTGCCTGGCAATTGCTGGCGTTAGGGGGCAACTTCCACGCCTGATCGGGCCCGATAAACCGCCTGCACGTTGTACCAGTTGAGGAAAACCCGAGCCACCTCCAGGGCCAGTTGCGGCCGACCCCGATCGATCAGCCACTGCAACAGGGGGCGAAGCGTGCGCTCGTTTAAGCGGCCGCCCAAGGACAGCAACCCCCACAGGGCCACATGCAGCCAGGTCATTTGAATCATCAAGCGCACATTCCAGGTGGGATGCTTGCGATAAAACTCAATGCCCATTCGGCCCCGTTCCATTTCCCGCCGAATCAGGCCCGGAATCTCATCGAGGCTGAAGGGAGGATGCCAGTGATAGCCCACGGCTTCCGGACAGGGAATGAGGCGCACGCCCAAGGCCTTGAGCCGCACCCCCAATTCCAAATCTTCCCAGCCATAGAGGGTAAAGCGCTCATCAAAGGCCCCCGCGCGATCGAGCCAATGCTTCGCGATCGCCACATTTCCCGTTGCAAAAAAGGCACGGGAAAGATCCGTGATCTTGAAGGGTTCAGCGGTGGGATCGTCAAAATTGCAAGTATTCACCACCCGCCCGTAGGTGAAATAGGCATCACCACCCGATCGGGTCTGAGCCGCCGCCAGTGCTTGGGCATGGCACTGTAAAAAATCCTCCAGCACCACCAAATCGCTGTCAATGAAGACGATCGTGTCTCCCTTGGCCGCCCGCAAGCCCCGGTTCCGGGCCGCAGCGGGCCCGCCATGATCCTGCTCAATTAAGCGCACATGGGGCAGGCGATCGCGCGACTCCGACAGCCAAGCCACCGTGCCATCCGTCGAGCCATCATCCACCACCACAATTTCATAGCCCGCGATCAGGTTAGGGTCATGCCACCGTTGATGCTCCATGGCCAACAGGCACTTTTGGAGGATGGGCAAGCGGTTATAAGTTGGAATGATGACACTAATAAACACAAGTGGGGGCAAGACCGGGATCTATGGTTGATTGCTTTCTAGGATTGATTGTAGAAGGGGGGCTTGGAAAGGGGGTGCTCAAGGAGGGGGAAATTCTGGGGGAGAAGGCTGGGGTTCAACGATTTCCCAAGGATTCCATCATCCGCCACCAACGCCCCAAGGGCCAGGACACCACCGGCGACCACAAACTGCTGAGAATCGCAGAACAGAGCGTGACCTTTTGATGCAGTGCCCACACATCGCCCGCATCGCGACCGTAGAGATAGGCAAATTGGACCGCCATCGTGGTTTCCGAAACCGCCACCAACACAAAGGTGGTTAGGGGAATCATCACCCAGGCTGTCGTGTTGGCCCGTTGGTGGATGCGGGCCGTCAGCAGGGCTACCAGGGCCAACCCCCAAACATGGCTGGGCCAAAACTCCGTCATCCCATCCTGAAGCAGGCCCGCCACCACGCCGCCGAAGATGGCCACCCACCAGGGGCGACCCACACTCCAGCTCACGACCCAAATGAGGGGCCAGTCAACGCCTACCCCCAGCAGTTCCAGACCGGGTAACCGCAGCGGCGTAAGGGTGGCGCAAAGTAACAATGAGCCGGCCGAAACGGCAACGTTAATCGCCACCTGCACCAGCACAGGGTAGCGATCGAGAATATCGCGTAGTTGGGGTTTTTGCTTGATTCCGTTCAAGGCCTAGACGGCAACCATGCCGATCGAATCAATGGTGGGCTAATCAATGGTGGGCTAATCAAGGGTGGGTTAGTTGGCCGATGCGCGGGGCGTTGCGGGCGGCTTGGGTGCTGGGTTGGTTCCGGAATTGGGGTTAGGCTTGGGGTTCCCCGATCCGCTGGGCGTTGCGGGGGCGGGTTCCTGGAACTGCTGAAAGAGTTCTGGGTTATGGGGCAAGACAGTCACCCATTCCAACGTGCTCAGGGGAGCGGATAGTTCCACCACCGCTTCCGGGGCGAGGGATTTCTTGGTGTCGATCGCGACGATGCGCCCGATCGGCAAGCCCGCTGGGAAGAATTGACTGTAGGCAGAGGTGACGATCGCGTCGCCTGGTTTCACATCGGGCAACTTGTCAAAAAATTCCACCGTTGCCGTGCGATCGCTCTTGCCCCGGAGATAACCCATATAGCGCGATCGGGTCACCGAGATGCCAATGCGGCTGCCGGGATCGCTAACCAACAGCACCCGGCTGGTGTGGGGAGTCACGGCCGTGACACGGCCCACCACGCCCCCGGGAGCCATGACGATCGCCCCCTGTTGAATGCCATCGGTTGCGCCGCGGCCCAAGGTAATTTGTTGCCACCAGCGATCGGCACTGCGGCCAATGACCGGCGATGCAATGCCTTCCACGGGCAGGGTTTTACGGTAATTCAGCAGGGTTTGCAACTGAGCATTGCGGCTCTCCACCTCCTCAAGCCGCTGCTGAAGTTCACGGACTCGGGCATCCGCGAGGTCACTTTGAGAAGGTGCTCCCAGGTGCAGGGGCAACGTCAAGGCCCGGTAGGCTTCCACCAAAAAACCGGCCCGGCTCTGTCGCACACCAAGGGCTAAGCCCAGTGCAGCGACGGCTAGGACTGCCTTTAGCCAATTGCGCCCCCACCATCGTCGAACGTCATACACGACCAGCGCTCCGTTCTAGAAATTGAGTGGCTTGCTTGCCCACGAAAGTTGCTGATTAATCCTGAAATTAAGGGGTTTGTTAGCGGGTTGGCTCCAGGACTTGCGGTGATGCATTCCGGGCTACTCCCGTCTAACCAAGGTGGGCGACCCGTGATTGGCCATGACGAACGGTGGTTGGTAAGGGCCAATCGATACCGGTTAAGGAAACGGTGAATTGGGGTCAGCCAAGATCAGTGCAGTACAGGCTGCGCAATGCAAGCTGAACAACAGAAGCTGAACAGTGCAGGCTCAGGCTGAATGCAAACTGAATGTAGACTGTGCAACTGTAGATGCAAACTATGCAACGCAGGCTTTGACTGCACCTCCACCTTAGCGGAGGTCAGGTGCTTCAGTCGGTCTTAGAGATTACGCGAGCTGCCACTGAAGACCCGCTCTAATTGCTTGAAGTTTTCGAGAACGCGACCGGTTCCCAACACCACACAGCTCAGCGGATCGGGAGCCACGTGAACCACGATGCCCGTTTCATGGCTGATCAGGGTGTCTAGTCCCTTGAGCAACGCGCCGCCGCCCGCCAGCATAATTCCCCGATCGATGATGTCTGAGGCCAATTCCGGCGGGGTTCGTTCCAAAGTCCGCTTCACGGCTTCCACAATCACCGACAGCGGCTCCGACATGCTTTCGCGCACTTCGCCCTGTTTAACGGCAACGGTGCAAGGCAGACCGGACAGGAGGTGCAGTCCGCGCACTTCCAACACCACGTCATCTTCGTTGCTGGGGTAGGCAGAGCCAATTTGGATTTTGACTTCTTCCGCTGTCCGTTCCCCAATGACGAGGTTGTGGACTTTTTTCATGTATTGGGTGATGGATTCGCTGAGTTCATCGCCCGCCACGCGCACGGATTCGCTCAACACCGTCCCCTGCAAGCTGAGAACGGCAACTTCGGTTGTGCCGCCGCCGATGTCTACGATCATGTTGCCGGTGGGTTCCGCCACGGGCAGACCGGCCCCGATCGCCGCTGCGACCGGTTCATCAATCAAGTAAACGTCTCTGGCTCCGGCTTGATGTGCCGCTTCCATGACGGCTCGCCGCTCCACGCCGGTTACGCCGCTCGGAATTCCGATCACAATCCGGGGTGGCACCAGAGCTCTGCCTTCGTTGACGCGCCGAATGAAGTGCTTCAGCATCAACTCCGCTGTGTCGAAGTCGGCGATTACCCCGTCACGCAGGGGCCGCAGGGCCATGACGTTGCCGGGCGTTCGACCCAACATCTTTTTGGCATCTTCGCCAACCGCTAGGGGGACTCGCTTGTCTTGATCAATCGCCACGACGGACGGCTCTTGGAGCACGATGCCCTTGCCGGACACATACACCAAGGTATTGGCCGTCCCGAGGTCGATGCCCATATCCCGAGACAAGGAGAAGCCATTAAAAAGACCCACGTTTTAAGCCCCCACAAGGTCAGGAACTGAAGTTGCTTCGCCAAAAATGACTGTACCGGTGACAGTCGAGCTGGATTCTATTACGTTTTGTACCAGCCGTCTATCCCTGAGTTGGGCGATCGCCCGGGCCGTTGAAACCCTCCTCTCAGTTGCAGGCAGGCTATTTAAAAGAAGCGATGGCATGGTGTGTGGCGATCAGTGGCGATCCGGTAAGTTATGCGCTGGATTCTCTGGATCTTTCCAAGGAGTACGGGGGCGAATCCTGATGGATTTGCAACCAGCTTTCCTGAAGATTTGGGCCTGAGATTTCGGCTTGCCTAGGGATTTGGGAGGAGATTTTGGCCGGGAATCCCTAGGTTTACAAGGAATGGGAAAACAAACGAATTGACAGGGCGTTGGAGAAAAACCGGCTCAGGCAGAGATTGGAATGGGATGAGGAGATAGCTGCCGAATCTGGACTGGTCTTGCCACCAGTCTAGCGTTGATTAGTCCTCAGTCTCGAAACGGGGGGCGATGCAAGCATCCGGCAGCAGCAACATGGCATCTCCAAAGGAGTAGAACCGGTAGCGATCGGGGTAGGGATCCGCTGGCGCATCCAAGGCAGCCTGATATAGCTCCAAGAGACGGGCCCGCCCCACAAAAGCCCCCACCAGCATCATCAAGCTCGATCGGGGTAGGTGGAAATTGGTGATCAGGCCGTCCACAACCCGCCATTGATAGCCGGGATAAATGAACAGATCTGTTTTGCCGCAAAACGCTTCCACTTGGCCATGGCGTGCGGCGGACTCCAGGGTTCGCACCGCCGTTGTGCCCACCGCAAATACCCGGCCGCCATTGGCCCGAGTCGTCCGAATTTTTTCGGCCACCTCCTCGGACAGCAGGGCCCATTCCTCATGCATTTTGTGGGCGGTGATATCTGGGCTGGCCACGGGCCGAAACGTTCCCACGCCCACATGCAGCGTCACGAAAGCCCGTCCCACACCAGCGGCACTCAGGCGATCGAGTAATTCTGGGGTGAAGTGCAAGCCGGCCGTGGGAGCCGCCGCCGAACCGGGATCGCGAGCATAAACTGTTTGGTAGCGATCGGGCGGGGCCGCCGAATCGGTAATGTAGGGCGGCAGTGGCATTTCGCCCCAAGCATCCAGAATTTCCAGCAGAGAGTTGGCCCCTGGCGGTAACTGGAACCGTAGCAGGCGGCCCCCCGTGTTCCGGTCAACGGCCACCACTTCGGCCGACAGTTTGGCGACTGTCGGAGTTGCTGTCGGAGTTGCTGTCGGAGCTGTTGTCGGATTCGTTTGTGCCATGCCGGGCGGTGGGTCAAATTCAATTTGGGTTCCCACCAGCAGTCGCTTGCCGGGCCGCACCAGGGCCAGCCAGCTATCGGGCGATCGCGCTTCTAGCAACAGCACTTCCACCGCCGCTCCGCTGGCCTTGTGGCCATGGAGCCGAGCTGGAATCACAGAAGAATCATTCATCACCAACAGATCGCCGGGTCTTAAGAATTCCGGCAAATCGCGAAACTGTCGGTGAACAATCTCGTGGGGCGAGGTGGCCACCAGCAATCGCGATCGATCGCGGGGTTCTCGCGGATTTTGGGCAATTCGATCATTGGGTAGCTCGTAGTGATAGCCGTCCAGCGATCGATCTGGGGCGTTGATGTATCCCATAAAAAGGGAATAGTCACGTTTTGTAAGAATCGCTTAAGATTTTAAGTCAAGAAACGTAAATCTTGAGAGAATATTAAGTGTATCGATCGCTTGGAAATCCAAGCTCGGGCCATGGAATACCTCTACCGCTTCGCCAACGCCAGTCTAACGCTCCGAGCGATCGAGCATGTCAGTACCTCCTGGCGCTCCTCTCTGCAATTTGTCACCGTTCTCCATCAGATTGATGGATGGATTTTGCGTCTCAAGTTGTTTTCGCCGCTCATTTCCAAAGCCCATCTCGATTTGCAAGCCTTTTTGCAAGAATTAGGCTCGCCTTACTTGCCCTCGCCGCAGCTCAAAGTTGTGCTCTGGAGCCTTGAATTGGGTCAATCTCCCATTTCCGTGATGGAGCGCCATCAAGTGGCCGTCATTTCCCATGGTCGCCCGGACAAAGAAGAAATAGAGGAATTCTGCAAGCAATTTATTGCTGGTTTGGGCTACTGTCCTGCAACCCTCGCTTGATGAAGAGGCTATTGCCTTTTCTGTCAGGGTCAAAGCGGCTGATGTTTCTTGAAGCTCAAACCTGAAGTCCAGCCACTTTGCTCTCTGATTTTTAGGTTCAGGAATTGTGGTCTTTACTCTCTGAATGATTCCTAAGAATCAGGAAAGTTGGGACAAATTCCGAAACTCCCAAAAAAATTGATCAATCAATAAATAGTGGAGATGAATAATTATCATGGGCGATCACAACGATCCCTAGGAATAGTAGCTGTCGCAATCCCTACGATAACTGTCTGAAAGATCAACACCAAATTCTGAAGAGTATCTTGATGAAGATTCTTATCAAGATCACTTACTAAATAATAAAACAACTTAATTATTGTCTTGATTGTTTTTGAAAATTGACTAACTTGATTGAATTCATGATTAAAACTTGACTACCAGAACTCATAAAAATCTATGAAAGTAAATTTGTAAAAATCAAATCAAAATCAAATCAAAATCAAATCAAAATGATTGAATTTAAATAATTAAATCAAGGCAAAGATCAAGCAAGAGAAACGAAAAAATACCTAAAAATCTTTAATAAACATCTGAAAAACCTTAAAAATTAATTTTAACCTGAGACAAAATTTGATCGCGATTTGCACAAACAGGGGCTAATTGCTCGAGAATTGCCGGTTTTGCGCGGTTCCAAGCAAGACAGACCATTAGACTAGAGAAGCAAGCCTTACGGATTGGGCGTTAGAGCGATCGCCCTGCGTGATTGTCCATTGTGATCGTGCATTGCGGTCACCCATGGGCCGCGATCGCTCCGAAATTGGTCGCCCGATCGGGTCTTCTGCAACCGCCACCCAACTCGATTTGATTGCGATCCATGCAAAGCCTTGAAACGAAAACCTCATCAAAACCAGTGCCCTATAGTCTCGCGGACTGGCAGCGGGGCTATGAATCTCAACCCCAAGAGTTTGAGACCTGGATTGATGACATTGAAGGGGAAATTCCCAGCAACCTCACCGGCACGCTGTTTCGCAATGGCCCCGGCCTGCTGGATGTGGCCGGCGAGCCGATCGGACATCCCTTTGATGGGGATGGGATGATTTGCCAAATTACCTTCCAAAATGGTCGGGCCCATTTTCGCAATCGGTTTGTGCGCACCGAAGGCTATTTGGCCGAACAGGCAGCCGGCAAAATTCTCTATCGCGGCGTGTTTGGTACGCAAAAGGCCGGCGGTTGGCTGGCGAATTTGTTGGATCTGAAGATTAAAAATATTGCCAATACCCATGTGATGTATTGGGCCGATCGACTCTGGGCCCTTTGGGAAGCGGCCGAACCCCACCGTTTGGATCCGGAAACCCTGGAGACGATCGGGCTGGATTCGATCGATGGACTGCTGCAGCCCGGCGATGCCTTCGCCGCCCATGCCCGCATTGATCCTGGTACGGTTCCCGGCGCGGCCGAAACAGCCACCGGAGCCAACCGCTGGGCCATGAGTCCCAACTCGGCGGGCGATCGGCGCTTCGTGAACTTTGCCGTGAAGCCCGGCCTTTCCACCAACATCACGATCTATGAATTAGACGAAGCGGGAAAACTCGCCAGCCGCCAAACCCGTAGCGTGCCGGGATTTGCCTTTTTGCATGATTTTGCCATCACTCCCCATTGGTGCATCTTTTTCCAAAATCCCGTCAAATTTAATCCGCTGCCTTTCATGCTGGGATTCAAAGGGGCGGGGCAATGCCTGGAATTTGACCCCAAACAACCCACTCGGGCCCTGCTGATTCCTCGGGATCCGAGCCAAGCGGTGCGCGTGCTGGATGTGCCGCCTTGCTTTGTGTTTCACCACGGCAACGCCTTTGAAAGCCCCGATGGTCAACAAATCACGATCGATTCCGTTTGCTATGACTCGTTCCCAACCCTGGAACCGGGCGCAGACTTCCGATCGGTTGATTTTGGCAGCCTGCCGGAAGGACAGCTTTGGCGATTTGAAATGGACTTGACCACCGATCGGGTGCGATCGCACTGCATCGAAAGTCGCTGCTGTGAATTTCCCAGCTTGCACCCCAATGCCGTGGGCCATGAACATCGCTATCTATATATCGGGGCAGCCCGATCGCCCCAAGGCAACGCGCCCCTGCAAGCGGTGTTGAAATTGGATTTGCAAACGGGCGATCGGGCCCTGTTTGACCTGGGCGCGCGGGTTTTTGGCGGTGAACCTCTGTTCGTTCCCAATCCCCAAGCCACCCAAGAGGACGATGGTTGGGTGTTGCTGCTGGCCTACAATGCCGAGCGCCACGCCTCCGATCTGATCATCCTGGCCGCTCAGGATCTGTCCCTGGTGGCTCGGTTGAAACTCAAGCACCATGTTCCTTATGGTTTGCATGGCAGCTTTGTGCCCCAGGTGTTTGGCATCGCAGACTAGAGATCACAAATCTAGAAATTGCAGAGCTAGAGATCGCAAATCTAGAAATTGCAGAGCTAGAAATTGCAGATTAGAACCGGAAAAACCCGATCGACTGGGCTGAACCATTTGAGCTGGGTGATTTGAGCTGGGTGATTTGAGCTGGGTGATTTGAGCTGGGTGATTTGAGCTGGGTGATTACCCAGCCAAGACCCAGCCCGGTGAACGTTTTCAACCCATCGACCAAGACCAACCAGCAAACTTGTCCCTGCACGGGATGCACAGATTTTGCGATACCCTAGAGGGCGGCTGTTTTGCTCGCCAGAAGTTGTTTTAATCGGCTGGCCGGTGGCGTGCGATCGCCCCAGTCTGCCGCCAACAACCGTGCAATCGCCAAGAACCGAGAGAAGCACCAAGAGAAAGCACTGCAATCATGGCTTACCAACTTCCTGCCCTGCCCTACGATTACACGGCGCTGGAACCCTACATCAGCAAGAACACCCTGGAGTTCCACCACGACAAGCACCACGCCGCCTACGTCACCAACTACAACAAGGCCGTTGAAGGGACTGAGCTGGACGCACAGCCGATCGAAGACGTAATCAAAGCCATTGCTGGTGATGCATCCAAAGCTGGCATCTTCAACAACGCTGCTCAAGCCTGGAACCACAGCTTCTACTGGAACTGCATTAAGCCCAACGGTGGCGGCCAACCGGCCGGCGCACTGCTGGACAAAATTGTGGCTGACTTCGGCAGCTTTGATGAATTCGTGACCCAATTCAAAGCCGCTGGGGCTACCCAATTCGGTAGCGGTTGGGCTTGGTTGGTGCTCGATAACGGCACGCTCAAGGTGACCAAAACCGGCAACGCCGAAAACCCCATGACCGCCGGCCAAATTCCCCTCCTGACCATGGATGTTTGGGAACATGCCTACTACTTGGATTACCAAAATCGCCGTCCCGACTACATCAGCGATTTCGTAACCAAGCTGATCAACTGGGATTTTGTGGCTGAAAACTTCGCCAAAGCTGCCTAGTTGCGGCCTCCGAACCTTGGGGTTCTTGAATCTTTCCGATGATTCAGCCCCCAATGGGTTAAACACCTTTCTCCTTTGCCTGTTTGGTTACAGGTTTGGCTAAAGGTTGATCTGCTGAATGGTCTAAATTATTCCTGGCCGACCCAAGATAGTTTGGGTCGGCATTATTTTGGGTTTTCCCGAAGGCCAAATTTCAATCACCCTGAGCAATCAATTTGGGTGGAAAATGACCTGAAAAAAAACGTCCCGCACCGCTCAGGCTTGGGACGCGTCGCTGAATTGTCGCATTTAACATAGCAGACGACGATCGCCCAAAGACGGATGCCAGTTGTTTGCAATCCTTAATTGGCAATTGTGGTCTTGTTATTTCGGCTGCCCTATGCCCGCAAAATAACCCTTTCAGCCGATCGAATCCGACCCGACATTAGGGGTTAAATTCCGGGCAAAATTTCAAAGCGGGCAGCTCTCGTGCTCGATCGACCCGCGATCGGCTCAGGCATCTGCAAACCTGAACCAATGATCCCGATCGATCGCGCTTAGGGAACCGGCGAGGCAATCAGGGCCGCCCCGATCGCATCAGCCCCCACGCCGGGCACAAAGGCCAAGAAAGCGTTGCTGCTGCCCGCAATACTCATCATGGTTCCAGCCTGACCGTTGAGCGTAAAGGGCGCATAGGCCACGGCCGAGGGAGAGAATCCATCCGTCAAGCCGATGCGATCGACCCCTGGGGTGAAGTCCGTCAAAATATCCGTCACTTCCGGCGTGGGTGCAGGAGTGCTCGTCCGCAACACAAAGATATCGGCTCCATCGCCCCCGGTCAGTTGATCCCGTCCCCGATCGCCCGAAAGGATGTCATCACCAGGGCCACCAATCAACACATCAAACCCAAAACCACCCCGCAGCAGGTCATTACCCGCCCCACCATCAAGGGTATCTGGGCCAATCCGTCCGGAAATTTGGTCATTGCCCTCGCCCCCCTGCAAAACATTCGGCAAGGCATTGCCCAAAATTTCATCAGTACCAGCCGTGCCAACCACGTTTTCTAAATTGGCCCCAATCCCAACGACCCAGCCGTAGCCCATGTCTTGGTAGTCGGGGCCGGTCGGTTCGTTTTTGCCCTTGTAAATGCGTGCGCCCAAGGCAGAACGCTCCGTCAAGCGGCCGTTATCGATCAGATCAAACAGATAATCGCCTGCCGGGAGGGCCGATGCGTCCACCGTGTCATTGCCCCCACCATCCCAAATCGCTTGCACCGTGCGGAGATTACTGGAATCCAGACGATAGGTGGTGTTCTCTGCCCGTGAACCGCGATTGGTGCCATACAAGAACTGCAAAGCGGCAATATCCAACGCCATCAGCGTTGAAGGATCCGCAAATCCCTTGTCCTGCTGAGCATCGCCGTTGTAGCTCATGACCGTGTTCACGATATTGTCGCGAGCCGAATCAAGAAACGGTTCTTCACCTGCGTTTTCTGCGGGTTGGCCAGGATCCTGGTTGGCGGTGGCGTTGTAGTTTCCGGGGTGCTTCAGACCCAAGGCGTGACCAATTTCGTGGATCAGCGTCGAATAGCCATAGCTGCCGGGGCCGGAGGTAAAGGCCGTGCTCGGGTCGCTGTTGTTTGCGGGCTGGAGGTGAACTGCGCCGCCCCGCTCGGAATTGCTGGGATAGTAGGCGTAAGCATTGCCCTCTGGCCCTGGTCCCTGGGAGTAAACGATCCGTACCTTGCTGTCTGCGGAGTCCGCCACTTCCACAAAATTCAGCGGCACAATTTCGCTGTAGTGGCGAAAGATGGCCCGCACGTTGTTTTTGACGGACTCTTCAACCTCCTGGATGTTGGTTTCATCCGGATCGGCGTTGTAGGTGCTAGCGGTGGCAGGGGAAATGAAGCTGTAGGTGATGGTGCCGCCGGGGCCCACGGGCCATTTGTCAGGAGCGCCTGAGTCAGTGGTGGCAATGATCGTATCCACCACAGGCGAACCGCTGCCGGCCGCTAGGGGGCGGGTGGGGGCTGAGCTGCCGTTGGTGCTGCCACCCCGGGCCGATCGACAGGCCCGACAACTGCAACGGGAAGATTCAGAAGCGGTGGGGAGAGAGGCGGGTGCGAGAACAGAGTCACTGAGAGAGAAAGTGGTCATAAAAATAATGAACGGTTTAACATCCCTTCAACCATTCATCCATTTATAGAAATCCTTTCTGTGAATGCCAATGTAAAAAGGAAAATGTTGCTATCCGTAAAGGAACGAATCCTAAATTGATGTTTTGTTGGGAGCTGTTATTAGTTCCTTTCCTTGAATTGGATCATTAGGGACGCAAGGTGATTGAGGCGATGATTGATCTCTCAAAATGCTTGCTCTGGAGTCAATTGACCCGGGAACCTGGACAGGCTAGGGTTCTGGCCAAAGGGTGTCTAGGGTGATGCTGAGGCTCCAATCGGCATCGGTCAGCAAGGCTCCTCGTAGGTCAGCGCGACAGAGGTTCGCCCCGTGCAAATTGGCCCCTCGTAAGTCGGCCCCTTGCAGGTTGGCATCGCTGAGATTCGCCCAGGTAAAGTCTGCGCTAATGAGGCTGGCTCCGGACAGGTCGGCTTCGGCTAGTTGAGCGGCGGCCCAGTGGGAGCGATCGCCCCGTAATTTTCGGGCCTGGAGACCGTGGCCTTGCAGTTGCCCAAATTCGGCCCCCAAGACCAAGGCACGATCGAGCAGGGCCCCTTGCAAAATTGCCCCTTGGGCGCGGGTGAATGTCCAGGTCGATCGCGCCAGTTGTCCGCGACTGAGGTTGGCTCCCCGCAGGTCAGCTTCGGCCAGGTTCACGCCGGCCCAACTCACATCGCGCAAGTCTGCGTGGCGCAGGTCGGCTTGGCGGAAGTTGGCCGCAATGGCTTGGCTGTGGCGCAACTGAATTCCAAAGCCTTGTAGTCCGATCGCCCGTAAACCGAGGCCTTGCAGATGGGAACCGTTGGCCCCTTGCAAGTCAGCGCGATCGAGAATTGCCTGCTGGAGTTGGGCCCCGGCCAAGTCCCACTGGGGCAAACGCCAACCGCTCAGATCTGCGCCGCGCAAGTCGGCGGGCCGATCGCCCTGTTGTGCCCGCCAATCGGCCCACTGTCGGGGTGATCGGGCCAAATACATGAGATCCGCTGCGTCTGCCACGATCGATTGCTACTCCTTTCGGGTCAGGAGCACCGGGGTGCGGCCATCGTTGCCATCATCCCGATCGCGTCCAGAAACATGGGTGATCGCATCCTCGACCGCCGCCACCGCCGCCAAAATATCTCGCTCTTCGCCACCGAGGTACATTCGCCCAAAGCTGCCCACCGCCGTGATGTGCAGAATATTGATCAACGCGGCCTTTTCCGCCTCGTTAGCGGCCAGGGCCGCGTAGGCTGCCGGTTCCACCTCAAAAACGTAGAGGGTTTGACCCGCCAGCAGCATGTTGCCTCGGCTGGTGCGGTTAATTAATTGCGCCTGGTGTGGATCAATATTGCGGATAATTTGGCTGGAGATGATGCGAGGCTTGAGGCGATCGCTTTCCCGCACCCCCAGGGCCTGCAAAATAGCCCGGCCCGCTGTCAGGGTTTCCCCTTGGCGGCTGGAGTGAATTTCTAACAGGCCATATAACCGTTCCACAAACTGCACGCCGGGCCGCACGGAGGTAGCCTTGAGGGCCACATCGGTGATGCGGTTGATTTCAATCCCGGGCGATACTTCAATCCAAAGGGAACTGTCCCCGGGGAGCGGCAAGAAGCCGATCGCCACTGTGCCAATGTAGGCCGCATGTTGGGGTTGCAGGCGATCGAGATAAACGTAGCTTCGGAGTTCGATACCCAAGGAGGAGGCTGGCTTCCGCAGCGGGGGCAATGGCCGGAATCTGTGGGCAATCCACGGGCTTCATTGTGCCAAGGGGCCGGCCCCAACACAAGGCCGATCGCCCAAGGTGGGGGAACAGCGGGCGATCGGGCCAGAAAATTAGACTAGCTCGCAAAATCCCTCGCCAAAGGGAAGATTTTGGGGGGAAAACTTCCGGGTAGAATGTCGATCTATGCCTGCGCAATCCCTGTCTCTTGCGCCGTTAGTTAATGCCCGTGTTATCGCGTTTTCGTACTGCTGCCAGCGCTGGCACTTTTTTGGTGACTGCCGAGGTGATGCCACCGAAGGGCAGCGACACTAGCCACATGTTGGCCATGGCCGAGCAGTTGCAACCTTGGGTTCATGCGGTGAACATCACCGACGGCAGCCGGGCCGTGTTGCGGATGTCTTCGTTGGCGGCCGCGAGCTTGCTGTTGCAACGGGGCATTGAACCCGTGTGGCAGGTGGCCTGTCGCGATCGAAACCGAATTGCCCTCCAAGCGGATTTGATGGGGGCCCATGCCCTGGGGATTCAGAACGTCTTGGCCCTCACGGGTGACCCGGTGAAGGCCGGTGACTTTCCCGAAGCCCGCAGCGTCTTTGACTGGGAAGCGGTGCGCCTGTTGGAAGCGGTGAAGCGGCTCAACCAAGGGCAAGATGCGACCGATCGCCCCTTGGAAAATAGCGGAACGGATCTCTTTGTTGGAGCGGCGGTGGATCCCCAATGCAAGAGTTGGTCGGGGGTGCAGCGGCGTTTTCAGCGCAAATTAGCTGCCGGGGCCCAATTTTTCCAAAGTCAATTAATTTCTGACTTCGATCGCTTGGATCAGTTCATGACCCAGGTGGCTGCCGGTTGCGGAAAGCCAATTTTGGCGGGGATCTTTCTGCTGAAATCAGCGAAAAATGCGGAATTTATCAACCGCAATGTGCCCGGCGTAGAAATTCCTCAGCATTTGATCGATCGCCTGGCTCGGGCCCAAGACCCCTTACGCGAGGGCATGGCAATCGCCGCTGAACAGGTGGCCATGGCCCGCCAAATTTGTCAGGGAGTCCATATGATGGCGGTGCGCCGCGAGGACTTAATTCCCGAAATTTTGCAGATGGCTGGTTTGGAACCCGTGACCCCGCCCGCCCAGCCGATCGACAGCAATGGCCAGTCCAATGGTGATGCCCATAGTCATCCCAACAACCATTCAGACAGCCCCTTAGGCAGCCAGTCAGGCAGCCAGTCAGGCAGCCAGCCAACCGACCAGATCACCGATCAAACCACCGGCCAAGCCACCGGCAATAGTTCATCCCCTTCCTTGACCTCTACCTCCTTTTTGCATCCATGAGCACCCCTGATGATTGGCTTGAAGTGGGCAAAATTGTTGCCCCCCAAGGTCTGCGGGGGGAACTGCGGATCTATCCCGACTCCGATTTTCCAGAACGATTTATGGAGCCGGGCCAGCGCTGGTTGTTGCCGCCGGGGGCCAAGCTGGGGCGGGACGAACCCCAACCGGTGCGCCTGTTGAGCGGTCGATATCTGAATAAGCAAAACCTGTATGTGGTGCGGTTTGCGGAAGTGGTCGATCGCACCAGTGCCGAAAACCTCCGGGGAGCCAAGTTGCTAGTTTCGGCCCACAGCCGCCCTCCCTTGGAAGCGGGGGAATATCACCTGATGGACTTGATGGGCATGGAGGTGTTTGATCAGGTGCAACAGGTTTCGATCGGGCAAGTGGTGGGCCTGGCAACCGCTGCTCAGGATTTGCTGCAAGTGCAACTCACGGACTCGGAACAGGTGATTTTGATTCCCTTTGTGGATGAAATTGTCCCGATCGTTGACCTAACAACCAAGCGTCTGGAAATTGTGCCCCCCGCTGGTCTTTTGGATTTGTAATTCCAGCGGATAAATTCAACCCAAAATCTGCCCGAAATCTGCGGGCGATCGGCTGTTATTTCGGTTGTTGCGGTTGTTATTCCGGCTTTGATTAAACAGCTTCCGCCAGTTCCGGCGCGGATAATTGAGAAGCAACCGCCCAACCCGCGCGTCGAGGCAGCCGGATTTCAAAACCCGTTCCTTGACCCGGTGCAGACTGGCAACTGAGCCGACCATGGTGTTGTTCCACCACAATTTGGTAGGCGATCGACAGGCCTAAACCAGTGCCCTGACCGATCGGCTTGGTGGTGAAAAAGGGGTCAAAAATGCGCGATCGCACCTCTGGGTTAATGCCCGTACCGTTATCGGTAATTTTAACCACCACCTCATGATCTTCCACGACCGTTTGAATGGTGATCTTGGGAACGAGTTTCGTGGAACTTTCCCCACCAGCAACACCATAGGCTAACGGCTGAAACTGGCTTTCCAGGGCATCGATCGCGTTGCTGAGTAAGTTCATAAAAACCTGGTTCACTTGCCCGGGATAGCATTCCACCAGTGGCAAATCACCATATTGGCGATCGATTTGAATCTCCAAGCCCTTCAACGAGGGTAAGAGTCGATGCTGCAAAATCAACAGCGTACTTTCCAAGCCCTCATGTAAATCCACCGCCTTCATTTCCGCTTCATCAACCCTTGAAAAATTACGCAGAGACAGTGCTAGCGATCGGATGCGATCGGTGCCGGTCTTCATCGAGGTAATCAGCTTGGGTAAGTCAGTCTGAATAAAATCCAGATCGAGTTGATCAAGAATTTCTTCTTGCAAGTGAGGCGATTCTTGGTGTGTTTTCAGCAGTTGAATGATCTTCACCAGCTCCGCAGCATATTCTTCGAGATAACGCATATTGCCATAGATAAAACTGACAGGATTATTCAATTCATGGGCAATTCCCGCTACTAATTGACCGAGGCTCGACATTTTTTCTGCCTGAATGAGTTGGAGTTGGGTTGATTGCAACTCTTGCAAGGTGGCTTGCAGGGTTTGTGCCTTTTCTTGTAGATGAACTTTGGATGTTCGGAGCTGGTCTTCCACCTGCTTGCGATTGGTAATGTCGGTGTGGGAACCGGCCATGCGGTAGGGTCGCCCTTGATAGTTCCGTTGCAAGGTTCCTCGGCACAATACCCAGCGATAGGAACCATCACGATGTCGCAGGCGATATTCCAACTCCCATTGGGTGCGATCGCTGGCAAAAAATTGGCTCAATGCCTGAGTGAACCGATCACGATCGTCGGGATGCAAGCGATCAAACCATTGATCAACATGGGGCGGAATGTCTGCGGGTTGATAGCCCAATAAAGCCGCCCAGCGATCGGAAAATAGCGTCCGGCCCGTTTCCACCATCCAATCCCACAGACCATCGTGGGATCCCTTCACCGCCAGGGCAAAACTCGCCGTAGTGCGCCCAAAATCTCGATAGGGCGGCACTTGCAGCACCTGGAAACATTCATGCACTGACTGATAATTCAGGGGAATTGTCCAACCAGCGGCCCCAGCCGCTTGGGCTGCGGGCGCGTCAGTGGGCATCTGCAACAGCGCAATGGTCACCGCCTCCGCGATCGCCCGAGGAACCATGGGCAAAACAGCGAAGGGCCATTCCGGATAGAGCCGAGTACTGAGGGCAAAGGGCAGCGCCGACGGCACAATCGCTGGAGGCGGCAGAATTTGAATGGTGTTTAAGTCCAGCGCCCCCGTTGCCGCGAGCTGTTCCAAAACATGGGTGCTGACGATCCCCACCTCTGCTTGACCCGATTGCACGGCGGCCACCACCCGATCGTGGCTCCCCAAAAACTCCAGCGCCGCAAAATCTCGATAGGGATCGATCGCCGCTTCGACCAATTCCCGCCATGCCATCCGCCAGCCTCCCAGGGAGGTTTCCGCCACCGCCGCCACCGATCGCCCCTTCAAATCTGACAACTGAGTCATGGGCAGGCGATCGCGCCGACTAAAAATTGCGCCGCCAAATTCCGTTGCCGGTTTTCCCAATTGCAGCGTTTTCAAAGTGGCAATTCGGTTCAGACCAAATTGTGTTTCAAACTCCACATACAGCCCCGGATTAACAATGGCAAACTGTACGGCTTGGCTGGCAATAGCTTGATGGATATCATCAAAGCTCAGGGGAACCATTGTAAATTGACGATCAGAAACAACGGCCGATAAATAATCAGCCGTTGGTTGCCACATGGACTCAGCAATCTTTAATCCTCGGTTGGCTAACACTCCAATTTTGAGTGCAGTGCCAAATTCAGATCCTTCACCATCCCATTCAGGATTTTGGTGACTTGCCTCTCCAAAATTAAATGACTTTGCAGAACTAAATTGAATCGCTTTCATTCTTCACGACGGTTGGATAACCCGCTGCTTTCCAAGCTAAAATTCCTCCCTTCAGATGCACCAACGGTAGATTGCGATCGCGCAAGAGTCGCTGACCTCCTTCAGCCGATCGTCTGCCGCTGCGGCAATATAACACCACTGTTCCCAATTCAGCGCTCCAATCTAACCCGTTCAGTTGAATCAAGGGTTGCAAAACAGCATCAGCAATATGCTCTGCCTCAAATTCTTGAACTTCTCGTACATCGATTAAGGTGATTTTTTGAGTTTTCAACCATTGGTTGAGTGTCTCGGGTGTGATTTCTGAAACTGTTTGTTCTGAGATGATCTCTTGAATACTCATGATGTTTAGAATTGCAGATTGAGACTTGAGAGTTGAGATTTATTGCAATCATTCTAGACATTCTGAAATGGGCTATTCAGGATGTCTAGAAAAGAATCAACCTAAACATCACAATGTTATTTGTGTTTTCACTGGCTATGGCTTGACTGAATGCAATCAACAGAAACTAGGAATAATGGGTGAGGCGATTGAGCGATCGCAACCCGGCATCCAGCCCATAGCCGATCGCACCGATGGTCAAAATAGCAGCCATCAATTCGCTATAGGCCAGGCGATCGCGCGTATCCAAAATGAAGTAGCCCAAGCCCGAGCTAACCCCTAACATTTCGGCGGGCACTAACACGATCCAAATCACGCCGACTGCCAGCCGCAGCCCTACGAAAAGGTGCGGCCCGATCGCGGGCAAAATGACCCGACCGATCACCTCCCAACGGGTTGCACAAAGGCTGCGGGCTAACAGCAACCATCGCCGATCGACGCTATGCACTCCCGCCGCCGCATTCAGCAACACGGGCCAAACCGCCGCCACGGTGAGCAGAAAGTACACGGGCGCATCTCCAATCCCAAAGGCCATCACAGCCAGTGGCATCCAAGACAGGGGCGACACCATCCGCACAAACTGAAACAGAACAGACGTGCCCTGCTCCAGGGGCCGCCACAGCCCCAGGGCAATGCCAACGGGAATCCCAATCAGGGCGGCAGCGGCTAAGCCAACCACGACCCGCCGCAAACTCGCGCCAATGTGGGGTTCCAAAGTGCCGTCACCCAGCAGCTTTAGGACGGTGGTGAGCGATTTTTCTGGTGAAAAGTCCCCCACGATCGCGCCGGGATGCAACAGCGGGGACGTGAGCACCCACCACAGCAACAGCCCCAGCAGCAGGCCAAGCAAGGGGCTACTCACGATCCCCAACACTCCGCGAAGTTGTCGAGCAACGCCCGATCGCCCTGCTTTTTGCCACATTCCAACCGCCATGGCTGCCCAATCCCTCCAATGCCTAATGCTTGTCTTGACGATGCTGAATGAGTGGGGCCAATGAGTGGAATCGCTGGCCACCCTTCCCCGGAATCGGCGTGAATCTAGATCGGCATGACTCGGCATGACTGTGATCTGTCGATCGGGAACTGACCCGGTGAAATTGACGTGGAATTGATGCTGAAGCGAGCTGGATCGGGTGATGCCCAAGGCTTCAGAGTGCGATCGTTTCCTTGCGGGTCAGGTTTTCGGGTAACCGGAAGGCAGCGGGGCCGCCCACCGCAGCCAGGGCCGCCTTCACCAAGGAGTCATCCACCAAGTCTTGGGCCACCCACTCGGGGTCAAGATCTTGTAAAAACTGGGTTTCTCCTTCCACTTGGGTTTCCTTGAGCAAGCGCACCAGCTCAGCGGTGTAGGACGGAAAAGGATAGGGTTGAAAATCAATTCGATCGATCTGCCAATCGGGATGGGCGATCGCCCCTTGGGCTTGATAAACGGCTGGGTCGTAGGCCGTTAGGGCCCGAATCAGGGCCGCTTTCGGATGAGGCGTATATTTGCCCCCCTCCTTCGACAAAATTTCAGCCACACCTGCGCGGTTTTCGCCGCTCCAATACTGGGCCTTGACGATCGCCTGCACCACCCGCTGCGCCCAATCGGGATGCTGGGTGAGGTCGTCTTCATGCATCAGCACCACACAGCAGGCGTGATCCTTCCACACATCGCCGGTAAAGCGCAGAATTTTGCCTGTTTTGAGGTTTTCCGCTGCCGCGTTGAAAGGTTCCGCCACGATGTAGCCCGCGATCGCTTGGTTGGCGAGGGCCGAAACCATATCCGGTGGCGGCAGCACGATTAAATTCACCTCGTTGGCGGCCACCTTGGCCTCTTTGGGCCGCCGCACCACCTTCAATCCTGCTTTCTTCAGCAGTTGCTGGAGCACCACGTTGTGGATTGAATACCAAAAGGGCACAGCCACCTTGCGACCGCCCAGGTCTTCCAGGCGATTAATTTCCGGCAAGACGGTCAGGGCTGAACCATTGGTGTGATTCCAGGCCACAATCTTGGCCGGAAACTTGCGGCCATAGCGCAACCACAAGGTGGCGGGCATCAGGATATGGATGACATTCACCTGTCTGGCCAAAAACGCTTCGACCACCTGCGGCCAAGAACGAAAGAGGGTTGGTTTTTCGGCCGTCAGTCCCTCCGCTTGGTATAGCTCGCGGGCATGGGCCACCAACAGGGGAGCCGCATCGGTGATCGGCAGGTAGCCAATTTTGACCGGGGGTTGGGCCGTGGGTGTCGCCGGGGCTGAAGCAGCGGGGCTAGATTGAGCGGGGCCTTGGGCTGGCTGGCAGCCCCCAACGGCCAGGGTTGCCCCCAGGGAGGCTGAGAATAGTCCTGTGAGTTGCAGGAAATCTCGCCGACTGAGGCCGCAGCAGTCGCAACCCAGGCCGGCAGTGGGGCCGCTGGCAAAGGGGGGCGCAATCCAATGGGGGGTGGCACGGCTCGATCGAGCGCGGGCCTGGCGATCGCTGGTCATGGTTGGACACCTCCCGCGATCGAGGGCAGAACAACGGGGTCAATCACGGTCAACAACTCCTCTAAAATTTCGCGACGCAGGGCCCCTTGGGCGGCGGGGTCTCGCAGGGCGCGATCGTTCGGATCTGTGGGGGGTGATCGCAAAATCCACTGGCGACGAATCCGCCCGGGATTGCGATCCATCAACACCACCCGATCGCCCAGGGCCAAAGCCTCATCAATGTCGTGGGTGACCATGAGTACGGCCGCTGGGTAGCGGGCGATCGCCTGAAGCAGCAACGCTTGCATCGATCGGCGCGTAATCGCATCCAGGGCACTGAACGGTTCATCCAACAGCAGCAGTTCCGGTTGCCGCACCAGGGCCCGTGCCAGGGCCACCCGCTGCGCCATCCCGCCCGAGAGTTGGTGAGGATAGGCCCGTTCCACGCCCCCTAAGCCAACGCTGGCCAAGGCTTCGGCCGCGCGCGATCGGGCAACTGCTTTGGCAATGGTGGGCATTCGCCGCAACTTCAATCCCCAGGTGATGTTTTGGGTCACCGTTAACCAGGGCAGCAAGGCCGGCCCCTGAAACACCATCCCCACCGAGGGTTGTGGCTCTTGGATAGGTTGACCCTTCAGCCGCACTTCTCCGGCTGTGGCCCGTTGCAAACCGGCGATGGCCAACAGCAAAGAAGACTTGCCGCAACCGCTGGGGCCCAGCAGGCAAACCAACTCCCGAGGGTGAAGGTCGAGGTTAATTTGCGCGAAGGCCAAGACCCGATCGCGTCCTGCGGAGTAGTGATGGGTTAGCCCCCGCACGGTCAGCAATGGGCGATCCGTTCGATCTGTTTGATCCGTTTCCCGATCGGCCGCAGCGTTCCCGACACCGGATTGAGGTGCGACTGATGGGGGCGATCGAAGAGTTGAGGTTTTGAGGCGATCGGGCGGCTTTGGGGTAGGGATGTCTGAGACCGTGGATGAGCGATCGGGTAACTCCCCGGACTCCCACAGATCCGGCGATCGGCCCACGGTCACCGGCAGCAACTCACTCATCGCCTGACCTCCGATCGGGAGGGCGATCGACTCGCGGCGGTTTTGGCGATCGACGGTGGAATGGCCCCCGTAGCCAGACCGGGGGCCGTGGTCAGGGCTGTGCGGGAGGGGTTGTGGATCGCGGGGCTGATGGTTGACTCGATTTCCGGGGTAATCGCGGTGGCGGGCGTGACGCGGGCCAACTCCGTTTCCAGTTGCACCAAGCTGGGGGTGAGCACCGGTAAAAACGCTACTTCCCGCCAGCGCCGGGCCGTTGCATGGTCGTTGAGATAGGCCCCGCCCCCCTGTGCTTCCAACTCCAACGTGATGGCATCCACGGCCAGGCGGGTTAAGGCAATGCGGACTTCAAACAGATGCCGCGTTTCAGCAAAGGAAAACTCGGAGAGCGCCGCCAATTGCCGCAGTTGCGTGGCCAGCTCGTCGTAGCGGTGATCAAGCTGCTGCAAGGCTCCCCGCAATACCTGCGATCGGGTTTGGAGCGTGTTGCGAATGGCCCGCCGAGCCGATCGAGCCTTGCCCAAACTCAAACCGCACTGCAACAGCAAGAATGCCGGCCGAATGGTTGGCAGAAACTGCCTGGCTCGATCGCTCAAAACCCAAGTGCGATCGACCTCCACCCCTTCCAGGGTTAAGGCCGCCGTGTTGGAACCACGCAGCCCCAACAAATCCAAATCCGCACTACGCGACAGGCCCGGGGTATTCGCCGGAATCACCGCCACGATCGCCTCCCCCTCAGGGGTTTCCGCCGCCACCGCCACCAAAAACTCACCCGGCACTAAATTGGAAGCCCAGGGCAAATGGCCATCCAAGCGTAACCGTTGCCCCTGCCAACGGGCTTGTACCCGCAAGGCCTCAATGCCCGCCAAGTGCTTCATGGCGTTCGATAAACCCGTCGCGCCGAAGCGATCGGCCCGTACCACCTGGGGCAGGAGGGTTTGGCGCAACTTGTCGTTATCACTGGCCACCAAATATTCCGCAAAGGCTCGCTGGCACCAAAACACGAAGGCGCTGGTTAAGCAGTCCTCCGCCGTTTGGGCGATCGCCTCGATGGCATCCAAGCGCGTGCCCCCCGTCCCGCCTTGGCGCTCAGGAATGCCCAGCCCAAGCCAGCCAACCGATGCCAACAACCGCAACGAGTTCCGACTGTCTCGGTAACCCTCGCCATCATTCACTGCTTGGGCTTGCTCCGCCAGCAAAGCCCGAATCGCCTGTGGATCGACAACACCAGTTTTCACATCTATTGCCTACAGAATGATTGCCTACAAAATTACCGACCTAAATCGACCCTAAATTGGTCATTTTTCTGGGCATTAACCTGAGCCTTAAACCTGAGTCTTAGTCCAGCGTTTCCAGACTGGTGAGCCGATCGATGGGCGCACCCACCACCTCGCGGGCTTGCTTCACCGTTGCCTCATCGGGACTGTCATAAAAACAGAGACACTTACTCAAGTCTTCGCAAACATAGGTTCGCTCAAAGGAAACCGCTGGTACTTGAGCATAAAGAGGGGATTTTTCAGCCTTGCGTTGCAAATACTTTTCCATCGTTAGCCCCGCTGGCAAATCCCATTCCACCAGGTAATTAGCTTTGTCCTTCTGGTTTTTAACGGCAGCTAAGTCTTGCCCCACCAAGCGCACAGGCTTAACTAGCTCGATCGTCAGGCTACTATTCAAAAAAGCCGCACGCACTGATACTTCATCCTGGGCATCAAGGATGGCAAAAAGCCGAAAAAGATCCTTGCCAATTTGGGCCTCAATCAATTCCGAATCGGTTGCGAGGGCCGCTTTTGATACTTGATCCAAAGCGGTACGAATTTCATCCCCATGCCGGTTCAATATGGATGCTTCAACCAAAAATAGTGCCATTTTTATCTCTCCTGGTTCTTCGGTTTGGGGCAATGATTGGCAGAAAATTCAGGCTAGTCGATTCATACAGCCTTTACCGAGAACGATTGGTGCGTCAAACCGCAGGTGCTATGAAGCGGTTAGGAGGTGGGCAATGCCCACCCTACAGGTTTGAGCTAGGTACAGGCTGTAATTTTGAATCAAGTGAATTTTGAATCAAAGGGATTGGTCAATCAGTACCGGATCAATGCTGATCAACGGGTTAAAGATTGACCAATTTTGACAACCGACCCCAAGAATCAAAATCCTGGCCTGAATTTTCAGTCAGCTTTGGGTCAATGCCTAGGCGCGATCGGGGCCAGTTTCCACCGGTAAATCAGTGGTGCTGTACTCAGTCCAAGACCCTTCATAAATGCGCACATTGGGATAGCCCAAAAGATGCTTCAGCACCACATATTGCAAAGTGGCTTCCCGTCCAGTGCTGCAAGAAACAATGATTTGTTTGTCGGGGGTGATGTTACGGCTGGCCAGAATCTGCCGAATTTCATCCAAGGACTTCAGCTTGTGGGGATTTTTGAGCGCCTCTTGGGAATTGTTGGCTTCGGTAAAGGTTGGCCAAGGAATGTTTCTCGCACCGGGAATGTGACCGTTTCGCACCCAAAGGGGCTTTTCACCACTGAATAACTCCGGAGGGCGAGGGTCAATAAAAACCACGTTGGGCTGGCCAATTAATTTCCGCACATCGGCCAGGGTGACGCGAACGGAGGGATCGTCTTTGAGTTGGAATGTTTGCCGATCGTACCGGGGATATTCCTTGGTGACGGTTTGACCCGAGGTCTGATAACCGGCAAAGCCACCATCCACGATCGCAATGTCTTTGACTCCCGATCGCTCCAACAGGTAGGCCACCATGGTTGCGCCTAACACGTCATTGCCGTTGGAATAAACGGCGACCTTTTGGCGATTGTTAACCCCAGCTTTGCCAAAGAGCGATGCGATTTTTTCGTTGTCCCAATATTGCACCGGCAAAAAGCCATCGGGGCCGCGAAAGGCTAAATCTGCAATATGCACAGCGCCGGGAACATGGCCCCCGATGTAGTCCAGGGGCGAGTTGCGCACATCCAAAACGCGCAAGTTGGTATCACTCAAATGTTGGCTGAGCCACTGGGGTGACACAAATTCAATTTTCGCCTTGGGAGCGTTGGCGACGGCGGGTAAGGCCCAAGTGGGCAACAACACCACAAGGGCGATCGCCAACATGCCCCACAGCCAGGTTGTGAAGTGCCAACGCCGGAACGCTCGTTTTGTCCAACGATCGCTGCCATTGATCCTGCCCATTTGTCGAAACCCTCATTTGCCCTTGAACTGCTTGGATCTATAAAGATCGGTTTTCCGATCGGATTACCGTTTAATGCAGTGCATGGTATCACTCCTGTTCCAAAAAGTCCACTTTCCCGATCGGGTTACCGATGATTACCAAGAAACGATCGGGGCAAGCGCTCCTGGGGGGAATTGTCCGGTTGGCTGAATCCTTGGCGGGCAAAGAGATGGAAGTTAGGCTAGGCGATAATGGCCCCAGCCGATCGCCCTGTGGATTGGCTCCCGACCTGGGCCCGATGGCTGGCCGGGTCGATCGCTCGTCGCTCATTGGTTTTTCATCGTGACCTCAGAACAACACCCCCGTCCCCAAACCCCAACGACGATCGCGGTTTTTTATCCGTTTTTTGCGGGTGGGGGAGCGGAAGCCGTGACCCTGTGGATGTTGAATGCGTTGCAGGCAGACTATGACCTGACGCTATTTACACTGACCCCGATCGACCTCAATCGGTTAAACCAGCTCTATGGAACCCAACTTTCCGATCGGGTCAAGGTGCGCTATTGCATCCCGGCTCCCTTCAAGAATTTGGTGGAATTTCTAATCGCCAATAGTCAATTTTTTCGCAAGTTTTTTTGCCACTTTTGCATCCGATTTTTCAAGAAATTTAGTCGGCAATATAACTTGGCGGTTTCTGGCTATAACGCGATTGATTTGGGTTGCGATGGGGTGCAATATGTCCATTGGGTGGGTGTCTTAGAAAATCGAAATTTCTATTGGGTTTCGCAGTTTTCGGAAGCCAGAATGCGGCGCAATTGGTCGATCGCCAATTCACGGATGGTGGCCACGGTCACCCAAGAGCGTTACGGTGGCCAACCGGTGGTAGTTTATCCACCCGTGGCCGTGGATGCGCCGACCGTGGCTTGGCCCGATCGCGAGGAAGCTTTTATCTGTAGTGGGCGCTTGACCAAAGCCAAGGAACCGCATCGGGTGCTGGAAATTTTGAAGCGGGTGCGCGATCAGGGTTTTCCGATCAAGCTCTATTTCACGGGTGGCGGTGGCGGGGTTTATGGTCAAAAATATCGGCAGTTTTTACAACAAAAAATTGATGAAAATGCCGATTGGGTGACCCTTTACGAAAACTTGAGCTATGCCGATTATGTGAATGTGCTGTCCCGTTGTCGCTATGGACTCCACTGGAAAAAGGAACCCTTTGGCATCTCGATCGCGGAAATGGTGAAGGTGGGAACTATTCCCTTTGTGCGCGATCGGGGAGGTGGTCAGGTGGAAATTGTTGGAGAACAGAACAAGGAATTGATGTTCGCCAATGACGAGGAAGCGGTGGCTAGAATTGTGGCGCTGCTGTCCTCTTCGGAGCTGCAAAATCGAATGCGATCGGCCCTTGAAAAACAGGCTCAACTGTTTTCAACGGAGCAGTTTTCCCAGGATATTCGGCAAGCCATTGAAACCTATTTGAAGCAGCGCTCTTGATCGATATTTGATCCAT
Organism: Limnothrix sp. FACHB-881; assembly: GCF_014698135.1. Classification (NCBI taxonomy): domain Bacteria; kingdom Bacillati; phylum Cyanobacteriota; class Cyanophyceae; order Pseudanabaenales; family Pseudanabaenaceae; genus Limnothrix; species Limnothrix sp. FACHB-881. The sequence goes on from NZ_JACJSN010000001.1 coordinate 420,934, forward strand.
TTTGATCGATACCTGAAAGGGTGTCTGAAAAGTCGCGATCGCCTGGGCCGGCTGAATCAACATAGGTTGCCGAAAGCCTTGACCAGTTGCCAAGCCTTTCGACCTGGTAGGCGACACGCCTTAAGCTAGGAGAGCGCTAGGCGAGTGGGGTTAATCAACGGTCCATGCTGCTGTCATTGCGGATTGAAAACTTTGCGCTGGTGGATGCGCTGGAAGTGACCCTTGGGCCCGGGCTGAATGTGCTGACGGGAGAAACGGGCGCGGGCAAGTCGATTATTCTCGACGCGATCGAGGCGGTGTTGGGCGGGCGCATCACGGCCCGATCGATCCGCACAGGCTGCGATCGGGCAGAAATTGAGGCGACCTTTGCTATTGATCGATCGCTGCGGGCCTGGCTGGAAGCGAGGCAATGGGATATGACGGGCGATCAGCTGGTTTGCAGCGTGGAAATTGTCAGCAGTCCCGGCAATGGCGACGGGGGCAAAGGCGGCCGCGGTACGGTGCGCAGCCGGTTTCGCTGCAACGGGCAACCCATCCCCAAAACCCGCATGGCCATCCTGCGCGATCGACTGGTGACCATTGCCGCCCAGGGGCAAACGGTGCAATTGCTGCAAGCAGAATCCCAGCGGGATTGGCTGGATGAGTTTGGCGGCGCACCGATTTTGAAGCAGCGATCGGCCGTGGCCAAGGCCTATGACCGGGCCCAGGAATTGTGGTTGCAACTGAGCAGCCGCCGACAACAGGAAGCCCAGCGACAACAACAACTCGATCTCTATCAATTCCAGTTGCAAGAGCTGATGGCGGCGGCCCTCACGGAAGCGCAGGAACTGGCTGACCTGGAGCAAGAGCGCGATCGCCTGACCCATGTGGTGGACTTGCAACAGCAGAGCTACCAGGCCTATGAGTTGCTCTATGCCGGGGCCGACGATGCGGCTTCTTGTGCAGAACTGTTGGGCAAAGCGGAAGCCCTATTGGAGCGATCGGCCCGGTTCGATCGACAGGTGGAAGCCATTTTGGAGATGGTGACCAGCGCCCTCACCCAAGTCACGGAGGCGGGGCTGCAAATCAACGCCTACGGAGCCAGCCTGGAAAGCGATCCCGATCGGCTGGAGTGGGTGGAGGGGCGAATCATGCAACTCAAGGCCCTTTGCCGGAAATATAACCTCGACCTGGGTGCGCTGATTGCGCGGCGCGATGAGCTGGAACAGTGGGTGGCGGAGTTGACGGACGGGGGGCAATCCCTGGAGGCCTTGGAGCACCAGTACCAAGCGGCCTATCAAGCCCTCGAAGCCGAGTGCGATCGCTTGCATCAACTGCGTCGCCGGGCCGCGCGGGATTTGGAAACGCAACTGGTGGCGGAATTGGTTCCCCTGGCCATGGAGCGGGTGCAGTTTGCTGTGGAGTTTGGGCGGGTTTCTCCCTCGTCGGCCGGGTTTGATCGAATTACCTACACCTTCAGCCCTAACCCCGGAGAACCCTTGCAACCCTTGAGCGAAACGGCTTCTGGTGGGGAAATGAGCCGTTTTTTGCTGGCGTTTGAAGCCTGTTTTTCCCAAGTGAGCCAGGTACAAACGGCGATTTTTGATGAAATTGATGCGGGGGTTTCCGGGCGGGTGGCCCAGGCGATCGCCCAAAAGCTCCATCACCTCAGCCAAGATCACCAAGTTCTGTGCGTGACACACCAGCCGATCGTGGCGGCCATGGCCGATCACCACTTCCGCGTGGCCAAAGTGACGATCAGCACCCCCCTGGCCGAATCGATCACTGACCAAAATGATGCAGAAGGAATCCGAACCGTGGTGCGCCTCAGCGCTTTGGGATCAGAACATCGCCGGTTGGAGCTGGCCCAACTGGCCGGGGGCCTCGACGGCCCAGCGGGTTCCACGGAAACCCTGGCGGCGGCTAATGCCTTTGCCGATTCCCTGCTCGATCGAGCCGCCCGGTTACGACAGGGCGATCGTCCCCCACGGGCCCCGCGCCGCCTCCCTCGAAAAACGTCGTAAAATCAACGACAATCTCGACTCCTGAATCCCTCTATGGTCAGAGTAGCGATCAACCCGTCATCCCAAAATGGCTTTTCAACGCTGGATCGCCCATTCTGGATCGCCCATTTTGTTTGATCGCCTCTTGGACTCCCACAACCACGGCTTCATTCATGGCCCCGGGCCTAAGCCACCGAAGTTGCCCCCTGAGGAAAATAGAATAAACAGACTACACTAGGGCGTAAAAACAATGCTTCGGATTGCATCTCTGAAGCGATCGCCCTAGATCCGTGGACTCAGAAACGCCACGATCCACGCCAATTCTCAGGTTCGGGCAATGGTCTTAAAAACCAATTGCTGACCGGTTAATCACTGGTGACTCATCCAGTAGGGCGATCGATCATCAGCCGCTCCCGCCAGTTGTTTCAGTTCCGTGATTGTTTGAGGTTTCTTCGCACCCATAATCTCCACCCACCGCTGACCCATTTCTCCGCGCACCCTATTTGCACCCCATTCAAGTTACTTCCCTGCTGATTCTGCTTCGATCGCACCTTGACCCGCAGCGATAATCTCCCGAGCATCTATGGCCCCCTCGTCGCCTAAGCAACCGATCGCCCAAGCCACCATTCTCGAAGCCACCGTCGTGGATGTCGTCGCCACGGACTCCCGCGCTACCGAGGTTGTGACGGATAACACCGCTGCCACCCACGAGGCCAGCCGGCCCCCAGCCAATCCGCGCCCCTCCAGCAGCGGCGGCGGTGGGTTAGTGGTCTCGCGCCAAGGCGGGTTTAAGGCGTTCCTCGCACCCCTGAAGCGCGACACCTTTAAACAGGTGGTCACCGACGTGGAGGACAAGCTCCGGGTCGTGAACCAAACCCTCTCCATGTTGGACGTGCTCAACGACAACCAAGGGGGGTTTGAAACGGTTCTGGAGGAAATGCTCGAATCGATCAGCCTGAAAACCGGGGAACTGCTCAACGCCGATCGCACCACCATCTACCTGTTAGACGAAGAGCGCGGGGAGCTGTGGTCGAAGGTGGCCAAGGGCGCACCCGAAATTCGGATTCCTTCCACCGTCGGGATTGCCGGAGAAGTGGCCACCTCCCGCAAAGTCATCAACATTCCCTACGACTTCTACAACGATCCCCGATCGGCCGCCGCCAAAAAGTTTGATCAGCAAAACCATTACCGCACCTACACCATGCTGGTAATGCCCCTGCTCAACGAGTTTGAAGAACTCGTGGCCGTGGTGCAACTGATCAACAAGCTGAAGCCCGGCGTGGATCCGAGCACGGGACTGGCGGACAAAATCGATCTCGAAGGCTTCACCGGCCATGATGAGCAGGTGTTTCGGGAGTTTGCTCCCTCCATCCGTCTAATTTTGGAGTCGTCGCGGGCGTTCTACGCGGCCATCAAACGTCAGCGGGCGGCCAATGCGCTGATGAAGGCCACGGAAGGTCTGAGCAAGAGCAGCTTGGACTTGGAAGAAACCCTGGCCAATGTGATGGATCAGGCCAAGGAACTGATGCAGGCCGATCGCAGCACCCTTTGGCTCTACGACGAAAATAAAAATCAGCTCTGGACCAAAATTCCGATCAACGGTCGGCCCACGGAAATTCGGATTGATGCGGCCAGCACGGCCTTCGCCGCCCAAGTGGCCCAGTCTGGTCAGCCCCTGCGAATTGACTTTGACCTGTACGATCGCCCCGACTCCGAAACCTCCAAACAGACCGACCAGCGCAGCGGCTACCGCACTTGCAGCATGTTGTGTATGCCGGTGTTTAATGCCGATCGGCACTTGATCGGCGTGACCCAGCTCATTAACAAAAAGCGCCAAGGCGAATTTCCCGCCTACGATCCCGCCGATTGGCCCGCTGCCCCCGAATGCTGGAAAGCCAGCTTTGACAGCAGCGACCAAGAATTCATGGAAGCCTTCAACATCCAAGCGGGGGTGGCGCTGCAAAATGCCAAGTTGTTTGCGGAAATTAAACAGCAGGAGCAAATGCAGAAGGACATTCTGCGATCGCTCTCCGACGGGGTGATTTCCACCGACAAAAACGGCAAAATCCTGGCCGCCAACGACAGCGCCAAAAAGCTGCTGGGTCTGGAGTCCGATGACGAATTGGAAGGGCTTTCGGTCACGGATGTGGTGCGCCTGAAGGCCAAGGCCGATCGGGAAGGGGGCGACAAGTTTAACCAGTGGGTGCAAGCGGCCCTTTCCGCCAGCGAGGAAAAAGCCCGCCGGCAATATTACCCCGACCAAACCTTGATGCCTTCGACCCTGATCGAAGCGCCGCCGCCGCCCCCTGCCCCAACTCCCGTGCCCAAGCCCCCCGGCCTTGATGACGACCTGTGGGACGAGCCGACGATGATCGTTCCCGAGCCGGAACCGGAAGCCAAGCAGGAGGAACATAGCGTTAACCTGTCCCTGAACACGATCGCCGACGCAGCCGATCCCACCCAGGTGCGCGGGGCCTTGATCGTGATGGAAGATATCAGCGATGAAAAACGCCTGAAGAGCACCATGTATCGCTACATGACCCAGGAGTTGGCGGAACAGCTCCTGGCCAGTGGTGAAACCAAGATGGGGGGCGATCGCAAGGATGTATCGGTGCTGTTCTCCGACATCCGCAGCTACACCACCATCACCGAAAGCATGACCGCCGAAGAGGTGGTGGCCATGCTCAACGAATATTTCGAGTCGATGGTGGATGCGGTGTTCCAACACAAGGGAACCCTCGACAAATACATCGGGGACGCAATCATGGCCGTGTTTGGCTCACCGTTGCCCCTCGATGACCATGCTTGGATGGCGGTGCAAACGGCGGTGGATATGCGCCATCGGTTGGTGGAGTTCAACCTGAAGCGTCGTGAACAGGGCAAGAAGGAAATCAGCATCGGGATTGGCTTGCATTCCGATGAAGTGATTAGCGGCAACATTGGTTCCAGTCGGCGGATGGAGTTCACCGCGATCGGGGACGGTGTGAACCTGGGGTCTCGCCTGGAAGGGGCCACCAAGCAATATGGCTGCGACATCTTGATTAGCGAAAACACCTATCGCAAGTGCAACCCCGATCGACTCTGGGCCCGCGAACTGGACTACATCAAAGTGAAGGGCAAGAACAAGCCCGTCTCGGTGTACGAAATCATCGCCATCAAAGAAGGGCCCCTGGCTCGCGAAGTGCCCCAAGCCAAGCTGGATATCCTGGATCACTACGGCCGCGGCCGGCGGCTCTATCTCGATCGGCAGTTTGCCCGGGCCATGGCTGAATTCGGCATGGTGTTGGAAATTAACAAGGACGAAAAAGCCGCCCAACTGCAACTCCAACGCTGTCAGCATTACCTGACCAATCCTCCCGAGGCCGAGTGGGATGGTGCATTCACCATGACCAGCAAGTAAATCTGGTAATGCTCGCGTAGCTGCGCAAAATCTGGCGCAATCTAGCGAAACCGGTTCATAAATCCCATTGACCAGCCGATCGACCGGCCAATGGGGTTTACGAGCGTTAACGGGCGATCGCTTCAGCTTTGGAAAGCTGTTGATCCCCCCTGTGATTCTTCCCGATCAGTAGGCTACCTTAATGGACGCAATGGATAGGGTTGCCGCCACCATCACGGGGCCCAGCAATCCCTTGAATTGCAATCCACTTCTTCTTCAGACGTTCTATGGCGAAAAATCGCTTTTTTTGGCACTCCTCCTTGGCAGGGCTAGCTGTGGCCCTCGTGGGTTCGGCCCTGGGCGCACAACCCGCTGCTGCTGAATATCAGTCGGTGACCTTCACTCTGACGAATTCCACCAGTCGGGTGCTCGAAGAATTTTATGCATCTCCCCCCAGCACCAACGATTGGGAATCAGACATTCTGGGAACTGATGTGCTCAATCCGGGCGAGTCCATCGAGATCACGATCGATGACGGCCGCGAGGATTGTCTCTACGATTTCAAAGGCGTGCTCGGCCCCGGGAATGGTGTGGGTCGGGGAGCTTTGATTCAATCCAGCGTTTCTGTCTGTGATGGCGGCACTTACGAATATTCCGAATAGTCACGGCTCGATCGAGCGATTCTAGCGGCTGCTTGCTGTTGGCCTTGGGATGATGGTTACCGCCATGGTTGTCCCAAGGCTCAATATTTTTAGGGCGATCGGTTGGCTATTGCGCTTGGCTGAGGGTTGACTAGAGGCTGATGTAGCGATCGGCCAGTTGCTCCAACAGTTCAATCATGGCCTGAACCATCGGCAATCCTGTTAAAAGCTCAATCCAATGTTGTAGTAATTATTGACCCACTGTGCTTTGGGGAAAAGACCTGGCAGTGAGAAAATTAATGATTCAGTTTCTTGGTGGCAGTATTTGACAACCCAAGGATCTTGTACCTCTGGAAAAGGTTGAAAGTTGTTGAGTTTATGCCACCAAATAGCTCCTAGATTTTGCATTTCTCTCAATGAATCCAAAAGAGTCAGATTCTCTTGAGCTAACTGTCCGGTTTGATCTCAAGAGTGAGCATATTGACTTGGTTGAATAAAGCCAATGGGTTTTGGATGAAGTAATTTTCCTATGAGAAGCGATCAGAAAAAATTGCTAGATATCCTGGAAGCAATCGATCGCATTAAACGATTCGCCATTCCAGGAAAGATCTGAGAAAGTGTTCACTCGGTTAGCGAAGCGGTAAGAAATAAACTCTCCCCTCTAATTCCTCTTCTAACGCACATTCTTCTAAGAGTAAAATATCGTCGATCGCCACTGAAACGGCTACCCGGCGGCTAACTTCAACCAGTCCAGGCATTTTCAGACCTGCTTTGACTCGATCATAGGCAAATCCCGCCATCGTAGACACATCATGGGTTAACGTCACCCGATTCGCGTCAGCAGCCCAAGCCAAAACAGCAGGATCATCCACGCCCGACAAGCCCACATCTTGAACTCGCTCAATATCTATGGCGGTATTGCGCCGTAAAATACCGCGTACAATCTGATTATTGAAATTTTCGTCCGCAAGAAACTTCATACTTTAGAAGTGAATTAGTGACTCATCTGTCGCGCCAGCAGCCGATCGCGCAAACCCACTGGGTTATCAGTTGCTTCAATTCTTTGCTGTACTGTTACCGCCAAATTAGATCGCGATCGCAAATAGTCATCAACTTCCGATCGATGTCGCAAATAATATCCCAACACAGAATAGATATCAGCCAACTGAAGCGAAGGATATTGCTCTTGAATCTCCTCAGCTAAATTGCCTTCTAGAAATGCCAAAATTATTGTGTCCAATGTCACGCGGGTTCCTCCCACGCGAATGACACCTGTAGCATCAATGGCTAAAGGAACGGTTTCTGTCACTGGCATAATTAACATCTTAAAGCCTCCTAATTGATTGGTTCATTTGCTAAGTGCAATTTCTACATAAGGGTTCGGTAGCTTTGGAGATCAAAATTTAATTTATAGCGATCAATGTCGTTGTCCTCACAGTATCTGCATCCTTGATTTGGGATTAGTCCGGTAGCTGTGCGATCGCGAATCTGCATCAACTTCACTGACAAAATCGGCAATATTGATATGCGTCACTTTGAGCGAAGCGGTAAGCTTGGTGGTCTTAACAATCCAGTTAAATGGCTTCTTGGATTGCTTCGCTGGCAAGGGGCAACTCCTCCACAGAAGGCAGCCGCTCGATCGTGAATTCGGGCTTGCGAGATCCGGCCAAACTTTGCAGGAGCTTCGGCTTGGGATCATGGAGTAAATAGATGAGCCGATCGCCCGCTAACCATGGGTCGTGGGCAGAAACCACCATCAGCCGATCGTCCCGAGCAATCAACAATGGAATTAATTCTCCGGTGCGAATCAGGGCCGTGAGATGGGCATGTTGCAAGTCTAAATCGGTCGATCGCATGATCGTTTCTCCGAGTTTGACCGCCCGATCGCTCACCAATTGATTCCACTCCTTGAGGCTGCGTTGGGTGGCAAAGGCGGGTTGCACCTTGCTGCTGCGTTTGGCTTGGCCATTGCCGTTGCTGTTCTCTTCGGTGGGAACGGCGGCCAAGACCCGAGGCGGGGCGAATTCTTCAGCGGCGCGTTGGGCCAAAACCGCATTCACTTCCCCATTGCTGGTGGCCGCGAGGAACGTTCCCACGGACTCCAAACCGGCCGCTTCCAAAACGGCCGTGTCGAGGGCGCTGCTGGAAAACACGCGGAATCCGGCGCTTTCGGCTTGCTTGCAGGCTTCCGGGTCGGTTTCCACGATCGCCACCGCTTCCCCGCGATCGGCAAACAGCCGTGCCACCAGCAATCCAACAGGCGTGGCCCCGGCGATCGCGATGCCGCGCCGCTCCGTGGAGGTTAACCGCAACCAATCGGCTACCCAGCCCGCCGTCAGGCCTTGGGCGGTGACCGTGGTGGCGATCGTCAAAAACACCAAGGCTTTGATGGACTCGCCGCCGGTAATGCCCCCTTGGGTCAACAAAATCGAGAACAGGGAGGCCACGGACGCGGAAACAATTCCCTTGGGAGCCACCCAACCGGCAAATAGTTTTTGTCGCCAATTAAAGTCGCTACCGGCGGTGCAAAGCCACACGTTCAGCGGGCGCACCACCAACATCAACACCAAAACGGCGGCCAAGCCGCCCCAACCAAGGGTGAAAACGCTGGCGAGGGAGAGGTCTGCCGCCAACAGCACAAACAGAACGGAGATGGCCAGCAGGGTCAGTTGCCCTTTGAAGCGGCGTAGGGTGCGGGCTTCAGGCAGCTCAGCGGCCCGGAGAACAATGCCTGCAATGACCACTGCCATCAGGCCGGATTCGCTGGCGGTTTGTTGCGACAGGCTATACAGGCCCCAGGCTCCGGCCAAAACGGTTAAATTCCGAAGGTCATCGGAGAGGAAGGGGGCCCGCCGCAGGAAGGCAGCGATCGCCCAGCCGCCCAACCCACCGATCAAACTGCCGGATCCCAAGCGCCATAACATGCCGGCCAGGATGGCGCTGGGGTCGCCCCCGCCGTCGATGATGATGTCGAGGACGACGACGGCCAAGATCGCCCCGATCGGGTCAATTAATACGCCTTCGCTTTCGAGGAGGGCTGAAACCTGCCGATCGACTTGAATATTTTTCAGCAGGGGGCCGATGACCGTGGGCCCGGTCACCACCACCAGGGAGGAGTAGAGCAGGGCGATCGGCCAAGGAAACTCCGCTAACCAGTGGGCCGCCATGCCGCCGCCCGCAAAGGAAACCAACGTCCCGATCGTCACCAAGTTGCGCAGGCTGCCGGAGACTTTGCCCACATCGCGCAACTCCAGGCCCAGACCCCCTTCAAACAAAATGAGGGCTACTGCCAAGGAAACGATCGCCTCCAGGGCTGGCCCCAACTGTTGCGGGTCGATCGCCCCGAGGCCGCTGCGCCCCAGGCTAATTCCAAACACCAGCAGGCAAACGATGCCGGGCAGCCGCAACCAGGCCGCCACAATTTGGGCCCCGATGCCCACCAAAACGGCCAGGATGAGGGTTTGGGCAATCTCAGCCACAGTTGCCTCCCGCGCGATCGCCCCGAGGATGGGGATCGCGGCTGTCTTGGGTCACAATTCCCTGACGTTTGCCGAGGATGCCATATCCCGCGAGATGCCCCGCGAGGTGCCCCGCGAACCGGTAATGCTGTGAATTGAAGGGCAACAGCAACAGCGCCATCGGGCGCAAGAACTCAGTAAAAAACCTCGCCTGCTCTCCCCCTCATGCTTGTGTTGAGGGTGTTTTGGACAAAACTAGGGAGCTGGATTGGGAGCAATCGAGAGCCTCCCAAGGCGGGGACGGCCAAAACCGCTTGTGGGCCAGTATATCGCAGGGGCCCCCGGGGCCCCTGAAGGTGATCTTTATCGGCCAATGCCTACGTAGTGGAAGCCTGCGGCCTCCAAAGCCGCCCGATCGAGGAAGTTTCGACCATCAACCACCGTGGGATTGTGCATGGCTTTGGCCATCTTGGCGTAATCTAGGGTGCGGAATTGTTCCCATTCCGTGACAATCACCAGCGCATCGCAACCATCCGCCAGCAGCTCGGGATCGGTTTCCACATAGACGTTGGAGAGGCCGTGGCGCATTCCGGTTTGGGAAACGATCGGGTCGTAGGCCTTCACCTTTGCGCCCAGGCGGCTGAGTTGTTCAATCAAAATCAGGGACGGTGCATCGCGCATGTCGTCCGTGTCAGGCTTGAAGGTGAGGCCCAACAGGCCGATCGTCTTGCCCTTCAGGATTTTGAGGGTCTGTTGCAACTTCTCGATCGCGATCGCCCGTTGCCGTTGGTTCACGTTCACCGCCGCCTTCAGCAGTTCCGCATCGTAACCATAGTCACTGGCCGTATGCACCAGGGCGGACACATCCTTCGGGAAACAGGAACCACCCCAGCCAATCCCCGCATTCAAGAACTTGGGGCCAATCCGCGAATCTAAGCCAATGCCCTTGGCCACTTGGGTCACATCGGCCCCCACCCGATCGCAGATATTAGCCACTTCGTTGATGAAGCTAATCTTGGTGGCCAGGAATGCATTGGCCGCATATTTCACCATTTCCGCCGAGGCCAAATCCGTCGTGACGATCGGCACCGGAGGCAGGGCTTGGTTTTCTGCGAAGTCACGCCGGACGATCGGGTCATACAACTCGCTCATCATCCCCAGGGCCTTGGGGTCATTGCTGCCCAACACGATCCGATCGGGGTTGAAGGTGTCGTAAATGGCCGAGCCTTCCCGCAAAAATTCTGGATTGCTGACCACCGCAAAGGCCGGCTCCGGTTGGCCCGGCGAATTTTCCTTAAAGGAATCGAGCACGATGGTGCGCACCCAGTCCCCCGAGCCGATCGGCACCGTGGACTTATTCACAATTACCTTATAGTTGCTGCCACTCTTCAGGCTAGTGCCAATGCCCCGGGCCACCGCTTCCACATAGCGCGTGTCACTTTCCCCCGTGGGGAGGGGTGGCGTGCCCACGGCAATGAAGAGGATGTCGCTGTGATCAACCCCGGAAGCCAGGTCGCTGGTGAACTCGATCGTCCCCTCCGTCATGGCCGCCTGCATCAGTTCCGACAGACCCGGCTCATAAATCGGGGATTGCCCCGACTTCATCAGCTTCACCTTTTCCTCGTTGTTGTCTACGCAGGTGACATGGTGGCCCGTGCGCGCCAAGCAAACTCCGGTTACCAAGCCCACGTAGCCCGTTCCAATTACACAAACACGCATAAATTCACCTTCTGTACAAGTGGAGTCCTTACAAGTTGGGGCGATCGGCAACCATTCAGCTCTATTGGGGCCAAAGGGTGCAGACAAACTGAGATCCGTATTCCCTGGAGCCTGGCATCAGTCCGGTTGATTGCGACCGCCCGGATGGTTTCTGGCCCGGATGGTTCCTGGATGGTTTTGAGACGCTGCCTGTTCCAACTTGCCCCTTAGGCTTCAGCGGTAATCCGTTGGCGGAAGTCCTCGATCGTCTTTTGCAATCCTTCTTCGAGGGGCACGGTTGGCTCCCAACCCAGCCACAGCTTGGCGCGGGTAATGTCGGGACGGCGGCGGCGCGGATCGTCCTGGGGCAGGGGTTTATAGTCAATTTCCACGCCGGAACCCACCTGGGCTTGGACGGCTTTGGCCAGCTCCAAAATGGTGTATTCCCCGGGGTTGCCGAGGTTAACGGGGCCAGTGTGGTCGGGATTGTTCATCATCCGAATCAACCCATCCACCAAATCCGACACGTAACAGAAACTGCGGGTTTGGGAGCCGTCTCCATAAATGGTTAGGGGCTGGCCGCGCAGGGCTTGCACAATGAAGTTGCTGACCACGCGCCCATCGTTTTCCAACATCCGAGTTCCGTAGGTGTTGAAAATACGCACCACGCGGATGTCTACGCCGTTTTGGCGGTGATAGTCAAAGGTGAGGGTTTCGGCAATCCGTTTGCCTTCGTCGTAGCAACTGCGGATCCCGATCGGGTTGACGTTGCCCCGATAGTCTTCGCTTTGGGGATGGACTTCTGGATCGCCGTAGACTTCGGAGGTGGAGGCCAGCAGGAACCGGGCTTTGACCCGTTTGGCCAAGCCCAGCATGTTCATGGTCCCGATCGCGTTGGTTTTAACAGTTTTGACGGGATTGTATTGGTAGTGCACCGGAGAGGCAGGACAGGCCAGGTGATAAACCTGATCCACTTCCAGCCGAATAGCTTCGGTAATATCGTGGCGGACGAGTTCAAAGTTCGGGTGGCCCAGCCAATGAACGATGTTGCGCTTGTGGCCGGTGTAGAAATTGTCGAGGCAAATGACCTCATGACCGGCGTTCATTAGCCGATCGATCAAGTGCGAACCGATGAAGCCCGCGCCTCCGGTGACGAGGATTCTCATGGCAACGTTGCGCTAGGGGGTTTGAAATCCCCAATAACCTAGCACCTGGGATGAGGCGTTGGGTGTGTGGTGATGGATTTTCAAGGAATCGGGCGCGATCGAGGTGCGATCAAGGCGTGATCGGGTTGGTGGGCGCTGATCCCTGAGGCAAATCTTTAGCTGGCTGATGAACTCGAGTCCTTCCTAGTCTTCAAACCAAGCACTACGCCAAGCGGATTCGGCGGAGGCGATCGCCTGGCGATGTTGCACCTTCTCGTAGCGGGTGCGGAGTTGATCAAGCTGCTCCAGCACCTGTTGAATCGCGGCCCGCTGGGGCTTCAGGTCGGGGTTGCTAAAGTGAATTTCCGAGAGGCGCAAATGCACGGCCACCAGGCGGGTGGCTCCGTCGTTGTCGTTGTCGGAATCGTCATCGCCTTCGCCTTGCATGATCAGCTCAATCAGATTAGGCGAGTTGCCGGTGAAGTCGTCGAAGTCTCCCTTTGCGGCAATGTCCAGCATGGCGGGCGGGAGTTTGCGGGGCAAAATGCCGGCCGAGCGCAATAGTTCGTTGGCCTGATGGGATTGGGCCCGAAGGGTGTTGTTGGTGAGCTTTTCGCGCGATCGATGCCATTGCAGCACGCGGCTGGGGTGGGTTGCCAGCGTTGCCAGCACTTCGGGCATTCCAGCATCCAGGTCGATCGCTGGGGGCCGGGGTTCGGGATCTGACTCCGGTTCTGAGTCGGCTGCTTCCTCTGGGTCGGCTGCTAGATCGTCGTCATCGCGCCCTGAGGATGAGTTTGCGTTGGATGAGTTCGCGTTTCGGGGGCGATCGCTCGTTTCGTCGTCAGCATCTTCAGGATCTTCAGCGTCGTCCGCATCATCCCCCTCCAGCTCGATCGACTCAATATTGACCAACGAGTTAAAAGCCGCCGCCAGGGCTGCCGCCATTTCAGCGGTGCTGGGGCCCTCGTTGTCTTCGTTGTCTGATCCGTTGGCCGAACGGCGACCGCCGGATTTGGGTCGATCGATCGCCTCCACCTTCACAATCCGCTGTTTTCGCTCGGGCTTGGGAATGGGTAAGGCCAGGTTTTGTGCCAACTGTTCAGACAGGTCGCGGGCCAACTGTCGCAGGGCCTGCTGTAGGTTTTGGCGCTCCATAAAAGGCAGGGCCAAAAACCGCTCAGGATACTTATGGGTACAGATGCGGTAGCTGGCCAAAATCAACTGCTGACCGGCGGCGGTTCCCAAGGTGCGCAGATAGCTCAAATCCGCCTCGTATAAGGACTCCGCCAGCGATCGAGACCGATCGCTCAGCTCCGCCAATTCTTGCTCCAGTCGATGAATCGGGTCGGTCACGGGTGGTTTCGCCTCTTCTCTCTGCACCAGTTCAAATTCGTGCAAATTCTTACGCACAAATTCTTACGCACAAATTTTTATGCAAATCCCACTGCGCAAATTTCACCGCGCAAATTCAGGCTACATAAACTCAATTTGCGGCAATTTGCAGCAATCTGCACAAGCTCAAACAAATCCAATCTTTCAAACCAGGCTGAACAGTAAACCAGGCTGAACCAGACCAAAATTAGGAACGATCGCCCCAACAGCACCAAAGGCACAGCCACGGATCGTTCGGACGGTTGCGCGATCGATCAGGCCATGCCTTCGGGTTTAATTCAGCCGTTGGGGCGACAAGCCGGACAAAACCGCCTTCCCCACAAATCGGATGGGCCATCCAGCCCCAGCCGTCCTATTTGTTGCCGGTTTGGGCAGCCACTTCCTCAGCGAAGTTGCTTTCTCGCTTCTCGATGCCTTCACCCAACACAAAGCGCTGGAAACGACGAACTTGGATGTTTTCCCCAATCTTCGCGATCGATTCCTTGATCAGTTCTTCCACGGTCTTGCTTTGGTCGCGGATGAACGGCTGAGGCAGCAAGCACAGCTCTTCCAGACGCTTCTTAATCCGACCATCAACAATCTTTTCTTTCAGTTGCTCGGGCTTGCCGGCCAGGTCTTCGCGACCCATTTCGATCGCCTTTTCGCGGGCCACCACTGCCTCAGAAATTTCCGAAGTCGAAATGAACTCCACATTCGGACAAGCGGCAATTTGCATGGCAATGTTGCGCACCAGCTCCCGGAACTCATCGCGCTTGGCCACAAAGTCCGTTTCGCAGTTCACTTCCACCAGCACGCCGATCCGACCGCCGGTGTGGATGTATGCATCAACCAGCCCTTCAGCGGCAACGCGGCCCGCTTTCTTGCCAGCGGAGGCGATGCCCTTTTGGCGCAGCCATTCGGTGGCCTTTTCGATGTCGCCGTTGTTTTCTGCCAGGGCTTTTTTGCAGTCCATCATGCCCGCGCCGGTACGTTCGCGCAGGTCTTTAACCAGCTTTGCCGAAATCTCTGCCATGGGGCCCTCGTTACCTAAGCGTTTGCAAGCGTTGTCGTGAACTGTGCAGCAGTTATTTGCCGTTGATTGTAAAACCTGACGAGTCAGGACGGGGTTAAGCTTGCCCTAACCCGGCTCGCCCGATCGACATCAACTTAATGAACTGAGCTGAAAATGTGCTGAGCTGAACCGAGACGAATGAGCCGAAGAAGCGACGGAAATTAGGACAGTTAATTGAGCCAAAGCTTGGTGAGCCAAGGTCTGGTGAGCCAAAATCTGGCGGTGTTTGATCCGGCTCGATCGACCAGCGCCGACCCTTGCGACCTGGCCGATCGATCCAGACAGTGGCTCAAGCAGTGATTTCAACGCCTGACTTCTTCGGATCTCGCAGCGGAAGAATCAGAATTTTGCCGATCCGAGGACAAGTCTTGAAGACAGACCTTAGGCTTCGGTGCTTTCTTCTTCTTCGTACTCTTCTGCGTCGTAGTCGTACTCTTCGTCGAAGGCTTCGTCTTCGCTATCCAATTGACCGTGGCGACCTTCATAGATCGCATCGGCCAGCTTGCCGATGATCAGCTTGATCGATCGAATTGCGTCGTCGTTGGCGGGAATGGGCACATCCACCGTATCGGGATCGCAGTTGGTGTCCAGCAGCGCCACGATCGGGATCCCCAGCTTCACGCACTCTTGCACCGCGTTGTATTCCCGACGTTGGTCAACCATGACCACGATGTCGGGCAGCTTGCGCATGTGCTTAATGCCGTTCAGGTACTTTTGCAGCTTGGCCATTTCGCGGCGCAGCACCGAAGCTTCCTTCTTGGGCAGCAGGTCAAGACCGCCGGTTTCTTCGCGGCGCTCCAGTTCCTTCAGCCGATCGGCCCGGCTCTTGATCGTGGTCCAGTTGGTGAGCATCCCGCCCAACCAACGCTGGTTCACATAGAAACTGCCGCAACGGCTAGCCTCTTGGGCCACGATGCCAGCAGCTTGGCGCTTGGTGCCCACAAACAGCACGCGCTTGCCTTGCTCGGAGGCTTCGCGCAGAAATTGATAGGCATATTCCATGCACTGGGCGGTTTGCACCAGGTCAATGATATGCACGCCGTTGCGAGCCGCGAAGATGTAGGGCGACATCTTGGGGTTCCAGCGGCTAGCCTGGTGTCCAAAGTGAACACCAGCATCGAGCATTTGGGTAAGGGATACGACTGCCATGGTTGGCGATTTCTCCTGATATTCGGGTTTATCCTCCATCCAGCGAGCGATTTTGCAGAAGGCGAAAGGCTGACTAGCTCAGGGTTTGCGACCTTGGCTTCGGCTCTTTGGCAACCGACAAAACACCCGAAACGCTGGATGTGCGTTTTAGAGAGCTTGACTAGGGTATCACGGGGGGTGCGATCGCGATATTCTTTTGCAAGCGTCCGCTGAGGCGCAAGGCCGATTCCCTAAGGATGCCCCCATGATCTCTTCTCCGGCTCGATCGATTCCTGGGTCTGAGTTGCCCTTGGATGATCGCCCCGACATCTCGATCGTTGTGCCCATCCACAATGAA
Source organism: Limnothrix sp. FACHB-881 (assembly GCF_014698135.1). Taxonomy (NCBI): domain Bacteria; kingdom Bacillati; phylum Cyanobacteriota; class Cyanophyceae; order Pseudanabaenales; family Pseudanabaenaceae; genus Limnothrix; species Limnothrix sp. FACHB-881. The sequence goes on from NZ_JACJSN010000001.1 coordinate 437,169, forward strand.
ATTGAAAGCCTGCCCCATCTGCTGGATGCCATTACGGCGGCGATGGAACCAACGGGCGATCGCTACGAGATTGTTTGTGTGGATGATGGGTCGCGGGATGGTTCCGGCGATTGGCTGAAGCAGGCGGCGATCGAGCGCCCCAACCTACGATCAGTGATTTTGCGACGTAATTATGGTCAAACGGCGGCCATGGCTGCGGGGTTCGATCGCTCCCTGGGCCACACGATCGTGACCCTGGATGCGGATTTGCAAAACGACCCCCAAGACATCCCGGCCCTGCTGGAGAAACTCAACGAGGGCTATGACCTGGTGACCGGTTGGCGGGTCAAGCGCCAAGATGCGGCCATGACCCGACTGTTGCCCTCGCGGATTGCCAACGCCATCATTCGCCGGGTTACGGGTGTGCGTGTGCGGGACTATGGCTGCTCGCTTAAGGCCTACCGCGCTGAATTGCTGGCTGATATGAACCTTTACGGCGAATTACACCGATTTTTGCCCGCCTTGGCCTTCATGGAAGGGGCCAGAATCACAGAAATTCCTGTGCGTCACCATGCCCGCCAGTTTGGCCAAAGTAAATATGGCCTGGGCCGCACGATCCGGGTCGTGATGGATCTGCTGACCATTTGGTTCATGAAAAAATTTCTGACCCGGCCGATGCATGTGTTTGGCCCCCTGGGGTTGGGGCTAATTGCGATCGGGGGAGTCCTGTTTCTCTATTTGATTGCAATCAAAGTCTTTTTGGCCCAGGCTATTGGCGATCGCCCCCTGTTGACCATTGCCACTGTGTTGTTGCTGGCGGGTTTTCAATTCTTCTGCTTTGGTCTGTTGTCGGAGTTGACCATGCGCACCTACCACGAATCCCAGGGCCGGCCGATTTATCGAATTCGGGAAGAAGTGGGCTAGTCAACGGTTAATCAAGTTGATCAACCTGATCAAGTTGATCAGCAGCAGCTAATCCGCAGCTAATCCGCATTAATGGCTTGAGTAATGGCTTGGCGGTGGTTGAGCGACACCGGATTCACAGGCCGATCGGTTTGCGGGGAAGCTGTGAAAAGACGTTGACATCAAAAGACTTTGCCAAGGGGCGATCGCGGCCTGGGGCCAAGTGGCGCTTCATTGCATTTTTGTCACATTCGCTACAATGATCAGTCCTATCGCCAGCGTGTAAGCACCTGAAGTTGCCGTGTTATCGCTGTTTCGATCGCTGCCGGCCCACAGTCGGCGGAATTTGTTGTTTTTAGCGGGGGCGGCCTTCCTGTTTTGGTGCAGCATGGCCTCGCAACTGCCGGTGCTGTCCTTATATGTGCGTCAAACGGGCGGCAACGATAGCCAAGTGGGGCTTGTGATGGGAGCCTTCGCGATCGGGCTGTTGTTGTCGCGCCCGCAGTTGGGCCAGTTGGCCGATCTCCAAGGCCGGCGGCGGGTGTTGCTGTTGGGAACCGTGGTGGCGGCGATCGCCCCGATCGGCTACGGCTTGGTCACCTCCGTTCCCCTCTTGATGTTGGTGCGCATTTTTCATGGCCTGAGCATTGCCGCCTTCACCACCGGCTACAGCGCTTTGGTGGTGGATTTGTCTCCTCCGGAGCGAAAGGGGGAGCTAATTGGCTACATGACCCTAACTCAGCCGGTGGGCGTGGCGATCGGCCCGGCCCTGGGCAGCTATTTGCAAACGGTCTATGGCTTTTGGCCCACCTTCATTGTGGCCGCCAGCTTTGGGACGGCCGCCACGATCGGGATGAGCTTTATTCAAGAAACAGCTCCCCCAGCGGAGGATCCTGCCGCCAGCTCATCCGACAGTTCAGAGCGTTTTTGGGCCAAGCTGGCCACGCCCGCTCTGCGGACTCCAGCCCTGGTGATGCTGACGATCGGGCTGGTATTTGGTACGCTCAGCACCTTTGTGCCGCTCTTGATTGTGGAGAGCCGCGTGGCCCTGATTCCCGGCCTGTTCTACACCGCCGCCGCCGTGGCCAGCTTCAGCGCCCGATTTTTAGCGGGTAAACAGTCCGATCGCCTGGGCCGCGGTGCGTTCATCACCCTCAGCTTGGTTTGTTATGTGGTGTCCATGGGCTTGTTGGCCCAGGCGGAATCCGTGGCGGGATTCATCGTGGCCGCCTTGCTCGAAGGGCTGGGGGCTGGGTTGCTGATTCCCTCGATTGTGGCCCTGGTGTCCGATCGGGTTCCTGCCCACGAGCGCGGCCGCAGTTTTTCCCTGGTGTTGCTGGGGTTTGATTTGGGCATTGCGATCGCTGGGCCCGGTTTGGGGGCCGTGTCCGATGCCTTGGGCTATCGAGTGTTGTTCGCGATCGCCTCTGGGTTGGCTTTGGTGGCGTTGATGATGTTTATCACCCTGTCGAGCAAGTCCGTGGGGCGATCGATCCGGTTCGCCTTGGGCCGATCGCCGGATGTCTATGCCCTCAGCCCTTCGGAATCCCACTAGATTCTGATTGCCGTGATCTAACCCCTGGATGTCTGGCCTAACCCGGCCTCTGAATCAACCCTCACCCCATCAGCACCCAGCCCAGAACTCAATCCGACGAGGACTCCGGGCGGGTGCTGAGCACCGAAGGCGAAGCCGCGATCGGTGGAGTGGAGGAAGTGGCGGAACCGTTTTGGGGAGATCGATGGGCGATCGCCGTGGAGCGTCGTTCCGGGCCCCGGCTGGGGTAGCTCGATTGGCGGGTGGGAATCTCGATCGTGAAAGTGCTGCCTAATCCCTCCTGGGACTCGCACAGCAGGCGGCCATGATGTCGCTCCGTCACCACCTGATAGCTAATGGATAATCCCAGCCCCGTTCCCCGGCCGACTGCTTTTGTGGTGAAAAACGGATCAAATAGCTGCGCTCGGATGGACTCTGGGATCCCCGCTCCATTGTCCGAAATGGAAATTTGTACCCAATGGTTATCCAAAATTGGGCGAGTGGAAATCACAATTTGCGGCTGAAAATTCCTCCCCTCAACCTGATAGCGATCTTCTAACGCATCCAAAGAATTGGCCAAAATATTAATAAACACCTGATTGAGTTGGCCCGGGTGGCATTCCACCAAATTCAGATGCCCATAGTTGCGAATCACCTGCGTGGGGGGATGTTTATCGCTGCCCCGCAATCGATGATTCAAAATGGTCAGAGTACTTTCCAAATCATCGTGCAGATTCACTTCTTTCAGTTCTGATTCATCCATTCGCGAGAAGGTTCGCAGGGATTTAATAATGGCTTTAATCCGATCGGCTCCCATTTTCATGGAAGTAAATAGTTTAGGTAAGTCCTGACTGAGATATTCAAAATCAATGTCTTCTAGATGCTCAGCGATCGGCTGAATTGCTTCAAAGTCAAAATATTCCCGACAAAGCAAAATCAAATCGAGCAAATCAATGGCATATCGTTTGGCGTGATCCAAATTGCCATAGATAAAGTTCACGGGGTTATTGATTTCATGGGCCACACCCGCCACCAATTGGCCCAAGCTCGACATCTTCTCCTGTTGGATCAGTTGAGCCTGCGTGTGGCGCAATTCACTAATGGTTTCTTCTAGATCTTTGGCCTGTTGCCGCAACCGCATTTCCGATTCCCGCAAGGCCACTTCCACCGCTTCCCGATCGCTCGCATCCCGAGCAATGACCCCCAAACAGAGGGGATCATTCGTTTGGGGATGGCGAATGACGAAAATGGTGTAATCAACGGGAATATAACTTTGGGCTTGCAGATTCCACAGCCGAAAAGCCCCGCTCCAAGTGCCGTCCCGAAGGGCGATCGGGTGAATGAGTCCAGCCGCGATCGGGCGATCTTCCACCGCGAAAAAGTCCATGAGCTGGTGATTTTGAGCCGCCAATAAATTAGGCAACCCCACCAGGGCCAAGCCCGCCCCGTTCATATATAAAACTTCGCCATCCAGGCTGGTGATGCCAATGAGATTCGGGCTGTTTTCCACCAGCGCGGCCAGTTGACGGCGTTCTTGATCCGCCTGCCGCTTCAGGGTCACATCCGAAAACAAACTGACACAACCCATGTAGGAACCATCTGCATCATGGATGGGGCTGACTCGCAAAAAAATCGTCAGCATTTGCCCACGGGTGCTTTTCATGGTCACCTCGCCCACCCAAGAGCGATCCGATCGCGCCAAGTCATAGATCGCCTGCCAAGTTTGCGGTTGGGCGTAAAGACTCGCCATGCCCCCCGCCGCCACCAGCGTCGATAGCTCATCCACCTGGAACAACCGCGCAAAAGCCCCGTTGTGATAAATCGGTTGCCCCTCCGTATCAACCAACGCCACCGCCTCGCTGGTGCTATCCAGGGCGTAGCGATAGCGCATCCGATCCTTGTGTACGGTTTTGCGCGATCGCTTGAGGCGAGATTCTGCTTGTTTGAAGGAATTCACCTCCATCAAAGTGCCGTGCCACAAAATCGAACCATCCGCCAATAGCTCCGGTTCTGAGGTGGCATAAACCCAACATTCTTGATGTTGATGACCATCAAATCGCCCTTGCCAAAACCAGGACGATCGATTGCGGGCGGCTGCTTGGAGCGATCGGTGAAAAGCCCGGCGATCGCGGCTATGAATGCGCGACAACAAACAGTGACTATCGGTCATAATCGCCTCTGCCGAAAGACCAAATAGTCGATGGCAGCTTTCGCTAATAAATAGAAATGACAATCGGCCATCACGATCCATTAGGAGCTGATAAGCAACCCCTGGCATCTTGCTGAGGAGTGTATGGATAGCAGGGCTTTGCGCGATATCATGCATGGTTTAGAGCTGAGAAGAAATGGAAGCATTGCGCAGATTGTTGTTAAAACAATCAAGTCTCACTGGTCAATGCCAATGATGGGAGTCTAAAAAGATTAAGTAAGAAATTGAGTCGCAATCGGATCAAGTCGAGATCGAAATCAAAGAAAATGAACCCAACGGTATCTTTTCAGCACCTTTAAACCGATCAAAACAGATCAAAGATGCATTGAGAAATGATGCTAATCTCCATCCATCACGATCGCTGTGAGTCTTTGGGTTAAAGGATGAGCGGATTGAAAATGGGAAGGATTACCGAGTTAACCAAGGTTGGTGGTTCTCGACTCATCATTTCTCAGTGCTGCTTTGAATGTAACGGCTTTGAATGTAAAACTATCCTCCTATAAATCGATTGAGAAAGCTAGATTGAAGCTTGACCAATGGTTGGTTGTGAGATTTTTCGCAAATTTAAAGCAATGAACGCTGATTGTATTGTGGCGAAGATTGTCACAACCTGTATGGAAATTTAAAAAAATGTAAAAACTCTTGAGAAAGCTCTGATCCCCTAAAATTTTATAAGTTTTCTTTAAAAACATGCAAAAGTAGACGCATTCATCGGTTTTATGAAGAAAATCTCAAGAAGTGCATTGAATTGGTCTAAGACGAGATGCAAATTGGGACTTTCCCCTGTGGACTCGATCTAAGTTGGGTGAAATTTCAGAAAGTTTTCAGGGAAAACGATTCAATTTCAATAAATAGCGGTCTTTTTTGACTAGAAAACCGTGATCGAAAAGAAGCTGATGTTGGCACATTGATCGAAGGCATAGACAGAAAATAAGCCCCGGTTCAAGGCCCCTAAAAGAGCAAGCCATGGAAGTCATTCATCGAGGCATCTAGGGGATAGCTATGATGAATCGCTTACTTTTACCAATTGATCCCCGCCGATCCGGCAACCTGGCCAGAATCCGTTGGGGTGCTGGTTCGATCGCGCGGGTTCCTCCGGTATTGCCCTTCAGCCCATGCTCCTGGGAAGCTTTTGGGTTGGCTTCCGGCCCGTTGACGAATCAGGCGATCGCCCCAAACAACTGAACCCAGATGCTGAGGGCAACTGGGCACAGGGTGAAGATGGATTCAAGGGACTGACTTTCGGGCAATTAGCTCAACTTTGGACTGAAGTATGGGTTAACGAAACATCCAGTTCAGCGAGTCCAGTTCAGCGAGTCCAGTCTAGGTTGGGCAAACCTGCGCCTACTTCAGCCGATATTCAGCCGATATTCAGCCAATCTTTAGCCGATCGCAGGCTATATCACGTCCTATACAACGTCAAAAAGAACAGTGGTCATGTAGCGATCGGCCCAATCGGCTCCAAAGGCTTTTTCCAACACGCGGCGGGTTTTATCGTTTTGCAGTTGTTGTTGGCAATAGCGCCGCTGACCCATTTCAATGGCGGCAATTTCAGCGGCATCTTCTGTGGGAGAAAGGGCAATCGCCTGTTGACAATGCAGCCGTAAAAAGTCACCAATGCGGGTCACAATTTGTGCTTCTTCCTGGGCATTTTCGGGCCGCACAAACAAGCAGTGAGCGGAAAAAATAGTGCCCCAACTGGGGAATGTTCGTTCTTGGCTGAAAACCAATTCCGGCAAGGCGCTGAGGGCTTGGTCATAGGGGCTGGGCAAGGCGCGATCGTCCATCACGGGTGACAAGTCCGCGATCGCCATGCTCAGTTGTCCCCGTCCGGCCACCAAATCAGACCCAAACATGGGCAGAGCAAAGGTCGATCGAGGGAACATGACACAATGCAAAATATCCAAAGCGCTGCCCACTTGCGCCAATTCCAGGTGAATTTTGCGAAATTCGCGAGTTTGGTAGCAGCGATTTTCAATAATTAACTTTTCGCCTTCTAGGGTTCCTTCCACATACCCCAAATCCTCGGGCATCTGGTAGGGTTCCAGGGTCAATTCCGATTGCCAAATTTGCTCGATCGCGTTGGCAACGGCGGTAATGGTGGGATGCAGTCGATCGCGCAAGGAACCTGGCTTGATAGGCGCTTCTAAAGACATTTCAGAAGTCATGATGATTGTTGAATTTTTGAATGATTTGAATGAACTGAATTTTGAGTGATTGAGCTTGGGATGACTGAAGTTTGGATGAATAAAGCGCCCTAAAACCCCATAGGCAACCATTCCAAAATGGGCGCTGGAACCATTTCTCGGCTGTCTAAGATCTGCACCACAATCAGATAAATTGCCCCCAACAGCAACGAAATTGCGCCAGTGGCAATGGCTACCCACTTCGATCGGGTCATGGGGGTTCCTCGCAAGGTTTAGGGTGTTTTCGCGGTATTTTCGGAATTGACCGAGTTGGCTGGGGTGCTGAAAGTCTCAGTGTCCCGAATCATGGGCCCAACCGGGGCCTTGTGTATTCTTCAGTCTAAGGCTCGCCGGGCCAAGGGCGATCGTCTGCCGGCCCAATGCAAAACCCACACCCACAGGGTTCATGAACAGCACAATGGGGATTGCGACAAATGCGACAAAATTGATGCATTGGCTTGGATCTGGATGCATCCCGTTTTGATCGACCTGTGCTGGATTGATCTTGCTGTACCGACCTTGCTGCATTAACCTTGCTGCGTTGCTATGGAACTGGAATCCTGGATTGTTGAAGCCCACAACATTCGCAAAACCTACCGCACTGGTTTTTGGCTCAATCAATTGGTCACCACGTTGCGGGGCGTGTCCTTGGCGGTGCGATCGGGCGAGACCTTTGGCCTGTTGGGGCCCAACGGGGCGGGCAAAACCACCCTGCTCAAAATTCTGCTGGGAATTGCTAACCCAACGGCCGGGAGCGGCACGGTGCTGGGGCGGCCCTTGGGCGATCGAGCCGTGAAGCAGCGGGTGGGCTATTTGCCGGAAAATGCCTATTTCTATGACCACCTCACCGGTTGGGAATATTTGGAGCAGGCGGCGGCCCTGTTTCAAATTCCGCGTGCCGTTGCCCAAAAGCGGATCGTGGAACTGCTTGATTGGGTGCAACTGTCCGAAACGGCGGCCCGCAAAAAACTGATGAAGCAATATTCCAAAGGCATGTTGCAGCGGGTGGGTATGGCCCAAGCGCTGATCAATGATCCGGAGGTGATTTTTCTGGATGAGCCAATGTCGGGCCTTGACCCGATCGGGCGGCATCAGTTTCGAGAAATTGTGCTGACTCTGAAGGAGCGCGGCAAAACGATTTTTTTCAATAGCCACATCCTCTCCGATGTGGAGCAAGTGTGCGATCGGGTGGCTATCTTGGCTCAGGGGGAGTTGCTCTGTGTGGGATCTCTGGATGAACTACTGGGCCCCAGCAGTACCTATCGTGTTGTGGGCCGAGGGGGGACACCGGAGGCGATCGCGTCGTGGCTGACGGAGGCGGATTTTCAGGGCGATCACTGGCGTGGTTTGCTGAAGGGCGATCCGGCTGAGTTTCTGCGGGCGATCGACCAGGCCCAAGCCCAAGTGCTGAGCCTGAACCTTCAGCGCCCTTCCCTGGAGGATTTTTTCATGAACCTGATCCGCGATCGACAGGTTCGCCCCAGTTAGCCGTTGCGATTGCTGGGCCTCGGGGCAAGGGGCTTAGGGCCTGTCATCAAATCGCCTGAAACCCTGATGACCTCGTTCTTCAAACCAATCAATCGTAGGGGCGGGGTCTCCCCGCCCAGTTCCGGGGTCTCCCCGCCCAGTTCCCGTGACCCTTGGGTGTTCCCAGGGGTGGACAGGGTTGTGGCGATCGCCCAAGTCAGGGTTGGGAGACCCAACCCCTACGGCGCTCGAAATTTTAGAAACTCCCCAGACAGGATTCGAACCTGTGACCAATCGATTAACAGTCGACCGCTCTACCGCTGAGCTACTGAGGAATGTGCGTCCAACGCGGAAACTAAGATAATCGCCGCAGCTAGGGTTTGTCAAGCGAATTGCTCAAGAAATTTTGAATGCTGCTGTTTGGGGTCTGCGAGGCGGTCGGAAAACTTCGGGGAATTTTTGACGATTCCGGCATCCTCTGAGCGCATAACACTTTGAACCACGGCGATCGAGCGGCTCTTGGCTTGAATACTCCAGGATTCGGCGGCGCAGATCCGGATCCTCGCCCCCTTGCCCGAAACATTGGCAGGGAGGATTGTGCAACCCGGCAAATCCGCAACCCCATCCTCAAAAATGCGCTGTTTCGATCCGGTTGGTCAACTGGCTGAGGAAAGCGACGGTTTCAGGGGCGGTTGCCAAGCTGGATGGTCTCGGAAACAGATCGCCACAAGCTTTATCCCGTCTGCTCTTGGGCGTTTTAGGTGTCTGCGATGGTCGATCGCCCCGAAACAGGGGGCCGATTGCGATCGAGCCAGTGACACAGACGCGCGATCGGCAATGGGGCTAGCTCCGTAGAGTGAAGCTGTCAAGAGAAACGCACCTCCCAAGCGCTTCCCCGACAACCTTCGTCGTCACCGTTGTGTTGTGCATCCTGAGGTAAGAATCGTGAACGCTCAACTGGCCACCGCCCCCCAAGTCCGCCGCCCTTCCAGCCCCGTTCCCGCCGCGACCGTTGCCCTCAGCCTTGTGCCAGCCCCCGCCGATGCCAGCGCCCAAGTACAGATGTTGTTGGATGAGGTGATGAATTCGGTGGGGCAAATGCCCACCCGCGCGATCGCCACAGTTGAGCGCATCCTGAACGAAGTCAGCCGTGTTTGCCAAAAGAGCGATCGCATCCAAGCTTCCGGTCAAGTGGACGATTGGGCCCTGTCCTTGGCTCGTCACCGGCTCCAAAAATGCCTGGCTTACTATAAGCGCGGCTCCGAGCGTGGCCGAGTGGAACTGCACAGCACCCTCAGCGCCATGGTCTATCGCTACATTGCTCCGGCCCAAGCGGAACTGAGCTTCCAGGCTCGCTACACCCTGATTGAAGATTTCATGCAAGCGTTTTACATCGAATCCCTGCGGGCTTTTCGGCGGGAAAACGACTTGCTTGAGACCTACCAACCGCGCACCCGGCTGGAGTTGGCTGAATATCTCTCCTTCGCGGAGCAATATGCCAAGCGCCGCATTTCCCTGCCCGGTTGCCGCAACCAACAATTGATTGTGCTGCGGGCGAAAAGCTTTGCCCGTCGCCAACCGCCGGAAGTAGCGATCGACATGGAATTGGCCGTGGAAGGGGGCAAAGGCGAAGAGGCTGAACAATATGCCCGCAGCAGCGCCGTGCAGCAAGTGCGCGAGCAGATGGTTTCGGAGGCGATCGACCCGGCGGAAGCTGTCCTGCGCGATCGAATCTTGAACGAACTGGTGGACTATTTGCGCAACCAAGGTCACCACGACTGCGTGGATTACCTGGCCCTGAAAATGCAAGACCTGTCTGCCCCGGAAATTGACGAAGTGTTGGGCCTCAGCCCTCGCCAGCGGGACTATTTGCAACAACGGTTTAAGTATCATGTGGAGCGCTTTTCCCGGATGCACAACTGGGAATTGGTTCACCAGTGGCTCGGGGCCGATGTGGACGATCGCCTAGGGATGTCCGGTGCGCTGTGGACCTTGTTTTGGGAGGAACTGACCCCCGAGCAACAGCAACTAGTGCAACTGAAGCAAGCTCAAAAAGACGAAAAAACCATTGGCAAGGCGATCGGCTGCACCCCCAAACAGGTACAAAAACGCTGGTTCAAGCTGCTGACCTTTGCTTGGCAAGTTCGCAACGGTGAAGTAACGCTGCTGCAAGAGGCCTAGGCGATCGACCCATTTCCCCCTTAGGGGCCGATCGCTCAGGAATTCAGCCCCTTCGGTAACGACGAAATTCAACGGCAGGCCCCGCGCCTGCCGTTTTTGTTAGCTGGTCAACTTCAGGCAATCTGTTAGAGTAATTGGAAGCTCCGCACCACCGACCCTGCGGGCTGCCGCCAAAGCGGTATGCTCGTTTCCAACCGACGAGAAAGACCCACAGCACCTATGAAATCGAAAGCATTTTGGGGCTTGGTTTCCCTGGTGGCGGCTAGCGTGCCTACGGTGGCCCAAGCTGCGCCTGCGTTGAACCCCCACATCAAAGTTGACTACCACGAGCAAAGCCTTGCTCAAGAGGTGGTCTATGGAACCTACTACGATGGCCCTCGCCTGCGCGTGGTGACCGATCCGACCGGTGCAGCTCTGCGCAAGAGCTTTGAGTTCCCGATCGACCTCTCGATGAAGAAAGAGAGCAGCATCACCACCAGCACCCCGATCACCGATCGCTACAAGATTCACCAATTTGGTGATTGCAACAGCGACAACAAAATTACCTTCGAAGACCTCGATATTCACCGGGGCATCTGCAACTCGCGTTTCCAAGCTTGGTCGCGCGAAGTGCAAGAGTGCATGAAGGCTGGCCCTGTGTTGATTCGTGACCTGACCGGTAACGAAGTGTTCATCTACAACAAGGACGGCCAAGAGCTGTCGCGCGATATTGTGCTGAATGCTTCCGGCAAGGCCGTGTGCCGTCAGTTCATCGGCCGCGCCACCCCCGTGAGCATGGATCGTCAGTGCCGTGACGTGGTGGTTGAGCAACGTCCGTTCGTGGCTCCTTCTGCGCCGATGGTTCCCTCGGGCCCGATTCAAGGTCTGTGGTAAATTAGCCCCTCCTGCTCTGGTTGCTGCATTCGGTTTCAACGCCGAATCGTGATCAATGCTGGCGGAGTCTAAATCAGCGGAGTGAAGCAGCGGAGTTTAGATCCGGTCTCAAGACTCTCTAGATTTGCTGCTGCAAAGTGCTCTGGCAAACAACTCTGAAAAGGGTTTTTGGAAAAGGGATTGGTTTCGGCCAGTCCCTTTTCTATTGCTGGTTGCGGTTATTGGTTGCGGTTGTTGGTTGCGGTTGTTGGTTGCGGTTGAGCTAGGGAGCCGATCGCTTGCATTCGGGAAAATCTGTCTCTAAAGCCAAAAATGCAGGGCAGGGCGTTTTGGTGGTGAGGTTTTCGGGCTTGTTCCAGGTGAAGGGAGCCTGTTGTTCGGCCGCCATCCACAGCAGTCGCTTCGCCCGGGTCATGGCCACGTAAAGCAGGCGATATTCTTCGGCCACTTTTAACCAACGGGCTTGGTGGGTGGCGATCGCGATCGGGGGAAGTTTGGCGGCTCCATGCACCCGATCGCGAATTTGGGCCCGTAAACAGTCGCCCAAGTTAAATGCCCCCAAAAACTCCATTTGCAAAGGCACACGCGCTTCGGTGCTGAAATAGTCGCTGTGGAGGAAGGGCAAAAAGACCCCATCCCAGTCGAGGCCCTTGGCTTTGTGGGCGGTGATGATGGTGAGCTGGCCGGGGCGGGTGTAGGGAGACTCGGGCAACTCCTCGGCTTCGACGGGGGCGAAGGTTTCGTTACTGACAATTTCAGCGAGGTTGTTCAGGGTGGTTTCTAGCCGTTGGTCACCCCGATCGCGCTGCACGAGGGTTTCGATCAATTTGTCGGTGGTGGCCAGCTCGGCGCGATCGTAGCCCAAGGTCATGGCCAAAAAGGACAGGAGGGCATAGTGGGGCAAATGCAGCCGGGCGGCCAAAATGCCAGCACAAATGCGCCGGGCCTGGCGGGCCGGTTCTGCCAAGGGTGGATCCAATGGCCCCGGATAGAGAAACTGTTCGGGCTGGGCGGCCAGGCTGTCCAGGTCTTGGGTGGGGATTCGTTGTCGATCGACCAAAACCCGCAGCAGGGCCTTCAGGTATTGGGGTGAGTGGGGCCGATCGAGAAATTGCAACAGGGTCAACATTTCCCCGGGCACGTGGGATTGGCGATCGCTGGCTCCCACTTCGTAAAGATTGAGCCGATCGCCAAATCGATCGCCCAAGGATTTGGCCACCCAGCGCCCCTGATCATTGGTGCGCACCAAAACCGCCAAGCTGAGATCGGGGGCCTTGGCCCACAGGTCGATCGCCCGTTGGCCAATTTGGGCGATCGATTGGTGAATATCGGCGGGCCGCACCAACTCCAGCCCCAATCCGAGCGGCGTTGGGTTGGCGTTCGGCTGGGGGTCGTTGGGTTCTGCTGGTTGAATGCATTGCAACTCAAAGGGTGGCAGGGCCGATCGAGTGCCAATCTGTTGGGTGAGGCGGGGAAATTCCCGATCGTTCGTCCACTGCACCAGGACGTTGGCCGCTTCCAGAATGATCAGGCTGCTGCGTCCCGATCGATCCATTTGGGCAAACCGTCCCTGCGATCGACAGGCTTCGCAAAACCGCCGAAAGAATACCGGGTCGGCCGGCGTGAAGGAGGAGTTAATCGCCTGATTGGGATCGCCCACCCGCACCAAGTTCACCGCATTCGTGGCCGGGTCGATCGCCAATTGTTCCAACAGCCGCGCTTGCAGGGGCGAGGAATCCTGCGCTTCGTCCTCAAACACCGCAAAGATGCGAGATCGCCAGAGACTAGCCGCCTCTGGATCCGCCAAAACCCGCAAGGCCGCCAAAATCATGTCGTCATAGTCGATCGCATTGCGCCGTTGCAGTTGGGCTTCATAGGCTTCGTAGAGACCCGCCGCGATCGCCAAACCCGGGTAGCGATCGGCGGTCAGCTCCGGTGCTTGGCCCATGTGCTGCAAATCTGCGGGTTTCAGACCCGAGCTTTTGGCCTCGCGCACCACCGTTAGCATCAACTCCGGTAACAAATCTGTTCGCAACACGGACAGTCGCCGCAACCGTTCCGCCTCTTCCCCGTCAAATTCCAACCCCTCCAGCAACAGCCCGTAAAGAGATGGGTTTTGGGTAATCCAATCATCCACGGCATTGGCAATTAGTCGGTGCTGGCGATCGGGAGACACCAGGGTGCGGTCGCGCTCCATGCCCGACAGCTCCGGATTGCGTCCGGCAATTTGCAAGGCCAGCCCATGAAGGGTTTGCACCGTGAATCCCTGGCGCGGGAGGCCCAATATTTGCAGGGATTCGCGAATTTTGGCCTTCAGGTGGGCCGCGGCCGATCGGGTAAAGGTCACCACGGCCAATTGGCGGCGCGCGTCCAACTGGAACCGGGCGATCGTTAGGGCTGCTGCTCGGGCCATGCCCGTGGACTTGCCCGCGCCCGGCACAGCCGAAACCGCCAAGGGCCCACCCGCCCAGTCAGCAATTTCCCGCTGGCCCGGCCGCAAACCATCCCGTAACCGTTGCCAAGCGATCTCGTCTCGACTGCTGGTGATGACCATGCTGGCTATCTTGCTCGTGATTTCCGCAATGATTTGGCCCAAAACTATTCGGCCCAAAACTATTCAGCCCAAAACTAATGGAGTGCTTGGGGAGGGTTGAGGAGCTGAAAAAATCGCTCGATCGTTTGCCAAATTGGCTCGATCGCGTCGCCCATGCCGTGATCCGTTTCCAGTTCGATCAACTCCACCCAAGGATGGCTCGCTGCCCACTGCTGACTCAGCTCGATCGACACCGTGCGATCGGCCCGCCCATGCAAAATCACCGTTGGCAACACCCGCTGAAGCTTGGACTGATCATAGCGCTGGGCATCTTCCCAAAAGCCCAACCCCAAGGGCAGCTCTTTCCCCGCCGTGTAGTGATAAACCATCAACTGGCCGCTCCTTTGCCATTGATCTAACTGATCCGGCGACAGGCGATCGTGCCAACTTTGGGGAAATCCCAAGGCCGGAGCCAACAGCCCCAACCGTTGCACCTGGGGGCATTGTTCCGCCAGCCACAGGGCCGTCAAGCCACCAAAGCTCGAACCAATCAGCCCGATCGGTTCCTCCGGTGTTTGGTTAATCAGGGCTTGCACTTGCTGAATTTGGCGGCTGAGGGTCAGTCCGGTGAATCCCCCCTCATTAAAGTCGGGAATTTCAAGGGTGATTTGATGTTGTTGGAATCGATCGGTCAAAGCCCTGGCCTTGAATGAACTGGGGCCCGAAGCAAAACCGTGCAGGTAGAGATAGCGCATCTGGATCCAAGCCAAGGAAAAACAGCAAACGGGCAGCATGATCGCCGTGATCACCACAGTTACGATCCCAACATTGTGATCGCCCTGATTGGTCAAATGTTCACCAAATTTTTAATAGATTCGCAGCAGAAAATTCGCAGCAGAAAACCGCGCAGGACAGGCGATCCTACACGGCTATTGGGTTGCAGCGTTGGCTAACGCTGGGAAGTTGGCTGGTGCTGGGAAAATAACCAAAAAACCTTTGGGAAACTCTCTGAGCAATTCCTAGCAATTTCCCTAGTCATTTCCCTAGAAAAATTGCTTTGAGGAATCAATTGGAGAACACCAACCTATTGCGGCTCTATTGTGGCCGTTGGTTATTAGGCTGCCCTTGGTTATTGGGTTGTCCTTGCCGATTCCAGCCCTGACCACCTTGATTATTAGGTTGCCCTTGCCGATCTCGACCGCCGGGCCCACCCTGGCCGTCGGGGCCGCCATGTCGCCGGCCGGGCCCGCGCTCCTGCATCCGTTGAGCCAATTGTTGCCGCTGGGCCGGGGTCAAAATTTCCCGCATGGCCAACATGCTTTCAAAGCGCAAATCACCCATTTTTTGCATTTCCGCCTGCAAGCGGTTGTGCTGTTGGCGCAGTTGGTCGGCGCTGGCGCTGCCGGCCATCAGGCGGCCCATCTCTTGGCGAACGGTGTCGATCGCGGTTCTTTGTTGATCCATGCGGCTGCGGAATTGTTCGCGCACTTGATCGAGTTTTTGGGTTTGTTCGGTGGTCAAGTTCAGGTCGCGCAACATGCCGCCGGGGCCACCCCGACCGCCCCGTTGACCACCGGGAGGGCCACCGTCTGGGCCGCCGGGGCCGCCCGGGCCGGGGCGATCGTCCATTTGCGACATCCAATCATCATCGGGCCCCGCTTGGGCGTTGGCCAGCGGCACCAGGGCCGCAGTTCCCACGGTGGCGACGGCGGCCATGGCCATGAGGGTGATCTGAAGGCGATTCAAGTTCCAAAATTTCATAACTGACGAACTCCTGAGAGATGCTGATTAATTAGGGGCTAGAGGTAAGGTGTCCATTGATCGGGAAGCGCCATGGCTGAGAGCGATCGGTTCACCAGCTTGGTCGGCTCCGTTTCCCAGGTGTGGGGGTCAAAACTCCAGGGCAGCGAGTCATCGGTGCTGGCCGTTTGGGTGGTGACGTTGCTGGGCGCGAGGGTCATGCCCCAGGTTTCGTTGATGAAGCTTTCGAGATCGGCTTCCGCAACGCTGGGGGCTGGGGCCTGAGTTCCCGGGCCCGGTTGGAAGAGGGCCCAACAGCCGATCGCGATCGCCCCCAAACTGCCTAACCACCATTGCCGATGGCGGCGGGCGGCCCGCAGTTGGCTGGCCTCAATTTCCAACAGCAGCGATCGCTCTAGACCCGGGGCGGCGGGTGGTGGGCTGGGGCGATGTTGGCGCAAGAAGTTCACCAATTTGACATCCTCCTGACCGGAAGGGCCGGCAGCCGGCTGGGCGGGCCGGCGGGGGTTGCCACCGGGGCGGGGTTGAGCGTTAGCCTCATCGGATGGGTGGGATGGGCGATCGGTCATAGTTCCACCCCCTGTTGCTGCAAAAACTGCCGAATTTGGGCCCGGGCGTAAAAGAGCCGCGATTTGACGGTTCCCACCGGAATTCCCAAAATTTCCGCCGCTTCCTTTTGCGAAACATCTTCGAGATCACACAACACCAACACGGCCCTGGCCTCGAACCCCAAGATGGCCAGCGATCGCTGAACCAAGTCTTGGTAGTGCAGTTGGCTGAGGGGGGACTTGTCTTGGGTTCGGGGATCGATCGCCTGTTCGATCGCCCGTTCCGACAAGTCAGGATCCGCCGTCGGTTCTAAGCGGCGGGCGCGGTTTTTGGCCAACTCCCGCCGCCGATCGCTGGCCACATTCCAAGTGATTCGATAAAGCCAAGTGGAAAAGCTGGCCGACCCTCGAAAACGCGGCAACCCTCGCCAAACCCGCAGGAATACCTCCTGCACCAAATCATCTAAACCATCCGCATCGCAGAGGGAATAGAGCGTGGCGCGTACCCGAGCTTGGTGTTGGCGATAGAGATGCTGGAAGGCCCGCGCGTCCCCACCAGCGGCCCGTTGCACGATCGAGCGATCGTCCGTGGCCACCGCCAAAACCGCCGTCCTTTGCCAGCGACCCAATTGAGCATAGAGAGCCTTTCCCAGCATTCAGCCCTTAAACCTAGAAATCCTAGAAACACTGCTGCTGGCGGCTTGTTTGCCCCTCCATGCTCGCAATGCTGTTGAATTGCTCCTTTGGACAGGGGGCTAGCGAAAAAGGTTCAGCGTTGGGGCAAAGTTTTTGGGGTGATTTTGAATAACGGTTTGTTGAATGGCTGGGCGAAAGGGCTGGGATGCTCTTGGGTTAAGGACTTTGCGGGATTTTTGGGAGGTGTTTTTGGGGAATTTTTGAGGAGTGTTTGCGGAAAATTTGAAACAACTCTCCTGGGGCGTTTATCGATCGACCGGTAGGGCGATCGCCTGACGCAGCAACATCACTTGCCGACCGTCCACCACCATGGCCGTGAATCCCCGATCGCTCAAACGGCGCATCAACTCACCCGCCGCCTTGCTGTCCGTGCTGCTCGATGCCAACAGATACGGGCGATCGGCATAGCTGGCTAACCCCACATCCCGGCTCAGAAAATCCCGTAACTCGCGAGCCACCGTCGGGTCGTCAAAATAATTCACCAACACCGCATAGCCATTTCCTAATGCCGTGGGCTGAAAGGTCGCCGCCGCCCGCGCGCTGGGCGATTCGATCGCAAAAGCCTGCAACCCCGTGCGATCGCGCACATAATCGGCCCAAGCCTTGGCAATGTTCAACGAGGGAAACCCTTCCAAGCGCATCACCGCTTCCCCCACGTAGCGACAGGGTTCCGCCGACACATTTTGGGGCAACGCCGTGTAAAGCCGATCTTCCACATCCCGGCTGGCCCGGCGCACCAACAGCAAAAATTCACCGGACTGGGGCGGTTCGCACTCGGGCAAGTCTTCCCGAGTTTGGGCTTGGGCCGCAGGAATCAGACCACCGGCCGCGATCGCCGCCAGGCTGGTTCCGATCACCAGGGATTGCCACAGGGGCCGCCATAACCGCTGTTTCAACATGGTTTTGAGGGTTAGATTCTGATGGTTGGGTTCAGGGGGGTGGATTCTGAGGAATGGAATCTGGGGTGCAGTCTCCCAAGCCTAACCCGAGCGATCGTGAAAAACCGGACTTTCCCCTAAAAACCAATTCCCCCACATTTGGCAATCACCGATCAACGCCAGCAATCACCGATCAGCACCAAAAGGGAGGATCCGACTGCGGATCCTCCCTCTTCCCCAACGCACAGCCCTGGCCAAGACCAATGGGGGTATTCAGCCTTGCGCTGGTTATCGTAGTCGCTTGTGCAGAGCCTAGTAGCGTGACAGGTTTAATCGATTGGGTCAAAGTCACGAAGCCATTCGTAGTAACAAGGGGCTTAAGCCCCTTGCTGCCTAACGAGTTGGTGACGGCAACAGTCATTTAACTCGACTAACTCGACCTATCAAAATAAGCTTGACGCGCTACTAGCTAGCCGAAACGGGAGCCAACGACTTTAACGGTTCCGGAATCGACTCAGAAGGCGCTTCAAACTGGCCCGTCGCCACATATTCCAACCGTAACCGCAACCAGGTGATGAAGGTGGGGTTGGTGGAAATGATCGCCGCCGACGGTTGGGGGCATTGCTCCTTCATTTCCTTGAACTCAGGAGCTTCCAGGAATGCCGGTTGCTCCACCAGCCAAAAGTCAATTTCCTGTTCCCGCTCGTGATAGTTGCGCGTCCGTTCCTTGAGCACTTCTTCAAGGGGTTCTTCTTCCAGGAGAAAATGACGGCTAGCCAAACAGAAGTGATAGGTGGTCATCGGTTTTGGGGAGAGGTAGCAGGTTTACCAGAGGAATTTTAAGGATTTTGAAAACAGGCGCAGTCAACGGAAGTGCTAGCGACTTTGCATTTTAGCGGCCTGGCGATCGAATCGTTGGGCGATCGCACCCCTAGCGACGAAACTTTATATCCAACGCTGCCCGCTGCAAAATTTCCTTCATCTCGCGCACCGCTCGCTCCATGCCCACCAGCGCCGCCCGACTGACGATCGTGTGGCCAATGTTTAGCTCTTCCATGCCGTCAATGCAGGCCACTTCGTAGGTGTTCCAATAGGTCAAGCCGTGGCCCGCATTCACCCGCAAGCCCGCCTCCCGGGCCCGCCAAGCGCCTTGGGCCAAAATTCCCAGCTCCTTGCGCCGCTCTTCGGGGCTGTGGGCTTCCGCATAGCGACCCGTGTGCAGCTCAATGAATTTCGCGCCCGTTTTGGCAGAGGCTTCAATTTGCTTGCTGTCGGCATCAATGAACAGGCTGACGGGAACGTGGGCATCTTGCAGAGCTTCCACCACATCTCCGAGCCGATCGACCGCCCCCACCACGTCCAGGCCGCCTTCAGTGGTCACCTCTTCTCGCCGCTCAGGCACGAGGGTCACGTAATCCGGCTTGATATCCAGGGCGATCGCCACCATTTCATCGGTCGCCGCCATTTCCAAATTCAAATGGGTGCGCACCGTTTGCCGCAACAGACGCACATCGCGCTCTTGAATGTGGCGGCGATCTTCGCGCAGGTGTACCGTAATCCCATCCGCACCCCCCAATTCTGCCAAAACAGCCGCGGCCACCGGATCCGGCTCCACGGTGCGGCGGGCTTGGCGGATGGTGGCAATGTGGTCAATATTGACTCCGAGGGTCAGCAAGGGGACTGTCTCCGGTATGTGAGTGAATAAAATGATGAATAACTAGCGAAATGACCAACGAACTGGGTCAGACTAGTGGACGCATCTGGATTGATGATTGTAGCGAATGTTGCCGATCGATTGGGCAGTTACGACGGATTGCCGGATTGCCGGTTGCTCGGGTTCAATGGTCAAGTCTGTTGCGTTTTAGCCTGCCGAGTCTGGGGCTTTCAAGCTCAGGGTTAATGCAACGGCTTCCGAGTCTAGGGCTGCTGAGCTTGAGCCTGTCGAGTTTCAAGAAACCCAACGAACCCATAAAAAAAATCCCCATTCCCATTGGGAGCTGAGGATTTGGCATTGGGGTGCATCTATTTTCAAAAACTGATTGCTCGATCGCCCAAGGGCCATCCGGATGATTTAGCCACTTTCCTGGCCAATTTGCGGGGCGATCGGGTCAAGCCAGCTAGCTCACGGAAGCCTTTGAAGACTTTTTCATCACCACAGGGCGATGGGAGGCGGGGGCAACCTTGGGTTGCCTTTCAACGGCTTCATTGCCTTGATATGCTTAGTCCAATGGGCAGAACCATTCAATTTCTTCGTCGATCTATTCAATTTCGTCGATCAACCCCCTCTCGTTCCCTGTCGCACCTTGCTGCATCGTCCTCAGAGCCGGAGTCAACAGGATGGCAAACCCCGAGCACCTCGTGCTGATCGAGCAAGGTGCAGATGTTTGGAACCGCTGGCGACGCGCCAACCCCAACGTCTATCCCAACCTCCGCGAAGCCGATCTCAGCAAAGTTAACTTGCAGCAATTTGACCTCAGCCATGCGGATTTGTGTATGGCGAATTTGGAAGGGGCCAATTTGCAGCGGGCCAGCCTTCGCAAAACCAACCTCTACACGGCCAACCTATCGGGGGTGAACCTGCGGGAATCGGTGATGCGTCATGTGGACTTTCGCGAGGCAACCTTGCGACGGGCGGATTTGTGCATGAGTGTGGTGCGGGAGTCGGACTTTAGCCGGGCTGATTTGCGGGAAGCCAGTCTTTACACGGCCAACCTGAAGGGAATTAAGCTGCGGGAGGCGGATCTCAGCCGCTGCGATTTGCGAGAAGCGAACTTGGGCATGGCAGATCTGCGGGAGGCGAACCTGCGGGAGGCTAATTTGAGCCTGGCGATCGTCTGTCTGGCCAACTTGGTGGGGGCCAACCTATATTGCGCCAATATCCGCATGGCGAATCTCAGCTTGGCTAACCTCTGCATGGCCAGCTTGATGAGTGCCAATTTGGATGAGGCGACCCTGATTGGGGCGAATCTCATTGGGGCCAACTTGTATATGGCAACGCTGCGAGATGCCATTTTACGGGAAGCAGATTTGCGGGAGGTGACCCTCAGCCAGGTGGATGTGTCCGGGGCGAATTTAATGTTGGCTAACCTGAGCATGGCCAATTTGCGAGAAGCGAAGTTCCATGGGGCAAATTTGGAAGGAGCCAATTTACACCGGGCGAATCTTTACTCGGCTTCCTTTGAGGGCGCTCTGATGGCGGCGGCGATTATGCCCGATGGCCACAAGCATGAGTGATGGGCCAAGGATTCCTGAATTATAAGAATTCCTGAATTAATCGTGAATTACGTCTTCCAAATCGCGCTATGATTACTAGTTTGGTTTTGAACAAAGAGCGGTAGGTGAGGCGTATGTCTCTTCCGGTGGTGGCGATCGTGGGACGGCCCAACGTGGGCAAATCGACCCTGGTGAATCGGTTCGCGGGGGATCAATCAGCGATCGTGTTCGACCAACCGGGGATCACGCGCGATCGCACCTATCGGCCGGCATTCTGGGGCGATCGGGATTTCCTGGTGGTGGATACGGGCGGGCTGGTGTTTGATGATGACACGGAGTTTTTGCCCCTGATCCGCGAGCAGGCGATGGCGGCCCTGTCGGAGGCGGCGGTGGCGATTTTTGTGGTGGATGGGAAGCAAGGCCCCACCGATGCCGATCGGGAAATTGCCGATTGGTTGCGTCGCCAACCGAAGCCGGTGTTGCTGGCGGTGAACAAGTGTGAATCACCGGATCAGGGCTTGGCTCAGGCGAGTCTGTTTTGGGAATTGGGATTGGGTGAACCCTTCGCGGTGTCGGGGATTCACGGCAACGGCACGGGAGATTTGTTGGATGCGGCGCTTCGCTACCTGCCGCCTGTGGATCAGTTGCCGGAGGAACCGGAGCTGAACATTGCGATCGTGGGGCGGCCGAATGTGGGCAAGTCCAGTTTGTTGAACGCCTTTGTGGGCGAAAACCGGGCGATCGTCAGTCCCATTTCGGGAACCACTCGGGACTCGATCGACATGGTGGTGGAGCGTAATGGCAAGCGCTACCGGTTGATCGACACCGCCGGGATTCGCCGCAAGAAAATGATCGACTACGGCCCAGAATTTTTTAGCATCAATCGGGCCTTCAAGGCCATCCGTCGATCGGATGTGGTGTTGTTGGTGATTGATGTGTTGGATGGCATCACGGAACAAGATCAGCGCCTGGCGGGCCGGATTACCGATGATGGGCGAGCCTGTGTTTTGGTGGTGAATAAGTGGGATGCGGTGGATAAGGATTCCACCTCAATCTATGAATATGAGCGGGAATTGCGTAGCCGTCTCTATTTCCTAGATTGGGCGGAAATGATTTTCACCAGTGCCGTGACCGGTCAGCGAGTCCCGAAAATTTTGGAATTGGTCGATCGCGCCGCTGAGCAACATCGTCGCCGGGTTTCCACGGCCACAATCAATGAGGTGTTGGAAGATGCGCTGCGTTGGCACTCGCCGCCAACCACCCGCCAAGGCAAGCAGGGCAAGATCTATTACGGAACCCAAGTCAGCAGCCAACCGCCAGCGATCGCCCTGTTTGTGAACGATCCCCACCGGTTCAACGACAACTATCGCCGCTACATTGAGGGCCATTTCCGTAAAGAATTGGGCTTTGAAGGCACTCCGGTGAAATTCTTCTGGCGCGGCAAAAAGACCCGCGACGCAGAACGCACCACAAACCGTGCAACCAGGGTTTAGACGGATCCGGAGGGCGATCGTCGATCGCGGAACTAAAACAGAAGCACTACAACAGTAGTACAGCCATGCAAACCCCCGACTCGGGACAGCGCCCCCCAAATGCCCCCAAGGCATGAACAGGAGGGTCAGTCGTTCCGGGTCGAGTTTGGTTGGGCCCGTTGACCGGTGGGCCCGAACGTTGGATGGCGATGGATTGCTAATGGGGCCCGGTGTGAGGCCATGGGGATCGAAATGAGTAAGCAAATGACGGCGATCGGGTGGATGGTGGTGCTGGCTGCGGGGGGCGTAATGGTCCAGTCGTCAGCACCCGTGATGGCGCGATCGATGCCCACAACCGATGCCATGACTGCCATAACTCGCCCCACGGTTGCTCCCGCTGCTCAGTTAACACAACGAATGTCTCCGGAGGGCCGCCCGATGGTTTCGCCCCAGCCCGATCGCCCGGTGGGCGGTCTTTATGCCCCCAATCCCGATGGCTCTCTTGATCGGTTTGTGTTGGATAAAACCGAGGTGACCGCCCAGGTGACCGGCAACCTGTCGCGAGTGACGGTGCAACAGACCTTTACGAATCCGTTCGATCGCCCTTTGGAGGCGGTTTATGTCTTTCCACTGCCGGAAAATGCCGCCGTGGACGATATGGAAATTCGGATTGGCGATCGGGTGATTAAGGGAGACTTAAAAACCCGCGAAGAAGCCCGCCAAATTTATGAGCAAGCCCGCCAAGAGGGTCGCACAGCAGGACTGCTGGAGCAAGAGCGCGATAATATCTTCACCCAATCTTTGGCTAACATTCGTCCCGGGGAAGCGATCCAAGTCACCATTCAGTACACCGAATCCCTGAAGTTTGAAGGGGGGGATTATGAATTTGTGTTCCCAATGGTGGTGGGGCCGCGGTATAACCCCGGCAACCCGATCGGCCCCAATGGCAACACGGATCAAGTGCCCGATGGTTCGCGGATTAATCCGCCAGTGTTGCCCCCCGGCAGTCGATCGGGCCATGACATCAGCCTCCGACTGTCGATCGATGCGGGCGTGCCGATCGAAGCGGTGCGATCGCCCTCCCACAAAATCGACTTCACCGGCAAGGGGCGCTTCACCGCCGTGCAACTGTCCCCAGCGGACTCAATTCCTAACAAAGACTTCATCCTCCGCTATCGGGTGGCGGGGGCCAATACCCAAGCCAGTGTGCTCACCCAAGGGGACGATCGGGGCGGTTTCTTTGGGCTATATCTGATCCCGGCGATTGGCTATCCCCAGCGGGCGATCGTGCCCAAGGATGTGGTGTTCTTGATGGACACCTCCGGTTCCCAACAGGGGCAGCCGTTGGCCAAGTCCAAGGAATTGATGCGCCGTTTCATCAATGGTCTGAACCCCAACGACACCTTCACGATCATTGACTTTGCCAATGCGGCCACCCGCTTGTCCGATCGCCCCTTGCCCAACACCGCCGCCAACCGACAGCGGGCCTTGGGCTACATCGAAGCCCTGCAAGCCAACGGCGGGACTAATCTGCAAGCGGGCATTGATGAAGTATTGCGGTTTCCAGCGGCCGAAGCGGGGCGATTGCGGAGTGTGGTGCTGCTGACCGATGGCTACATTGGCAACGATCGGGAGGTGATCGCCAGCGTTCAGCGCAATCTAAAACCCGGAAATCGGTTGTTTAGCTTCGGGGTGGGCAGTTCCGTCAACCGCTTTTTGCTCGATCGCCTGGCGGAAGTGGGACGCGGAACCCTGCAAGTGGTGCGCCAAGACGAAACCACCGAAGCTCCCGTGGAAAAATTCTTTCGTCAAATTGCCAACCCGGTGCTCACGGAGGTGCGGGTGCGTTGGGAAGGGCCGGGGCCCGGCCCAGATCTTTATCCGGCCGCCGCGCCGGATCTGTTTGCGGCTCAACCCTTGGTGATCTTTGGGCGCAAGGCCGATCGCGCCCCCGGAACCCTAATTGTGACAGGCAGAACCGCCGGTAACCAACCCTTTGAGCAACGGTTCAAGGTTGAGTTTAGTCAGAGTGATCGACCGGCCATTGCTCAACTGTGGGCCCGGTCACGGATCAAAGACCTCATGAATCAGCTCTATGGCAACGAGGTGAAATCCCTGATCGATCGGGTGGTTGAAACCTCCTTGGCCTATCGAGTTTTGTCTCAATACACCGCCTTTGTGGCCGTGAGTGAGGAAGTGCGTGTCAACCCGGATGGTTCAACCCAGCGGGTGACGGTTCCCGTGGAGTTGCCAGAAGGAACCAGCTATGAAGGCTTCTTTGGCGCATCTGATCGCTCCGAGGCAGCCCGATCGGTGGGTGCTCCCCCGCGCCCCACGGGTGGCCGCAGCGGCTTGCAACCCGCGCCCCTCCCGATCGCCCCGCCGCCGCCCGCTGGGGAAGTGGATGGCGATCTTACGTCTCCTTTGCCAACGGGCCCCACGGTGCAGATTGCCAGCGCACCGGGATTGGATCAACGGGCGATCGAGCAGCTCACGCAATACCTCAAACGCAATTTGCCAGCTAATCTGCGGGGGACGTTCGTGGTTACCCTCACCCTGGAACGCGGTTCCGTGGTGGGCGTGGTTTGGGATGACACGGTTTCCAGTGCCCTGACCCCCGAGCAAGCGGCCCAATTCCGGCAAGTGCTGCTGCGTTGGGCCAATGCTCCAGCCAATTTGCGATCGCTTCAATTGCAAGTGGAATTGCGCTAGGGGGATGCCTGAATAGCCAAAACTGCACAGCCAAAACTGCACAGCCAAAACCGTGACCTGATGGGCTTCGTCGAGGTTAGGGGCTGGCTGGCGCAGGCGAGATCCACCGCTGCCAAGCACTAATTTGGGTTTGGGCGGCCTCGTAGGTGGTGGCTGCCCGGGGAATGCGGCGAGCCAACGCCACCGCACCGGGTAAGTCGCCGTTGGCCGCCTGCTGTTGGGCCAAAGCTAAAAGCTGCTGGCTCCAGCGGGCAATGTTACCGTCAGCCTGACTCCGCCAAGGGCTGTTGCGTTTGACCCGATCGGCCAGCAGGATGGCGCTCACGAGGCCGTCCGGACTGTTGGCGGTGGCGAGCTGTTGGGCCTCCGTGAGTTGTTGTTGATCTTGGCGCTGGGTTTGCCAACGGGCGATCGCCTGTTGGGCCTGGCGATAGAGCGATCGGCCACTGGCAATTTGGTTCGCCATGTCGATCGCCCCCGCGAGGTCGCCCCCCCGAGCCAGCTCCTCCGCCTGTTGCAAAATCGGCTCGTCCTGTCGCTGTTCCAACTCCGCTCGCCAAGCGGCCACCCGACGACGGGCATCGGCAGCCAAAGGGCTTTCCGGTTCAATGCGCTGGGCTTGGGCGATCGCCTCGGCCCAACGCCCCTGACCGGCCAGGGTTTCCGCTTGATCCAACAGGGGGCGATCGCGCAGTTCTTGAATTTGACGGCTCCAGTTGGTAATTTCCCGCCGCGCCAGGGCCGCCAAACCGCTGGTGTCCGGAATTTCCTGAGCCTGGGAAATGGCGTTGGTCAAGTCTACCAATGTGCCCGATTGGGCTAACTCTTTTGCTCGCTCCAACCGCGCTGCATCTTCGCTGTCCCGTCGCCATTGGGCAATTTGGGCTTGGGCCCGTTCATAGAGGGGTCGCCCTTCCGGAATTTTGCTGGCCTCCTCGATTGCCACTTCCAAATCCTTAGGCGTGCCCCCTTTGGCCGCCGTTTCCGCCGTTGCCAGGTTGCGTAAATCTTCCGCTTGGGCCCGCAACGATTCCCGATCGGGCAGCAAATCCGCCCACCGCAACGCCGCCTCTCCATTACCGCGATCGATACTTTTCTGGGCTAAGGTCAGCACCTGTTCCGTTAAATCCGCGATTGTCTGTTGCGCAAGGGGATAAAGTCGCCGCCGCGCTTCAATGCCCCGCAGCAGTTCAAAGGCCTGCTCAAAGCGATCGGGATTGCCGCCTTTTGCCAGCGCCAGGGCCCGGCGAATCCGTCCATCATCCTGGCGCGTTTCCGCAATCAGCACCCGCAGCTCATCGTGTTTGACCGTTGCCCAATAGCGCAGGGGGCCACGCACCAGCCGGTTAGCATTCCCGATCGCCGCATCCCACTTGCGTTGGTCGATCGCCCCAATCACCGCGTTATAAATGCCTTCTGCCTCCCGCCAGTCCCGCTCCCAGTCGGCCATCTGTGCTTTCACTTGGCCGTGATTGGGAACCGTTGTTGGGATCTGACGAGCAATTTTCAGCGCCTCTTCCAAGTTGCCCGCTTGCACGGCCCCATCCGCCAACCGCAAAATTTCCTCCACCCAAGCGACTAAGTAGCGATTCGCTTGGGGGCGCAATTCGTGATCTGCCGGGAGCACCTCCACCAGGGCGATCGCCTCCAGCAAATCCCGCACCGTCCGCTTGTTGGCCGCCACTTCCGCGCAGTAAAGGCGCATGGAAGCCGAAGCCAGCGGCCAAAAGATGGCGGGGCAGTTGGGCAAGGCCGGAACCCGCAACAACAGGGCGATCGCCAGGGCCGTTACAACCAGCAACGCGCCACCAATGGCAGCCGACAGCACCAACCAAGAACGATGAACAGGTTTGGGCGAAATCACAGTGACGCACTCAGCAAGGTTTGGATCGAACGAGTCGATCGCGTCCCGAATTTTAACCTTAGTGGAGAGACGACGGGGATCGCAATCAGCCAGGGGCATGGGCGATTTGCACGCAACCAACGGCTAGCCAAGACCACAATACCCATCAAAAAATTTCGTTAAACAAACTCAATTGGAGGTGATCAAATTCTGAAGGGCTTGCTCCAAAACGAAGGGCGAAATTTCTAAATCATGATAGAAACTGATTTCGGATAAGGGTGATTGATCATCCAATGGAACAGCATCCCCGACTAAATAGGAATACTGAAAATCTAGTTGACCACTCAATCGCCAATAGAAATGGCTGACATAGCTCGGAGCAAAAAATTCTAAAATACGACTTTGAGGCTGGCTAAAAATCATATTAGTAAATGCTGCGCCATGGGGGCCAATGATGACTGATGCCTCGGCAAATAACTGAATTTGCTCGGTAAAAGAGAGTCCTTCGGGAACTGACTCAAATCCCCGTTTCTGAAGTACAGGCCATAGCTGATTTTCATTCAAGATACGGCGTGCGTGCGATCGCCCTAGATATAGCCGTCTAGATTGGAGACGATTTGGCGAAGTTTTAGCTAAGAATATTTGACGCAACTTCTGAAGGCCTTCTCGGCGACCTTCAATTAGACCGCTGGCGTTGAAGGTTAACAGTAAGTCAGCTTGTAAATGGGGAATGTCTTGGCTCGCAAGAATTTGGCTACGTGAAATGCCTAAGGACTCCAAGCTTTGAATCTGAAATGGTAAATAGTCTGCATCAAAATACCAATAGTCAATGGATTTCCCCATGCTTTGGGCAAGATCTAAAAGATCGATCGCCTGGGGCAGAAATTCCGTGACCCAGTGAAAATAATTCTCTGTATGTTGTTTGGCAATGACGGCGACTGTGCCTTGGATGGGTTGTGGGGCAGGCAACCGATGGGAGGTGGCGATTAAGTGCTCCACCCCGATCGAAAGACCATCCACAACTGCTCCATCCCGATCCCAAAACACCCGATTGTAGGCATCAACCCAAACCCGGCCGTTGCTCAAAGCCCAACATTGTCGTGGCAGTTCTTGCAGGGGGCTGATAGCTGGGAAAGTGGCTGTGGGGCGATCGCGCAAAATGGATCGCGGCTCGGGTAATGCGTAGGGAGCCACTACGGGCCAGATCGCTAGTGGTTTCAAGCCCGCCGAGTCACTGGCGGCTAAGGGCACCCGGGTGATCGGGAGTGGGGAACGGGGTGCAAATTCGTCCAGAATGCTGGCGGGCACCAACCGACAAAAACAATCTTTCGCTTCTTCGGGGCGATCAAGGGCCGTTAGGGCCTCAAACAACAGGTTATAGGCAGCGTTATGGGCCGGTGCAATTTGCAATGACCAAAGACACCAGCGGGCTGCGAGGGTTGCATTGCCCTGGTGGATTAATTGGCGAACTTCGGGAATGAGCCGTTTCAAGGCAGCTTGCTCGAAGGCGGCGGCTTCGGTGGGTCGATCGCGCCGCCGCAGCCAACGACTCAGATCATCGAGGGTTTGCAGGGAAATGAGGGTGGGGTTCAGCGCGATCGCGTTCAGGAACTGCTCGATCGCCCCATTGTGTTCCCCCAGTTCCCATTGGAGTTTGCCGAGTTCCCAATGGGCGATCGCCATTTGGGAGGGCTGGGGCAATCCTTGGGCGATCGCCTGGTTCCAGGCTTGGACGGCCGCTGGTCGGCGATCGGCTCCCCGCAGCGACTGGGCTAAGGAACCGTAGGCCAGGGCGGAATCAGGGGCCCACTGGATCGCCTGTCGATCGAGGGTGATCGCCTCTGGCCAGTTGCCCTGCTCACGACAAGCAGCCGCTCGATCAAGCAGCCGCTGCAGGTCTGGGGTGAGGTCTGATGCCGCCACAGGAACTAGCCGTTGATTAACCCTTAAAAAAACCAGCCGTAGGAATGTAGGCCCTTGCCCAGCAGGTTCACGCCCAAATAGCAAACCCAAACCACCACAAAGCCCAAGGCGGCCAGGATCGCCGGTTTGCGGCCTTGCCAGCCCTTGGTTAAACGGGCGTGGAGATAGGCAGCGAACACCAACCAGGTGATGAAAGCCCAGGTTTCTTTAGGATCCCAGCTCCAGTAGGATCCCCAAGCTTCGTTGGCCCACACGCCACCGGCAATGATGCCAATGGTGAGCAGGGGAAAGCCCAGCCCGATCGTCCGGTAGCTGATGTTATCCAGGGTGTCCGCCAGGGTCAACCGTTGGGGCGACAGGTTCAGGGCGGTGGTGCTGTCAGTGGCGGGGCGATCGAGCAGGGCAACCCCGCTGGCTTCACCCCCGATCGACAGGGCGGCCGGTGCTTCAACGGCCGCCGTGCTGACCGCCAGCCGCGCCACCTTATCCCGAAAACTGCCCGTGCCCACGGAGCTACCGCGCAGGGTCACATTCTGCCCCTTCGTCACAATCAAAAAGGCGATCGCCAGCAACGACCCCACCATCAGGGCCGAATAGCTGAGCATCATCACGCTCACATGCATCATCAGCCAGTTGGACTTCAGGGCCGGAACCAACGGCTCAGCGGCCTGCATATTGTCCGGAAGGGACAGGGCCGCAAAGGCCGTGATCCCCATGGCCACGGGAGCTGTGACAATTCCAACCCAGCGGCTGCGGCTGTTGCGTTCGGTCAACAAATGGACAGCCGTGATCCCCCAAGCGAGGAAAAACAGCGATTCATATAAGTTGCTGAGGGGGAAATAGCCCGCCTCAATCCACCGTGCGCCCAACAATGCCGCCATGCAGAGGTTGGCGATCGCCATGCCAGCCGTGCCCAAGGATCCCAACAGAATCCATTGGGGAAACGCCGCCCCCACCCAATACAGCAGCATCGTCACCAGCAGGATGCCAAACGATGCGTTATCTAACCAGGTTTGCAGTACAACCAAATCCATAGCTTACGGCGGGTTTAAAAGCCCCTAGTAATCCCAACCATCCACCCTATCAACTCCCGATCGATTCCGTGCAAGTTTCGGCAGCGACGGCGGTTGACCGTGGCGGGATGTTGGGTTGGGGAAACGATTCGATCGCGGTGTTTTCTTCTCTATCGATTTTAGAGAACTAGGGAGCCAGAAAGTCTGGTCTTGGGGGGCAATCACCTTTTGCGCCGCCGAACTGGATCTTGGGGCCTGGCCGATCGGGGCCGGTAAACTAACAAACAAGCCCCTGATTGCTGTTCCCAATCGCCCAACCAGTCAGGCCATTCCGACCCATGACCCCCTTTTTTCCCGATCGCCCCGAGCCGTCTAACATGCCCGAACCGGAACCACCCCAGCCCCCCCAAGCGCAACAGACCGCCCAAAAGCGGGCGATCGCGTTTTTAACCCTGGATATTCAGCGGGTGAAAGCAGCGGCGACAGAATTGCTCGAAAAGCTAGAAGCGGTGCGAACAGGGGAACTAGACGGTTGGGAGCGGTTGGGTAATGCCTATTGTTTGAATCTGTCGGGCGATCGCGCCACGATTGAAGACACGGTGGATGACGAATCGCCAAGTTGCACCCTGTCGATCGAGGAATTTGCCCAACTCGTTCAGGATTGGATTATTGATCTGGAGGCGGATGAAACGGATGAGAATTTCTGATGGCCGCCAGGGACTAATTCAGTAAAACTTCGTAACTAGAATGTCCTTTCCGCCTTCTCTGCCCTGGCTCTCGCTTCGGCAATTTTGGTTCTGTTTTCTGAGCTATTTACTCTTGAGCACTGTCCTGTTCATGGGTAGCTCGTTTACCATGCTGGCTTGGATTGTTTATCTATTTTTTCTCTTGCCATTCTATGGATTTTTAATTCTGTGGCTGGCAACCTTAACCAGTCGATATCGTGGATATCGGTTACAGGTCAAGCCATTGTTTTTAGTCTTGGTTCTGGTTAGCCAAATTTTGGCAATTATCGTGAGTCCGGGGAATTGCTATGGCTTCAAGCAAGGCAATCAATGCTATAGCCTGGCTCAGGTTTGGTGGGGAAATTTAGGCGAAATCAGCTCTCAAAATCAACCGCCCCATTGGAGTGCGATCGAGCAATCCTTTTTGCCCTTTCTGGTAATTTACGGTTTTCTGTTAGTGCTATCAATTAGTACGCTCAGGCGGTCTAGTCGATAAACAAGGGGCTTAAGATCTTGGTTTTAAACCCCTTGTTCTGAAAATTGGGTGGAAATTTTTGCGTGATGCTAACGTGCGGTTTTAAAGCCGACGTTGAGCAACTAAACCCTACAGCAAACCAGCGTTAGCCAAACCCAAAATCATCCCTGCTCCCAACAGGTGACCAAAGCTCGCGGTTGCCAACAATTCCGGAATCCCAAACCCGGTGAAAATGGCAGGCAAAGGCAAGGGCAAAGTGGGGCCAACGCCGCGCTTTTGAATTGCGTAGTAACCAATCACGATCGCAAACACATTGCAAGTGATCATGATGATCCCCACATTGGGCGACCATTCCGTGGTGGTGGCGGCGGCCAAAAGATTTTGAATCGTGAATAGATTAAACAAGGGTCGTTCCTCCAAGGATTCAGAATGCTAAAGCCATCAATTGCTAAAGCCATCAATTGTTGAGGATAATTAACAGAAATTGCCCAAGAGCAAAGCGTTAAAAATCCAATGGAAATTGATATTGTAAACAGGTTGTGAAGGAATCGGGCTGCTGGGAACTGCTGGTTGGATCAAAAATGGGGCCAATGATTGGTGCAAATTCATGACTCAAATTCATGACCCATTGATCGGTCATTTTGATCGGTCATTGACGGCTCATGGATAGCTTATGACTAGCTCAAATTGCCATGAATGAACCATTGCAGCCTGCTGACTCCCCGCAGCGGAAACCGGCCAAATTATAGAAACCCGATCTCAGGGGTAGACAGCCCTGTTATTAAGACTTAACAGAAGTTTCGGTAGACTTTAACAGTACTCAACATTGCCAACCTTAGGGTTTTTGGACAACAAAGCCCGATCACAACGCTCAGGCTTGGAATTTTTCGGAATTTTTGCTGATGCTCGTCAAAATTTGCGGACTGAAGGATCCTGACCAAGCGGTGGCGATCGCCCGTTTAGGCGCTTGGGCGATCGGGTTTATTGCTGTGCCCGCTTCGCCGCGCTATGTCAGTCCGGCGCAAATGCGCTTGGTAAGCGATCGGCTGGTGGCGGCGGGCTGTGCAGTGGAGCGGGTGGGCATTTTTGCGAACGCGGATTTGGACACGATCGCCGCAACCGTGACCACAGGCAACCTGACGATCGTGCAACTGCATGGGGATGAGTCCCCGGAGTTTTGCGAAGCGGTGCGATCGCGCTTGCCCCATCAAACCCTTTGGAAAGCGCTGCGGGTGCGATCGGCGGAAACCCTTGATTTAGCAGAAGCCTACGCAACGGCGGTGGATGCTCTGTTGTTGGATGCTTACCGGCCTGAGGCCTTGGGCGGCACGGGCCACACCCTCGATTGGCAGCGGTTACAAGCTTGGCGATCGCCCTTGCCTTGGTTTTTGGCGGGTGGCATTACCCCCGATAACGTGCTCCAGGCGATCGACACCCTGGCCATGGCTGCCCCGATCGGGATTGATCTGTCGAGCGGGGTGGAGCGGGGGCCCGCTGATAAAGACCTGGAGCAGGTGGCTCGGTTGTTTCGGGTGTTGCGCCAGCGGTTGCCCTTGGCCGCGCCGGTCACCGATCGCCCCTTGGAGTCTTAAGGGCTGGGCTAATCGCTACCGTCGTCACCGGCTGGGCCAACGGGATGATAGCCGGTGAACTCGGCCACGATCGCCCGCAAGGCTTGATGATCCAGCGGCTTGCTGAGATAGCCCTGCATCCCGGCGGCTAAACAGCGCTGGCGATCGTGCTCCATGGCCAGGGCCGTGGCCGCCACCACGGGTAAATCCTGCCAACGTTCATCACTGCGGATTTGCTGCAAGACCGCCAGCCCGTCCATGTCCGGCAGTTGGATATCCAGCAACACCAAATCCACCGGGTGACTGTCTAGCCAATCGATCGCCCGCCAACCGTCTGGGGCGATCGCCACGCCACAACCCCAACTGCTCAACAGGTCTTGCAGCAACTTGGCATTGGTTGAATCGTCTTCAACAACCAAAATTTGCGGTGGCCGGGCCTGTTCCGCCGCCATCACGCGTGCCGCCGATGCACCGGGTTGAATGGCCGGTGCGGGCGATCGACCGGGAGGCACAAAGGTTAAGGGCAACCGAATCGTGAAGGTGCTGCCTTGGCCCAGCTTGGATTCAAAGTCCACGGAGCCGCCGTGCAATTCCGCTAACTGTCGGGTGAGGGACAGGCCCAACCCCGTACCCTGGTGCCGACGGGAGAGGGAATTATCCAGTTGATGAAAGGGCTGGAACATGACGGCGCGGGCTTCTTCGGGAATTCCGATCCCGTGATCCCACACGCAAAAATGCACGTAGCCGCCTCGCTCGATCGCCTCAAGGCCAATTTCGCCCCCCTCATGGGAAAACTTGACCGCATTACTGAGCAGGTTCAACAGCATTTGGCGCACACGCACCTCGTCGGCCATCAGGGGTTGTAAGCGCTTGGGAATTCGTTTGCGGATCCGAATATCCCGATCGGCCGCCTGTTGACTGACCAGGGCCAACGCCGAATCGCAAAGGGTGGGCACATCGATCGCCTCGATCGCTAGCTCAATTTGGCCCGCCTCAATTTTGGACAGATCCAACACGTCATTAATCAAACTGAGCAGGTGATCGCCACTCTTGCGAATTTGCTCGATATAAACCATCTGTTTTTCGTTCAGGGGCCCATAGAGCTGCTGCTTCAGCAGGGAAGAAAAGCCCAAAATAGCCGTCAGCGGTGTGCGCAGCTCATGGGACATGTTGGCCAAAAAGGCGGATTTCAATTGGCTGGCCCGCTCCAACTCCAAGTTTTTGGCCGCCAACTCCGCTTGGGTTTGCTTTTGATCACTGATGTCGCGGGTAACGATCGAAAAGGCCACGGGACGGCCCTGCTCGTCGGGCACGGGCCCCACCGAGACCAACGCAGGGAACCGATCGCCCCCTTGGCGCTGGCAAATGACTTCCCCGCTCCAACCGCCGTCGATCGCCTGCTGCACCAGCCAATGCACTTGTTTTGTGCCCGCTTCTGGATAAAAAGCTGCTGCATTTTGGGGGCGGTTGGGCCCCGTGATCCAACCAAAAACCCGATCGGTCGCTGGGTTCGCATAGATTAAGCCCCCCTGCAAGTCCGCGATCGCGGTGCTGTCGTGGGTTGATTCCAGGGCCCGCACAAACATCTGCACCTGCTGTTCTGCCTGCTTGCGATCGGTGATGTCCCGCGCAATGCCCAAGCCACCAATCAACTCTCCCCCCGCATAGAGCAAACGCCCATTCACCTGCATGTGAATTTCTCGACCGGCGCGATCGAGCAGCGCAAACTCAAAATCCATCAGTTCGCCCGTGTGCAACAGGTTGGCAAAGGCCTGGCCCGTGGGTTCCTGAAAAGCCGGAGCCACAAAGTCCATGTAGGGGCGGCCGCGCCATTCGCCCGGTTCAATCCCCAACAACCGCTCTCCGTAGGGATTAATAAACACCAGTCGCCCCAGCAGATCCACCGCATACACCATGTCATTGGCGGTTTCCACATAGGCCCGAAACAGCCCCTCGGAGTTAAAGGGATCCACTTCTGTGGGTTCCTGCGTCCGATCCAAGTTGATGCCGTAGGGCTTGGGCGGCGGCCCGGCGGTTGGGCGATCGCGCCATTGGGCCAGTTGTTGTTCCAGCTCATGCACGCGCTGCTGGAGGCGGGCGTTTTCGGCTTCGAGGGTCATGGAGAGACGGGGAAGAAACAAACAACGGGGCAATCATCGATCAGAGTCGCTACGATCTAAGCTAATACAGGCTTCGATCGACCCCTAATCGGCTACTGAATCGCTTCACGATCGCCCGCTGTTGATCCGCCCAATTTCCAAACCCCCATCCCCGATCGCCCGCTTGGCCAGTGGCGACGGCGCATGGGAGTTTGTTCGGCCCTTTGTCCTGAGACTTGACCATGGCTCCCGCCCCGATCGCCCTGAACACCGCCGCCCAAACCGATTCGCAGATTTTGCAGTCCCGCCCCGATCGGCAGCCCCTGCCGCCGCTGTTGGGTGGCTCCCTCACGGAACTCACCCAATGGGTGAAAGACCAGGGCCAGCCCGCCTATCGTGCCAAGCAGTTGCACCAATGGATCTACGAACGCGGGGCCCGATCGCTGATGGATATCACCGTCTTTCCCAAAAACTGGCGGGAAGCGGCCGCCGACATCCCGATCGGTCGATCGGAGCTGCACCACCGCTCCGAAAGCCATGACGGAACCGTGAAATTCCTGCTGAAAATGACCGACGGGCAAATCGTGGAAACCGTGGGCATTCCCACCCGCGATCGGCTGACGGTTTGCGTCTCATCCCAAGTGGGCTGCGCCATGGCTTGCGATTTTTGCGCCACGGGCAAGGGCGGCTTTGTGCGCAACCTGTCACGATCGGAAATTCTGGATCAGGTGCTGACTGTCCAAGAAGACTTCGATCGCCGGGTCAGCAATGTGGTGTTTATGGGCATGGGCGAGCCACTGCATAACCCCGCCGCTGTGCTGAGTGCAACGCGATCGCTCAACCAAGACATCGGCATCGGCAAGCGCTACATCACCATTTCCACCGTGGGCATTCCCGGCCGAATTCGGCAACTCGCCAACGAACGGTTGCAAGCCACCTTGGCCGTCAGCCTCCACGCGCCCAACCAAGAAATTCGTGAATCGATCGTCCCCAGTGCCGCCCAATACCCGATTGAAGAGCTGATCGAAGACTGCCGCGACTACGCCGCCGAAACCGGCCGCCGCGTCACCTTTGAATACATCCTGTTGGCGGGGGTCAACGACAGCCGCGACTGTGCCGCCGAGCTAGCGGAGTTGTTGCGCGGATTCCAAGCCCACGTCAACCTAATTCCCTACAACCCGATCGCGGAGGTGGACTACCAGCGCCCCGACCCGATGCGCGTGCGGGACTTCATGCAAACCCTGGACGATCGCCGCGTCGCCGTCAGTGTCCGCCGCACCCGGGGCCTGGAATCGGACGCAGCCTGTGGCCAACTCCGCGCCAACCTAGGCAAAACCACCGGCAAAATCGGCCGCTTTGGGGGCGATCGCACCCCCCGCCGCTAAAATATCCAAGCCAGGAATGGGGTTAAGCTAAAAGCAAAACCCCTATTCCGATTCGTACAGCGCTGAAAGTCCTTTCAGTCAAAAACTTTATGGCGAAGAATCATCTAGACAACCTAACTATCCATAAATTCCGAGGACTCCGCGATCTAGAACTCAAAGATCTCGGTCAAGTCAATCTATTAGTAGGCGAGAATAACTGTGGTAAAACCAGTGTCCTTGAAGCTGTCAACCTTTACTGCAATCCATTAGACCTACGGGAATGGATTTCTACTATCAGAAGACGAGAAGGTGACGTGCTGCGTTTCGCTTCATCACCTATTGAGTTACTGCAATGGATATTCGCATATGAGATTGATTCAGATCAAGAAGTCATCAATCAAGGGAAAATCTCTATTGATGGACTGGGAAAGTTTATTGTCAGAAACTTGGATGTATCTTGTGAAGCGATTGAAGAAATTCAGTTAACTGGATCTGATGAAGAGCAAAGTCCTTCGTCTGAAGACGATGTAATGTATGACGGCAAAGGATCTGACTTGCGTCGCGGAATTGAACTAAATATCAATCTAAGTATCGAAAGTGAGCAAGTGCAGCTATGGAGTCAATTCAAGGAACTGGCTCCTGTTAAAATTCAGTTATGGGAAAATCAAGCACTACGATTAGGCTCTGCAAAAAGTAAATCCTATAGGCTCTCAACATCAAATATTACGCTACCGTCTCATCGTTCCGAAACTGCTCAGGCTTTGCTCTATTCAGCAGCAATGTTTGATGAATTACAAGAGCATATCAAGCAAGATATCGTAGATATAATGCAAGAACTTGATCACAATATACAAGACATCTTAATGGTCTACTCTCGCCCTCAAGGTGAGGCTACATCCCGTAGACCAAAGCTACACATTCGCCATACAAAACTTGGACTTGTCCCTGTCAGTATCTTTGGTGATGGGGTTCGCCGATGGCTACATATTGCTCTGACAATTTTTCAAGCCAAAAATGGAATTTTATTGATTGATGAGATTGAGTCAGCTATTCATACAGAGGCTCTTCAAAACATCTTTGCAATGATTGCAAAATGGTCAAAAAAACTGAATGTTCAAGTTTTTGCTACAACACATAGCTTGGAAGCGATCGATGCCATGATTGATGCTGCTGATTCAGCATCAGATTTGGTTTTATATCGATTAGAGCCAACTGAGACCAAAACCAGAGTTGTCCGCCACGACTGGGAGCGCCTCAAGCGCTTGCGTGAAAACTTGGGTCAGGAGGTGCGGTGGTGAGTCAGCAACACTTCCTCATTGTTGTTGAAGGTAATCACGATCAATCTTTCATTGGGCGAGTTCTACAAAAAGCACTTAATTTTCGTAAGTTTGATGGCACACATCAACAGTTAGAGGAAGTCATTGAGCTAGACCGGTTCTGGCGAAAATTTATCCCGCGCTATCCAGTAGGTGACGGAAAAGTTCATGAAAGATTGAATCCACCCTCATTTTTCTATAGCAAGGATCGAAGAATTTGCGCTGGTATATATGCAGGTGGTGGTAGTAGTTTAGTCAGCAATCTTGAACTACAACTCGCAGATAATTCAGGTTATCTCGAATACTTAAGCGGCTTTGCCGTTATTGCTGATTCTGACAAGAAAGCTGTACATAAAGTAGCCAATGACTATTCTGAGAAACTGGCAGATCTCTTTCCAGGATTCGAATTAGCAAAAGACTGTATTGGTCAAGTCATCCAAAGTTCGCCAAGAATGGGTATCTACATCCTGCCTAACAATAAAGATCAAGGCGTTTTGGAACATCTCATTACCCAGTGTGGCAGCCTTGCTTATCCAAACTATATGGACAAAGCAGAGGCTTATATTCAGCAGTTTCTAGATGAAGACAACCAACTCTTAAGTCCATATACTCATCTCAAATGGAAACCATTTGATCGAGAGAAAGCGCTGATTGCAACTGTTGTCAGTGTTTTGCAACCGGGTTGCACAAACACGGTCAGTATTGCTCAAGACAAATGGATATCCCAGGAAACACTAGAGCAAGTGCCAGATATGTTGCAGCTTGTGCAATTCCTCAAAGAGTTGCTGGGGATTGAGGATTGAATTTTCGCGAGTGAACGCCTTAGCTATGCTGAAAGCGGAAGGGTTTGAGGTCGATCGCCCGTGATTGCCATTGTTCCAAATACTGACCCGGCTGGCCCAGCAAGCTCCGATCCCCAGTGGGGGCAATGTACCAGACCGGGCAAGGTGCTAAGGTATTTCGGCAGCTTGGTGGGAAATGGCGGTGAAATTCCGCGACTGTGCCGCAGCCGTGATTGGTGGGGCTGTGCCAACAAATATGCTTAGCCAGCCCTGAGCAAACCATGAGTCGGAATGCCTCCAATCTGCTGGGGCGATCGCGCTGCTTCCCTGTCCTGTGCGAGTGGCATTCGATCGGCTGTGAGCCATTAAAAAC
Source organism: Limnothrix sp. FACHB-881 (assembly GCF_014698135.1). NCBI lineage: Bacteria > Bacillati > Cyanobacteriota > Cyanophyceae > Pseudanabaenales > Pseudanabaenaceae > Limnothrix > Limnothrix sp. FACHB-881. The sequence goes on from NZ_JACJSN010000001.1 coordinate 475,798, forward strand.
GCGGAAACTGATCGCCCCGTCAGTTCAAATCACCCATTCCCTTAGACCCTCGGCGATGCACCGGGGCGCGAACTGAAATCCATGCTGAATGTGTCTGTTAAGTCCGCTGAGTCCGTTGAAGCGATCGCCCCGTCTACCCCTGACAAGTTTCCGCTGCTGTTGATTGGTCACGGCACGCGCGACGACGATGGCCGCCGCACCTTCATGGAGTTTGTGGAAGCCTTTGCGGCCTATGACACCTCGCGGCCCGTCGTTCCTTGTTTTTTGGAGTTGACGGAACCGTCGATTCAAGAAGGGGTCGATCGAATGGTGGCCATGGGCTACCAAGAAATGACCGCTCTGCCGGTGTTGCTGTTTGCGGCGCGGCACAACAAGTTTGATGTGACCAATGAACTCGATCGCGCCCGGGCCCGCCATCCGGGGCTGAAGTTCCACTATGGTCGCCATTTTGGTGTGGCCGATCGATTGGTGGAATTGTGGCGATCACGCTTGGATGAACTCGATCGGCAAAGTGAAATCCCCCGCGATGAATCAGTGTTGCTGTTCGTGGGTCGTGGCGCTTCGGATCCCGATGCCAATGGCGATGCTTATAAGTTGGCGCGGGTGCTTTGGGAAGGCAGCGGCTTCAAGGGTTTGGAGCTGTGTTTTAGTGGCATCACCCATCCGCGTTTGGATGCGGGTTGGGAACGGGCTTGGACTTGGAACCCCAAACGGGTGGTGGTGTTGCCGCACTTCCTGTTCACGGGGGCACTGATGAAGCGGATTCACGGCTATTCCGACCAAGCACGGCTCGATCGCCCCGATGTGCAAATCCAATCCCTGCCGGAAATTGGCTTAGATCCCGTCTTGTTTGAGTTGGTGAAGGAGCGGGAACAGGAGGCGATCGCCGGTCAGGTGGCCATGAACTGCGAGCTATGCAAGTTCCGCCGGGCCGTCAGCCGCAATCTGTTGGGCTTGGGTCAGGATGATGGCGAGGCGATCGCCCCGGATGCGCTGGACAGTGGGCATCATCACCACGATCACGGCCATAGTCACGATCACGGCCACGTCCATGGCCACGATCACGGGCATCATGCTCACAGCCATGGGCACAGTCATGATCACGGCCACAGCCATGGGCATGGACACGATCATGGGCATGGGCATGGACACAGCCACGACGCACCCGATCCCTACGCCACCCAAAACGACTATCACGAAAAGGCTTGGCGAGTTCCCTAGGGTTGGATTCACGGATTTTGGATACGGCAAAGGGGCGATCGAACTAGTCGATCGCCCCTTTTAAACACCTTAAATACAGCGTTTCTAGGCAAAAGGTTTAGAAAAACCCAAAGGCTTAAAAACCAAATGCCAAACGGAGATCTAGGCTTCTTTGTTGATGAATGGCAGCAGGGCCAGGATGCGGGCGCGCTTGATGGCTACAGCCAAATCGCGTTGTTGCTTGGCCGTCAGACCGGTTACACGACGGGGCAGGATTTTGCCGCGCTCGGTGATGAAGCGACGCAGCAGATCAACGTCTTTGTAGTCGATCGGCTCTTCGGGTTTGAGGGGAGAAACGCGACGACGATAGTAAGCCATGGTGATTCGCTAAGGATTCAGGGGTGATTCAGGAAAAGCGGGCGGCTCGGCTTGGAAACAGCCGATCGCACCGAGTTCGTATAACGAGACTGCACAATCCGCAACCGGTGCGATCGAGCGCTCCGGGCAAGGACTGGGTTATGGGCGAAAAATTACTTAATTTCGCGGTGCACTGTGTGCTTGTTGCAGTGGGGGCAGAACTTTTTCAGTTCCAAACGCGCGGTGGTGTTGCGGCGGTTCTTTTGGGTGGTGTAGCGCGACACGCCGGGCGAGCGCTTGTCGGTGTTGGTGCGGCACTCGGTGCACTCCAGGGTGATCACGAGCCGTACGTCTTTACCTTTAGCCACGGTGGGAAACTCCTAATGGTTCGATCGGTGCAAAGGGTTTGCGATTGGACGATCGTGCGCCGCCGCATTGGCACTGGGCAAAACAGGCGGGGGGCGATCGCCGATCGAGCAGAACTGCTGATTTTGTCCGCAAACGGATTCGGGCAGTTTTGCAGCACTCTATCTTCGCATAAAACGCTCAGTTCGATCGCGCAGGAGACGATACCACCGTTGCACCTTCAAATCTAGGGAAAACCCCCGAGAAGTTTGCACCACAATCGACCCAATCAGGCGATCGTGAAAGGACTGTTGTTGGCGGCTTTCGTCCGTAGCCGTCACAATGCCATCGACAATTGCCGGAGCCAAACAAAGCAGCGCCACCGGGTTCACCTGCGACAACAGGGACAATCCCTGCAAGGCCAGCCAAGCTTCAATGCCCACGATGCCCTCCCGTTGGGTCAGCTCCACCATCGTTGGCAGGCGGCGGGTGCGGGGGTTCACCAGTTTGATATCCATGGCCAATCGCCCAATACTTTGGCCGCGATTATTGGCTACCATCACCACCCGCACCAGGAGCCACAGGATCACAAAAACCGGCAGTTCAAACCCGGCCCCCAACAGGCTGCTGAACAGTCCCGCAATGACCGCATCGATCGCCGTGGCCACACCACGCCGCCACAGGGGCACACGGGGAAGGTAAGGAGCAGGTTCAAGGCGATCGCGCATGGCAGGTGAGCCTAAACAATGAGGAGGAGGGGGAGATCTAATTCAGAATCAACGCATCAGAATCAGCGCAGTGGTCTGCTGCGATTCTCCCCAAATAATGCCATTAATGCCATGGCTCGAACTGTCATGGCTTGGATTGTCATGGCTCGGAATCCCAAGGCTCAGGCTCTTGGGGTTAGGGGTTGCCCGATCGCGTCGCGATCGCCAATTGCAGGTTGGGGATTTGGCGCAACCGATCCATCACTTCCACCACTCGCCCGTGGCTCACGGCTCGATCGGCCTCAATGGCTACGGTGCGCATGGGTTGGTCTGGGTTGCGGGGTCCCAACTTTGCTTGCACCAGGGTGGGTAATTGTTCGATCGGGATCGGCTGTCGATCGACTGCCAAATTTCCCGCCGCATCCACCGTCACCACTGGCATTGACTGGGTTTGGGCTTGGCCTGTGGCGGCGCTGGGCAAGTTCACCGGCAAACCACGCGATCGGGTCAAGAAAGCCGTAGCCACCACAAAAAACGCCAGAATCGCAAAAATCACGTCCACCATAGGTGTGACGTTAATTTGAAGGGGCGGATCATCATCCGAATCCAGAAAATTCATCACCTGTGCCCCAATTTCAATAACTGCAACGAAATTTAGTCCCGATCTGTTCGCCTATGCTGGCGGTGCCCATGCTGGGAGTGCCCATGCTGGCAGTACCCACGCTCGCAACGGTTAAATCAGTTGAAATTAATGATTGCACTGCGTTGATTTTAGCGACTACCCCTCCTTAGATCGGTTATAGGCGCATCGATCGCCGACCAAGAGCGATCGATGGTCAAATTCTTCCCTTGTCAAATCATTTCTTGTAAGTCATAATCATTATGAGTTTAGGCAAGATTCCATCTCACCCATAAGGAAGTCACCACCATGCTCGATCGTGTCCCCGATGTTGTGTTCAAAACCCGCGTCCGCGATGAGTCCGTGCCGGGCCCTAACCCCTTCCGTTGGCAAGATCTCAGCACCCAAGACCTCTTCGGTGGCAAGCGTGTTGTGTTGTTTTCGCTGCCGGGTGCTTTCACGCCCACCTGTTCCACCAGCCATCTGCCGCGCTACGAAGAACTCTATGAAGAAATTAAGAGCCTAGGTGTGGATGCGGTGGTTTGTTTGTCGGTGAATGATGCCTTTGTGATGTTTCAATGGGGCAAACAACAAAACGCCCAGAATGTCTTCTTGCTGCCCGATGGCAATGGGGAATTTACTCGCAAGATGGGCATGTTGGTAGACAAGTCCAATCTGGGTTTTGGGATGCGTTCCTGGCGCTATTCCATGGTGGTCAATGACGGCGCGATCGAAAAGATTTTCATTGAACCTGGCTATGGAGACAATGCTCCCAGCGATCCTTTTGAAGTTTCTGATGCTGATACGATGCTGGCTTACTTGAAGTCGGTGCAGTCATAAAAACTGCTCGATCGACTCAATTGATCAATTCAACTGATTGGATTAACTGGATCGATTTGATCGGCTTGATCGATCGAGCGGCTTAGCTCAATTAACCCATGTCATCGAGGAGGGGCAAGTTAAAAGACGGGCCCCTCTTTTTGCTGTCGTTCTTGCTGCTGTTTTTGCTGTCGTTTTTTCTGTTAGCTCGGGATGGTTATGGCAATTAGATAGGCATCTTTGGGTTAATTCCAAGACTCATCCCAAGGGTGGGTAGCCATCTTGGCGACCCATTAACGACGCACGCGAGCAGTGAACCCTGCTGCCTTAAATTGCTTGAGCTGGAGTGGTTCCGGTTGGCTGACGGGCACAGAAATCCGAAACTCAAATTCGCTCACGCCGGGCGGAATTTGCTCGATCGCGCCCAAACGAGTGCGATTTTCCATAATGGAATTATCCGTCGCGTCATAGATTCGCCCAAAGATATCCGCATCAAACACCGTTTTTCCCGTGGTGTTGTTTGCCTTGCCATAGACGATGAAGCATTTGGCCGGCAGCGTTGCGCCACCAGAGGTGACGGCCCCAGCGGCCACTTCAGCCGGACATTCCCGATAGTTCAAATCCGACAGCTTGATATTGGTGAGGGCTTGGGCCGCACCAGTGGGAACCATCAGCCACATCAACAAGCCCAACAGGCCGATCGCCCCGCATTGTCCCAGCCGTTTGCTCAGTTGCTGCCCGATCGCCCGCAATAAACCTGAAATTTGCATGATTTTGATCGTTCGGAGGAGATTACCAAAACCCTGACGCGAAGACCGACGGATCCCCGCGACCGGTGAGCAAAGTTGCCTCTTCTCATTAAAAGCGAGATGGATAGAAGCGAGATCGGAACAGGATAAAGAAAAGCGGGATAGGTTTAGCCCTACCCCGCCTTGGATGAGTCAATCCAATCGTTGATCTGAATAATCAAGATCATCAACAAATAGATATTGAGATCGAGAAAATATGAAAATTGGTTGGCGGTCTAAACCGTGCCACCAGCCGCCTGCACCCGAGCACGGGCGCGTTTGAGGGCTTGGGTTGCCTTAATTTTCTCTTGAGGACTGTTAGCGGCAGCTACCCGAGCTTCTGCGTCGGTATATTCTGCTTGGGCGGCGGAACGGTCGATCGAGTCACCCCGTTCGGCTCCATTCACCAGCACCGTCACTTCGTTATCTTCGATTTCAGCAAAGCCACCCATCAGGGCGATCGGCAACCAATCCTTACTGACCCGAACACGCATCACTCCCGTGCCCAACGCCGTCAGCAGCGGCGCGTGGCCGGGTAGGATGCCTAACTGTCCTGTGGTACTCGGCAGGATCACTTCCTCTGCCTGGTTATCCCAAACGGTCTTGTCTGGGGAAATAACACGAACTGTTAAGCTCATAACCTCTTGGCTCGATCGAGCGGAATTGCAACACCGTGAACAAACAACACCAGCGGCAGCGGAGACCGGTTAGCCCAGCCCCCGCATTCCGCAACGCGATTTAAAAACTAGCTATTCAGCAGCTTTTCGCCCTTGGCGATCGCTTCATCGATGTCGCCAACCATATAGAAGGCTTGCTCAGGATACTTATCCAGCTCACCCGACAGGATCAGCTTGAAGCCCTTGATCGTGTCTTCCAGGGTCACGTACTTACCAGGCGAGCCGGTGAACACTTCCGCCACGAAGAACGGCTGCGACAGGAAACGCTCCAGCTTCCGGGCGCGGGCCACCGTCAAGCGGTCTTCTTCAGACAATTCATCCAGACCCAAAATGGCGATGATGTCTTGCAGTTCCTTGTAGCGTTGCAGGGTGGCTTGCACTGCCCGAGCCGTGTCGTAGTGATCGCGACCCACGATCGCCGGTTGCAGCATCGTCGAGGTCGAACCCAACGGATCCACAGCCGGGTAGATTCCCTTAGCGGCCAAGCCCCGGGACAATACCGTGGTACCGTCCAAGTGAGCAAAGGTGGTTGCCGGAGCGGGGTCGGTCAAGTCATCTGCGGGCACGTAGACGGCTTGAATCGAGGTGATCGAACCTTCGGTGGTCGAGGTAATCCGCTCTTGCAGGTCACCCACATCCGTGCCCAGGGTGGGCTGGTAACCCACGGCGGAGGGCATCCGACCCAGCAGCGCCGATACTTCCGAACCGGCTTGCACAAAGCGGAAGATGTTGTCCACAAACAACAGCACGTCTTGCTTGTTGGTGTCGCGGAAGTATTCAGCCATGGTCAGACCCGACAGGCCAACACGCATCCGTGCTCCCGGCGGCTCGTTCATTTGGCCGTAAACCAGCGCAATCTTGGACTCCTTCAGGTTCTCCTCGTTAATTACGCCCGACTCCTTCATTTCGTTGTAGAGGTCGTTCCCTTCGCGGGTTCGTTCGCCCACACCGGCAAACACCGACACCCCACCGTGCTGGGTGGCAATGTTGTTGATCAATTCCATCATGATCACGGTCTTGCCCACGCCAGCGCCGCCGAACAGACCGATTTTGCCGCCGCGACGGTAGGGGGTCAGCAGGTCAACGACCTTGATCCCGGTTTCGAACACGGAGGGCTTGGTTTCCAGTTCGGTCAGCTTGGGGGCTGCCCGGTGGATGGGAGAAAATTCAGTGGCTTCGACGGGCCCTTGGTTATCAACGGGTTCGCCCAAAACGTTGAAAATGCGGCCGAGCGTGGCTTTACCCACGGGAACGCTGATCGGTGCACCGGTGTCTTGGACTTCCATGCCGCGCACGAGACCATCGGTGCTGCTCATTGCCACAGCACGGACTTGTTGGTCGCCGAGCAACTGTTGCACTTCGCAGGTCACAGAAACTTCTTGACCGGCGCGGTTCGTTCCCTGGACTTTGAGGGCGTTGTAAATGCGGGGCAATTTACCGCCGGGGAACTTCACGTCGATCACGGGGCCGATGACTTGCGTGATGTAGCCGACGTTGGTTTTTTCAGTGGTGGTGACCATGCTCGAGCCTGTGAGTTTATCGCTTCAATGATCTGGGTTGGCTTGCTCGCAAATCCAGTGATCGCGCTGTCGTGGTGGGAGGCACCGGGCGATCGCTGATTGGGGTGCGAGCGGTTTTTCAAACTCGGTGTTAACGGGGCGAACCGCACTGAAGGTACGCCAGCGCGCCTTCATCGGTATTTTTGCCAAGTATCAGATTATCACCGATGCGCCACAGGTCACTGTGAATCCCTGGGGGGCGATCGAATCCCAAGGTTGGGGATCGAGGAACTGGGAAATTATCGGGCGATCGGGACGCTCTGGTTTTGCGAATTGGCGACTCCTGGGGGGCGCAACAGGGCGATGCTGCTGGGGGATGAATCTGGGGCGATCGGGCGGGTGCTGACGGGTTTGGAGGGGGTCAGTGCTGAGCAGGGAAACTGTTTTCGCCTCAAAATTCCTCGCCTATACTCGAAACAGAGGAATGATCAGGGGGTTCAGCGGCAAAGGGAGCTGAACTGCATCAACCGAAATGTGGGATGTGGATCGATCGGCTGGGAGGTTCCTGAAAGCTCCCACGGGCAATCAACGGGCGATTAACCTGGCGATCGACTCAATGACCAGTGATTGGCTTCGATTGGCTCTGTGATCAACGCCCAGCGATCAGCACTAAATCAACATCATCCAGATCAACACCATTTGAGCTTGGGTACTTTACCTAGTAAGGGCCGACTCCCCGAATGGCTCACGAGCTAAAGATTTGCAAACGCGCAAGGACAGTCGGTCAGAAATGACCCATAACTGAACACCCACACTCAACGAGGACAGTACGGTGGCTGCAACAAAAACTCAAACTCCCGAGACCGAGAACGGTGTTGCTCCGAAAAACGGACTCAGCACGAACCAAACCGAAGCACGGCCCTGGGGATCTTTTACGGTGTTGGAAGAGGGACGCGGCTACAAAATCAAGCGCATTGAGGTGGGGCCCGGTCATCGCTTGAGCCTACAGATGCATCACCATCGCAGCGAGCATTGGATCGTTGTCTCAGGCACGGCGCGTGTGGTTTGTGGCGATAACGAAATCATGCTCACGCCCAATCAATCCACCTACGTTCCCCAATGCACTGCCCACCGGCTGGAGAACCCCGGCACTATTCCCCTGGTGTTGATTGAAGTGCAGAATGGGGAATATTTGGGCGAAGACGATATCGTTCGTTTTCAGGATGACTACGCCCGCACCCCTGCTGCTAAGTAGGGTAATTGCTTCGATTTAATTTTGATTGGTCTTGCCTGATTGGTCTTGATTTGGCTTGCCCTGATTTTGAATTGAGTCTGTTTGCCTGGGTTTGCCTGAAATCGTGAATGTTGTTGCGATGACACGGGTTTCAGGGGTGGCTCTTGGCGTTTGGCGAGCCAAATCACACTTCGTTGACCGCATTTTTTAAACCATTTCTCAAAAATTCTGTTGATTATCCATGTTGGTTCTGTCTGCTGCGGCCCAAGCTGAAGTTCAACGTCTTGCTCAACAATGGGGACTGGAGCAAGGCTGGTTTCGGCTGGAGGTGCGATCGGGAGGATGTCGCTCCTTAACCTATGTCTTGCAGTTCCACCCACCGAGCCAGGCGATCAGCCCTGATGAACAGGCTCTGGAAGGAGATGGTTGGCGGGCGATCGTGCGCGATCATGATTTGCCCTACCTGCGGGGCTTGACGATCGACTATTCCGAAGACCTGGTGGGTGGTAATTTCCGGTTTCAAAATCCCAATGCTCGCAACAATTGCAGTTGTGGGCACTCCTTTGACCATGGCGAATTGTAGCCGATCAATGCGTTTGGTTAAGGGTTGAGGGCGATCGTCTCGAAACCATGACCACCGCACCGGCCGGGGGACAGCAAACCCTGGCGAAACGCCTGCCTAGGGAAGCCATTCCCAGAAAGCTGTCAACCTAGCTACGCTTCATTGACAAAGGTAACAGCCCATCCGTATAGTTATAGACCGTGACATTTTATGACCCCATCGAATATCTAGAATCTGCCGGTGCAGTAAGCCCATGCCCACGATTCAGCAACTCATCCGATCTGAGCGCGCCAAAGCTAAGAGCAAAACCAAATCGCCAGCGCTCAAAAGCTGTCCTCAGCGCCGCGGCGTTTGCACGCGCGTGTACACCACCACACCCAAAAAGCCCAACTCTGCCCTGCGTAAGGTGGCACGTGTTCGCCTAACCTCCGGCTTTGAAGTGACAGCCTACATTCCGGGCATTGGGCACAATCTGCAAGAACACTCAGTGGTCATGATTCGCGGTGGTCGGGTAAAAGACCTGCCCGGCGTGCGCTACCACATCATTCGCGGAACCCTTGACACTGCCGGCGTTAAAGATCGTAAGCAAGGGCGATCCAAGTACGGTGCGAAGCGCCCGAAGCCCCAAAAATAATGGTGGTTCCGTAGTCCCGGGCCGGCACTGTTAACCGCAACTTCAACATGGTCAGTTCAACCACTGAAATTGCTCATAACGAAGTTGCCGGTGACTGCTCGGGTGCTTGGTACGCAAAGGAATTAGAAAATCGCGGTTAGCCATTTCAGGCTCCCAGCAAGCACCCATGCAGCCCCCTGACTGAGTGCTGACTGGGTGGCAGATATTCATGGACTTTGCGACACCAAAGTTTTAGTTTGCTTGTTCACGCTCTGATTGTGACCTAACGGCTACTGTTATATGTCTCGTCGCACAACTGTCAACAAACGCCCTGTTCCCCCTGACCCTGTTTACAACAGCCGCCTGGTCAGCATGACCGTTCGCCGGATCATGAAATCCGGTAAGAAGTCGGTTGCTTCCCGGATTGTTTACGATGCCTTCAAGTTGATCCAAGAGCGCACTGGCTCGGAACCGCTTGATATTTTCGAGCGGGCCGTGAAGAATGCAACGCCCCTGGTGGAAGTGAAAGCCCGCCGGGTAGGTGGTGCTACTTACCAAGTGCCCATGGAAGTGCGGAGCGATCGGGGCATTGCCCTGGCCCTGCGCTGGTTGATCCAATTTGCTCGCCAACGCGGCGGCCGCAGCATGGTGAGCCGCTTTGCGAATGAAGTGATGGATGCGGCCAACGAAACGGGTAGCGCAATCCGGAAGCGCGAAGAAACGCACCGGATGGCGGAAGCGAACAAGGCCTTTGCTCACTATCGCTACTAGGTTTCGAGAGTTTCGAGCGTTTGTCACGATGATTCATCGGCTGACAAATGGCTCAGTGCTTCAGTCCTCATGAGTTGGAAACTGAGACAAGCGCTTTGGTGGCAGTGGGGTTCGATCGCACTCTAAATAGCGATCAGCCCAATCTGTTCCCCCAGCGTTCTGTCTTTGTTTCGATTACTTAACAAGGATGTAACATGGTATCTGCGATAGGAGTCCCAGGAGGTTAAAGTGGCCAGATCGATTCCGCTCGAACGAGTGCGAAATATTGGAATTGCCGCCCACATTGATGCGGGCAAAACAACGACGACCGAGCGGATTCTGTATTACTCGGGCGTGGTTCACAAGATCGGTGAAGTTCACGAAGGAACTGCCGTCACGGACTGGATGGAGCAAGAGCGTGAGCGTGGGATCACGATCACCGCTGCGGCCATCAGTACGAGCTGGAACGATCACAAGATCAACATCATTGATACGCCTGGTCACGTGGACTTCACGATCGAGGTGGAGCGCTCTATGCGGGTGCTCGATGGTGTGATCGCGGTGTTCTGTTCTGTGGGTGGCGTGCAGCCCCAGTCGGAAACGGTGTGGCGGCAAGCTGACCGTTACAAAGTGCCCCGGATCGTGTTCGTGAACAAGATGGATCGGACGGGTGCGAACTTCTACAAGGTCTATGGTCAGGTGCGCGATCGCCTGAAGGCCAATGCAGTGCCGATTCAAATCCCGATCGGGGCTGAATCCGAGTTGCGCGGCATTGTTGACCTGGTGAAGATGCGTGCTTACCTCTACACCAACGATCTGGGCACCGACATCCAAGAAACCGATATTCCTGAAGATCTGGTTGACCTGGCTGATGAATATCGCCTGAAGCTGGTGGAAGCGGTTGCAGAAACCGACGATGTCTTGACCGAAAAGTATCTTGAAGGCGAAGAGCTGACCCAAGAGGAAATCAAGGGTGCGCTGCGCAAGGGCACAATCGACGGCACGATCGTCCCCATGCTCTGCGGTTCTGCCTTCAAGAACAAAGGGGTTCAACTGCTGCTCGATGCCGTGGTGGACTACCTGCCCGCCCCGATCGACGTGCCCCCGATTAAGGGTCTGCTGCCCGATGGTTCAGAAGTGACCCGTCCGGCCGACGACAACGCGCCCCCGGCAGCCCTGGCCTTCAAGATCATGGCTGACCCCTACGGTCGCTTGACCTTCATCCGGGTCTACTCCGGCGTGATCACCAAGGGTAGCTATGTCTACAACGCCACCAAGGGTAAGAAAGAGCGGATTTCGCGCTTGATCGTGCTCAAAGCTGACGAACGAATCGAAGTAGACGAAATGCGTGCTGGCGACCTCGGCGCAGCCCTGGGTCTGAAGGACACCATCACCGGCGACACGATTTGTAGCGAAAGCGATCCGGTCATTCTGGAATCCCTGTTCATTCCTGAGCCGGTGATCTCGGTGGCCGTTGAGCCGAAGACCAAGCAGGACATGGAAAAACTGTCCAAGGCCCTGCAATCCCTCTCGGAAGAGGATCCGACCTTCCGCGTCAGCATTGACTCGGAAACCAATCAAACCGTGATCGCTGGGATGGGTGAGCTGCACCTCGAAATCCTAGTAGACCGGATGATGCGGGAATTCCGTGTGGAAGCCAACGTGGGTGCGCCTCAGGTGGCGTATCGCGAAACCATCGGCAAGGCTGCCAAAGCAGAAGGCAAGTTTGTCCGCCAGAGCGGTGGTAAGGGTCAATACGGCCACGTGGTGGTTGAAATTGAGCCGGGCGAACCGGGGACGGGCTTTGAGTTCGTCTCGAAGATCGTCGGTGGTGTGGTGCCGAAGGAATACATCGGCCCTGCGGAACAGGGGATGCGCGAAGCTTGCGAATCCGGTATCCTAGCAGGCTACCCACTGATCGATGTGAAGGTCACCATGGTCGATGGGTCTTACCACGATGTGGACTCGTCGGAAATGGCATTCAAAATTGCTGGCTCCATGGCTGTCCGCGAGGCGGTCATGAAAGCAGCACCCGTCCTCCTCGAACCTTTGATGAAGGTTGAGGTTGAAGCTCCTGAAGAGTTTCTCGGTGACGTGATGGGGAACCTCAACTCCCGTCGCGGTCAAATCGAAGGGATGGGTTCCGAGAGCGGAACGGCCAAGGTTGCTGCTAAAGTACCTCTGGCAGAAATGTTTGGTTATGCCACCGACATTCGCTCGATGACGCAAGGCCGCGGTATCTTCTCGATGGAGTTCAGCCAATACAGCGAAGTTCCTCGCAACGTCGCTGAGGCGATCATCGCGAAGAGTAAGGGGAACGCATAGCAAGGAAAAGGAACGCACAAGACTCATGGCACGCGAAAAGTTTGAACGGACTAAACCTCACGTCAACATCGGGACGATCGGTCACGTTGACCACGGCAAAACGACCCTGACCGCTGCAATCACCATGTCGCTGGCGGCTCAAGGGAAGGCCAAGGCTCGTAACTACGCCGACATCGACTCCGCACCGGAAGAAAAAGCCCGTGGGATCACGATCAACACGGCTCACGTGGAATACGAGACCGAAGATCGTCACTACGCCCACGTGGACTGCCCTGGTCACGCGGACTACGTGAAGAACATGATCACCGGTGCTGCTCAAATGGACGGCGGCATCCTGGTGGTGTCGGCGGCTGACGGCCCCATGCCCCAAACCCGTGAGCACATCCTGCTGGCTCGCCAGGTGGGCGTGCCCAACCTGGTGGTTTTCCTGAACAAGGAAGACTTGGTGGATGACGCTGAACTGCTGGAGCTGGTTGAGCTGGAAGTCCGTGAACTGCTGAGCAGCTATGACTTCCCCGGCGACGACATCCCGATCGTGATTGGTTCGGCTGTGAAGGCTGTGGAAGCCCTGACCGCTAACCCCAAGACCGCTCGCGGCGAAAACGAGTGGGTTGACAAGATCCTGAAGCTGATGGACGAAGTGGATGCCTATGTGCCCACTCCTGAGCGCGATGTGGATCGTGACTTCCTGATGGCGGTGGAAGACGTGTTCTCGATTACGGGTCGTGGTACGGTTGCCACCGGCCGGATCGAGCGCGGTATCGTCAAGGTGGGCGACACGGTGGAAATCGTGGGTCTGAAGGACACCCGCAGCACCACCGTGACCGGCGTGGAAATGTTCAAGAAGTCCCTGGATCAAGGGATGGCTGGGGACAACGCTGGTTTGCTGTTGCGCGGTATCCAAAAGGAAGATATCGAGCGCGGCATGGTGCTGGCGAAGCCGAAGTCGATCAGCCCCCATACGCAATTCGAGGCTGAAGTGTACGTGTTGACCAAGGAAGAAGGCGGCCGCCACACCCCGTTCTTCGCTGGCTATCGTCCTCAGTTCTATGTGCGGACTACGGATGTGACCGGTCAAATCACGGCTTACACCGCTGACGACGGCTCGACCGTGGAAATGGTGATGCCCGGTGACCGGATCAAGATGACGGTTGAGTTGATCTGCCCGGTAGCAATCGAACAGGGGATGCGCTTCGCTATTCGCGAAGGCGGCCGGACGATTGGTGCTGGCGTGGTTGCCAAGATCGTTAAGTAGTTGTTGGTTCATCTGAGCTAGACACTGTAGGAACGCTGAATTCAGCGTTCCTACGGCTGTCTTCAGTCAAACCCTGAACCTTGAAAATTTGAGTCTTTACACCCCCTGAGTCTTTGAGTATGGCGACGATTCAGCAACAGAAAATCCGGATCCGCTTGCAAGCTTTCGATCGGAAGCTGTTGGATGCTTCCTGCGAAAAGATTGTGGATACGGCGAACCGCACGAGCGCAACGGCGGTGGGCCCGATTCCGCTGCCGACGAAGCGCAAGATCTATTGCGTGCTGCGTTCTCCCCACGTGGATAAGGATTCGCGTGAGCATTTTGAAACGCGCACTCACCGCCGTGTGGTTGATATTTATCAACCGTCGTCGAAAACGATCGATGCTTTGATGAAGCTCGATTTGCCGGCTGGTGTGGATATTGAAGTGAAGCTCTAGAGATTTTCAGTAGGGCGATTGATCGCCAATTATCCCTAGCAATTTCAATCAGCAATTACCAGCAATTGCTAGTAATTAAAAAAGTTGCCAGTGTTGCCAGTAATTAAATGCTGCGTTGGTTGAATTGCCCAGTGGGGAATTGAGTTTGTTACTCAAGCTAATGCTTCAGCGCCCGAGAGTTCATGTAACTCTTGGGCGTTTTGGATTGATTTTGGATTGACTTTGGATTGAGCTTGAAGCGACTAGGGCTGAGTGGCTTGATTGGCTTGAGCGACGGCCAGGGCGATCGCCTGGGGAAAAATCAAATGCTCTTGGGTTTGGATTCTGGCGTGGAGCGTTTCGGCGCTGTCGGTGGGGTAAACAGGAACAGCAGCCTGCATCAGGATGGGGCCGCTGTCCACCTCTAGCTCCACGAAATGCACCGTGCAGCCAGTGATTCTGACTTGGGCGGCGAGGGCCTGTTCAACGGCTCGAATGCCGGGAAAGCTGGGCAACAGGCTGGGGTGAATGTTGATGGCCCGCTGGGGAAAGGCGTTGACGAGGGTTTCGGTGGCCCGCCGCATCCAACCGGCCATGGCAACCCATTCCACTCCAGCGGACTGGAGCGCTTGGACAACGGCAGCGTCAAACTGGTTGCGATCGGGGTATTGGCGATGGTCGAGGAGAACGGCGGTCACGCCCCAGCGGGCTGCCCGGGCGGCGACTTTGGCCCCGGGATTGTTGTAAACCAGCACTTTCACCTCTGCCCGTAAGCGGCCATCGGCGATCGCCTCCATGATGGTTTCAAAATTGCTGCCACTTCCTGAGGCCAATACACCCAGGGCGATCGGGGGCAGGTTTTGATAGAGCGCTAATAGGTCACCGGACAGTTGAGGGGAGACCAAGTTAGGCTCGGAAGCGCGATCGATCGGAGCCTCGGTCATAGTTCCAGCCATTGCGAAAAATCAGCACGATTGTAGGCTCCGCTTGCCCGAAAGGGAAGTGCTAGAATACGCGACTGCGAAACAAACTGGTGCTTTACGCGGCGCAGCGCAGGAGGTGTGCTGTTTATACTCGTCCTTTGGCTCGATTAATTGAGCAATTGCAACGGCTACCGGGCATTGGCCCCAAATCTGCCCAGCGGTTGGCGCTGTATCTGTTGAATCGCCCGGAAGCGGAAATTCAAACCCTGGCCCAAACGCTGCTGGATGCCAAGCAACAGGTGGGCCATTGCCAAGTTTGCTATCACCTCTCGGCGGAGCCGGTTTGCGAGGTTTGCAGCAACCCGAACCGCGATCAACAGACGATCTGCGTGGTGGCGGATTCGCGGGATCTGATTGCGATCGAGCGCACTCGTGAATATCGTGGGCGCTACCACGTTTTAGGCGGGGTCATTTCCCCCATGGATGGCATTGGCCCCGAAAGCCTGACGATTCAGCCCCTGGTGCAGCGGGTGCATCGCGAAAAGACCCATGAGGTAATTTTGGCGATCGGGCCCAGCATTGAAGGGGAAACTACCACCCTGTATCTATCCCAACTGCTCAAGCCCTTTACCAAGGTGACCAGAATCGCGTTTGGGTTGCCCGTGGGGGGGGAGTTGGAATATGCCGATGAGGTGACCTTGGCCAAGGCTTTGGAAGGGCGGCGCGAGGTGGAATAGTTTCTGATCATTACTGGTAATTACTGGGGTGATTACCTGGGCGATCGCTCGGGCTGGGGAGAGGGAGTCAGGTTTGCTGGATGTTTCTACTGCTAATTTGTTTCGATGCTTTTCTGAAGTTTCTCGCTCCCGATCGCGATCGGGAGGCTGAATTGAAACGTGCTGCCCTTGCCTAGCTCGCTGGTCACCTCCATTTCACCCCCCTGAAGCTCCACCAACCGCCGAGAAATGGATAGACCAATTCCCGCGCCAGTGGATTGGCGACCCTCATGGCGGCAACGACTGCGATCGGCCCGCCAAAATCGCTCAAACACATGGGGCAAATCTTCCTCAGAAATGCCTTCCCCCGTATCCGTGACCCCGACCCAAAGGGCGCGTTCATCCTTGGGGTTGGCCCAAAGGCGAATTGAGCCACAGGTGGTGTGGCGTAAAGCATTGCCCATCAGATTCAGCAACACCTGTTCCACCCGATCGGGGTCGGCAGCCACGAGCGGCAGCACAGCCGGACAATCCAAAATTAACTTTGGTTCATCATCAAATACCTGATCGGCAATGCGGTTAATGATCGATTCCAAAAGGGGCCGCAGATCGATCGACTGCACATGAATTGGCAAATAGCCTGTTTCTGCCCGTGATAGTTCTTGAGTGTCGCTCACCAGTCGCTCCAGCCGTTTGGTTTCGCGAATCAAGCGATCGAACAAATCCGGCGTGGGATCAATGCGCCCTTCACTCAGTTCTTCGAGATAGCCCCTTACCACCGTCAGCGGTGTGCGCAGTTCATGGGTCAGGTCGCTGATCAAATCCCGGCGGCGCTGCTCCGTGCCCTCTAAGCTCGTGGCCAAGCGGTTGAAACTACTGCCCAACTGATTCAGCTCTGGAATATCACTGGCTTGGATGCGGGCATCCAGTTCCCCCGAGGCAAACCGCACAGTCACCTCTTCCATGTGCTTCAGGGGCCGCGCAATCCGCAAAGCCGCCCAATAGCTAAAGGCTCCTGCCGCCGTGGCCCCAACCAGCGCTGACCAAAGGGTACTTTGCTGCAACACAAACCCAAAACTGTTCACCAGTTGCGTGCGGGCATAGCGCAACCGAAACCCCCGCACCTCCAGCTCATCCAGCTTCCAAACAAAGGTTTTGGGGGACGAAAACCAACCCACCAGAGCAAAGCTACCGATGCTGAGGAAAACCACCAGCAGGTGGGATAGCAACAGGCGCGATCGCAGGTGGGGGCGAAGTTTGGTCAGGTCGGTGAGCAGGGAGTTCAAGGGCGATCGGGGGGGGGAGGGTGGATTGATGTGGCTACCGGCCCGGGAACAGGGGCAGCTCATTTCATTGTGCCAAGGTCGATCGGCTTCGTGGCCCCGATGACGTAAATCCCAAGGTCGATCAAGAGGTCGATCAAGAGGCCGATCGATCAAACGCTGGGCAATCGTGGGCATCGCTGGCTACGATCGAGCAATCATCCAACTTTTCACCACATTATCGAAACCGGCGATTCAACATGCCATTGCACAGGCGATGGGCAAGGTGACCATGAAACGACGCAGGCGGCGCTGGCCGCTTCAAACCTGGCAACGTTGGTTACTCACTGCCCTGGCAGAAATCTTGCTGGGCTTGTTGCTCTTTGCGATCGCGCCGTTCTTTCTCAATTCCCATTGGCCCCTCTTGGGGTTTGCGATTGTGTTGGGTGTGCCGATCGCCTGGGTTGGATCGCTGGGTTATGGCCTGTGGCGGTGGCTGGATGCTCGACGGGCCCGAACCCTGTTGGCGCAATACGATCCGGTCTATCGGCGGCTGCGAACGGTGCAATTACTGGCGATTTCTTCACGATCGGTGGAGGAGGCGATCGAAACATTGCAATTGCTCAATCAGGATGAAACCTATCGTGTCTTGAACCGATCGCCCTTGGATTTGTTGCAGCCTTTTCCTGATTAGGAAACTGATCATCAACGACTGATTTCCCATGTTGCCGATCAGTCCCAAGCCGTTAAACCTACTCACCGATCGCCCTAAGATATGACTCAGCACGAATTTTGTTTAAAGTTAATTTCTTAATTAATCGCTTGATCAATCTTTAATTGATTTCTGATAAATATTTTAATTAATTGTCTGCTAAATCTATAACTAATTCTTACTCGGTATTTTGATCATTTGTTTAACTTGTCACCTAGAGGATATTTCAAAGGCTAAAACTGAAATATGGCTTGCCTGATCGATCAACGATTGCCCAATCAATCAATGAAGACCAGAGGCCCAAGCCCCTAGTCATGGAGGCTGATACCTGGCAAGTGCTTCAAGACACTTTTCAGCCATTCTTTTAACTGATTTTTAATTGAGAGTAAGAGCGTCAGCCATGAAAAAATTCCCAAAACGAGTCATCATCCAAACTTCGCTGCTTGCCCTGCTTACCTCAGCCCTTAACGCCTGTGGCATCATTCCTGGAACCAGCATCACCACCGTTGAGCCAGGATATGCCGGCCTCAAAATTCAACTCTATGGTGGCAGCAAGGGAATTGATAAAGCTGAATTGGTTTCGGGGCGCGTTTGGTTTAATGGCTACACAGAAGAAATTGTTGTTTTTCCAACCTTTGTCAATACCTATCCTTTCACCAAAGAAGCAACGGAAGGCTCACCCGTTGATGAGTCGATCGTGTTTTCTGTGGCCGGTAGTCCCGTTTCGGCTGATGTGGGTCTATCGTTTGGTTTTTCTACGGAAGTAATTCCCAACACCACCAAAACCAGACTGCATGAGTTTTATGAAACCTATCGCAAAACCCCCGATCAATTTCGGGCGAATGAGCTGAGAAATGGATTGAGAAATTGTTTTTCGGAAGCGGCAGAAACCTTAGCCCTGACTCCTGTGCAAGTGCCCACCAGCCAGCAGCGATTGGTGGCAACGGTGCGGGCCTGTGTGCAACGACGCTTTCAGTTCATCACCGTTCAAGATGTGTCCCTTTTGGGGCCGTTGCGGCTGCCCCCAGACATTCAAAAAAGCATTAACGAACAGTTTGCGGCCCAACAGGCGGCCCAAACGGCTGAGGCCAATCGCCGCAAAGTGGAAGCAGAGGCGGCCTCCAATGTGGCGAGGGCCAAGGGAGAGGCGTTGGTGACGATCGAGCAGGCCCGGGCGGAGGCGGAGTCCAATCGCCTACGGGCGGGTTCCATCACCCCGCAATTATTGGAGTTGGAGCGGTTGCGGGTGGAACGAACTCGCATTGAAAAGTGGAACGGTCAGCAAGCCCCAACCATCCAAACGCCCAATGTTCAAATCGGCGGTTCGGCGGCGGGTTCCAAGGCTCCTTAGATCTGATGTTCAAGATCTGGCGCTCAAGATCTGGCGCTAACTATGGGCAGGTTGGCCAAATGGCGACGGCGCAGGACAGCAAACCTCGATCGGGGCTTGGGTTTGGGGATGGCGGAAGGCGAGGGTTTGGGCATGGAGCCAATAGCCACAGTCGCCGGGCAGGGCGATCGCCTCGGGATCCCTTGGGGCCTCCGGCGCGATCGGGGTCAGTTGCGGTTGCCCACCGGCCCCATAGAGTGGGTCGCCCACGAGGGGAAATCCGGCGGCGGCTAAATGAATCCGAATTTGGTGAGGACGGCCCGTGAGAATGGTGACTTCAACCAACATTTGGTCACGATCCCGCCGCAACACTTGGCAATCGCTGCGGGCAAAGGCTCCATCCGGGGTGACCCCGTAAAGATGCCCCAATTGGGGGTGGGGAATTTTGCCGATCGGCTGCTCAATCCGAAACCGATCCATGGGAGCGTTGCCCACTGCCAAAGCCCAGTAGACCTTATGCATTTGTCGATCGCGCATTTGTTGGGTCAGGTGCGATCGGGCCTGGGGCGATCGGGCCAACAACACCAAACCGGAAGTGCCGCGCCCCAGCCGGTGAATGGGCACAGGGCTGGATTGTGGATAGCGTTTTTGTAATTGCCGCAACAGGGTATGTTCCAAGAAACCCCCCGCCGGCATCACGGGCAAGCCAGCGGGTTTCGCCACCACCAACAGATCCGCATCTTCATAGAGCACTGCAAAATCCAGGGGCACGGTTGGTTCCACCCAAGGAGGGCGATGATAGGTTAACCGTTGTCCCGATCGCAGAATTTGCTGAGGACTGGCCGGGCCATCTTCAACCAAAATTTGACCCGCCAAAATTCGATCGCGCCAAGTCTGTTCCGTGGAGTGCCGATAGTGTTGGCTGTAGTAGGCCAAAAGGGTGAGGCCCGCCGCTGCGCGATCGACCCGATCTTGATAGACCCAACCCTGATTGAGCTTGCCGGTTTCTCCCGCCATTCAGATATACAAACTCGGATATTCTCGGATATTCAAAGACGGTCGTTACTTTGGGGTGGCGACTGCGGAAAATGTGGCAGCTCCTCATTCAGGCAAACCCACGAAGCTGCGCTCGATGTCCAGATGTCCAACGCTGGATAAAAGTTACTTTGATCGTCAAGCGTCGTGAAGCGTATGGATGTGAAATCGGGCCTTGCTTCGCCGGTTGCGAATAAAGGACTACCGCAATTTGGACAAAAGCTGCGAGTTGTTTGAGCACCACTAGAGGCGCGAACGGAGTACGTGCTTGGAGAACCCGTAACCCTAATGGACTTTGTGGAGACAACCACGCCAGATGCGAATGGCGCTCCGCTAGATTGCTGACAATCGCGACAATGGCAATTGAGCATCGCCATTGGTTGGCTAGAGCACTCGTAGCGTATGACACCGCACGCACAGCCACCTGAAAATGGAACGTTCATAAAAGCTTTTCCTCATTTATGTCTCATAGCGCTTTGAGGCTCAACCATGCATTAAACAACCCTCAAAGGCGCGATCCTCCAATCAGAATAATTCCACCAAAGGCGCAGAACGTCCCGATCGCCACTCGCAAAATTTGCTGGCGACCGGTCACCTCTCGAAATAACCACAGACCCCAAGCTGCATTCACCACGATCGCGAACTGAGTTAGGGGCATTCCCACCGCCATTCCGAGGCGATCGACCGCGAAAAAACTGCCCACATTCGCCACATTCCAAAGCATTCCCGAGCAAACCAACGCCAACAGGCTCGATCGGGGCAACTGCCGCAACACCCGACCGCCCCGTTGCCCAGCCAACAGACTCGCTGTTCCCAAAATCCCAAGGGACATAGACGGCACAAAGGCGATCGGGCTTTGGGCCGCAAAGGCAAAAGGGACTGATTGCGACCCAAACAGCAACCCCACCACGCCACAAAGCCACCAGCCCTGATGCTGGATTTTGGGTCGGCGGCTGGGCTGCTGGCTCGATCGGTTAACCGGTGAATTAGTCGATCGAGTGTCTGGGGGTTGCGTTCCGGCCGGGCGATCGGGCCAATTCATCAGGGCAATTCCCGCCACTAGCAGCGCCACTCCCCCAACGGCCACCGGCAACAACACCGGCTCCCGAAAAAACAACGCTCCCCAAAGAAACGAAACCCCAATCCCGATCGTGGCCCACAGGGCCAACCCCCGCGCCAATCCCAAGGCCCGCACCACAAAAATGGAGCCGTAATTGCCCAAGGCCCAAATCACCCCCGCCAGCAGGCCCCAACCATTGGGAATCCAAGCTCCAGAGGCGATCGCCAACGGAATGGCTAACAGCACAATCCCGATCGCCATGCTCAGTTGCGCCGCCAAGGGATCCACCGTCGGTAGCCGCTTCACGGGCACTAGATACGACCCCCAAAACAGCGCCGCCACCGTTGCCCCCAACCAGCCCACGCCAGGGTGCGCCATCCCCACCGGGGCGATCGAACTAGCCGCCAGCGTTGCCGCCATCCATCCTGTAACATCCAAAAGCCAAACTCTCCCGGTCAGCATTCCTAACCCGGAGATGATGGCACAGGCTAGGCCCAGGCCAAGCGCGGTTTTTCCAAAAAACAGCCTTTGCCCGCCAGGTCGCCAACCAGTAGCCAAAAATTAGCCGAAAAGTAGCCAAAAAAAGGTGGGCGAGTTGACTTTGCTCAACTCACCCATGACCTACCGAACCAAATCCATATCCATTGCTCGATCGAACCGGCGAATGGAACTTCAGCCCAATTGAAAGTGTCACCCGCCAGTTTGATGGCTAGCGATTGCTAACGACTAGCAATCGCTAGCCACCACCTACTTCAATCATCCGCCCATTCAATCATCTGCCTACTGGTGAGTGGCAACCCATGGCAGCATCACTTGATCGGTCTAGCTATCTTGCTGACGACGGCGGGACACCAAGCCCAGAGCCGCAGCAGCAGCCAACGACAGCATCACCGAAGGCTCAGGCGTTGCCACCTTCGAGCCGGAAACACCACGAACCACAAACACCGTGTCGTTATAGTCCAGGTCACCGCCGGTCACGATGTCTTCAAAGCCCATCAGAGTCCAACCATCGCCCAAGTCGTAGGCAACCATGTGTTGCAGCTTGTCGCCATTGCGGTTGGCATCAGCGCCCAAGAAGTTCCAAGTCCCAGTGCCATAGACCTGATCCGAAGTGATGCCAGCGTAGTTTTCGCCACGGCTGTAGCCATCAGAGTTCAGGAAGAAGTCAATCACGCTGCCTTTGCTGAAGGATCCGAGGCTCACGCCTTGACCCCGCTTCAGGGGGCCATCAGCCTCAGCCAAAATCGACTCCTTGGAAGACACATCATTAAAGACCGTGCTCAAAGGGCCATTGTTGGCGGAAAAGAGCAACTGGTTGCGATAACCTGCGCCTTCGTTGATGAAGTAAACTTCCAGCGAATCAGCAGCACCCGACCACTTCAGGCTGTTGGGGTTAATTTGCGAGAGTTCCAGCGCCGTGAATGCTTTGCGCTCCTGTTGGACATAAGTATCGAATTGGGCCAACTGTTCGGGAGTTAGTTGCAACGCGCGAGCAGCGGAGGCAGACATGGTGCCGACGAGGGTAGCCGCTGCGAGGACAAAGCCTTTCCAAATAAAACCTTTCACGATTTAAATCCTCCTAGTCCTAATCCGAATGTTCTTGGTGAGCAGTGGTAGTTTTGCTGGAATCGCTTTTCCTGACAGCACCCTTGATGTCGATCGCGCCCACTTACCAAACCGGTGAATGATTTAGTCCGCTTGTTTTGCCTGGAAAAGCACGCGCTCTTTTGGGTTCTTGATTTACTTGTACTGTGTTTACGAAGGCCTGTCTAGCGTTTTTCTGGCTCTTGGCGGAATCTTTAATTGCAAGCTAGTTTTATGAAGCCTATTTAAAGTTTAAAGATTAAATAAAGATCAAATTTAAAAAGACTAAAAGTTTTTGTGGGCAAAGCTTCTGGCGATTGAGAATTTGAAAAAGTTTAAATTATGGTGACCGTCATCACGGGAAGTTTTTGTCAGAAATCACGAAGCCTTTAGGCGAAAAATTGATAACTCTGTTCAGGTGATTCTGCAAAAGTTGCTCCAAAAATCACTCCAAATTACTCAAGATTTTTGATTGTGATTTCTGATGCCATTGTCCTCTTGGGACTGATGAGTTGTCGTGGCTTTTGTGGCCAAAGGGCTGTTGAACTATTTCGGCTTTCGAGGGGCACGAAGAGGTTAGTAATCCTAAATGAAACGTTTTAGCCCGTTTTTCGGTTAATTCGGCTGTTTAGTGCCGGTTGATGCTGGGCTATGTTGGTTTTTTGCGCTGGGGAGTTGCGCGGCTGGGGCGATCGAGGGTTGCGAGTTGCCCGAATTCGATCAGGGCGATGGGTTGAGGAACTGTTGATTAACCCCAGCGGCTGGCAACCCAGGAGGGGCCATTGGTTTGAGATAATGGGAGCCGCGATGCTTTGTGGTTGCGGGAGGGCTTGAAGGATGGTGTTGGCAAGCTGGCTACTGGCGGGAATTGTGGGAGCGCAGGGCTTGCCACCCGGAACGCCCGCACCGAGTCCGAGTCCGAATCTACGGCCCCAAGAGGTGCGATCGCTCCCGGGACATTTGGATGCGGTGCCTGTGCTGAATAGCAACAGCCCGGAAATTGTCCAGCAAGCGGGAATTTTGCTCTCGACCTTTCCCCCTGCTGGGATGCGCAGTCCCGAGGCACACCTCAACCAGGTGTTTCAAGGGCGGTTTGATATTTTTGCCCACCACATTGCCAAAGCGGCGGCAACGGGGCCGGATGGGGCGATCGACCTGCGATCGCTCTATGTGGGAATTGTGCTGGGCAATGCGGATCCCAATCGATCGGCAACGGTGCGAGTTCTTCAGGGGGCCAGTTATCTCAGCCAGCCCGATGCGCCGTTTATTGCGCTGCCGCCGATGGTGGATAACCTGATCGGCCAGGTCTACTCGGGCCCCGGCAGCCGAGCGGTGGATTGGGTGTTGCGCGGCCGCCGCCAAGCGGATTTGCCCGATCGGGTCACCATTCCCCCGGGCGAGACAGTGGTGTTGACCAGTTTGCCCATTCCGGTTCGATCGCTCAACCCACCCCTGAACGGTCGCTCAACCCTGCTGCGTCTGGACAGCGATCGCCCGGTTTATGCCGCCACCCTCGCCCGTTTTGCCCAGGCAACCCCCGACGGTGGAGAACAGCCCCCCACGGAAGCGGACTGGCGATCCACGCTCACCACCGGAACACTGTCAGGGCCGCGCGAGCCGGTTCCCACAGCCCCCGGCGCACCGGGCCCCCTGCGCTATGGCCGGGTGGCCGGCGTGGCGATCGGGTCCCGTTGGCGCGCGATCGTTACCGATGGGCCCAACAACCCACGCCTCAGCATTCCCGCTCCCGGTGCGGCCTTTTCCTATGGTGTGAGCACCCTGGTTGCCGGTCGGCTGGGGACTGAGCAAGTGCAAACCGCCCCGATCGTGGCTCGCTACCCGGATACGGCCTGGGCTGCCCACGGCAACTACGGGATTGAATATGACCTCACCTTGCCCCTGCATAACCCCACAGCCCAACCGCAGACGGTGGCCATTGCCCTAGAAACGCCAGTGAAATTTGATTCGCCCGCGCCAGGGTTGCAGTTTTTCGATCCGTTGCCCAACTCGGTCTTCTTTCGGGGAACCGTCCGCATTCGATATCCCGACGATCGGGGATTGCCACAAACGCGATATGTACATTTGGTGCAGCGCCGAGGAGAACCGGGTCAGCCCCTCGCGACGGTGCAGTTGCCGCCCCAGGGCGATCGGCTCGTGCAAGTCAGCCTGATCTATCCCCCCGATGCCACCCCGCCCCAGGTTTTGACCTTGCAAACGCGCGCGAATCCATAACCTGAGTCAGGGATGATCCAGGGTATTTGGGGGCCATGATTTTTGTGGCTTCACTGGTTTTTCATTTTTGCGGTTTAGGATGCAATCAACCAAACCCCAAGCAGGATGACTCAGCCTGACATCATTTCCAGAGTCCCATCTAGCCCCAGCATCTAACTTTCCGCGCTCAGTGTTGTCATTTTCTTGGTGCGATCGAATCGATTGGCCTGAGTCAATGAAAAGGTTTTCTGTCTCCCTCGATTTTGAGCCACGCCAGCTACGGAAATCGAAAGATCAAAGCCAAGTCATCGATCAATTCGTCCTTCACCAATTGATTCTTTCTCTCAGCATTGATTATTCGACAATTATTCGATCTCAATTGCTAAATACTACAAACTACGATGACTAAATTATGATTGAGCAGTATGAAAGTTGGTAAATTGGTCTGATTGTGATGTTTTTGTGACTTCGAAATGATTTGACCGTCAAGTAATTATCAAAGATCATCGGAAATCAAAAATTAAATTACTGAAGCATCAAGCTTAAACCATCGAACAATGCTTATTTGTTTTCTTGGTTGAAAATTGAAGAAATAATTGTACGAAGACCTTTTTTAATGAAAAAATCTAAAATCTTCCTTTGAACCGAGTTTTCTTAAGAAATTTATCGCTATATTTTAAAATCAGGGTGCAGATCGATTCAAACACATTCAAACAGAAAAATATGTTTCCTTTAGATAGATAAGACTCAAGAAATTGCTCAACGATGGTCACCCTACCCAAAATTTGAGCGATCGCAGATTACACAGCAAAGATGAAAAACCAGTGAAACTGGCTGTAGTCTTTGATACTCGATCGCCCAGGATCTGCCTTGAAGTCGTTCCTTTAGGTGTCGAACCGTCTCATCAATTTCACGGACTGTCCCAAGAGTCCTTTACAAGTCCGCAACGAAGACAGTTTACTCAGTTCAGCGCTCTGGTGAAACCCGGGTCGTTGGTCAGGGTACGTTCAAGCTGTTGTGATATCGTCATGGCTTTGCATGGCCTTGAGATTGACCTTAAGCGGAAGACGTAAAGACGAAGAGTGAATGAATTGGTTGGCATTGAGTCATGATCAGAACTCAAAATGCATGGATCAATTTCATTCAAAAAATTTAAATTTTTCGAGAATTTTTCAATCAAGATTGTAAATTTTCAATCAAGATTGTGAATTTCCGAATACTCGTTCTGCCACAGTCTGGATGACCTTTCCTTGCTTGGTTTTCACGGTGAATTCGTGACCAATATCATGCGTTGGAACTGCCCATGACCCTTCTCTCGGCACAACTAGTCCATCATTAAATTTAGACGAGAGCGATCAAGTTCTCTCAAATTTATCAATCGTCCGGGGCATCTATTTATTTCCCCGTTAAAGGGATGCAAGACACATTGTTTTCTACCTTTCTGTGAGAGCTTCATGAGCACGCATCAATCAACACAATCATCTGGGTTGACCACGCTGAGTATTTTTGCTGAGGGTTCATCATCGATGCAACGCCAAAGCAATGATCAAAATTGTGATTCGCAAGATCAACATTTTGATAGCTCATTGCAGTCCACCGATCGATCGATTGTTTTGTCTACGTCTTCTCAGTCACGCCAGCCCAACAACCTTGAATCCACCTTGGTTGTGATTGATGCAAGGGTAGAAGCGATCGACCAATTGATTCAGGGAATGCAGCCCGGCACAAGGGTGCTGAAGTTGGAGCCAACGGCGGCAGCTTGGGCCCAAGTGACCCAAGCCTTGGCTGAAAAACCGGTTCAACAACTCCATGTGATTGCTCACGGTCAACCGGGCTGGTTGCAGTTGGGCGATCGGGGGCTGTCTGTGGCGGATCTGTCTCGGGATGTGCAGGACTGGCTGCGTCGCTGGGCCCTGTTGCTGAGTGATCGAGCTGAAATTTTGCTCTATGGCTGCCGCACGGGGGCCGGCATCCTGGGGCAGCAACTGATTGAAACCCTGGCTCACCTGACCCAAGCGACCGTGGGCGCGGCCACCAGTCCGGTGGGATCGGCCGATCGGGGTGGGTCTTGGCGCTTGGATCGATCGACCGGGCCCCTGCAATCCCCAGTGCCCTTCACACAGCAGGCGATCGCCCAATATCCAGGTCTGTTGGATCCCTGTATTCCCAACCAATTCCTTGGAATCGCCAACTTCACCGATCCCTCCAACCCTTCAGCTCCACAAAACGACCTGGTGAGGGTTGACTTGGCGACTGGGGGAGTAACGCTTGAAAAAGCTGATCTCTTCCCTCACACTAGCGATGCAATTGCCCGCAAGCCTAACTCCAACGAGATCTATATCCTTCAGCAGGGTGGAGGACGGATTGACGTTTACAATCTATCGGCTAGTTCCGTCGTAAGGACTATCATTGATCCCGGCATACCCAATTCTGGGCGTTTAGCATTTGATGCTAGCGGGAACTTAATTGCCGGTAGTAATAGCACGATTCAATTTCTTGATCTAGCTAATGGAACTCCCAGTGAAACTTTCACGATCAATCAAGTTGTAGATCAAGTTGGCAATCCTGTATCAAGTCCTGTGCCTACCACAGGTAGTGGAGACTTTGCTGTTGATCCGAATACGGGTGATCTGTGGATCGTTTTACGGAATCCTGGTAATGGCTTTTCCAACGACACACGCATCTATAAAGTTGCTGCTAAAGTAGATGCTACTGTTCAGCTAGATCCAATTTCAAATCCTAGCCGCCAGCTCAGCGCAACACTATTCACACCCTCTAGTACGCTACCCGGCATTGATGCTAGCAAGATCCAGTTTGCCGGTTTAGCCTTTGGCTATGATGGCAAGCTTTATGCAACCACCACAAGACAAACACAAACAGTAGGATCAGTCACTTTGGGTGGCCCTGCTCTGTATGAGATCAATACAAGTAACGGGCAGATCGTCAAACAAGTCCCAATGACGGTTGCGGTAGGAGATTTGGGGACTTTACCAACGCTGCCGCTGCAGCCCGAGATTACATTAGAAAAAACTGACAATCTGGTCACAGCGCTTCCGGGTAGCACAGTCTCTTACACAATTACGGTAACCAACAAAGGGGCTTGTGACCTGACTTTTAACGTGTTTGATCAACCCCCGGCAACTCTACTCAGTCCCGTTTGGGCTCGGTTTGATTCTGGGGGAGCACCTCTACCGGGACCGGCTGATTTGAGTGTTCTGCCTGGTGTTGAAGTAACTCTAAATGCTCCGCCAGAATCGTCCCAAACTTTTCGAGTGTCGGGACGGATTGCAGATGGAGCTACGGGGACAATCACCAACACAGCTTCCATTACCCTGCCCCCTGGGATTTTCAATGCCAGAGGACTAAACGAGCCACCTCCGTCTTTTGATCCCGAAATCCTCCGGGCGGAAGATACAACTCAAGTCGTGGTCAACACTAACAAGCCACCCACACCTCAGAACTTAGTGTTGCCCTATAACCCCACTGGCTCGATTCCTTTGGCCGCAGTGGATCCTGATGGTGACCCGATCCAGGAATTTGTAATCACGGAAATTCCCCCGGGGAGTTCGCTGTTTCTGCTCGATCCACTGACGGGGGCGAAGGTCTCTGTATCAGCCGGACAATCAATTCCGCCGGGGAATATTGGGAACCTGCGGTTTGAGTCTCCAACTAATTCAGGGTCTTTTAAGTATGCTGCAAGGGATAACAAGGGGAACCTGAGTCCAGATTCGGCAACAGTGCAGTTCAATAATCCCCCTTTTGTGCCAGGGCCACCTGTTCCCTTTAATGCCGTTTTTAATGTGATTCCCAATGCGGCAACAGATTTAACGGAACCGCCAGCAAGTGGTGGAATTGTTCGGTTCAACCTGCCGGGTCTACCGCCCGCAGCAAGCGATCCAAATAGTGACACTATTACTCAGTACGTGATCACTGGGTTGCCTGCTTCGGGAAAATTGTATATCGGGAACCCATTCACGGGTGGAACCGAGATTCCTGCCCCAGGGCCTCTCACTCCAGCACAGTTTGGAAATTTATTCTTTTTGCCTGGTGCAGGCTTCACAGGTAAAGATTCTCTAACTTTTGATGTAATCGCTAACGGGGAGACGAGTCTGGTTCGGGGCACAATTTCCTTTATTCGCCCAATTGTGATTCCGCCGCCAGTTACGCCGACTCCGCCAGCTACGCCGACTCCGCCAGTTACGCCGACTCCGCCAGTTACGCCGACTCCGCCGCTGCCGGATAATCCCCCGCCAATTAGTGTTCTGCCATCGAACAACTCATTACCGCTAGGCAGTTTTCCCTTCTTCATCACCAGTTTTGCTGATGTGGCGGGTGTGGCCCCGAATTGCGGTTGCGTGGCCTCGCCGTTGGCGGCTTCCTGGCAAATTCCCAACCCTCTGATTGTGCCTGAGCTACCCGCGTTGGTGATTCCGCCGCCGCCCGAAACCGGCGGTAACCGACTGTTGGGCACGTCGGGTAATGATGACTTGGTGGGCACAGCGTCCAACGATTTTGTGTCGGGGTTTGCGGGGAACGATCGCCTGCGGGGCGGCCCCGGTTCCGATGAACTGATTGGCGACCTGGGCAACGATTCCATTTTTGGTGGCTTGGGCAATCGCGCTGCGGTGGGTTCCGGGGTGGATGCCGATCGCCTCGGCGGGGGCGAGGGCAACGACCTGCTCAACGGCAATGAGGGTGATGATGTGGTCTTTGGCGGCAATGGCCAAGACATCATCAACGGCGGCAAGGATAACGATATTTTGCTGGGCGATCGGGGCAGTGACATCCTGCGCGGTGACCAAGGAGCCGACACCATCATCGGCGGCCAAGGTCGCCCGGATAACCGGCCGGATCCGAGCGATCGGGACTTGATCTTTGGCAATACCGAAAACGACGTAATCAGCGCCAATGAAGGTGAAGATACGGTGTTTGGCGGCCAAGGGGATGACTACATTCGCGGCGGCAAGGAAGCCGACTTGCTGCACGGCGATCGGGGTAACGACATTCTGATCGGTGACTTGGGCAACGACACCCTGATCGGCGGAACCGGTGTGCGCCTCATTGCCGATCCCAACGGCCAAGACCTGTTGTTTGGCTTGGGCGGCGATGACTTGCTCTATGGCAACGAAGGTCAAGACACCCTTTCCGGGGGCGACGGCAAGGACACGGCCTTTGGCGGCCGAGACAATGATTTGATCCTGGGCGATTTGGGCAATGACGTGCTCTACGGTGACCTGGGCAACGACACCCTGCTGGGCAGCGGTGGCAGCAATGCCCCGATCGGGGCCGGCACGGACGATGACCTGCTCTATGGCGGTCGTGGCCAAGACAACCTGAATGGTGGTCAGGGTCAAGACACCATCTATGCCGGTCAGGAGGATGACTTGGTGTATGGCGGTAAGGACAACGATTTGCTCTATGGCGATAAGGGCAATGATGTGCTGTCCGGTGACCTGGGCAACGACACCCTGATTGGTGGCAACAACAACACGCGGGATCCCGATCGCACCGGCAACGATCTGCTGTTGGGCGGCGGCAATGAAGACTTGCTGTTGGGCAATGATGGCAACGACAGCCTGGCGGGCGAAGATGGCAACGATACGGCCAGGGGTGGTCAGGGGAATGACTACCTCTGGGGTGGTGCTGGGTTGGATCTGTTGATGGGCGATCGGGGCAACGACACCCTCTGCGGTGAAGCAGGCAACGATACCCTCTACGGCAACAATCCTGATCGGCCCCAGTCCGTTAGCACGGGTTCCGATAACGATGTGTTGTCCGGTAACGCCGGGAATGACTTGCTATTTGGCAACGATGGCGATGACCAACTGGATGGTTGCGAGGATGACGACACCCTTTTTGGGGGCAAGGGGAACGATACCCTCACGGGCAGTGCGGGCAATGACGTGCTTTCCGGCGATCAAGGGGATGACGTGCTCTTTGGTGGCGAGGGAATCGATACCTTTGTGATCGGTCTCAATCGCGGTCTGGACAGCATTTCTGATTACTTCGCTAACAATGACCGCATTGCTCTGGCTGGTGGATTGCGATTTACCGATTTGTCTTTTGTTGAAGAGGGCAACTCGATCCTGGTGCGAGCTGGCGAGACCCCGATCGCCCGTCTCCAGGGCATCCCCGCCTTGCAATTCGTGAATAGTCAGGACTTCATCTCGGTCTAGATCGAAGTCTAGATCGAATCGGTCTAGGGCAAGCGATCGGCGGGCAGTCGTTGGCAGCAACAACTACCCACCGACAACGGCGGAACTGGCCGGGTGGTTGGGGGATGGCGGGGCGATCGGGTTAGGCTCATGGCGGTTGACCCCTCCTAAGCCGATCGTGTCCCTCCGACTCCCTTTATGGCTGACCTCGCTCCGCAACACCGCGACCACCTGCTAACCATTGAATTGGCTGTCCGCACCTCTGACCCCCGACTTTTGGAGGGGTTGGAGGTGTGGTTGCGTTTGGGGTTGGTGTCGGAAGATTGGGTGCGCGAAGTGGCCAGCACCTGGCTCACCTGTCCATTGCCCGCCACCGCGCGATCGCCCGTGGCTCCCGCCCTTAGTTCCACCCCCCAACCCGCCACCCAGTCCCCCGGTCGGCTGCAGGCCATTACGGCTGAGCTGAGCGTGGTTTGGTTGCTACTGTTGGGGGCGTTTTTGGTGGTGGTGTCCTCTGCCTGGTTGGCGGCCAGCTTTTGGAGCCAAGTGGGGGGCGTGGGGCAATATGGCATCCTGCTGCTGTACACGATGTTGTTTTGGGGGGCTGCCCTCTGGACCGATCGCCAGGCCCGACTGCGCCTGACGGGTCAAACCCTACGCGCCCTGGTGACCCTGCTGTTACCGGTCAATGCCTGGGCCGCCGATGGTTTGGGGTTGCCCCTGTGGGGCTGGTTTGGAGCGGGCGCACTGTGGTTGATGATTGCCTGGACGATGGTGAGTCGGCGATCGGTTGCCCTCTTAATCCTGTTGGCCTGTGGATTGCACTGGAACTGGTCATCGGGCCAAGCTTGGGCTGGGGTGACGATTTGTGCGGGGTTGATTGCCCTGGCGGCCGCCTGGCCCGGCCGGTGGCAACTGCGATCGCGCCATCATCGGGCCCTGATGGCCGGTTCACTGCTGATTTTGCTGTTGCGGGCCCTGGCCACCCAGATCGCCAGCTTGGCCGATGTGGCGTTGGTGATGGTGGTGTCTGGGTTGCTGGTGATTTTGGATGCTCGCGAGGCGACCCGGGCCAAGGTGGGGCTGAATGGGTTTGGCTGGTTGCTGGTGGGCTTGGGTTGGTTGCTGGGGCAGACGGATGCCACGGCTCCTTGGCAGCAATTGACCTTGGCCCTGATTGCGGGAGGTCTGTTGTGGGAACGGTTGCAGCGATCGGGGCGGAGAGCGGATCTGTTGGGCTTAACCCTGGTGATGGCGGGAGCTTGCCGGGGAACCGCAGCCCTGTTGCCCAATGATTGGCGATCGAGCCTGTTGGTTGCGGTGCAATCCCTGCTGGAACTGCGGCAACCGGAACAGGTTTTGGGTCTGCTGTGGTTGCCTTACCCGATCGTGCCGGGGGGGCTGGCGATCGCCCAGCAGCGGCGCGATCGCCCCGATTTGGCGAAATTTGGTTTGGGCCTAGCGCTGGGAATCCTGTTGTTGCTCAATGCCTATGCCCTCGCCCTCTGGCCTCATAACCTGCGGCTTTTGCCCCTCAGCTTGCTCACCACCGCCAGCTTCGGCCTGGTTGCCAGTCGATCGCCCTTGGGATCCCTGCTGCCTCAAGTCCTGGCCAACTGCACCCTCACGACTGCCCTGGCCGCTGTTTATGCCCTGGCCCGGTTTGCCTTGCCCACCACCAGCGCCCCGATCGGTTGGGGGCAGGTGGGCATCGGAGCCGCCCTGGTTTTGTGGAGTTTGGTGGCGATCGGGGGCGATCGTTCCCCTTGGCAACCTTGGGTGAAAACCAGTTGGTGGCTGGGTCTTGGCCTGGCGGGTTTGAGCCTGGTGCAACTGACCCATGGGGTTTGGGAAACCGTCCCTGCACAGGTGGCGACCTCGGGCTTGCTCAGTTGGTTGGTGATCCCGTTGGCTCTGTTGGGATTAGCGGCGATCGGGCCCGGAAGGTTCCGCAAAGCTGCCAAGGGCCTAGGGGCCGGAGGATTGGTCTTGGCCCAATCTCTGGCCATTTCCTCACCCCAGTCCCTCACTCTGTCCCTGGGTGTGGCCGGGTTGGCCTTGGGGGCCAGCTCCCTGCTGCCTGGGTTTCGACAAGGGTGGGTGGCCCTGATGGCCGTGACCTTTGGTTGGTTGTCCCTATCCGCCTTGACCGGGGCCGGCGTGGGGTCTTGGAGCGGGCTGGCCTTTGGCCCTTGGGTGACGTTGCAAAGCGGCCTCTTGGTTGTGGCTTGGGGGCTGTGGTGGTTGGCGGTGGGGCGATCGAGTCCGCTGCTGCGTCTTTATGGCCAAGCCCTCGATCGCTGGGCCACGGCGGTGAGTTGGTTGCTGTTGCCCTTCACGGCCCTGCGGCTGTTGGTGTTGGCCCTGGACGGGGATCAGCCCCAGGCGCTTTGGGAAGGGTGGGTGATTGGGCTGCTGTTGGGGGCGATCGGGTTTCGGTTGCTCACCAGTCGGCGGGCCGGTCGGCCCGCCGCCATTCCGGGGTTGCTCTGGGCGGGAGCCGCGGCCTTGGAATTGGCGACGGCGGAAACCCTTCGCCAACTGAACGGCTCCCTCAGCCACTATGCGGTGGCGACGCTTGGGCTGGGGTTTATCTGCCTGTTTGCGACAGAGCGGTTGGGGCGACAGTTTCCCAGCCGTCGGTGGTTGCCCTTGGGCTATGGCCTGTTAACCCTGTTGTGGCGATCGAGCTATTGGGATGGTTGGACGGGCTTGCTGATGGTGGGGGTGGCGCTCATTGGTTTGCGGGTGGCCGCCCGATCGCCCCATCAACGCTGGCTGAGTTACAGTTCCCTGGCGATCGCCTCCTGGGGTTGGGGTGAATTAGCCTTCTTTTGGACGGGCCATTGGTTGCCCGCCGGAACCACAACCGATGCCCTGGTGTTGTTTGCCGTCGTGGCCGGATTCCTGGCTTGGTTTTATGACCTCGGACGCGATCGATGGGGGCGATCGCTCTTTGCTCTCAATGGCCGCACGCTGGCCTGGACAGCCCATGGCCACTGGCTGGTGGGCACTGGGTTTTCGGGCCTGCTGTGGCTGACGGCGGGCCCCACCCACGGCCCCTTGGCCTGGGCAGCCTTGGGATTGTTGGTGGCCTATCCCTGGGTTCAGGGGTGGCGCACCTCGGGCCTGTGGGTGGATCTGGCGGCTTTGCAAACGATCGCCTGGATCAGTTGGGGCCGCGCTTGGTTGCCTGGCTGGGCCGCCTTTGACCCCCATTGGGCTGTTCTGGCGGCCTTCAGCGCGATCGGGCTGGCGGTTTTGGGCCAAACCCGCTCCCAAAAAACCGCCTGGGAACGGGTTGCCCTTTGGTTGCCCGCCAGCATGAGCCTCTTACTGGCCGGGTCGATCGCCCCGCCCGCGCTGATGGTGGTGGCCGCCAGTTATGGTGCGTTGGCGGCCCTGTTGCGTCGTCGCCGGTTGTATTACCTGGGGCTGCTGTTTGCCACCTGGTCGATTTGGCGGAGTCTGTGGCTGGCCGGTTCCATGGAAGCCCTGCTCTATGTGGGGCCCTTGGGCAGCAGCTTAATTT
Source organism: Limnothrix sp. FACHB-881 (assembly GCF_014698135.1). Classification (NCBI taxonomy): domain Bacteria; kingdom Bacillati; phylum Cyanobacteriota; class Cyanophyceae; order Pseudanabaenales; family Pseudanabaenaceae; genus Limnothrix; species Limnothrix sp. FACHB-881. The sequence continues at coordinate 510,484 of NZ_JACJSN010000001.1, forward strand.
TGGCGGCGGAAATTGACCCCGCTTGGCAAGGGGCCGAGGGCCGGCCCCTGCGCCACGGCCTGCGATTGGCCGGCACGGGAATCATTGCTTGGGCGGCCTTCGCACAGCACAGCACCGATTGGGTGAGTCTGGTGTTGGCCCTCGGGGCGATCGGGGCCGGCATTTTTTGGCAAGTGCGCGCCTACCTGCTGATGGGATCCCTGTTGCTGGGAGCCGCCACCTTGGCCAATTTTGTGGAGCTGAATGCCCGATGGTCGTTCCTGAAATGGTTGGTGGGGCTGGCGTTGGGCACGGGAATGATTTGGCTGGCGGCCACCTTTGAAACCCAGCGCGATCGAGCCAGGGCCCTGTTACAGCGTTGGTCAGACGACCTCGATCGCTGGGATTAGGAATAATGGTGCTGAGACCTAGGCCGATCCAAAGGCCTGATACCTAAACAAAAGCCGCCCTGCTCGGGCGGCCAGTGACCAATGGGGCAATGGGGCCTCTAGCAATCAGCCCTAGCGCGAGGTGAGCAGGCGCGGGCCTTCCACCGCCACGCGATACTGTTCCACCTTGTCGTTGTATTCAATGGGCAGCACCGCCACCACATTCTCGTGGGGACGCGGGATGATCACCCACGATTCCACCACGCCGCCGAAGACGTTTTCGGCCGCCGCGATGCCCGCTTCAACGGATTGTTTAACTTCAGCCACTTCGCCGCGCACATTAACGGTGAAGCGAGCGCTGCCCACGCGGATATAGCCAACGAGGGTGACGCGCCCGGCCTTAACCATTGCATCGGCTGCGGCCAAGACGGCGGGGAAGCCTTTGGTTTCGATCGAGCCTACCGCTTGGGCCATGGGGCGCTCTCCTGTGAAAAGCCTAGCTAAATGAAAACAATGGGTTGCAAGAGTTGCAAGCTATGGAACCGCTTCAACCGGCAGCGGTCACAACCAATTGCCCAGCGCAAATTCAATTGCTCAACGCAAATTGCCGAACACAAACAGCGCCCGGAGTTGTGACGCGGGGTTGAGCGTCCACGCAACATTGTACGGGCGATTGGCGATCGCGGCGCTGGGTGTTTGGACTTCTTTGGGAATCTGGGGGCGATCGCCCGATTGAATCTTGCAATCGCAGTGATTTTTGATCCTAATCAGCGCCCCCTTGGCCGGGGCCCAAAAGGGGATCGGGCCATGGGGCGAAAGTTCAAGGCCATGCTAGGGTGCGAGAAGCGATCGCAGCGCAGCAAGGGATTGGAGGAGAATGGCGACGTTTGCAGACATCACCAACCACTGGGCCCAAGCCTTCATCGCGGCCCTGGCCGATCGAGGGTTGATTAGTGGATTTCCTGATGGATCCTTCCAACCGGATCGCCCCTTAACTCGGGCCCAATTCGCGGCCTTGCTGGTGCGATCGGTCGATCGGCCCTCCGTGCGATCGCCCCGCAGCTTTCGGGATGTGGCCGCTAACCATTGGGCCCGAGCTGCAATTCAGCAGGCTTGGGAACGGGGTTTGCTCAGTGGCTACCCGGACGGTTCCTTTCGCCCCGATGCCACGATCGTGCGGGCCGATGTGTTGGTGGCCTTGGTGAATGGGTTGGGCTTAACCGGCGGCGAAACCTTGGATCTGAGCCGTTTTTTTGATGATGCCGGAGCGATCGCAACCTATGCCCGACAGCCGGTGCAGCGAGCCTTGCACCGTCGCTTGGTGGCGAATTTTCCCAACTTGCGGCAACTGCGCCCCAGCCAAGCCAGCAGCCGGGCGGAAGTGGCCACCATGCTCTATCAAGCCCTGGTGGCTGATCGCAATTTCCCCGCGATCGACTCACCCTACTTGGTGGAACCCGGGGAGCCGCCGCCCCAGTTGGTGAATCTGTCCCATCGACGGGAATTGCGAGCCGCTTGGATTGCCAGTGTGTGGAATGTGAATTGGCCGTCCAAGGCGGGCCTGTCCAGCGCCCAACAGCAGGCGGAATTGGTGACCCTGCTCGATCGAGCGGCGGCGGCCCGTTTAAACGCCATCTTCCTGCAAATTCGCCCGGAAGGAGACGCGCTTTACGACTCCAGCATTGAGCCTTGGAGCCGCTGGTTAACAGGAACCCAGGGCCGCGCACCCAATCCTTACTATGACCCGCTGGCCTTCGCGATCGAGCAATGCCGCCAACGCAACCTGGAACTCCATGCCTGGTTCAATCCCTACCGGGCCCGCACCTCCCTCAACGCCCCGATCGGCACCGGGAACCACGTGGAAGCCGTTTACCCCAACGCCGTTTACACCTACGGCACGCAGCGCTGGATGGATCCGGGCCTGCCCGAGGTGCAAAACCGAGCTGTGGATGTGGTGTTGGATGTGGTGCGGCGCTACGACATCGACGGCATTCACCTGGATGACTATTTCTATCCCTATCCCGTGGAGGGGCAAGAATTTCCCGATCGCCAAACCTACTGGTCTTGGGGGGGTGGCAAAACCTTGGCCGATTGGCGGCGCGACAACGTAAACAAGCTGGTGAAGCGGTTGTCGGAACAGATTCGATCAGTCAAACCCTGGGTCAAATTCGGCATCAGCCCCTTTGGCATCTATCGCCCCGGAGAACCGGCGGGCATTGTGGGACTGGATCAGTACGATCGCCTGTTTGCCGATCCCAAATGGTGGCTCAAGGCCGGCTGGTTAGATTACGTTGCGCCTCAACTCTATTGGCGGATTGATCAAACGGCCCAAAGTTACCGCACCCTGCTGAACTGGTGGGTGCAAATCGCCAACGGGGCCCATGTTTACCCCGGCAATAACTTGGACAAATTGGGCAGCAGCAGCGCTTGGTCAGTGGCCGAATTTGAGCAGCAAATTACCCTCACGCGGGAGCTGGCGGCCCGGCGAGCCTTGGGAAATGCGTTCTATAACATTGAGCCGATCGCGGAAAACCGCCAGGGATTTGCTGACCAACTGCGCCAGGAACTCTATGCCCAACCAGCCTTGCCGCCGGTTTTGAGGGCCACCGGCAACCCGCCGAGTCCGCCCACGGGGGTGAGGGTCAATGGTGGAGAACTCACTTGGGCTGCGGGTGGCGAAGGGTTGCGTGGTTGGGCCCTTTACCGACAACAGGGCAACAGTTGGACGCTCGATCGCCTGTTGGCGGCCGGAGCGCGATCGCTCGCCTTGGGGGCCGGAACCTATGCCCTCTGCGCCGTGGATCGATCGGCCCGTGAAAGCCAAGGGGTGGTGGTGACCCTGCGATGAGGCGGGTTGTCGGTTAACGTTGGCCCAGAAACCTGGACTAACCGGGGCCGCCGCCACAGGGCGATCGGGTGATGTTGTGGAGAATTGAGCATGTTTCAGGTCGATTCAGTCTTTAACCGCGATCGATTCTTATTGCGACAAAAGTTGATGACCCTCTCGGAAAAATATGACGTTTGTGATGATCACGGAGACCCAATCCTGTTCATTGAACGGCCAACCCATTGGGCGCGTAGCTTGCTGGCGGTTTTGGCCGGTTTAGTTGCCACCATCGTCATGATCGTGCTGCTGGCTCTTCTGATGTCGGTGATGCCAGAAAACTTGCAATTGCCAGTGTTTTTGGTGGGAACAATCGTTATTTGCATCGCAGTTCTGGCGGTGATTGTGCTGATTTCACCCAAACGCCATATCACCATCTATCGAGATGCCAGTAAACAGGAACCACTGATTAAAATCATTCAAGAGAAAAAATTTGAATGGTTTACGGCTACTTTTACTGTGCGCGATTTGAAAGGGGATTTGGCTCGATTTCGCAAGAACTATCTCTACGATATCTTTCGCAAACGGTGGCACTGCTATCGCCCCGATGGCTCACTGCTTTGTGTCGCCAAAGAGGATTCGATTGTGCTGTCATTATTACGGCGCTTTTTAGAACCGCTGATGTGGGTTTTGCGAACGAATTTCATCATTTTGGAGGGGAATAGCGATCGCCAAATTGGGGAATTTAACCGCAAATTTACCCTGCTCGATCGCTACGTTTTGGATATGAGTGCGGATCTCAATCGCTATCTCGATCGCCGGATTGCCTTGGCTCTGGGCGTAATGCTCGATACGGGCGAGGGCCGCTAGGACATCAGCCTATGACCCCCCATTCCAAAGGTTCCGATCGCCGATCGACTGCGGCCCAATTGGGCGAATTGGGTGAAGCATTTGTGGCCGCTTGGTTGATGCAAGAGGGCTGGACGATCGAGGCGCGGCGATGGCGCTGTCGGGCCGGTGAGTTGGACTTGGTGGCGAGATCGGGTCAGGAATTGGCCTTTGTGGAGGTGAAAACCCGCAGTCCTGGAAATTGGGATCGCAACGGCGCGTTGGCCATCACCCCCGCCAAGCAACTGAAACTCTTACGAGCAGCGGAGTTGTTTTTAATTCAACATCCCCAGTGGGCCCATTTAGCTCGGCGGTTTGATGTGGCGTTGGTGGGGCGATCGCCTCGGGGAACGGTAGCTGGGGTTGAGGGATCAGTGATTCGGCCAATCACAGGATTAACGGAGCGATCGAACCCTCAATTGGACCTTAAGTTACCCCATGAGTTGATGCGTCAATCAACCAGCGGGTTACCCCATGAATTACCCAACGAATTCATTACCCTCGGAGAACCCACGCAGTTTCAGGGCCAAGCCCTGGTGTTATGGGACTATTGGCCTGGGGCGATCGAGTTTGATGGCTAAATGCTAAATGGTTGAATGCTGAATGGTCTAATTCTGAAGTTGGTGAACAGTTGTTTAATCCTGTGGTTAACCCGGCAGTTTCCTAATCCTCAGGAGGTGTAACCTTGCCTTCCTGAATTAGGGTTTCCAACAGTCCTTCACAGGCATCAAGCAACAGATCAATAACCTGCTGAAATCCTTCGGGGCCGCCATAGTAAGGATCAGGCACTTCCTTGAGGTCATGGTGGCGACAAAAATCGCACATCATCTTCACCTTGTCGCGATATTTGCGATCGGGATCTCGCGCCAAAATGCCCCAATAGTTATCCCGATCCATCGCCAAAATGAGGTCAAAATCCGCAAAATCAACGGAAGAAAATTGTCGCGCCCGCCCTTGCAGTTTAATGCCTGGCTGATTCGCCGCCGCCGCGCTCATGCGCCGATCGGGTGGCTCGCCCACGTGATAGGCTCCTGTGCCCGCCGAATCACACTCAATTTGCCCCTGCAAGCCGCGCTGTGCAATGAGATGATTCATCAAATTTTCGGCAGCGGGCGATCGGCAAATATTGCCCAAACAGACAAATAGCAGTTTGACAGGCATAGGGCACAGATTTCGCAGAGTCTAGCAAAGTGCCAAAGAAGGCAACTGAATTCGATGTGTCTCACTCACCGCAGGCCAGGGGCCGAAGCCCCTAGCCTTCTGCGATGTCGGAACAGCAGGCTCAGGGGCTGAGGAATTGATCGCAGATCTGTAGGGACTACATGCCCGGTAGCTGAAGATTAGCGGTCAGGGCTTCCATTCGTTGCCGCATGGTTTCTGTGGAAGCGGTGTAGGCGTTTTTCATGGCCGCAAAAACCAGATCCGACAAAACTTCAGCCCCTTCGCCCAAGGCTTCTGCGGAAATTTCTACGCGGAGGGGTTCTTGGTTGCCGCTCATCACCACCTTCACCAAGCCGTTGCCCGCTTGACCTTCAATTTCGGTTTTTTCCAGCTCTTCTTGCAGCTTTTTAGCATCTTCTTGCACTTGCTGGGCTTTTTGGATCGCTTGGGCAATTTCCTTCATTTTGCCCAAGCCGAAGCCAAATCCTTTGTTTTGCGACATAGGTGTTAGTCGCGCGGTCTGCGCGCAGTCAAAATCACGATAGGTTCAGAAACATTGGGTTGGACGGGCGATCGCACTCGATCGTTCTCCGGCCCTGGCCCCTGCTCATGCTATCACTGGCAGCGATCAACACAGCCGCGCCCCTAAGCGGTTGGTAGCCCAAGAATCCACTCCCATTGCGGAGCGATTCATCTCGATCGCATCCTGGTTTCATCCTGGCTTTGTTCTGGGTTCATTCTGGTTTCACTCCAGTTCGCCCTTGCTGTCACCCCGATCGCATCCTGATTCAGGGGTGAGGATGAGGCCGATCGCCCGGAGTCGCTGGCAAATCCAGCAGTACAAACCGCCGAACCTTCGGCCGGCGCATTGCCCGCCCGCCCCGCTGCCACATCAGCCTCCAAATGGCAGGGGAAAACAGCAGCGGCATCGACAGCGCCAAAGATTTCAGCCAGCGCCCCTGATGCCACAATTGGCGAGCTTGCACGAACCGCAGTCGATCGATCCATTGGCGCAACCTTGGGGTCATGGGTGGTTTGGGCGGTTGCGGTTGCGGTTGTGGTGGGCTGGAGATTGGGGCAGCGGGCAGCGCGAGCAAAGGATTGCTGGTTGGCAAATAGCTCAGGCGACTTAAGCGATTCAGGTGACTCAGGCGATTCAGGCGATCGAGGCGATTCCTGATCCGATCGCTGAGGGGTCGAGGGTAATTGGGATGGCGGGGCGCACTGGAGTGATGGGGACTGCTTTGGCGCTGGGCATGGTCTAAATGGTTCAGAAAATTTAAGTCCCGATCGAGCCAACGCCACAGTCGGGCCGCACGGCGCAGCAGCCAAGCCCGTCGCCGGGGCGATCGTTGGGCCCAGCGCACCAAAGGATCGAGCCACAGGGCGATCGCCCAACGCATCACCACCGTTTTCACTACAAACAGAGCCGCCAAGGGGAACCCCTGCTGCCACAGTTGCCGCGCCAACTGCAACCGAAAACGCATCTGTTGCCAGCGCAGTTTGAACCACCCACCCCGCAGCAGCGATTGGGGCGATTGGGCCCGAATCCAGGCCTGAAGGCGGCGCTTCAGATAGCGTTGGGTGTCTCGATAGGTCCAGGTAAGGGCGTGGAAAATACGATTCAGCCGAGTGTGCAACATCAGGCCCCATCCCCGAGCCGATAGCAAACTGGGAGCAGCGATCGAGAAAGCCTTGAACCATTGGTAATGCTTAAGGGCAACTAATCCCCAATGCAGGCGCAGATAGGACTGAACCGCCTGGCTTTCGGGTAATTGTTGCTGAAACCGTTCGTTTACCAGTCCGTGAATTTTTTGTTTAATGGACCAATTGGTGTCAAACCGGCGATCGAACGAAAATTGCCGGTTATAGGCTCCGTCCCAAACGGTGCGATAGGCCAAGCACTGATTTAAAAAAATGGCATCGCCATATTCAGCAATGCGAATCCAAGCATCAATATCATCAAAATTGGTATCAAACTGAGAGTCCCAGCCCCGGGCTTGCAGAAAGGCCGATCGACGAAAAGCCACTTGCACCGGCGTACCAAACGGCACCATCTCCACCAACATGCCGTAGTGAATATCCTCTTGGGGAATGAAATAGGCTAAACCTGGCCCCGTGCGAGGGGTGTGCCCCATTTCATTGCCCTGTAAGTCCACCTGCAAGGCCTGGCAGGAGCACAGGGCCGCGGGTGGACGTAAACCTTTGCCACAGCGTTGATCGTGAATGCGAATTGCCCGCACAAACTCAGCAATGCAATTGGGATCCAGATAATCATCATCATCCAGCAACTTCACCCAGTCGCCCTTGGCCAGCTCCACACCTCGGTTCACGCTGGCTGAATGGCCCTGATTGCTGCTGTTGCGCCAATAGACCAATTGGGCGCGTCGCTCGATCGGGAGGCTGAGTTGCAACTGAGCCACCCATTCGGGGGTATCGTCCCGGGAACAGTCGTCCACCACCACGACTTCACAGGGATAGCTTTGTCCCAAGGCAGAGGCGATCGCCCGATCGAGCAGCCGACGGCGGTTATAGGTAGCGATGACGATACTGAATTGCATAACACGGCTGTGGGCAGACCCAGGCTGCAAGGATGAGCCACGGCGCAGATCCCAAGGAAATCGCCTCAAGTGTTGCAAACTGGGGATGATCACCCGACCCGGCCAGGGCCAGACCCTGGGGTGGTCAATCAACCAGCGCACATACTGCTTACTTCGATCGATGCTGATGTACCCTGCTCGGGACTAATTGGACGGCATTTTCAGCATTTCAGACCCCAAGGGTGATCGCGGGAGGGAAGCCATCCGCAGCCATTGCCCCCCAAGCTAACGATGCCCCCCTAAGCTAACGATGCCCCCAACAGCGGGATCTGCGCTAATGCATCGCCACAACCCTGTCCCTAGTCATTATTCCCGCCCATTCTCCCAGCTAATCCATCAGCTATTCCATCGGTTATGCTCTATGTCTATGAGCAAAGCTGAGGGAACTAATCAAGGTTTCAAGCCAATCTCCCTCGTCCCTGATGGGAGTCTTGGATCGATTTTGAAGGGTTTTTCGACTGATGTTCTGTCGATTTTGTTTTTTGATCTGTTCTTGATCTGCAATTGGCCTTGAACGACTTAAGGATTGACTGCTTTGGGAGTTTGTAATCGCTTCATCATCATTTCCAAAATTGAAGGTCGGAAAGGTCAGCGTCCGATCGCGATTCCGAGCATTGCCTCCCAACCATTGCCTCTGAGCCAAGACAAAACCGATGCAGATGATTTTGAGTCCAGCCTCAAGATGTCCTACTGGTTTTTGTAACGATCCCAACGATGTTACTGAAGCTTGGATGGTTCAAAAATCGGAGTGAAAATTAGGGTAAAATGCTCTAAAACAAATCAATTCTCACAATCAAATCGATTCAAGTGATTGCTTGAATGCAGACAAAATAGACAAGCCCGATTAAAATAACGATTTAATAGAAAATTCGTCATGATCGCGATCAGCCAGTTACAAAAGATTTAGCCATGCCGCTCGCCATGCCGCCGATGGGCGGTTGCTCAGAACGGTTGCCACAGCTACTTATCCAGACCTTATGCGATCCAACTCAACTCGCTTGCCTTGGCCATGGGGTCGGGGCGTTGTGTTTCCGATGGTTCTGAGTGCCTGTGTTGGCACGATCGGGATTAGTCCAGCGGCGCGATCGGAAGAAGTGCGCCTATCCACCAATTCCGCCACCGCGTCCTGCGAGGAATTAGCCAAGGCCGCCATCTTCACGGGCCCAGGCAACTGCTTGGCGGCCAATGGCGATCGCTACGAGGGAGACTTTGTGGCGGGTCAGCGCACGGGGCGCGGCCGCTATGCCTATGCGGCGGGTGGGGTTTATGAAGGACAGGTGGTGAACGGCAAGCTGCAAGGGCGGGGGCTTTATGTGTCGCCTGCGGGCGATCGCTATGAAGGAGACTTTATGGCGGGACAGTTCAACGGTCGCGGCAATTACCGCACCGCCAATGGCGATCGCTACGAAGGGGAATTTCGCAACAATGCTTTCCACGGTCGCGGCATCTATAGCTATGCCAATGGGCAACAGTTGGCGGGGCTGTGGGAAGGGGGCCGACTCAAGGAGGCCCAGCCGATCGAAGCCGTGCGCACGGCCTTGAACCAAGCGACTGAGCCGCGATCACCTGAGCCGGTGACCCCGGCCCCGCGCACCGTACCGGCTCAAACCCCTACCCCCACGCCCCAGAGCCGATCGACCCCCACTTCTGAGGCCACCAATCCGCCAGCGGCGACCCAACCCACCCAGCAACCCACCCAACAACCCACGCCCAGCGCCAGCCCTAACCCACCCACCCAGCGGCGATCGGGCTTTGGCGAAACCACCGCACCGGATGTGTTAGCGCAATAGGCTGATCGGTTGCGCCTTGGTGGTGTAGCGGTTTCTGGCCCGATCGGCCCCTGGTGTGCTTTGGTTGCAACCGCTTCCTTGGGTGGCGGTTGTTTTCCCATGGAAATCTTCAATCAGAAGATCCGATCAGAAGAACTGTTGATTCACCCCAGAGCGGTAGAATGCATCCTGGCTGAGCGCCGGTTGTCTGCCATGGGCCCGCCTTCAATCCCCGAAGCAAGGCCCTGTTCGATCGCCAAACCGCTGCACCTTCGCTCTGACAAGCCCTCAGCCCGGCAATAGTCCTGTTGCCCCGCTCCCCCCTGACCCCCACTTTAGGAGACAGCCCCTTGGCTACGCGCGTTATCCTCATCCGCCACGGACAAAGTAACTTCAACACCCGCCGGATCATTCAAGGGCGCTGCGATCAGTCGGTGCTGACTGACTTGGGGCGTAACCAGGCTACCCAGGTGGCGATCGCCCTGCAAGGTTTGGCGATCGATGCCTTCTATTGCAGCCCCCTTCAGCGTGCGCGCCAAACGGCCGAAACCATCTGTCAGCAATTGCAGCCCGTGCCGCCATTGACCACCAACGAACTGTTGCGAGAGGTGGATTTGCCCCTCTGGGAAGGGCTGGCCGTGAGTGACGTGAAGGCTCAGTTTCCTGAAGCCTATGACCAGTGGAAACACCAGCCCCACGAATTCAGCATGGTGCTGGCCAGTGGGACGCATTTCCCGGTGCTGTCCCTGCGAGAGCAGGCTAAGGCCTTTTGGGAAGAGATTTTGAGCCGCCATCAGGGACAAACGGTGGTTTTGGTGGGCCATAACGGCATTAACCGTTGCTTGCTGAGCACGGCGTTGGGAATTGGCCCCGATCGCTACCACTGCCTGCTGCAATCGAACTGCGGAATCAGCGTGCTGAACTTTGCTGGTGGCCTAGGGGATGCGGTGCAACTGGAATCGATGAACCTGACGGCGCATTTGGGAGCCTTGGGGGGTTCCGCCGTGCCCAAGCCCGGTGGGGGCGATCGGGGGCCGCAGTTGCTGTTGGTGCGCCACGGGGAAACGGAATGGAACCGTCAGGGGCGGTTTCAGGGCCAAATTGATGTGCCCTTGAATGAAACGGGTCACGGTCAAGCGGCCAAAGCGGGCAATTTCCTGAAGGATGTGGCGATCGACTTCGCCTTCAGCAGCCCCATGGCTCGCCCCAAGGCCACGGCGGAGGCAATTTTGGCGCATCACCCGGGGCTGGAATTGGGCTTGCTCGATACTCTCAAGGAGATTGGCCATGGTCTGTGGGAAGGCAAGTATGAATCGGAAATTGAGGCGGAATATCCGGGCTTGCTGAAACAGTGGCAAACGCACCCGGAAACGGTGCAAATGCCGGAGGGTGAGAATTTGCAACAGGTGTTCGATCGCGCTGAGCAGGCCTGGGCGGCCGTGCTGGCTCAGGCGGGTGAAGTGGCAACGCCAGCCGATCGCCCCTTGACCGGTTTGGTGGTGGCCCATGATGCCGTGAATAAAGCCCTGCTCTGTCAGCTCACGGGCCTTGGCCCCGACAGCATTTGGCGCTTTAAGCAAGGGAACGGTGGGGTAACGGCAATTTGCTATCCCGACGGGCCCGATAGTTTGCCGGTGTTGCAGGCGATGAATATTACCCATCACCTATCCGGCACTATTTTGGACAAAACGGCCGCTGGGGCGCTGTAGATGGCGATCGAACTGCTACGGGAAATTCGTCTGATTGACCCGGTGGCCCAGGTTGATCGCCGGGCCACGGTTCTGTTGGATCAGGGGCAAGTGCGGGCGATCGACCCGGATCCCCAAGCCCTGCCAGAGGGAACCCGAGTGATTGAGGCGGCGGGGCAAATTTTGGCTCCGGGCCTGGTGGATTGCTATTCCCGATCGGGCGAACCGGGCCATGAGTCCCGAGAAACCCTCGCCAGTGTGGCCGCCGCCGCCCTGGCCGGTGGGTTCACCACTCTCGCCCTGTTGCCCAACACGCAACCGGCGATCGATCAGCCCGCCATGGTGCAAAACCTGCGCGATCGCTGGGCGGCCTTGCCGGAGCCAAGCCCCCGCCTGCACCTTTGGGGAGCCTTGACCCAAGGAACCCAAGGGGAGCAAATGAGCGAGTTGGCAGAGTTAGCCACCGCTGGCATTGTGGGTTTCACCGACGGTCGATCGATCCGGGATTGGGTCTTAATGGAACGCTTGCTGGATTATGCAGGGCCCTTGGGGTTGCCGTTGATGGTGATGGGTCAAAGGGCCTCGGCCAGTCGCAGCCCGGTGCTGGAAGGGGTTGAGGCGTTGCGGTTGGGGCTGGTGGGGGTGTCGGCGGCGGCCGAAAGCAGTGCCCTAGCCACCCTCTTGGAATTGTTGCGCGATCGCCCCGCCCGCCTGCATGTGATGCGTTTAGCCACCGATCGCGCCGCGGCCCTCGTGGCCCAAGGCAAGGCCGATGGGTTGCCCCTCACGGCCAGCCTGTCATGGTTGCAATTGCTCTGCGACACCAGCCACATTGACGGCCGGCGACCGCTGCCGGGCAGCGATCGCCCCCCTTTACCCTACGATCCCAGCCTGCATCTGCCTGCTCCCTTGGGCAATCCCACCGATCGCCAAGCCCTGATCGCTGCCCTCAAAACCGGAGCGATCGACGCGATCGCGGTGGATCATACTCCCTACACCTACGAAGAAAAAACCGTCGCCTTTGCCGAAGCACCCCCAGGGGCGATCGGGCTGGAGTTGGCCTTGCCCTTGCTCTGGTCAGGGTTGGTGATGACCGGGGAATTGACGGCGCTGGAACTGTGGCGATCGCTCAGTCAGCGGCCCGCCGAGTTGTTGGGCCAAACGCCCCAAGCGATCGGCCCCGGTCAGGCCCAGCCCCTGATTCGGTTTGACCCCGCCGCCACCTGGACAGTGGAGCCGGCCCAATTGCAGTCCCTGGCCCAGAACACCCCATGGCTGGGCCACAAAATTACGGGGCGTGTGGTGCAAACCTGGTTACCGACCTGAACGGTTGATGAACCCTCTGATGCACCCTCGTGCCGCCGCGATGCGGATCGTGAGAATGTTGAACTCTCTTTGCATTCAGCCGGCCGCCGGTTCCCTTCGGGTTACCCTAAAAACTGGGTAGTGATCATGTGCAGCAGCCGTTGTGCAAACGGCAATTGAAGGAGATTGAATTGTGACGGTTTTTCAGGATGCAGGGGCCCCTGCGGAACAGGCGGGTGCGGATCGATCGCGCGTGGATTTGGATGCGGCGATCGAACAAATTACCCAAGCGTTGAACCTGGCGGAGCGTCACCCCCTGTCGCCGGAGCAGCGAGCAGTGTTGGATTGCCTCCTGGCGCGATCGGGTGGAGCCATTGACGGGCCCTGGGCCGGGGCGATCGCGGCCATTTGGGCCAATCCGCAAGCCAGCTTCCTTGACTTGTTGACCCTGGCCCAACTGAATCCCCAACAAGACTTAACCGGCAGACAACTGCTGGGGGTGCGACTGGAGGGGTGTGACCTGAGCGGGGCCAATCTGCAACGGGTGAATCTACGGGGTTCCCAGCTTTGTGATGCGGACTTGAGCGGGGCCGATTTGGCGGAAGCACGCTTAGCCGGGGCAGATTTGTCCGGGGCCCTCTTGAGCGATGTCAATTTAACCAAAGCAGATTTGCACAAGGCCAGCTTGGCCCTGGCCAACCTGAGCGGGGCTAACCTGAGTGGGGCTAACCTGAGCGGGGCCAACTTGAGTCGGGTGAATTTTCATCGGGCGATCGTCACGGGTGCGGTCTTGGGCCATAACGAAGGACTAACGGCCGAAGACTATCAACAGTTGGTAGCCAACGGCGCGATCGGTGATCTCCATGAAACAGAGTCAGGCGGCTGAGTGGATTGAGCAATATCACCAGGGCAAGTGGAATTTTGATCGAGCCAATTTGTCGGAACTACGCTTAAGCGGGGCGGATTTTTCCGGGGCCCGCTTTCGCGAAGTTGTGGCTCGGGCGGTCAATTGGTCTTCGGCCTATCTGTCGGGGGTGAACCTGCGGCGGGCGGATTTGCGCGAAGCCGATCTACGGGGCACTTACCTGCGGCGGGCAGATTTGCGCGAAGCCGATTTACGGGGTGCAGATCTGCGAGGAGCCAGCTTAAACGGGGCGGATCTTTGTGGGGCGGATTTGCGGTGGACTTGGGTGGATGGGGTGGACTGGCGACAGGCCCGCGTGGATGCCCGTACCCAAGGGGCGATCGACTGGTTGCAGCAGGGGGCGATCGTCCTGGGTTCCCACCTGAAAGCCGCGGCCAGCAACCTCAGCCAAGCGGACTTGCGGGGTTGGAATTTAGCCCAAGCCCAGTTACAGGAGGCTTATCTCGATCGGGCAGATTTGCGCGGAACCGACCTGAGCCACGCCCAACTCCAAGGGGCTAGTTTTCACGGGGCATTGATGGACGAGGCCACCTGCTGGCCCCAGGACTTTGACCCGATCGGGGCTGGCCTGTGGTTAATTGCGCCCCAAAGTAACTTGGCCACCGCCGACCTGAGCCACTTTGATTTGTCCGAGGTGGATCTGAGTCGGGCTAACCTCCGCCGAGCCAATCTGATCCGCACCGATTTAAGTCGGGCCGCGCTAATTGACGCGGATTTGAGTCGGGCAGATTTGACCCAAGCCATTTTGTTTGCCAGCAATCTCACCCGAGCCGTTTTGCACGATGCTCAATTGGAGCAAGCGGATTTTCGGCGGGCTACCCTGCCGAATGGGGAGCGCTGGAATGGCCAGGGAACGGTGGCGTTGTATGGAGTCCCGCGCCCTTGGCATTCCGTACCGGAGCGATCGCCCCTAGTGCCGCGCTGATTTGCCGCGCTAATGTGCCGCGTTGATTGGCAACTAAGATTTGCCACCAAGATTTGCCACAAAAAAATCCGGCTCGTGGAGCACAGTCCACCGCCGAATTGAACAGAGAGATTGTGGTGTGTAGGAACACTAGAAAATCCCTAGAAACCCCTAGAAATTTCTAGGTTGCTGGGATTCCCAGGGATTCCCTAGGCAGCCCTCGGGAATTCCGGGAACTGCCTAGGGGGCGTGGCGACAACGGGCGGCCGCGCCAGGCGCTGAGCCAGGGGAAGCAAGGACGTGGCGGTGGTTCCCGCTGGCATGATTCGGCGATCGCTCGGGTTGGGAGCCATCAGGGTGTCGATCGCATCGGCGATCGAGTCCGGCAACCCCGGCACAGCCCAGCGCCAGTCAAAGTCAGAGTCAACACTTTGGGCAATCAAATCTAAGGGATGCTGCCCCGTGAGCCAATGCACGATCGTGCGGCCCAGGCTAAACCAATCGCTGGCGGGGCCAATGGGCTGCCCTTGCCGCTGCTCTGGGGCAATGTAGCCAGCGGAGCCACAGGCCGCCGCCCGCTCACCCACCAGCATTGCCGCATCAAAATCCACCAGGGCCAAATCCCCCTGGGGCCGCCGAATCAGATTGGCGGGCTTCACGTCCCCATGGATCCAGCCGGCTTGGTGCAGGTTGTGAAGCAGGCTGCTGAGTTGCACCCACCAGCGAATCGCTGCCATGGGGTCGATCGCCCCCTGTCGATCGAGATAAGCCTCTAGGGATTCCCCCGCAATCGCCTCCATCACCAGCCCCTGAAAGGGCCAGCGGCTGTCGATCGGTCGCCAGCAAAAGAAGCCATCCACCGCCGCCTTGGGGATTTGGGGATGCTGGGGGCCGCGCATCAGCACTTCCGCTTCCCGATAAAGCCGATCGAGCCGGGTTGATTGTTGACGAATCAACAGTTTCAAAACCTTGGGCCGATCGTCGTCTTCCAAGTCCACCACCTCAAACACTTGCACCTGACCGATTTGAGGCAATCGCGCGGCGGCGGCATTCAGCCCCCGCAGGATGCTGTAGCGATCGTGAATTAAGGTTCCGTCGGGCCAAGCCGTTTTCCGATCCTGAGACAACACCGGAGAGGGAAGGATCATGGGGCATTCTCGACCAAAGTTTCAAGAATTCAGCAACACAGAGCAGGCAGCTAGGGCGCAATTACTCAAGCCCTAAACCCAACATCAACTGCATTAACATCGCCTTGCTTGGAAATTTTTATGCAGGCTCCAAGACCTGGAATTGTTGTTGATTTAGCCCAAAAACCATCAGCAGCCCATTGGCTTGGATCCGGCTGCGGCCCATGACAGCGGGCTTTGGCCCAGAACCCAGATGAATTGCTCGCGGCTTTTGGCCCAGATCCAGGGGCGATCGACCCTAGGTCTGTCCGTTGAACGAATTTGTTAAACGAGTCCTCTGAACTAACAGGAATTCACGAAGGCTGAGCAATCAGTTTCCCCCACGCGATCGGCGCGGAATCGGTGGCGAGATCAGCTTGAAAATCAGAATATCTCGATCCGTTTTGTAAGAGCCAAAGCCAAAATCTTAGGTAAAACTCTAAAATCTTAGGTAAATCTCAAATCTTCGATCAATTCGATGAAACTGACCTAAATCCCGGCCACGAACTTTGGCTAATCGAGCCTTTCCCGAAGGAGGGTGACCAGCAAGCGATGGATAGCAAAAGCACGTTGTTTCAGGAGGTGGGGTGCGAATGGAATCTCGAAGGTCTCTATCGCGACTTGGGCCGAGTCAAGGCCCGGCTGCTGTGGGCAAAGCAGGGGCAGCCCTGTCCGGAGTTTCCCACCGCTGGTGATCCTCGGCGATCGCAACTCAGCCGCACTGAACGCCTCTATTTGCGCGGATTTCTCACAGGAATGAGCATTAAAGCCTTGGCAACAGTGCTTGAAATTAACACCGATGCTCTCCGAACAGAACTCACAAATAAGCTTTACACTTATCTTAAAGCATTATTAAATTGGGAAGGACGTTTTTGTCATCGCCGAGCTTTGGCAATGTTAGCAGAACGTCCCTATCGAATTTCCTCCGTTCCGATTGCGGAGTATCAAAACTTGAAGGTTTATTTACCAGCTCAGGATAGTGCGATTTTGGAGGGCCGCGATCGGGAGTGGGAACACCTGATTCACTGGCTGCAACGGAATCAAGAAGAGCGATTTTGGGTGATTGAAGGCGCTGGCGGAACCGGTAAGACGGCCCTGGCTTTAGCGAGTGTTCATTATTTAATTCAACAAAACTCTTGCCCTTTTCAGTGGGTCTTGTTCACTTCCGCTAAAACCCATTACTTAACGGGGATGGGGTTGCTGCCAGGATGTCGATCGCAACAAACCCTAGAGCAGCTATTATCGGAAATTTTGCAAAATCTCACATCCGATTCTGATCGGGTGACAAATGAATGGAACGATCGCCCGCTGCCCGATCGAATGCGACAGGCTTGGACTTTGATGGCTCAACAACCCATGTTGTTGATTTTGGATAGTTTTGAGGAAATGACGGATCCGCAGGCCACGTTGGCGTTTTTGTATGAATTGCCGGCCACGGTCAAGGTGCTGTTCACCTGTCGCTACCGGTTGCCGATCGCCCGATCGCTCCACCTAGATCCCCTGGAGCCAGAGGCGGCCTTGCGGTGGATCATGCAGCGGGTTCCGGAAACGGGTTGGCCTTGGTCTCTGGGGCAATATCGGCGCTTGGTGGCGGCGGCGGGTTCCCTGCCGGGGCCGATCGCTTGGGGGCTGGGGCAATTGGCGGCGGGCCAACCAATCGCCTGGGTCATTGCCCAACTGGAACAGCCGGATCACTGGGTGACGCAGTTTTACTGTGCCAACACCCTGGAGGCTTTGGGCGGGCAGTTGGCGGGGCAATTCCTGTTGGCCCTCAGTTGGTTTGCGGTTCCCGTGCAACCGGCGCTGTTAGCCCAAGTGGCCGGAGTAGATCCAGAAGCCCACGCCACCTGGGCCCATTTGGCCAAGCTGGCTGAGCAGTCCATGGTGACCCTCCATTGTGACGGGCGCTATGGTCTGTCGTCCTTGGCTCGGCGTTATGTGGCCACGGTGGGGGCCGATCGCCTGGCCCCAACTCAAGCAATGGCGATGCGTGAGCGATGGTTGCAATGGGCGATCGACTACGTGCGGCAACATGGCCAGGGCGATCGCCTGGAGTGGTTAACCGATCACCAGGCGATCGATCTCCATTGGGACACCCTGAATCAGGTTTTGGATTGGTGTTTGGCGACCGGGCGGTTGGAGTCGTTTTGGCAGGTTTTTCAACCCCTCAGGGGCTACAGTCACTTTCGCGGCCATTGGTCAGAGCGGATTGCCCGCGATGCCAAAGCCATCCAACTGGCTCGCCAGCAACAGAACTCGGCCTTGGAGGCACGCTTTTTGTTCGATCGCGGTTGGACCCATGCCCTCCGCAATGACTCCCAATCCCTTCGCCAGGCTTGCGCGGATTTTGAGGCCGTTTGGCAATTGCGGGATCACCTGGATCTAGATTTGCAGTCGGATTTAGCCATTAACCAACTGCGCCTGGCCTATGAACAGGGATCGATCGACCATGGCGATCGGTGGAAACACCGTGTTGAGCAGCTCATTCACAATCCCCAGCTCAACGCCGAGCACCGGTTGCGCTTGGAGTGCCAGAGTCTTTACTACGAAGGCGATGTGGCCCAGCAGGCACAGAACTCCGCCGAAGCCTTGCGACTTTATACGACTGCCCTGAAAAAAGCACAGGCCTTGGGTTGGCAACGGGGAACGGCCTACATTCAGTCCTCGATCGGGCAGGTGCGGATGGCGCAGGGGCAATATTCCCGAGCTTTGCGGGAGTTGGAAGCCAGCTACCGGTTGGCGGCAGTGATTGTTGATCAGCGGTGTTGTGCCTATTGCTGCAAGCATTTGGCCCGCGCGGCCTTGGCCGGGCGATTGCGCAAGGAGTCGCGTAATTGGGCCGAGCGGGCGATCGATCACTTCCAAGCCGTGGGAATGGTCACCGAGGCCCAAGAAATGGAGGATTTTCTGAAAAATCTCTAAACATTTTTAACGAGGTCTTTAGAGCGGATTGATAAAGCGACTATAAATTCCTTTCCAAGATTACTGATTGACTGACAAAACACTCAAATGCTTGGTTTTTCGGTAGGTTGGGTTGAGCTTTGCGAAACCCAACTCGATCACTACGAACCTTGCTGTTGTTGGGTTTCGTGCCTCAACCCAACCTACAAAATGATCGTTGATCAGCCGATCTGGAGGAAAGGGATTTTCGTGAAAGAGGTCTAATTTCCCACATTTGCAACGCCTGCCTCGGCCGTTGCCCTTGGTCAAGGGAACTGATCTTCAAAATATAGTCGTTCCGATTGACAATGAGATCGACCAAGCCTTGTCCGGCAAAGGTTTCAGGTCATGATGTGTCTCATTTCTAATCGAGCCTACTATAAATGCTCAAAACAAATGGCAAAAATAAATGCTCAAAACAAATGGCAAAAACAGAGAAGCGCAACAGTGAATAAAACTGCTGCGCTTCCTCAAAGCCGCGATCGGGTGCTTCTGGCCCCGGTCGTGGGTTAGACCCAATCCATGGCACAACCCAGAGGTTAATGGAAAATTGGATCCACGACGGAGCAAGGAAACCCAAAACGTTTTTAGCCACAGGCCGCTTCGGCCACAGAGGAGAGACTTGGGTTGGGTTAGACCGCTGCACCGTCTTGAACGTCGGTGGTCGTTTCCTCTTCATTGGTTTCCGCTTCGGCCGATGCAGACGGGCGACGAGAGCGGTGCATCCGTCCACTGTTGGAGCGCTTGCGGAATTTACGTGCGTAAGCCAAGTTACGCTGTGCTTTTTCTTTTTTGAGGTTACGGCGCTTTGCCATGTTCCATTTCCCGTTCAGCCCACCTAGCATAGCGCATCTCGATCGCCTTGAGATTGCCTTTCGCGATCGACCCGCAAAGGTTGGCCCGCAAAGGTTGGCTATGTCGGGAAGGATTGGGCTGATTGGAGCCAGCTTTGGGCAAACTGCCGAGCGCTTTCGGAACCCTGAATTTGTCCAATGGCCTGGGCCCGCTCCAGGGCCGCCAACAGTTGACCGACGATCGGCCCCCGGGGCAAGCCAAATTCCGTCATCAACTCGTGACCCGTGAGCGGTGGGCTGGGGTGGGCGACCGGATCGGTGGCATCTTGCCAACGGCCAATCGCCTCGGCCAGGGCGATCGGGGCCGTTCCTTCCGCCAAAGCCAGGAGCACGGCCGCCAAAAATCCTTCCCCAGCCGCCTTGCAAAATTGGTACTGAGCCGCGCGATCGAGAGGCGAGAGGTGATCGGCCGGCAGGCTAGCCTTGGCCCCCAGAATTGCCAGCAGAATGCGCTGATCAACCCGGCTGGTTTTGAGTTGCTCCAGGGCCCGTTGGGCGATCATCAAATCTGACCCCAACAAACAGGCCAGCCGGGCCGCCGCCAAGGGCGATCGCCCATTGGGCAGGGGACAGTTGAGGGGGGCATCGGGCCAAAGGTTTTGTAATTGCTCGATCGCCTTGGATAGGGTCGGGAGCGTTACCCCATGCTTTCCTTGCCAAGGGGGCAGCCAATCGCGCAAAAGCTGAATTTCGCTGGCCGCCATCAGTGCCCGATCGCCCCGGGGCGTTTCCAACAAATAGTCCAACTCAGCCCGCACCCGCTCGGCGGCCACAAACCGCAAATTCGGTACCTGTTGGGCGATCGCCTGGGCCGTGGTCGGCTCCATTTGAAGGTTCAATTGGGCGCTGATTCGATAGGCCCGCAACAAGCGCAGGGGATCCTCCCGCAGGTTTTCCACGGACACCATCCGCAGGGATCGATCGGCTAAGTCTCGCCGGCCTTCGAGAGGGTCAACCCACTCCTGACGATGGGGTTGGTAGGCGATCGCATTCACCGTGAAGTCCCGCCGTCGCAGATCCGCCTCGATCGAGTCGCCCACTTGGGCCGCCACATCCAGCGTTCCCTGCGCAAAAACCACCCGCGCAATCTGGCGTTCTCGATCCAACACCACAAACCCCGCATCGTAGCGCCCAGCAATCGATCGGGCCAGCTCGATCGCCCCCGTCGCCAGCACCACATCCAAATCCACCGCATCGCGTTGCCGCCCCAAAAGGGCATCCCGCACGGCTCCACCCACCAGATAAGCCGTCTCGGGTAAATCCGTCAGTTTTAAGGGGGTGAGTTTTAGGGGCCAGTCCTGCAAATCAAGGCTCATCTCGACAGCTCATTTCGATCGCTCAACCAGGGTTCCATCTCCAGATTCAGGGTCGGAGTTAGTGCTTGCTTCAGGGTTGCGATCCTGACCTGAATTTCGATCACGGCCCGAATCGGGATCATTGCCTAGCTGCTCCAGTTCACCGGAGGTTGCTGAATGGTTCAGACCTCGCAAATTTTGCAAATCTTGGAGCGCCTGTTGATCTCCATAGTTGGCTCGATGGCTCAAATGATCTAATTCATCCAGATCCTCGACATCCAGATCCTCGACATCCAGATCTTCCAAATCATCATCGAGATCATCATCCAGCTCATCTTCTAGGTAGGCCTCCGCATAGCGATCGGGCGGTTGCCAAGTGGATCCACTCGGTAGTCCCGGCCGTTCCGCTCGCCGGTTCAGCCCCTCAGTTCTTGGGTCGTTTCGCTCATCGCGATCACTCCGTTCATTGCGATCGTTCCTGAGGTCACCCCGCAGTTCGCCCCGCAATTCATTCCGTTCACTGCGCCCTTCCAATCGGTTATCTCGACGGCGATCGCGACCAGGTTTCACCAACACCTGCCAAGCGGCCTGAAGACCCGCCGCCGCCCGCCGGGCCGTGGCTCCCACTCGCCGCGCCTGCCGCCGGGCCGTATCCAAGCTGCTGTCCACCTTTTGCACCACTTGACCGGCGCTTTGCACACCATTGGTCATGTCATCCGTCAGGTCACTAATTTCCAAACCCGTGAGGCGAATGGCTTCCAGGGTGGGCGGCAATTCCCTCGTGAGAGTGTCAAATAACTTTTCGGCGCTGCGGGCGGCCCGCCCCAATTCTTGCAGGGCAGGAATGGCAGCGGCCAGGGCGATCGCCAAGCAAATGCTGACGAGCAAAAACGATAGCCCCAGCCAAAATAACGGATCGATCATGGGTTCAGAGGACGGAATGCGCGCCGTTAGCGATCGCCCGTTTGGGTCATGGGGGCGGCCATACGGTTATAGGCCAACTGGCGGGGCTTCGGAGTTGGGGTTGAGCCGGTTGGGATTGCGTCGCCCTCTTCCGATAAGCTGACATCTTCTTGATCCACCGTTTGACTGGCGGCCACACCGCTGGCGATCGCGTCTCGCAGTCGATCGAATGCCCCTTCTAGGCGATCGCGAGTGCGATCGGACCAAATGGCCGCTTGGTCGCGCACCACTTGCCCCAACTCCTCCAACGCTCCCGGCAGGCGATCGCCCGATTGCTTCACCGTTTTTTGTAAGGTGTGTTGCAAAGTGTTTTGCAAAGATTGTTGTAGACGCTGGCGGGAGGCTCGACCCGATCGGGGAGCCAACAATAATCCTGCTACGGCTCCGGTTGCCGCCCCCAACAGGATCCCCAGCGCAAATCGATCGGACTGACGTTTAGACATGATGATGACGCGGGGCAAACGGCACAGCTAGTGGAACTCATGCGGCCATGGAACCTTAGCCCAGAGACCTTTCGATTCTACCCTGCAAAATTGCGGGGTGGCCACCGCTCAAGGAATCCCAAAGCCTAATTCAGTCCAATGCTCAACTAATTCCAATACCCAATTCATCCCAAACAAATACCCGGCCACCATCCTTGGGTTAACCGGGCAAGCAATCGATTATGAGCCTTGAATGGGGCAACTGAATCAAACAACCATCCAGGGAACCCTGAGGGCATCGCTACCGGGCATCATCTACCCTGTTGCTCGATCGCCCTCCATATTCACTCATCCATCAAGTTGAATAACGAGTCTTACCAGCGCCCCAGCGGGAACCAATCACCTTGGGTTGGCTCAGAATATGACCAGCGATCGCTTCCAATTCCTCATCGGTCAGGTTCCGCATCTCCGGGAAAATGTCAGAACTGCGGGTACTGGGGTGCAGTTCATAAATTTCCGTTTCACCGTCGTAGGTGGTCGGATTCTTCATGTAGTCCACCAGGCCAGCGATGTGATCGCGGCTAGGAACGGCACCCGCCAAGGACGAAGGCGACAGATCCACATCGGGGCTGGTCTTGGTCACACCGCCCGCATGGCACTGGGCACAAGTGTCATTAAACAGTCTCTTGCCCAGAGCCACTTGCTCCAGGGTCAAGGTGACGGTATCACCCTTTTCGCTGACCTTGACCGTGCGCAGTTCCGGCTTCATTTCCGCCGCGCTTACGGGGCTAACGGCCAGTTGGAAGGCAAAAAACGCCACCGCTACAACTAGCAAAACAACCTTTTTCAGCATAGTTCTTTCTAGACTTGAGTCTCTTGATCTCGATCAAAGTCAGGCCGATGTTATAGCCGGCTAGATTGTCGCTCGGATCGCGCGATCGCCCCCGCTGCGGCACTCTAACCACAATTCACATCCTCCCCATGCTAAAGCAACGGGGATTCCCGATCTAGGCAGCCAGCTAAAACGGCTGCGTTGATCGGTGGTTTGACCCCAAGGCCCTCTCCACTGCCCAGTGACGGGAGCGGGGTTGGTTCCGGTGTCTTTTCAAAGTGTCCGAGTCTCACCCAGCGATCGCCGGGTAATGATAACGGTTGCCTTTGGCCGGCAAAGCCCTAAACGGTAAATGTTTTGGAGAAAAAATGCGGTAGCCAAAAGTTGATTTTAATCTTACCGGATTGAGGGCAAAGCCCCCGCCTTTCAGGCTCCGGGAGATGGCAAGTTATCAACTCAAGCCGCATCAGTGGGCATGGCTTTCCAAGATCGGGGGCTGAATAACCGTTGGGGGTCAAGGCTTTCAGCCCATGGCCCCAGTCTCGCTTCGGGGGCGGGGTGATCCCCCGTAGAGCCTGGATTCCGAAACCATCGTTCGGAAACATATCGCAATCTCGGGTTGCAATCTCGGGCCGCAATCTCGGGTCGTAATCTTGGCGAGGGCCGCTGGAGCGAATCGAATTGGGTGAACCGAATCACTGCGAGCCGGTTGGAGGATAGCCGGTTAGAGGATTTAGGGCTGGGCCGCGATCGAGCCAGGGGCGATCGAACGTTCCACATGCAACCCATCCCGTTGACCATCCAGCATCACCTCATCCCGCAGCCGGGCCCCATTGGTGGGAGCTGTGGACACCGCCCGTCGGGAAGCGTGATGCAATCGAACCAAGCGGGCCAACGTAGACTTCAGTTGGGTTCGCGGCACGATCGCATCCACAAACCCGTTTTGTTGCAAATATTCCGCCGTTTGGAAATTATCCGGGAGCTTTTCGCGCAGGGTTTGTTCAATGACCCGCCGACCCGCAAACCCGATCAATGCTTTGGGTTCTGCGATGATGATGTCGCCGAGCATGGCAAAACTGGCCGTCACACCGCCCGTGGTGGGATGGGTCAGCACAGGGATGTAGAGACAGCCGGCCTCGCGATGCTGTTCCAGGGCCCCGGAAATTTTGGCCATCTGCATCAAACTCAGCATTCCTTCCTGCATTCGGGCCCCCCCGGATGCGCAGACAATCACCATGGCCCGGCGTTCAGCGGTGGCCCGTTCGATCGCCCGAGTTAGCTTTTCGCCCACCACGGATCCCATACTGCCGCCCATGAACCGAAAGTCCATCACTCCCAGGGCGATCGGCTGGCCTTCCAAATCACCCAAGCCCGTTTGCACCGCATCAATGAGGCCGGACTTGGTTTGGGCCTCCACAATTCGATCGCTGTAGGACTTGCGATCGAAAAAGCCCAAAGGATCCACCGGGCGCACATCCCGATCCAACGCCACCCAAGTGCCCGGGTCAATTAATTGCTGGATCCGCTCATCGCTATAGACCCGCATATGATGCCCACAATCCAGACAAACCATCTGATTTGCCTGAAGGTCTTTCGTGTAGGCGAGAACGCCGCAGGCTTCACACTTCGTCCAGAGACCATCGGCGATTTCTCGCTCTTGGCCTGAATGTCCAGCCGGATCGCTCTTACGACGATTTGCAAACCAATCAAACAACGACATGGGTTCAATACTCTCCGGGTAGATTCCCCGCCCCTCGGGGCGTTACAATACTCTTGCGGACACCAGAAACGGCTGCGTCAAAGGCACTGGTAACGGTCGATTGGGGGTGTTGTAAACCATCCCAGAGGCTCGGCGGATTCGTTCCAACAGGGCTATCAAAATGCGTTGCTGCTTTCGGCCGGCGCAGTTTACCTGCTTCCAGATGCGCCCTTACCAGCAGCGGGTGATCGCTGCCCTAGTTTCCCACGCTCTGGCCCAGAACCCAAAATTCTTCCTTTAGCCATAATGCGCTTGAATTTGCTGATCGCCCTGTTGTGCAGTCCAGGGTCATGATCCAGCGACTCTTTCCGTGATTAGGTGCAATCAGCACAATTTTGCAAGGATCGGGATCGGTGCGATCTTGCGATCACTCATTGTATTTGGCGCGATGTATTTGGCGCGATCCGCGATCACTCATCGTATTTATCGTATTCATTCGGTTTTATCGGTTTTGGGTCAGCCTAAGGCTGGCATCGGACTCAGCAGCCTCAATGTGTTCTCAAGACAACCTTGATTCAGCATGATAGTCCCTTGATTGAGTCGAGTCATCAGCCAGCGCGCACTCGATCGGCGATCGGGTCAGTTAACGGTGGCAGTTGTTCTGAACTTGCGCCCCGTTGACCTGTGCCTTTTTTTTAGGGGCTTCCGTGTTGCCGCCCGGGTTGCGCATACCAAAGGCTGACACTTGGGGGCATTTGCTCCGAGAATTTGCGGAGACAACCAATTGGGCGACGGGATACCTTAAGAGATTTCTCCCTGAATTGATGTAGTAGAAAATACAAGTGTTTTAAAGATTGAGAATAATCACTAATTCATGGCCTGAAAAAAGAATTTCATGCCTGAAAACAAGCGCTTTAAATTTCAATCCTGGCTAGATTTGGCTGATGTTCTCAATTCCTGAGATTAGGGGGTGTCACACAGCAATAAAGTCTGACCATTTCTTGCTAAAACAAAGGGCGATCGCCCCTGACGGCTAAGACTTCCTTAGAAATTGGTGGTATTTGTTCATCTACCAGAACAAGGGGCTAAAGTTCTAATAGAGTGCGTCAGGGATTTCACGGGTGCATCATGAACGGATCGGCTGTGGCCAAGCTGGTCGAATCGTCGCAATACTGCGCGATTGCTGATGATTCTCTTAAGGATGAAGATAACGCTGCTTGGGTCTTAGGACTCGAGTCAGATGTGCAACGGGAATGGATTGAACGGATTGGTTGGATTCGTAAGGTCGATCGATTGGCGGAGGCAGAACTTGTCTGTAAAGAAAATCACACATCTACGGAGCAGCCTAGTTTCCTCGCGTTCTATCGCTCTTGGAAGCGTTTGCTGAGCCATGGCCCGGCGGCCATGGTCACAGAAGATGCCAGTTTGCTGGCGACAATGCAACAGCGCTGGTTTCATGCGGAGGCAAGTCTGAGCGATCGCTTATCTGTGCAGTCGTGGGATCGGTATCTGGATGCAATCTTGACCTACCACACGGACAATCTACGGATTGAAACGTTGGCTGACTATGAAACGATGCTGGAGACGTTGGCGGGTTCCTTTTTCCAGATTCTGCCGTTTTTGAGTCCGTCCCAGTGGGAAGCGGCCTATCACTTTGGAGCGGTCGATCAGTTCTATAACAACCTGCGCGACATCGATGAGGATGCGCGCCAAGGGATCTGCTACTTTCCCCAGGAGGTGTTGGATCGGTTTGGGGTCGATCGGGCGGCGGTTTTGGATCGATCGTGCATCGGCACGCCGGCCTATCACGACATGATGGTTTTTTGGGTGGATGATTATTTGCCGCAGTTGCGCCGACGGGCGTTCAAGCTGGTTTTGGCACGGGATTTACACCCATCCTGGGTCATTTTGCGCAACTGGTGTCTGCATCGCTATGCCCGCATTGAGCGGGTGCTGCGGGAGTGCGATTTTGATTTTGTGCAATTCCAAGTTCTTTACTGGCAAGCGGTTCGCGAGGATTTGGATCAATGGCAGGAGCGATCGTTCATCACCACTGCGACGGCTATTTCACCCACCTTGCAGCGATCGGCCCAGGCGGTTCAAGTGGCTGCTTTTTTGAAAACTAGCCCACTAATGGTGCGGACTGCCCAGCGGCTGGTGCAATGCCTCTGTGAGATGCAAGGAACGTTGCTGAATTTGGCTTGGGGAAATTATTGGCCATCCTCAGTGGAGGAGGTGGTGGCCAGGCTCTGATTCGGGCCTAGCGCACCCAAAATTGCCAGTAGGCTGTGATGATTTCTGGGCCCCACAGCATGGCGATTAGGCTGCCCAGGGCCAGAAATGGGCCGAAGGGTAAGACCCGATCGCGCCGTAGCCAACCCAGGCCCATTGCGCCTAAACCGGCTACTGCCCCGATCGCGCAGGCCAAAAAACTCGCCAGCAACAGCAATTTCCAGCCCAACCAAACCCCCAGCATGGCCGCCAGCTTCACATCTCCGGCCCCCATGGCCGTGCGTCCCCAAATCAAGCTGCCCAGGGTGGCGATCGCCTGAAATAACCACAAACCAAGCGCCATGGCCAACAGGGCATCCAGCAATCCGGCCGCCGCGCCGCTGCCCTGGCCCGCGTCAATCGCTCCGAAGGCGGTTCTGAATCCCAATCCCAACAGCAGGCCCGATTGGGTGAGCGAGTTGGGCAGGGTGAGGGTGTCCCAATCAATGAGCGCCAGGGCCAACAGCCAGCTCACGAAGATCCATCCTCCCAAAATCATGCTCAGGCCCCAAGGACTGAACACCAATTCCGGTTCGGCGGCGCTAATTCGCAGGGCGATCGCGGCAAACAATAGCCCGGTGGTGGCTTCCACCAAGGGATAGCGCGGGGCGATCGGGGCTGCGCAATAGCGACAACGGCCCCGCAACCACAGCCAGCCGAAAACCGGCACATTGTCGTGGGGAGCCAGCCGGTGCAAACATTTGGGGCAGCGGGAGGGCGGGTGCAGCAGCGACAGGCCAGCGGGGAGGCGATAAACCACCACATTCAAGAAGCTTCCGACGGAAACCCCCAGGGCGATCGCCACCACCGCCAGCGCCAATTGTTCGGGGGTGAACATCAGGACGAGCGGCCCACCGGCTGCTGTTGAACCAATGCTTCCACCACTTCTGGCGCATGTTGAGCCAGCCGACTCCCAGCCCGAGCCATTTCCGCTACCCGATCGAGATGCTGAACCTGCTCAGAATACTCACTCAAGCTAAAGCTATTGAGCTGCATCAGCAGTTGGTAAGCATCGCCGATCCAGTGCAAACAAGTCGCCTGCTCGTTGCTGAGGGGTTGATCCTGCACGATTTGGCGAATCCAGTCGGGTAAAGCGTTAGGGTCAGACATGGAACTCAGGAAACTGAAAGAGCCAATCCTCAATTTAATCCGAATGCAGCCCTCTGCGCGATTGGGATCTCACTCATTGCGCATTTTGTTGCATTGGTTGTTGCGCTGGTTGGTGGCATTGAGCGTTCGGCTGGCTCAATTCCGTTGGCTCAATCTCGTTGGCTTAATTCCGTTGGTTGAATTCTGC
This sequence comes from Limnothrix sp. FACHB-881, assembly GCF_014698135.1. Taxonomy (NCBI): domain Bacteria; kingdom Bacillati; phylum Cyanobacteriota; class Cyanophyceae; order Pseudanabaenales; family Pseudanabaenaceae; genus Limnothrix; species Limnothrix sp. FACHB-881. The sequence continues at coordinate 538,655 of NZ_JACJSN010000001.1, forward strand.
TGGTTGATTGCTGCTGGTCAAATGCCTATTGATATTGATCCAATCCAGACGGATCGAATCCAGACGGATCCAACTCCAACGGCTCGGGGGTTGCTGGGGCGTTGGTGCTGAGGGTGAGGCCCACGGCGCGATCGAACCGATGCATTTCCAAGCTCAGATCGCCATAGACTCCGCTGATTTGATCACGACAGCATTCGATCGCAAAGTCGTTCAACTCCGCTGGCTCAATCTCGAACATCCGCTGAAAGGTTTCGACTTGCACCCGACAGAACCAGGGGCGATCGTCATAGATCGTGCATTCTCGGTTCAATTGGTCATAATTCATACACCAACCATCGGGCCCCACCATGCTCAGATAGAGCAATAAATCCTCAGGCTCTAAATAGCTTTCCAGGTCGGGGCGTTCGTTGGGATCGAGATGACAGCAGGCTCCACAGCCTTTGATACATTGCCAGGTTGCCACCTCAGTTGTCCTCGTCAGTAGGGTTGATGGATTGTGCAAAATTGACCACCGATGACTTGCTTTTTCCTGCGCTGGAGTTCGCCGGGGGACTTGCCAATTAAGTTTCCGATTCGGTTTCTAAACTCGGTTGCCAAATCGGGTTACCAAATCGATTTCTCAATCATGCCTCGATCGGGTCTCGATCACGCCTCAGTGATTGATACAGCCTTTACCTAAAATAATTGGCACGCCATATCACAGATACCATGAAGCAACGGCTCGGTGGGCAGTGCCCACCCTACGGGCTACTATGCTTAGTAATCGAGGTAAGGGCTGTATCTCAATTCCTAAATGGGTTCCTAAGTTTATGTCTGGGTGTAAGCCCGCATCAATTACTAAGGGCATGAATTACCAAGACACTATTTTTGATCTTGATTACTCTTGACTTTATATTTTGCTTTTTTATTTTTGCTTCTTCATTGAGTGGCTTGGCTGAAGCGCAATCAGCAAGCTTTCAATCAACAAGCTTTCTTTAACTAGTTTTTTAACTGGGGCGCTAGGATTCGAACCTAGGAATGGCGGGACCAAAACCCGCTGCCTTACCGCTTGGCGACGCCCCATTGCCCGAAGGCTTGAGTATAGTAACAACAACTTCCGAGAAGGGTCAAGGGGTTTTCTGAATTTTTTTGAATTTTTTTGAACCGGGTTCGCAAGGCAGAGGAACGGGGGCGATCGCCCCGGGGGATGGATCCTTGCCTAGCGCTTCCCTAGTCCTGGCTGGCCTGTTGATTGGCACGTTTGCGCTCGGCCAGCTTCAGCAGAATTTCCGCGTGGATGTCGCGGGTAATGGGGTAGAAATAAGCCAAAACCAAGCCGCCAATCAGGGCTGCCGTGGGCAAAGGGCCGATCGCCAGCCGAATGGCCAACAGGGCTGAGGCCGGTTGGTTGGCCGGCGTGCCTCCGGCGGCTGTGGGCACATAACCAGCTACTTCCAGCGCAATCCCCACCAGCCAAAGCGCCAGAGCCAACCCCAACTTTTGCAAAAAGACCATGAAGGCATAGAACACACCTTCCCGACGTTGCCCAGTGGTTAGCTCATCCAGCTCAATCACATCCGGCAGCATCGACCAAGGGACTAGATAAGCCGTGGAGACCCCAACGCCAGCCATCACGGCCAACAGGTACAGCAAGCCCGTTTGCCCCGGTTGCAGCAATAACAAACCCGCTTGGGCAATGATCCAAAGGCTCATGCCCGCGAAGTAGACCCCCCGTTTGCCCCAACGGCGGCTGAGGGCACTCCACACAAACAACATGGCAAAGGCGGTGAGCTGCACCCCGATCGCGACCATGAAGAAATCTGCTTGCTGTAGCCCCATGTAGCTCACCACGAAGTAGGGCAGGATGGAGGCGGTGAGTTGCACAGCCAGCCAGGAACAGAGATAGATCCCAATGACGTAGAGGAAGGGGCGATTTTGAAAGACGATCGCCAGTTGTTGTTTCAGACCCAAGCTGGGGGCGGTTTCGTTGCGTTCGGCGCAGCGGCGCTCGGCGGCCATGCCATACCGAAATGTGCCCACGACGCACCAGAGAATGGGCAACACAGAAAACAGGGTGCAAATGGCGGCTAGCCAGATGTATTGCCAAACGGGGTCGGGAATTTGATCGGCAACGACCTTGCCCAAAATCAGCGAGAGAAGACTGCCCCCGATCGAGAAGGCAAACCGGAAGCTGTTGAGGCTGGTGCGTTCGTCATAGTCATCCGTTAGCTCAGCGGTGAGGGCTGTGTAGGGTAAGTTCACCGCCGTGTATGCAATATTGAACAGCAGCCCCAAGACCACGTAGTAGCCATAGAGCAGCCAGGTGTTGCCCGGCGGCACCAGCCACTGCAAGAAAAAGAGAATGCCGAAGGGAATCGCCCCCCAGAGCATCCAGGAATATCGACGACCCCAACGGGAGCGGGTGCGATCGCTCATTACGCCAATGATTGGGTCGTTGATGGCATCGCCAATTTTGCTCACCATCAGCACCGAGCCAGCTAACCCGGCGGGCAACCCGGCCACATCGGTTAAAAATGCCAACTGCAAAAAGACAAGCAGGTTGGCGGTGATGGCTGGGCCTGCGTCGCCGGCCCCATAGGCCAGCTTGGCTGGGAAGGTTAACCGATCGGGAATAGAAGCACGCTCAGCAGTCACAGGTCTCAGTCTCAAAACTGCCGCTAGCTTAACCCCTGAAAGAATTAGGAGTTAACGATCAGTTCCTTTTGGCGCACTTCTTGGGCTGAAACCCAATCGGGGCGTAGGTGCTTGGCTCCTCGAAGATAGGGATGATGAATCCGGGCGATCGGGTCAGGGGTGTTGAAATGCACGAGCAGTCGAATGCATTGGGGCAAACTGCCATCCACATGCATTTGCTGCACATCCATCAGGGGTACGTTTTGCCAGTTGGGCCGCTCGCGGGCAATCTTGGCGGGAAACACGGCATCCAGGTCACGGGTCACCGAAAAGGTGACGCTCACCACCTCATCCATCTCCAGACGATTGTGGGTTTCCAAAGCGTCGAGTAGCTCATGAACCGCCTCCCGAATGGCTTCAATGGTGTTTTCGGTTGCGGTAGTTGCTCCTCGAATGGCCCGGACTCGCCAACCCACGTTCCTGTCCTCCCGATCGAATATGAGGGTGAATGTCACGATTGGGCTTGGCCTGTCGTGGCGATCGCCCAAGCATCAGTCACTCGTGACGGATTAGTGACTGATTAATAGCTAGTTATAGCTCAGTTGGGGTTGCATCTCTACTGTGCAGAATCAAGCCGAGAAACAACACCTAAAACCGCCTGAAAATCGACTGCGAGGCCGGGCTAGGGCAATGCTGCACGCTCTGCGATTCGCCAGATGCGATTCGCCAGATATGTTTGAAAATGCTGACCCCAAGCCTGAGCTAGATCGTGTTTTTTGAGCCTGAGGGAGCCTATAGGCGCATGACCGCATCACTGGCGCTGACGGCCACAAGAGCCGATCGCACCAAATCGGGAGTGGCTCCGGTGATGGTGGCCAAGGTCTGACCCGTGGGCAATTGCAGCACCGTGGAGCCGCCCTGATTTTGCAGCGTCAGTTGCTCCAAGCTCACGGAACCGACAATGCCGATTCGATCGCCCTGAGCCGCACTGAAATCCACCACCAAATCCGCCGCTGCCCGAATCCCGATCGCCGTATCAGTGCGCAGCAGGAACGTATCGGCCCCCGCGCCGCCGGTCAACGTATCAGCCCCAAAGTCACCACAAAGGACATCGTTGCCATCGCCCCCCAGCAGCACATCATCGCCCTGGCCGCCGCGCACAAAATCATCACCCGCGCCGCCATTGACCGTATCGTTGCCCTGATTGCCGTTGAGGAAGTCGTTGCCCCCGTCCCCGTTGATCAAGTCATTGCCATCAATGCCGCGCAGATAATCATCTCCGTCGCCACCGAAGAGCGAATCATTGCCCGCATCACCCCAGACAATATCCGCCGCACTGGAGCCGGTGATTACGTCATCGCCCCCCAACCCCCGCACGCCGCTGGGAGTGGTTTGGCTTTGGGTCGCCGTCAGGGTCACGGTTTCTGCCGCTTCTGTGAGGAAGGTGAATTGGCGGGGCAGGTCAGCCCGGTTCAGAAAATTGTGCGCAGTGTTCAAGCGGGTTGCATCCGTCAGCACCACCGAAGTTCGGCCCGGCAAAACTCCATCCACCACCTTGGCCGCTGTGATGCGATCGCCCGCTTGGATCGCATCCACCGCCGAAAACCCTTGAGTCACCTGGCCAAAGGTGGCGTAATTACCATCCAAAAATGGCAATTCCTTCAGGGCAATGTAGAACTGCGAAGAACCGGAATCGGGCGATTGGGCCCTGGCCATGGCCAGGGTTCCTTGCTTGTGGGGCAAGGCCACCGGCTGAGTGGTGGTTTGGCTATAGATCGGTTCCGTTGCGCCCTGAACTTTGATTTCGAGGGGAATGCTGCGGGCTTGGTTGGTGTCTGGGTCAATGAACCCGCCCGTTCCCAAGCTGCTGAGCGGCACGTTGGGATCTTTGCTCGCCGGATCTCCCGCTTGCACCACAAAGGGATCGGGCGATCGCACCACGCGGTGAAACGAAATGCCGTCATAAAATCCCCGCTCCACCAAGTCCACAAAATTGCCGGCCGTGACGGGGGCGTTGGCCCCATCGATCGCCATTTCGACGGACTGACCGTTCACCAGCATGATGACGGTGGCGGAACCATTTAAACGAGCCGCAGGAGCCATATTCGCAAAATCGGTTGGGTTGCTTCAAAACCAAAATATCAGGCAAGTCCAGGCCCTGGGTTTTCAGCCAATCAAAAATTCAACCGCCAAGGGTTCCGAACCGGGAACGTTTGGGCAAGGTTTTGGCAACCTCTCCCAAGTTTTTGGCCGTTCAGCAATCGTTGGGACTGTTTGGGCTGCTTTTCCGGAGCAGGGGCCTGGCTGCCGCTAGATCGGTGACGTAATCGAACTAGCCAGAGTTTCGGAGCCGGGCGATCGCTCGGCTTAATCCGCAGATTCAGGGCGATCAGGTTGGCTCCGGAACTGGGATTCTCAATCGGACTGGCTATAATCGGAGCGATGCCCTTGGGACGGTGATTTCATGCTTTTTTGGTCTTTTTTGCAGCGGCGTGGTGTGGTGGGAATGATGGGCGCGATCGCCCTGGTCACGGCCGGCAGTGGCGGGGCGATCGCCCAAGCCAGCCCGACCTATCAACCGGGCACGATTTCCAGCAGCAGCGAGTTGAACGACACCCTATCAACCAAGGACATTCCCACCGGCCAAGGGGGATTTGCCCGGGACTATAAAATCTCGCTCACGGCAGGCGATCGGGTTGAAATCACCGCCAGCTCCGACAGCTTCGATACCGTCCTGATGCTCATTGCCGATGACGGTTCCAGCGTTGCCGAGAACGACGACGGCCCCGACAGCGGCACGAACTCCCTGATTTTCACCAGCATTCAGAACACAGGCGAATATGTGGTGCGGGTTCAAACCTTTGGCAAAGCCGTTGGCGGCCCCTTCAAGCTCAAGGTCACCCGCCTGCAACCGATCCAATAGGTGTTAGGAAGCCAGTTCTTCCAAAAAAATTAGCGAATCCCTTGCCAATCCTGATCAAGTTTGCTAATTTATTTAGGCGCTGAAAACAGCAGCGCCTAAAAACCCTAGCCGGGATAGCTCAGCCGGTAGAGCAGAGGACTGAAAATCCTCGTGTCGGCGGTTCAAGTCCGCCTCCTGGCATTACTGAAAAATCAAAAATCACTCTCATAGATTTACGCTCACAGGTTCTTTTATCTTGAGTGTTATCTTTCGATCCCTGTTGTCTCCTCAACGACTAAAATATGAGTAGGGCAATAGCCTTGATCAGGCAATAGGGTCAACGATTGATCGCAGCCTAACAACCAAGAATGAACGGCAACAGAGTAAAAGACCAAGCGGTCTGCTGATGCTGAATGTTGCGGTTGCCGGGCTGGGCATGAGCGATTGTTTCCCACTTGCCTCTAAATCTTGAACAGGTTGAGAGCCAAAGGCCGATCAGGCGATCAAAAGGCTTTTGGCAAAATGTGCATGGCAAAATGTTCACCTTGAAAACATGCACTTTGAAAACGTGCATTCTAGAGTCCGCCTGCTGCTGCTCGATCGACCGGGATCCATCAACACCCACTCAAGAACGCGACCAGATTGAGTGCTTTAGACTCAGCAAGGTTGAGCAAGGCTTAGTAGGGATATTGAGAAAAACCCAGAGCCATTAGGGTTTCCAGCCAGCAAAGTCATAAAAATATAACAATTGATTGCCAACGGCCCCACCACTAACAATGACACCCTCTCCCATCGCCTCCATGCCCCCACGGTCGATCGACTCACACCAGATTTCGCGTATCTACACTGATGGGGCTTGCTCTGGTAATCCAGGGCCCGGCGGTTGGGGTGTTTTAGTGCGATTTTCAAATAGCTCTTGTCATGAATTGGGTGGAGGTACTTCCAACACAACTAATAACCGGATGGAAATGCAAGCCGCCATTGAAGCGCTGCAATTCTGGCATCAATACGGCCAAGGCGAGCCAATCACTTTACTAACGGACAGCCAGTACGTTATTAAAGGGATTACAGAGTGGGTGCGAAACTGGCGACGAAAGGGCTGGAAAACTGCCAGCGGGCAACCGGTGCTCAACCGAGATCTTTGGGAGCGTCTGGATGCTTTGAACAACCCCGCTGTGCGCTGGGAATACGTGCGCGGCCACTCGGGCGAGGCGGGAAATGAACGATGTGATGAAATTGCCCGCGTTTTTGCGGCCGGCCGATCGCCTAAATTAGATCAATTGAAGCTAGAGATTTTCGATCGCTCGGAGTTTCCGGAATCGGAGCCTGCGAGTAAATCCCATCTTGACGCTTCAGACACAACTACAGTCTCGATAGCAGCTATACCTGAAACCATGTCTGAACCTGTTTTGGATCAACTGGCGATCGCGCCAACGGATGCCGATCTGCGCGACGTGCGTGTGGGTCAATTGCGCAACTTGATCGAAACCCTGCGCATTGCGGATGAGGTCGCCGATCGAGGATATCTGATTGCCAGCTCGGAATTGGCTGATCTGATGGACGTTAACGCCAGTGCCGTGACCAGTCGGGGTGAAAACTGGGTCTGGCGGAACTGGATTGTGACTCGCGTGCGACGTGAGGGCAACCAAATTCTGTGGCAATTGGAACGGATCCTCGAAGATGACTAAACGAGGTGCTTGGCTAGTTCAAGTCTAAGGACGCTGAGGCGCTGATCCGCTTTAGCATCCTCAACCCGAGTAACCAAACACATCTCGTTTGCAGTAACCGCACCGCCCTCCATGACGATCCCTCGCAGTCTTTTGCACCAATCGTTCATGACCGGCTCTCAACTACTCTGCCGTGTCTTGTGAGCCAATCGCGATGGACACAACCGCATTGGAGTATGACCCTGCTGTGGGCGGGTCTTCCCCAGTGGCGATCGCTCGCCGAAACACATACCAAGTGAAAACGAAAGCTCTCGCCCTGGGGTTTCATCAGGTGGGAATAGCAGCTATAAGCTCAGAGTACCCACCCTTACCATCGGCCGTATCAGCCCTCCAACGCTGGCTCGATCGCGGGTTTGCCGCCGAAATGAAATGGATGGCAGCTCCCAAGCGATTTGATGCGCGAGAATTTATGCCCGAGGCGCGATCGGTCATTTGCGTTGCCCTGAATTACTACAGCCCTGAGCAGCGGCCCCTTGAACAGCGACCCCTCGAACAGCGGCCCTTAAACCCATCTTTTTCCCAAGCTGAGTCAGCGATCGAGCCTGCCCCAGCTCAGCCCGAACTTAACCAGCCCGAACTTAACCAGCCCCAATTTGGCAAAATTGCCCGCTATGCCTGGGGGCGAGATTACCACCGAGTTTTGGAAACCCGCCTGAAGGCTCTGGCTCAGTGGTTAGTGACGTTGGATCCCCGAGCACAGAGCCGCTGGGCCGTGGACAGCAGCCCGGTGCAGGACAAGGCCTGGGCCCAGGAAGCGGGTTTGGGGTGGATTGGCAAAAATGGCAATTTAATTACGCGCCAGTATGGTTCCTGGGTGTTTTTGGGGGAGCTGTTCACCACGCTGGAATTATTGCCCGATCGCCCACATACCAGCCATTGCGGCACTTGTACCCGTTGTCTGGAGGCTTGCCCCACGGGGGCGATTCCCGAGCCGTTTGTGGTGGATGCTAACCGCTGCATTGCCTACCACACGATCGAGAACCGTGCGGAGACCCTGCCTTCGGAAATTGCCGAGAACCTTCAGGGTTGGGTTGCGGGCTGCGACATTTGCCAAGATGTTTGCCCCTGGAATCAACGATTTGCCCAGCCGACGGATATTGAAGACTTTCGACCGCGATCGGGGGTGGTGGCTCCGCGCTTGGATCAGCTTGCTCAGCTCAGCGATGAGGCTTGGGATCAAGCCTTCCGGGGATCCGCTTTACGACGCATTAAGCCTGCGATGTGGCGACGAAACGCCCGTGCTAGTCTGAAATTAGACCCGAATGTTTCGTTTCAAGCTTCGTCGCAGTCCCTGCCCCGATCGGCCGATCTCCCTCCCGATCACCCCGTCGATCCCTCTATTGATACCCAACTGGATTCTGAGTCTCATCCTTGAACGCCCATCACGTGCTTGCGTCTACGGCGGCGGCCGGCGGGCCGCAGTCCTTGCCCACCAGTGCTGCATCGGTTGATCCTCAGCACTTGCGGTTAATTTTGTTCGATTTTGATGGCACGTTGGCAGACTCCTTTCAGGCGGTGGTTGAAATTCTCGATCGCCTCTCGGGACGCTTTGGCTATCCCCGTCTGACCCCGGAACGAATTGCCCGACTGCGGGATTGCGATTCCCGCATGGTGCTGCAAAACAGCAATGTGCCCCCTTGGCAGCGCCCTTGGCTGATCTATTGCCTGAAACGGGAACTCCAGGCCGATTTGCATCGCCTCCAGCCCATTCAGGGCATTGAGGACGTGTTGCGAGAACTGCGATCGGCGGGCTACCGGCTGGGGATTGTGACTTCCAACCAGCGATCGACGGTCGATCGATTCCTCACCCTGATGGGCTGGCGGCACTATTTCACCTGGATTGATGCCAGTTTGCGTCTGTTCAGCAAGGATCGCGCTATCTCGCGGGTGCGGCGGCAGGCCGGCCTTCAGCGCGAAGCCGTTGCCTACGTGGGCGACGAAACAAGGGATGTGGAAGCGGCCCGCCGATCGGGCGTGGTCAGCCTTTCCGTGGCTTGGGGGTTTAATTCTGAACGAGCGTTGCGCAACAGCCAGCCGGATATGCTGTTTCAGCATCCTCAGGAGCTGTTAACTTGGGTGCGATCGACCGCTGCGGCCTCGGAAAAATCCCAAACTCATGCCTAAACGAGCTGGGCGAATGCAGCGTTAATTCCCGGGGCGATCGGGCATGAATGCATAGGTTTAATCAACGGTCAAATAACGGTGAATTAAGCAGAGATTAATCCTTGTATGGGGATCGAAATTCCCCGGCAGCGGTAAACTCAGACAGCATTCTTTGGCGACAGTGGCGGACTGTGGGCTACCTCGTTGTGATTGCCCATTTCCAGCATCGCGTCACCAGGAATTCAACCTAACAATCTCAACTGACTACACAAGGGGCAACCGCATGACGCGCGCCATTATGGAAACCGCCAAGGGCACGATTCATATCGAGCTGTTCGATAATGATGCTCCCAACACGGTGAAAAACTTCGTGGATCTGTCGGAAAAGGGCTTTTACGATGGTCTGACCTTCCACCGCGTAATCCCCAATTTTGTGATCCAAGGTGGCTGTCCCAATGGTGATGGTCGTGGTGGCCCGGGCTACACGATCAAGTGCGAAATTAATTCGAACAAGCACATGGCGGGGAGCCTGTCGATGGCCCATGCCGGTCGCGACACGGGTGGCAGCCAATTCTTCATTTGCCATTCGCCCCAGTCGCACTTGGACGGCGTGCATACGGTGTTTGGTCGCACGGAGGACATGGATGTGGTGAATGCAATCCGTGCCAATGACAAGATTCTGTCTGTAAAAATTGAGCACTAGGCTCTAGCTTCAGAATCAAAAACCAGGATTCAAAATGAGGGTCTTAAACCCTTAATTCTGGTGTTGCAAAATCGCGAGGGCAAGGGGCTTCAGCCCCTTGTCTTTTCTGGGTTTGTGCTGGAATTTGACTGGACTGAAGTTTGATTAAATTTTGGGTGATTCTACTGAGTGGAATTGGTTGGGTTGTCTTTGCTGAATGGTGCTTTCAGAAAATTGTATTGATGAGTTGGACTAAAGGGGCGATCGCCTAGGTTTCTCGGAGCACATAGCCCACGCCGCGCACGGTTTGGATCAGGCGTTTTTGGCTTTCGTCTTCAAGCTTCAGGCGTAAATAGCGCACATAGACTTCGATGATGTTTGACTCGCCCATAAAGTCGTAGCCCCAAACATTTTCGAGAATTTGCTCGCGGGTGAGCACTTCGCGCGGGTTTTCCATTAGGTAGCGCAATAGCTCAAATTCCTTCATGGTTAGGGCGATCGTGTGGCCGTTGCGGATGGCCGTGCGGCGATCGAGATCTAGGGCCAAATCGGCAAAGTGCAACAGGGGTGTGCCCGTTTCCGTGGGGCGTAGATAAAGCCGCACCAATTCCAGTAATTTTTCACTGCGATAGGGCTTGAGCAAATAGTCATCGGCCCCGGCTTCCAGGCAAGCGGCCCGGTCTTCCACTTCATCGCGGGCCATGATCAACAACACAGGGGCTACGTTCCCCAACTCCCGCAGTTGATTGCATAGCCACAACCCCGATTCGCCGGGAACCAACAGCCGATCGACCACAATCAGGGAGACGGGCAAGTCTCGCGCATAGGTCAAACCGGCTTGGGCATCCTTGGCCGTGGCGACGGCATACCCGGCGTTTTTGAGATCCGTCATGGCCCGATCGAGGATCGAATCATCACTTTCCACGAGCAAGATCGGAGCGTTGAGCGTGCTAGTGGGTGGGGCGATCGAGGATTCAGTTCCGGCCATAGGACGCGACAAGAAAACAGCAACAATCAGTCAAAATCCAAGCAGTCAAGCTCAAAGCAAACAAGGCCAAAGCAAAGATAATTTAAACTCCAAAGATAACCATAGAAAGGGCAATTGAAGGGCAATTTCTGGATTAAGCAGCATCCAAAATCTGCACATCATTGGCCGATGGTTCGCTGAAGTTAAGCATCCAGCAAAACAGATTCGGCTCGATTCGATCGTACTCCGGTTTTCGTTCAACTTCAGCGCCCACAGGACTCAAAGAGATGGCGCAGGGCGATCGCAACGATCGCGGGGACTGCCCCCAGCCGATCGAAAAATCCCACCCCCTTGAGCGTCCGACTGGTTAGACAATAAGGGTTCGCCCTCTCAGCTTATTTCCAGCCAGGATTTCCCATGACGCAGATTTCCAATGCACCGACGCTTGCGGCCCAAGATTGGATCCCTACTGATTTGGTGTCTGATTTGCCCCTGACGATCGCCGGTCGCACCTTTCGATCGCGCCTGATGACCGGCACGGGTAAATATCGCAGCATCGAGCAAATGCAGGCCTGCATTGCCGCGAGTGACTGCGAAATTGTGACCGTGGCCGTGCGCCGGGTGCAAACCCAAGCCCCGGGCCATGAGGGGTTGGCCGAGGCGATCGACTGGTCAAAAATTTGGATGCTGCCCAACACGGCCGGCTGTCAAACAGCCGATGAGGCGATTCGGGTGGCGCGGCTGGGGCGCGAGATGGCCAAGCTGCTGGGCCAAGAGGACAACAACTTCGTGAAGTTGGAAGTGATCCCCGATTTGAAATACCTGCTGCCCGACCCGATCGAAACCTTGCGGGCCGCCGAGCAGTTGGTGAAAGAAGGCTTCGCCGTACTGCCCTACATCAACGCCGACCCGCTCTTGGCCAAGCATTTGGAAGAGGCGGGCTGCGCCACCGTGATGCCCTTGGGTTCCCCGATCGGGTCGGGCCAGGGCCTGAAAAACGCTGCCAATATCCAAATCATTGTGGAAAACGCCAAGGTTCCCGTGGTGGTGGATGCGGGGATTGGCACGCCCAGCGAAGCCACCCAGGCGATGGAGTTGGGGGCTTCGGCCGTGTTGATTAACACCGCGATCGCCCAGGCCCAAAACCCCGCCGCCATGGCGCGGGCCATGGCCCTGGGTACGGCGGCCGGTCGGTTGGGCTATTTAGCCGGGCGAATTCCGGTGAAGGGATTGGCTAGCGCTAGCTCACCCCTGACCGGTTTGGTGACCAGCAGCTAGGGACGGCTCTTGACCGGGGCCGGTCGATGTTTGTTACAGTGGCGAATTAATGCTGTGTTGCTAACAATTGCAAAGGACTGTAACAAATGCCTTACACCACGGAAGATGGCGGTCGCCTGAATAATTTCGCCAAAGAACCGAAGATGTATACCGCTGACACGCCCTCTTCAACGGAAAAGCGGAACTATGTGGTTTTGGGCGCTCTGGGTCTGGGATTGGTGCTCGGGGTGATGGCGATCGCCTTCGTGGTGTCCTAGGGGCCAACCACCGGATTATCCGGATCATCAAGACTGCTGTGGGGTTGGGGTGCGGCCGTGCCGTGCCCCATTGTTTTGGGACTGGAGACCTATGAAGGTTGGTGTAGTTGGCTTGGGGTTGATTGGTGGGTCGCTGGGCTTGGCCTTGCGGCCCTTGGGGCACGAAATTCTGGGGGTGGCGCGGCGGCCGGAAACGGCGGCCCGGGCGATCGAGCTGGGCATTGCCGATCGGGCGGGTTGTGAATGGTCGCTGCTGGCTGAGGCCGACTTGGTGGTGTTGTGTACGCCGATCGGGGCGATCGAACCGACGGTGCGCCAACTGATTCCCCACCTCAACCCCCACACAGTGTTGACCGATGTGGGGTCGGTGAAACAGGCGATCGTCCAAGCGATCGAACCCCTGTGGCCCAACTTTGTCGGGGCCCATCCGATGGCGGGCACGGCGGACAGCGGCATCGAAGCGGCTCTACCGGACTTGTTTGTGGGTCGCCCCTTTGCGATTACGCCCACCGATCGCACCCCCACCGAGGCGATCGCCCGGGTCACGGCGATCGCCCAGGATTTGCGATCGACCCTGTACCGCTGCACCCCGGAACAACACGATCGCGCTGTGGCCTGGATTTCCCATTTGCCCGTGGCGATTAGCGCCAGCCTGATTGCGGCCTGCGGAGCGGAGCCAGACCCCGAAACCCTGGCATTGGCCCAATCCTTGGCTAGTTCGGGATTTCGGGACACCAGCCGGGTCGGCGGTGGCAATCCGGAATTGGGGGTGATGATGGCCCAATTCAACCGGCCGGAATTACTGCGATCGCTCCAGCGCTATCGTGATCAACTGGATCAGATCATCGGGGCGATCGATCAACAGGATTGGGCCACGCTCCAGACCTGCTATGAACAAACCCAACAGGCGCGATCGGCCTTTGTCGATTAAGCAACCCAATCCGGTAGGGGCGCAACGCTTGCGCCCTCAGTATTGCGGCATTGAATCGACCAACCGATTCCAACACTATCAATCGGCGACATTGATCGCTGAATGGCTCAATCGATCGAGGGCGCACATCGGTGCATTCCTGCGGGGACTGATCGCTGAATGGCTTAATCGATCGAGGGCGCACATCGGTGCGCCCCTACGGGAATTGGGGGTTGATTTCCCTTTTTTAAAACGATTCAAGACAACCATAGTTTTCAGATTTTTCGGGTTCCTATGACTGCTTCCGCCGATCGCGTCCAAGGCATCTTTAACCGGATTGCGCCCGTTTATGACGATCTCAACGATTGGTTGAGCTTGGGGCTACATCGGGTTTGGAAACAGATGACCGTGAAATGGAGCGGCGCAAAACCGGGCGATCGCGCGTTGGATCTTTGCTGTGGCAGCGGTGACTTGGCCCTGCGGTTGGCGGCGGCGGTGGGCCCCGGCGGTCAGGTGGTGGGGGCGGACTTTTCGGCGCAAATGCTCGATCGCGCTCGGGAGAGACCCCAAGGATTTCGGCCGTTGGCCCCAATTGCCTGGGTGGAAGCAGACGCGCTGAATTTGCCCTTTGCCGATCGGGAATTTGACTGCGCCACGGTGGGCTATGGCTTGCGGAATGTGACCGACTTTGACCAAGCCCTCCGGGAGCTATATCGCGTTCTGAAACCCGGCGCGACCCTGGCGGCCTTAGATTTCCATCGGCCCGCCAGCGCGATCGCCCAGCAATTTCAGCAACTCTATCTCGATCGGCTGGTGGTTCCCGTCGCCCAGCAATTTGGCGCAACGGCTGAATATGAATACATCCTGCCCAGTTTGCAGCGGTTCCCCGTAGGGCGCGAGCAGGTGCAGCGGGCCCAGGCGATCGGCTTTCGATCGGTGCGGCACTATCCCTTGGTGGGCGGCTTGATGGGCGTGTTGGTGGCGACCAAGCCCTAGGGTATATCCAGTAAACCCGTGTAGATTATGGAGATCGTTAGATATCGTGGGCTAGGACGCAACAGGGCGATCGCGCCGGCCGTTGGGCCAAAGGCGACCGCCCTGTTGAGCGTTGACCGTTTCTAACGTCCCTCGAAACATCTACCCAAAAACAAAGGCTGACCGAATATGGTGACGCTAGCGGATGCGCGGCGAGTAATTGCGGCGGCGGAACAAAAAGCGATCGAACTGGGGCAACCCATGAACATTGCCGTGGCCGATGGAGGTGGCAACCTGGTGTCCCACGTGCGGATGGATGGCGCTTGGATTGGCAGTATTGATATTTCAATCAATAAGGCCTACACATCACGGGCGTTTGACATCGCCACGAAGGATTTGGCGGAGCATTCCCAGTCTGGCGGTCAATTCTTTGGGATTCATGCGTCGAATGGCGGCCGGATCATGATTTTTGCTGGCGGGATTCCGCTCTACCGCGATGGACAAGTGGTGGGGGCGATCGGGGTCAGCGGTGGCTCCGGCGAACAGGATCACGCGGTGGCGGCAGCGGGCGCGGCGGCGTTCTAGGCAGAGTTCTGGAACGTTCCAGCCTCATCAACTCCAGGCGATCGCCAAATTCCAAACTGAGGCCAACGAACCCGAACGGAGGTGCAACTTGCGCCCCCGTTCGGGCGTTTCGGGCCTGAGTTTAGGACAAGTCCAGCAGCCACTCGGAGGCCCGATCGCCCAGGTCGATCGGGATGCTCACGGCCTTGCCCTGCCGGGGCCGGTTTTTGGTGGTTTCAATAAACGATCGCACCTGCTCCGCCGCGCCCCAACCTTGGATGTAGGTGGCCACCGTGGACAGATGCTCAAAATATTCCGCTTCCGTCATCGGAAACGACATCTGTTCCAGGTAGCGCCACATCACCTGCACAAAAATTTTGTCTTTGATTTTGCGGACTTGCACATCGTAGGAAAAGCCCCACTTGTCCACAATCCATTGGTGTAAGTCCTGACCAGTCATGGCGCGATCGAGTGATGGTGATGATTAAAAAGCAGGGGCCTGGCCGTCAGGACAGGTTGCAAACCTGACCCTACCATTCATGATTATTTGTAACGCAATATGAAGTTTTATACGGATCTGTTACGACCGCCCGATCGCCCCTCAGCAACGCGATCACCTGGCCCGAGAGATGCAATAATACCCTAGCAATTGCGGTGGCTTTGTTTGACCCGTTCAAACCCCACCCTTGCAGTCATACAATCTTTAAGATTCGTTATAGAACCCCCAAGAGAAGGCACGCGAGTAGGCATTATGGCTCAAGCTTCCAGCCCTGCGGACGTACCCAGCATGGGTCGCCGCCAGTTCATGAATTTTCTGACCTTTGGCTCGGCAACGGGTATCGCCCTGGGCGCGCTGTACCCCGTTGTGCGCTACTTCATTCCCCCTTCGACCGGTGGTACTGGTGGCGGCGTAGCGGCTAAGGATGCTCTGGGCAACAGCGTTAAACTCAGCTCGTTCCTGGCCGAGCACAACGTGGGCGATCGGGTGTTGGTACAAGGCCTCAAGGGCGACCCCACCTATCTGGTCGTCAACAGCAAAGAGGCGATCGCCGATTACGGTCTGAATGCCGTTTGCACTCACCTGGGCTGCGTGGTGCCCTGGAACGCCAGCGCCAATAAATTTATTTGCCCTTGCCACGGTTCCCAGTACAACAACGAAGGTAAGGTTGTCCGCGGCCCCGCGCCCCTGTCCCTCGCCTTGGCTCACGTGTCGGTTGATGACGACAACGTTAGCCTCAGCCCCTGGCCGGAAACCGACTTCCGCACCGGCGAAGAACCCTGGTGGTCGTAATTTCTACAATTGCTCATCAATATCGCGGCTGACCGTACTTTTTAGACAACTCATGAAGACTGCTTTCAAGGTTTTGACTCGCGGTGCGATCGCCGCGATCGCCGCGATCGCCCTGTTGATCGGTGGCGACTTCGTAGCTCCCCAGGCTGCCATGGCCTATCCGTTCTGGGCCCAACAAGTGGCTCCGGCAACCCCCCGGGAAGCCACGGGTCGGATCGTTTGCGCCAACTGCCACCTGGCCAAGAAAGAAACGCTCGTGGAAGTGCCCCAATCGGTACTGCCGGATACGGTGTTTGAAGCGGTGGTGAAGATTCCCTACGACACCAGCGTGCAACAGGTGACCGGCACGGGTGAACCTGGCCCCCTGAACGTGGGTGCGGTGTTAATGCTGCCCGAGGGCTTCAAAATTGCGCCCGAAGACCGGATTCCTGAAGAACTGAAGGAAAAGACCGAAGGCCTGTTCTACCAGCCCTACGCAGAAGGTCAAGATAACGTGGTGATCGTGGGGCCGCTGCCCGGCGATCAATACCAAGAAATCGTGTTCCCCGTGCTGTCGCCCAACCCCGCTGAGGACAAGGCGATCAAGTTCGGCAAGTACGCGGTGCATGTGGGTGGCAACCGTGGCCGCGGCCAGGTTTACCCCACGGGCGACAAGAGCAACAACACGGTTTACAACGCTTCGGCGGCTGGCACGATCGGCTCGATCGCCAAGACCGATGACGGTGGCTACCTTGTGAGTATTACCAAGGAAGATGGCTCGACGGTGGAAGATGCTATCCCCGCTGGCCCGCAACCGATCGTCAAGGAAGGCGATGTGGTGACGGCTGGTCAAGCAATCACCAACGATCCGAACGTGGGCGGCTTTGGCCAAACCGATACGGAAATCGTGCTGCAAGATCCCAACCGCGTCCTGGGTCTGCTGGCCCTGTTTGTGGCGGTGATGATCACCCAAATTCTGTTGGTGCTGAAGAAGAAACAGGTGGAGAAGGTGCAAGCCGCCGAAATGAACTTCTAGGATTTGCTGCCTAGGTTCCTTCGTGCCTTCATTGCCCGATCGCAAAGCCCCTGCTCAGTTCATGAGTGGGGGCTTTGTTTTGGGGTTAATCAACGGTTCAAGCTTGATTGGGATTTCAAAAACAGCCTAGTTGCCCATGGTTTCAAAAAACGCCTGGGCATTTTGGGAAGGGATAATCCGCACCCGCGATAGCCACTCATCTTCCCGCTCCGAAAGAACCGAAAGAAACTCATCAAAATCCACCACCTGAATTTGAACGGTGGCGGCTAGCTCGGGATTTTGCTCCGCAAAGGTTTTGGCCACCACTTCCGCTTGGGCCCGATCCATATAAAAGCGAATTTCTTCCGTTCCATCCCGATCGACCGTGACATAGGTGGGGGCTGACCCGTCGCTTGCGGTGACCAAAAATAGTGGAATTCCCTGCAATTTTTCCGGCGGTTGTTGATTTAATGCCAACAGTTCCCGGGCTAATTTCACCTCTTCCAAATCAGGGATTAGTTGCAATTGATATTCGGTAGATGGTTTTTGCAATAGCTCATAGATTGCCGACAGGGGAATGGCATTGACCCGTAATTCGCTGGATGAACTCACGGCTCCCGCTTGCAGTCGCTTCAGCCACTCTTGGGCATCTTGTGGGTTCAAAAACATCCGAGCCACCGTTGTGCGCTGGCCATCGGCATTTCCCACATCAATCAGGGCGGGCGTACCTTGGGCATCGGTGAGGGCAAAAACCGGCACGGCTTCTAATTTGCGGGCAATTTCCTCCGGGGGCAGCGCTGCCAAGGGGCTGATCGCGGCCAACCAAGCCAGGGAGCCGATCGCCCAGCCTCCAGCCAAGTGCCGCCAGTTCGATCGCACTGACTGCCAACGCTCTCGCAATCCCAAACTCACCATCGTCCATTCCATCCTGTTGATCAAACCGTTCATGCGCCCGGTTCCATGCCCAAGGCGATTCCCAAACCAGTCTAGGAGCTAACCCACTTTCCAAAATCAAAACCGACCAGTGCGCTAATTGCCCCGGTCGGTTTTGCACACCATTTAGCGGGTGTGATGATTAGCGGGTGCGATTAGCGATTAGCCGGTTGTCCTCCCAACCCAGCCGCCCCGCTCGCGGGAGCCGGAGTGGCAGGGCGAGCACCCGACTGCCCAGCACCCTGACCATTGGGCTGACCGGGTTGGTTCGATCGCATGGCCCGCATATAAAACGCCGCTGCCGAAGAGGACGGAATCAAGCGCACACTGCCCACCAACGAGTTAGGATCCGTGGCCTTTTTCAGCTCCTCAATCAGTCCATCCAGCGTAAAGACCCGCAGTTGGGCCCGGTTGATGATGTCCGGTTGACGCTGTTTGTAATCATCCAGCATCGCTTGCAAGTCTCGCTTGCTGAAGAAAAACGGCACCACTTCGCGATTGTCTGCCCGCAGCGTCAGAGGCGCATCCTCCGCTTGGGGATCTACCGCATAAAACAACGGAATCCCCGCAAATTGCTCAACGGACTGGCCCTGTTGCTTCAAAATCGCGATCGCCGCTTCCACATCTTCCTTGCTGGGGGTGACCACCAAGTCGGGCATTTCTGGCTTATTTTGAGCCTCCGTCCACATCCGATAGAACTGGCCCAGCGTCAACAGAGCCAAGCTAACTTTGCGGGATTCAGGCGGCGCTTCGCTTTGAACGCGATTCGCAAAGGCCCGCACATCCTCCGGATCCACAAAGTGCAAAATTGCGCCATCAGCCGGTTTGGGTTCGGCGGCCGGTTGGTTCTGTTGCTTGGGGAACACCAAAATGGGCTGGCCATTTTCTTGGGTGACGGAAAACAACGGCACCACATCCAAGCGCCGCACAATTTCATCGGTGCTCAGGGCCTGCACGATCGAAGGGAAACAGACCATCGATCCCAGCACCGCGCTCACGGCGGCCAGGGTTGCGGCTGAAGCGCGAGAAAACAACGATTTCACGAAAAGCCTCCTGAGTCTCGGAAAGCGACAGCCCGGGTGAATGTACTGGCTGGCTGTCTAAATGAAGCGAGTTAGATACCCAAACGAGCCGATCCCAAGTCGATAGTGATTTAACGCTGTCGTTTGCACGCTTTCACCCTCAACAGTGCCAGAGCGTCTGGTGATGAAAAACGTTTACGCGCCAGTGTCAGCCTGTTCGGGGCGATCGGGCTTGGAGTCTCGATGGAATTGCCATCTCATAATACGACCTCTTGTTAAAGCTGAAGATTTTTAAAAATTTCGCGAAGTATTCGTGCCAGTTTCTAAATTGCCCCGCTTAGCACCATCCCTTCTGGAATGGCTGAAACGTTCCAAACCCTTGAGAGCGCAACGTTACTGTGCTCAAGGTCAATTTATGAACTGATCCGGATCAATCAAAGTCTGAAGCTCAGTTGCGAAAGTGAAAATGCCAATCCTCGTGCTGGTTTTGAGACCTTCTATTGTCAGTTTTAGAGCGATCGGTTGCAGTTTTCCCGAAATGCGAAAGGTCAACCGAAAGAAGGACTAGAGACTCTCAATATTGCACGAGGTTGTATGACTCAAATGCACATTTCCCCTACCAAGCCGTCCCTGTTCGCCCGCGTAGGTGCAGCGATCGCCACTGGGGTTGTGACCATCACAGCGGCAGGCGTGATCCAAAATGCTGCCCCGTTGGTCGCTCAGGCAACCTCTGCTCATGATCAAGACTCATCCCAAGCCCTCTTGGTTGTGGCCCGCGCGGTTAGCAATCAAGACCCCCCGCGTCGTGGTGATGAACGTCGTGGCTAAAGGCGCGGCTAAATTAGACAACCTAACTAGCAGAACTGACCAACAATAAACCAACAATATTTGATCAATCCAGAGACAAAGATGATCTCAATCGATCAAATCTTTTCATTACTGGTTCAGCGTTGGTTTAGGGTTGGCTGAAGGTTAATTTAGCGCCGATTTAGCAAGTCTTGACCTCTGATTGTTTGAATTGTGGTGACGATTTGAGATGGCCCGGAGCAACTGCCTCGTTGGGATCGATCGAGCTTCATCATGGTAATGCTGTCTCACTCCCCAGTCATGCTCATGGGCGAAATTCAGGTGCATGGTTTGAGGCAACTCGAAAGCCAATGAGTCAGTTGTTGAAGCTGGTTTCTGAGCATCGCGTTTTCCATCATTCGGCTGTTTTGTGACTAAGTACCATGTGACCTCTAAGATTGCATGAATGCTCTAGAATCTGAGCTGACCTGTTATGACAGAATCCTCCGTCGGGGGATTTTTTTATTGCTACTTTCTGGAAAACTGATCAGTAAGAAGAAGTTCTAAGTTGAAATAGATTGCTTTGAATTTAATCTTAGTTAATTGTCGATTACTTAAGTCTAAATAATCTAAATAATCTAAATAATTTCTAATGAACTAGAGAAAACAGCCTGAGATCTGAAAATTATCGATGATTCATCAAAAATCAATAATTGATCATGCAATGACGGTCAGTCGCGCCGAAAAGTGGCCGATACTTGAATCACCAGGGTTTCAATGATCGATAGAATTTTGATTAGGAATTTGAACTGGCTTTCTGAACTAGCTGTATGTCTAGTGCTCGATCGGCTGAGTTGGCTGACTGGAGTGAAGGCTAACTTGGCACTAACGCAATGCCAATTCAATCAACTAATTCTAACTATTGCGCCTATTATCATTGCGCCTGCTGTCTATGAAACTTCGACAAGTCTTTGTCCAAATCTGGCGTGTAAATGCAGTCCTGATCCTGTTGGGTGGTTTGCTCTCTCTGGGTGTGATGGGATTAGCACTGATCTCAATGCTGCTGCACAACGCGCGATCGCACTCCGCTTCGCAGGTGATGAACATTGACCAAACCCAATCGATTGAAACCCGAACCCGATTGGGAAATTTTGCGCGAATCGAGGGAACCAACACCTTACGCGCACCGCTGCACCTAACCCAGGATTATGAACAAAGCCGTGGATTTGCCAACTCTTCCTATTCCAAAGAGGCAGATTCCCTACAGAACTATCTCTTTTTTAACGAGCTGACACGTCAAACCTATTGGCTCAAACCACCCGATCGGGGACTGATTTGGGTGGATGAAAAGCTTTTAGCCGCTCCCGCAAAGCCCACGGATCCTCCGAGCACAACACCAGTTGGGTTTGTTTATCTGGTCATTACAACCGACAGCAATCAGGATCGCCGCCTGACCGAAAAGGATCGCAAAACCCTGGCAATTTCCGATGCCAACGGTGAGCGCTTTGCATTGTTGATTGAGAATGTAGATCAGTTTCACGGCGCATCGGGTGTGAAAGATCAGCGCCTTTCGGTGTTTTATACCCGTGACCAAGTGCTGAATGTGGCAGAGTTGGATCTACAAACTCAAAAAGTCTTGAGCACCACCTCAGTTTCCACGCCCCAAGGTTCACCAGCCCCCTAAGCTGAATCGCCAACGCTGAGCTTAAGGGATGGCTTAGGGGATGCCTGAAAAGTAGCTTGAGGCACTCGCCAATCACCAACCAACTATCCTGGAGACCTGGGGATGGGGGTGTCTCATCACTCCCTTGCGTCATCCCCGATTTACGCCCAGGATCATGTTTCAATGCTTTCCCGTGGATAACCAAACCGGCTCGCAGCCCCTGGATGGCGGTTCTGGTTTCCAGGGTGAAGAGCCTCAATGTTTCCAGGGTGAAGAGCCTCAATTTTGACGATTGGGAGGCTTCTTAGTCCGTATCCCACCCAGAATTGGTAAAAATTCTACAAGAAGACTAAACTTTTGCTGCGTGAGATGCTAATATCCAATCAGAGCGAAAGCCAAAGGGCCACGTTCAAGTAGCCCTCAAGTTTTCCTCCCAAAAGACGTAGACGAATTCGGAGTCGCCTTCCCCCCTCGCGATTCCGATTTTTTTATCGAAATCTTGGCAAAACTAGGCTTCTGTTGAGCCACCGGCTAGTGAGTTACCCCCCGTAACTCATCAAGCATTGCTTGGCGGCTTTCGACGTTGACCTGCCTTAACTATTAAGGTTTCAGGTAAAGCTGATCTAGGGCTGCGGATGAACCTTAGAGCTATCCGTCAATCACCCGGGACAGAGGCAAGAACGGGAACAAACTCAAGAGAGCGTCAGCATCCGTGTTCTCTCGCCTGAGTTGCTGTCCTGATTATTCCCTAGGAGAAGGGGATTCGACAAGTTTTTGGCTACCATCTTCATCAAAACTTTAAAAAAGTTGCGAAAGTCTGGCGAGCGATCGGGCGCGGAGATCGCTGCCGTTGGGGGGAAATTCTGATGATGATGAGGCCAAGATGACAATGGGGTGATGGTGCTTCTTTGCGGTTGGCTGCAAGCCGGGGCCTGGAAATAGGCGAGAATGAAGGACTGTTGGGCTGGTAATGCCGCCATTGCACGATCGCCCCAATTTTGATCGCCCTCATCCCTCGCTTGTAGTTAATCGCTTGTGTTACCTGAATCGATTCTGAAGCAATTAACGGATTTGGCCCGGGTGGACGGGGCAACGCTCCACTTGGGGGTTTATTACAAAAACACGCTTGTGGCCCTGTGTCATGCCTTGGAAGATGCGATCGCCCAGTCCCAGGGCCGGCCGGTGGTGCTGGCGGCATTTCAACTGGGTAAATGGTATTTGCAAGAGGCCGATCGTTACGGGCAGTTGGCGGATCGATCGCGCCAGATTGTGATTCTAGCTGCGCCGGATGCGGGATTTGCGGAACATCCCACCAGCCAGCGATCGAACGTGGCGATTGTGCCCCTCAGTCCCACGGATCCGGTTGCCCAAGAATGGCACTTAACCATCGTGTCGCCGTCCTACTGTGCCATGGTGCTTTGTCAGGAATTGACGGCGGCGGACTATGGCCCCGAAGGGCTGCCCCAATCGGACTTAGAGCGTAAGTTCTATGGCTTGTGGACTTTTGTGCCCCAGTGGGTCGATCGCGGTGCGGCCTTGCTGGTGGAACGGGTGGCTCGCTATCAACCAGCCCTGGCAGAACAGCTTCAACGGCAATTGGCAGCGGTGGCCCAAGAGCAGGCCACGGCCCCAGGAGAAGACTGGTTGACCATTACCCAGCAGGTGGTGAACTACTTGCAATCCACCCATCAACATCGCCACCCGGCATTGCAACCGGGGCAATTGGGGTTTGAAGTGGGGGCCCCTCTGGATCAAAACCTGGTTTCCAACGAATTGCAGGCATTTTTGCGGTTAGCGGAACTGCTGGAGCTGTCCGATGGGCAAAATTCCGGATCGGCGGCGGAAGTGGCGGCGCTGACGGAGGCGATCGGGCAATTGCTGGATTTGCCAGCGGCCCAACTCAAGCGAATGCGATTGGCCGCCGCGCTCCATCGCTTGGGCCGTTGGCCTGCCGTTTGGCGTGAAGGGCTGGCTGACCCATCTGCCGATTGCTGCGATCTCAGTGCGGTGCAGGTGTTGCGAGTGATGCCGCGCTTGCGCCCGATCGCCCACATCTTGAACCATTTAACGGAGCATTGGGACGGCTCCGGGCAGCCTTCGGGGTTGGCGGGGGATGCTATTCCGCTGGAGTCGCGATTGGTGGCCCTTTGTGCCGACTTCCAGCACCGTCGATCGGGCGGTGAGCAACCGAACGAAATTTTGCAGCACTACCGCGATCAGTCAGGACGCTGGGATCCAAAGCTTTTGGAGGCTTTGACCCTGTTGGCCCAGGGATTGCAACAGGGCTGGGAATTGCCACAGATGTCGCTGCGAGCTTCCTCGGGGTTGTGGCTGTTGGATGAGGGGGCGACCTCCTAGGCAATTCCCCCTGCTCAACTCCATCACTTTCAGTTTGGCCGGTGTTATGACTAGTCTTTCTCCGCTTGATTTGGATGCCATTCGCGATGGTCAGCTTTTGCAGCTAGCCGATCGGGATCTGACGGGTGTGGACTTGGAAGAGGCCCAGCTATCCAGGGCGGATCTGAGTCAGAGTCGGTTGGTGGGAGCTATTTTGACCGGGGCAGACCTGCGCCACGCTTGCTTAAACCGGGCGGTGCTTTCGGGTGTGAATGGGGTGGGACTGCAAGCAACTGGGGCGATCGCCCGAGGAATTTGGGTTGGGGCCAATTTAACCCAGGCGGATTTTGCGGAAGCGGATCTGCGGGGGGCTAATTTTCGGGGAGCGATCCTGATGGGGGCGAACCTGACTCGGGCCATGGCGATCGGGGCGGTTCTGAGCGGGGCCAACCTCGCCGGAGCCAATCTGCGGGGAGCCGACTTGCGAGGAGCCGACTTGCGGGGAGCCAACCTCAGCCAAGCCCAATTGCAGGGGGCGGACTTAAGCCAGGCCGATTTGGCCGGAGCCAGCTTAACCGGAGCCAATTTGGAAGAGGTGAACGGCCAGGGGGCTAATTTAGCGGGGGCTGATTTCACCAATGCCTACGGACTTTGTGCCAACTGGTTGGAAGCGCGTGTGACGGGGGTGAGCCAGCGAGGGGCGATCGCCCTGGATTTGCCGCCGGAACCCCCGCAGCCCTGAACCTGGAAATTTAGCCCTTGCCCCAGTTGGTTTCAAGTGGGTTTAGCGATCCGGAGCCAACAGGGCCCGCACCACCCGATCGAGGCCAACTGATCGGGAAGCCTTCAGGAGCCAAACATCTCCCGATCGCAACTCCCCTTGCAGGCGATCGATCAGTGCTTCGTGGGTGGTGAAGGTCTCGCAGGGAATGCCCTCGGCCCCCGCTGCGAGATGCAAGGCCGTGGGGTCATCGGCCAAAATTAACAGACCCTCCAGGCGTAAATCTCGCGCCAACTCACCCACCTGTTGATGGAACTCGGGCGCGCGATCGCCCAATTCCTTCATGGTTCCCAAAACCGCCAAGCGCCGCTGCCCCGGTGTTTCCGCCAACAGGTACAGAGCCGCCGTCATCGACTCCAAACCAGCATTGTAGGTTTCATCCAACAGGGTCACCCCATTGGGCAAGTCGTGGCGACGGGCCCGCCCATCGGGTAATTCCACCGCCAAGCCCGCCGCGATCGGCTCCCAATCTACCCCCAACACCTTGGCCACGGCCAAAGCGCCCAGAAAATTGAGGGCATTGTGACGACCGGGCAACGGGAGGGGAAAGGTTTTGCCTTCCACGCTTAGGGTTTGGGCATCTAGCAAGTGACCGCGAAAGGTTCCGTTGGCAAAACCGTAGTCAATCACTTCCCCCGGCCAAAGGCGGCTGGCCGTCTCCATCAGCCGGGCACAGTCGGCATTCAACACCGCCACACTATCGATCGGCATTTCCGTCAGCAGTTCGCACTTGGCCTCCGCGATCGCCTGTTCCGATCCCAGCAATCCAATATGGGCCGTGCCCACGTTGGTGATCAGCCCCACATTTGGGCGAGTAATTTGGGTTAGCTCGGCAATTTGTCCCCGACCGCGCATGGCCAACTCCACCACAGCGAAATCATGTGCTCCGGTGATTTGCAAAAGGGTTTTGGGTACGCCAATTTCGTTGTTGAAGTTGGCGTGGGTTTTGTGAACTTGACCCGCTGTGCCCAGGACGGCGGCGATCAGCTCCTTGGTGGTGGTTTTGCCCGCCGAACCGGTCACGCCCACGACAGGGATGTTTGCCCGATCGCGCCAGGCCCGTCCCAGGGCCTGATAGGCCGTCAGGGCATTGGGGACGATCAGTTGCGGACAGGGCTGGTCGATCGGCTCCTCAACGATCGCCGCCACGGCTCCCGCCGCGATCGCCCCCGGCACAAACGATCTCCCATCAAAATTTTCGCCACGCAGGGCCACAAACAGCTCCCCTGAGCCGATCGCGCGGCTATCGGTGCTGATTTGGGCGATCGGCTGGGCCAAGGCGCGATCGTCTAAATGCCGCACCGTTGCTCCCGTGATGTGGGCCACTTCCTGCAAAGAAAATGGCGCGATCGTTCCTAAGCCGTTGCCCATGACCCTACCCTTATGCTCAAGATCTCTGAAAGATATTGCCTAATATCGTCGCACCGGATCAGCCGTTGCTAAACCTAGGGCTGATTGGTTGGGATGCTGCTGGCCATGGACTCTTTCCGGCGGCCGCTCCCACGGGCGATCGCGATCGACCCAATTCCCGAAAACCCAATTCCTGAAAACCCATAACCTCGTTTCGTGATGCAACGACCGCTGTTGGTTCACCGTCCCCTCGCCCCCGCCGATCGCCAGCATCGGTTGATCGGCCTGTCGCTGGTGGCCTCCCCGATCGTTGCGGCCCACTGGCTGGCCCACAGTCACCAAACTTCACCGCTGATCTGTCCCTTTCACTGGCTAACGGGGTTACCCTGTCCCGGCTGTGGCTTAACCCGATCGTTCGTGGCGATCGCCCGGGGAGACTGGCCGGGGGCGATCGGCTACCATCCCTTCGGCCCCCTGTTGTTCGCGGCCCTGCTGGGTTTGGGATTGCAATGGGCCGTGGAACTACGGGCGCGGCGGCGACTGGTTTGGCCGATCGGGCGATCGCTTCGGCGGGCGATCGGGCGCGGGCTGCTGATTCTCGGGCTGGTTTGGTACAGCGCCCGACTCTACGGCCTGTGGGGCAGCGGCGCGGCAGCCCTGGCCTGGAGCCGATCGCCCCTGGGTCAGTGGCTTGGTGGTTAGCACCCGGCCACAACTCCCGCAAACGATTCCGCCCAAAGTGGTTCCATTTGGTACGATAGATATTTGGCGATTTTCTTAGCGATCGCCCTCTTTTGCCAGCGCCCAATTTGCCTCAAAAGAGTCAGCGTCATGCCTTTGGGCCTGTGCGCCATATGTTGTCCACCTATCGCAAGGAGTGAAACCGCATGACCCAAGTGGTTTTGGGTGAAAACGAAGGAATCGAATCCGCGCTACGCCGTTTCAAGCGCCAAGTCTCGAAAGCCGGTATCTTGGCGGACGTGAAATATCGCCGGTACTATGAAACCCCGATCGAAAAGCGCAAGCGTAAGGCCGCTGCTGCCCGCCGGAAGCGCCGTTATCGGTAAAGTTTTTTGAGCAATTGCACCGTATTGAGCGGGGACAAGGGAGGTGAGCCTATGTCCCCGCTCTGTTTTTTGCCGGCTAAGGTCGATGCCAAACTGAGGCGATCGCCCGGCCCAGTTGCCGCCCCAGCGATCGCACCGGGAGCTGGCACAGCAAACAGGCCCCCAGCACCAAAGCCGCTCCCACCCGGCCCCGATCGCCCAACTGTTCCCCCAACCAAGCCGCCGCCATCAGGGCCGCCCAAACTGGCTCCAAGGTATACAAAATCGCCGCCACCGGAGCCGCCACCGATCGCTGGCCGATCGCCTGCAACCAGGCCGTGCCCGCCGTGGCAAAGGTTCCCAAATAGACCAAATCTAGCCAAGGAATGGTTTGGGGGTTCCAAATTGCCGACGAAATCGCCCATGAAGACCCCCACACCCACAGGGCCGCCGCCAGAGTCGTGATCCCCAACTGAATTAACGACAGCCACAGCACTTGGGCCCGAGCCGCGTAGGCCTCCATCCGCCAAATATAAAAAGACCAAGTGATGGCTGTGCCCACGCTCCACAAATCCCCAATATTGGGCGGTGCGCCATCGTAGGACAGCAACGCCACCCCCAACGCCGCGATCGCCGCCGCCCACCAAACCTTAGGGAACAGCCGCTGGCCCGCAACGCCCGTCAGCAACGGAACCAACACCACATAGAGGGCGGTGATAAACGCGCTACGCCCCGCCGTGGTGTATTGCAGCGCGATCGTGTGAGCTACATAGCCCAAGGCCATCCAGAAGCCTAATTCCAAGCCTCCGCGCCCCGTGACCGCCCAAGCGGCTGAATTTTTCGGCAAACCGCTCCAGAGGGTGATCGGCAGCAGAGCAATGGTGGCAATGCCAAACCGCACCAACATCAAAACGCTCGGGGAAACGGCCTCTAAACTAGACTTGACAACAACATAGGTACTTCCCCAAAGTACGCCCGCAACTAACAGCGCGATCGGGTTCAACCATTGCTCGCGATCGGCCCTCTCTACCCCGTGGATCATGTCTCGCCTCAATGATCGTGCTTACCAACTCCTGAAGGGAGCCATCCGCGCTCGCTATCAACAACAACCCGCCGCCCGGATTCCCAAGGAAGTGCTGTGGCAGCGGTTAGAAAAGTTGCGGTTGCAGTCTGGCGAGCCGGCCGGCTTTGAAGATCTGCGGGCGATCGTGAGTGATGCTTTCCCGGATTTTGATCTGGGCTTGCTCAAGTCCGCCGCTCGCCTTAACCAGCCTAAGACGGGCTGGGGATTTTGGGCTTGGGGATCTTGGGGCTGTGGTTTGGCGGGCGTGGTGGTGGCGACGGGGGGAATTGCCCTGGCCAACCTGCCATTGCCGCCGATTCGGAATGTGGTGGCAGACAACGCGCCATTGCTGTTGCTGCCCAGCTTTTGGATGATGGATCAAGATTATCGAGCCGCCACCGCCGCCACGGCCCAGGCCAAGCAATTGCTCGACAATGCCACCAGTGCGGCCGATATTGAACTGGGAGCCACCAAAACCCAAGCGGCCCAAGCAGCGCTCGATCGCCTGCCCGTTTGGTTTTTGGGGTCTCGGCCAAAGACTTATTGCACTCTGTTTTCATGCCGGTGGCGATTCACGTTGGATGAATTTGCCGCCGCCCGCCAAACCGTGGCCCGTTTGGAAGCGCAAGTGTTTCAGGAGCGCAATGCCCAAGCTTTGTTGAATCAGGCTTTGGCAACCGTGGAAACGGCCCGCCAACAGCACCAAAGCGCCAAGGACAGCAGCGCCCAAAACGCGGCTCTTGGTGATTGGCAGTCGGGAATCGATCGCCTGCGGGAAGTGCCCCAGGAAACCCTGGCCGGGCGGCAAGCACGCGCCAAATTAGCTGGGATCGATCGAGACTTTCAGTCGGTCACCGGTCGGGCGGTGGGGCGGCAGCAAGTAGGCAGCCTAATCACGGGGGCCAAGGAATATGGGTTTCGGGCGGCCTTGGCGGCTCAAAAACCCCCTCATCCGGTGGAACAGTGGCGGGTGGTGCAAAACCTGTGGCAAGAGGCCTTGGCCCTGTTGACCCAAATTAAGGATGATGATCCGCAATTTGCGGCCGCCCAGCGACTCCGAGCGGAATATGCGCAAAATCTGGCAATTGCCAAGCAGCGGGAGGCTTTGGAACGCCAGTCGATCGAGTCTTTGGAACAAGCGGATCGGCAAATCGCCCAATGGCGCACCCTGGCCGCTGCTGACCCCAGCAATCCCCGACTGTTGGGAACGCTCCAGGAAATCGAAAACAACTTGGAGCGGGTTCACCCGGCCAGCACTGCCTACGCCAAGGCTGAACAGTTGCGCCAGTTTGCGAACCAAGCGCTCCAGCGCTACCAACCCATGACTCCGCAGCCCAATGTTGCCCCGGATGCTCCTGCCACCCAAGCTCGCTAGGGCAAGAACGACCCAGCCTTTCCCAGGTGAGCGAGCACAGTCTCTATGGCTGCCCCATTGCGACGGTGCGTAGATACTGTGTTCCCCGGATAGACGCAAGGGGCTGAGAGTGAAGAAAGGTAAAGCTTAAGAGCCAGGAGCTGTGGCGACCGCTAGTTGGCTGGGGTCAAACGGTCTGCCAT